>CAYPTY010000015.1:0-84228 GCA_964413935.1 uncultured Balneolaceae bacterium | reverse complement strand
GCTTTTTTCCTGGGTGTGGACCTGATCAAAGACCGGGAAGTACTGAAAGCGGCTTATAATGACCGTGAAGGAATCACAGCGCGATTCAATAAAAATATACTCAAGCATATTAATGAGGAGCTGGATGCTGATTTTGACTTGAGTCAGTTTGAGCACGAAGCCATCTATAATGAGGAGAAAAGCCGCATCGAAATGCATCTGCTGAGTATGCAGGATCAAACCGTACATATCAACGGTGAAGAAATTCATTTCAAAAAAGGGGAGAGTATCCATACCGAAAATTCCCACAAATACTCTAGAGAAAGCTTCGGCAAACTAGTAGAGCCCTGGTTCAGGATCGAAAAAGTCTGGACCGATGAGCAGGAGTATTTCGGGCTTTTCTATCTCACTCCGAAATAGAAGTCTCTTCTTCTACTCCGGCCCATTCCAGATACATTTGTCGAAGCTCACTAATATGATCCTGAATGGTTTCCGTCGACCAGTCTGAGGTATCAACAGGTTTGTGGATGTGTGCGGTAACGGTACCTGGTTTGGTGATATTGGATCCTCTCTGACTGAGGCGATAAGAACCATCAAAATAAATGGGTACTATGGGATAATCCAGATCAATAGCTGCCCGGAATGCGCCTTTCTTAAAAGGACCGATCACGCCTTCATGCTTTCGAGATCCTTCGGGTGCAATCATCAGGGAGAGTCCTTTATCTTTAATACGCTGATAGGCTTTTTGGATGGTTGAAACCGAATGACTTCTATCCTTTCGCTTAATAAAAACCTGTCCGGTTAAGCGTCCGATTACAAAAAAGAAGGGGAAATACTGAAGTTCCCATTTTGCCACAAAACGAATACGGGGTACACCCAGTGCAATCATGGTAAACAGGTCAAGGGTAGAACTGTGGTTGATGATGTAAATCACCGGTTGGTCAAAGTAAAAGCCATGATTGACCACCTTAAGCCGGATGCCTGCCAGAAATAGAACCGGTTTTGCCAGCACCGGGCCCAGCTTAGCAATGATCCAGTTTGTGGCTGCCCCCCAGGTTAGTAGTGTGAGAATGAATACGATCACCGATCCGGCGATGAATATGAGCAGAAAGGTGATAAAGGAACTGATGCTCCTTACATAATCCAAAAAGCTGCGACTTGCCTTCTGACCCGTTTTTTTAGTCATCGGAATGCATCTTTCAGGTGGCGGATATCAGGAGCTTCGTTGTTTTTTTGCATGATGGAAACTACATCAAAACGCACAGGGTATCCATCCATCCGGCGTTCATAAATCCAGGCTTCTGCGGCCTTCTGAATGTGTGCGATTTTCTGTTCATCCACCGATTCTTCAGGATGCCCGAATTTCAGGTTGCTCCTCAGCTTTACTTCTATAAATACAATTACCGAACCATCGTAGGCTACGATATCCACCTCTGATCGCTCAAAAGAATAATTACGGTCCACAATGAAGAAGCCTTTGGATTCCAGATAGGCGGCAGCCAGATCCTCACCCTCAGACCCTTTTTTACGCTTGTTCATCCTGTTGTTCTTTATCCCCGCCACCCTTTGCCAGATCTTTGATATTCTCACGTATTTCAACCAGCTTCACCAGTTGCTTAAGGAATCCCAGGTTTTTTTTATTGATGTAGGGCAGTAAGGCATTTGTGAAGCGTTCGAACATTTCCAGGAATTCAATGTAATTCAGAATGCGCTGTTTGAATGCTTCGGACTGTTCATCCATTTCCCCGTTCTCTAGGGTTTGAATGGTGATGTCCAGGTTTTTTCGGATGGGTGCAATTTCCTGCTGTTGCCTTTCCCGGATGATGGTGGAAACAATATTCCATACATCGGTTTCAGCCACGTAATAATCTTTGCGCTTGCCGGGTAGTGTTACTTTTTCGATGAGGCCCCATTCCAGCAGACGATGCAGGTTCATGTTGGCATTCCCCCGGCTGATATCCAGTCGATCCATAACGGTGTCTGTATCGATGGGTTCGGGCTCGGCATAAAGCAGTGCATGAATCTGGGCCATGGTTTTGTTGATGCCCCAGGCAGAAGCCATTTCGCCCCAGAGCATTACAAATTGCTCCGCGGCCTGATCATATGCTTCAGAGCGCTCCGCCAAAACTAATCAACTCCATTATCCGATGCAGCCGGTGCTGTTTCTTTGCTTCCTTCCGCTTTGGTATCAGCATTGGTACTTGATGCTTCCGTTTTTGCGGTGGACGGTGCTTTGGAGTTTTTGTAATCGGTAACATACCATCCGTCACCTTTGTAGATCACTCCGGAACCACCGGAAATAATGCGCTTTACCTTCTGTCCGGTAGTAGGACATACCTGCAAAGGCTCATCACTCATACGCTGGTTCATTTCAAAAACGCTTCCGTCTTCTCGCTGATATTCGTAAACAGGCATAGTAATATAATCAGGTTAATGCGTTAATTCCTTTTCGGAGCCGGTTAACTGCTTCTTCCAGCTCTTTCATCGACGCAGCATAACTTATTCTGATTCCGTTTGGTTCACCAAATGCATCACCGGGTACGAGTGCAAGGCCGTATTCATCCAGCAGATAGAGGCAGAAATCGGTACTGTTTTCCAGCTTTTTACCATCCGCGGTTGACTTGCCCAGGTGTGATGAAATATCCGGAAAAACATAAAAAGCACCCTGTGGAGTAAAGCATTCAATGCCCGGTGTGCCCCGCAGTTCTTTAACCAGATAATCGCGGCGTTTCTTAAACTCATCCCTCATTTCATACACAGCATCCAGATTGTGGGTATAGGCAGCTTCTCCTGCTTTTTGTGATATACTGGATGGCGCAGAGGTTTCCTGACTCTGTAATTTGGATACCGCCTTCACAAACTCAGCATCAGCGGCCAGATAGCCCAGCCGCCAGCCGGTCATTGCAAAGCCTTTTGAAAAACCATTAATCAGAATGACCCGATCTTTGAGATCCGGAGCGGCATTCAGTATGCTTACATGATCACCTTCAAATACAATGTATTCGTAGATTTCATCAGAGATTACATAAACATGAGGATGTTGGCGAAGTACATCGGCAATGTGTTTCAGTTCATCAAGCGTGTAGGTAGAACCGGTTGGGTTAGAAGGGGAACAGAGAATTAAGGCTTTGGTCTTTTCCGTGATCGCATGTTCCAGTTGTTCGGCGGTCATGCGGTAGTCGTTCTCAAACTCAGCACGAATAACCACGGGCACTCCTTCAGCCAGTTTGGTCATTTCAGGGTAGGAAACCCAATAGGGGGCAGGAATAATGACTTCATCTCCTTTATCAACCAGAGCAAGTAAGGAAAACCCAACCGACTGCTTGGCTCCGTTAGAACAGATGATCTGGGAGGGATCATAATCAAGGCCGTTATCTCTTTTTAGTTTGGCAACGATGGCTTCGCGCAACTCCGGGGTTCCGGTATTCATGGTATAACCGTGAAAACCATCATAAATGGCTTTAATGGCAGCATCGCAAATATATCTCGGTGTCTTGAAATCGGGTTCGCCTGCACTCAGCGAAATAATGGATTTTCCTTCTCTTTTAAGTTCCTTTGCCCGGCCTGTTACCTTGAGTGTTGCGGAAGGTGCAACGTTTTTTGCGCGTTCTGAAATCATGAGTTGCCTCGGTTTAATCACACGTTGAGGGTGAAGTGAATCCCTAAAATAATCAATCTGAAAAAAATTGAGAGGCTAATCTATATCAGATTTATTTTTATCGAATTTTTCCATGAGGGCTTCTGCAACCAGTTCCGGTACAAAAGAAGAAAGGTCGCCTCCCCAATAGGCAACTTCTTTTACAAGAGAAGCAGAAATGAAGGTAAAATGCTCATTGGGCATGAGAAAGATAGTGTCAATTTCGGGTGCGAGCCGCCGATTGGTGAGAGCCATCCGGAATTCATATTCAAAATCGGAAATCTGCCGCACTCCGCGAACCAGCGTCCTGGCATTCACTTTTTTGGCGAAATCCACCAGCAGTCCCTTGAAGCGCTCAACTTCTACTTTATCGGCCCACTCTTTGTCTTTGATGCAGGCACGAATCAGTTCTTCCCGTTCAATTCCCTTAAAGATGGCTGATTTTTCATTATTTACGGCCACAGTCACAATCACCTTTGAGAACATGTGGGTAGCCCGTTCCAATATGTCGAGGTGGCCAAAGGTGATGGGATCAAAGGAGCCCGGATAAAGTGCAATGCTGTTCATGATTCCGAATCTACAGGTTGAGCCTGAAATATGCTAACGGTGGTACGCCCATAGGCTTTGCTGAAAAAACAATGGGGGTGATCGCCGAACTGATGCCTTTTGTCATGTTCCAGGATGAACCATCCATCGTCTTTAAGCCATTGATGACTCAAAATCGTATCAATCATCTCCAGCATCCAGGTATATTTATAAGGCGGGTCACAAAAAATGATATCATAAGCTGCTGCCGGTGATTGCAGGAAATCCTGAATGTCACTTACCCGGCATCGAACCTGTTTTTCCACGTTAAACTGCCGCGCATTTTTCTCGATCAGCTGAATATTTTGGGATGAGTGGTCCACAAAAAGAACAGAGTCAGCTCCTCTGGAAATAGCTTCAAAACCGAGATTACCCGATCCTGCAAAGAGATCCAGGATACGTGCTCCCCGTAAGTACCTCCGTACCTCAATAATGTTAAACATACTTTCTTTGGTACGGTCGGCGGTCGGACGTACATCCAGTCCTTTAGGGATGTTGATCTTTCTGCCTTTTAATGTACCGGTGATGATGCGCATAAACTTGTTATTTGTCGAGGGCCATCACAATAGCCGGAAAGGCGCATCCCAGTTCAAATCCATAGGTTTCCTCATCGGCTTCCACTCCTATGATGTCCAGGTTTTTTATCTCCTGCAACCGTGATGATTTATCCCAGAAACCCTGTAATGCTTCGACCACAAAATAGGCCTGATGACCATAGACATACACATCTTCATGAATACCTTTCAGCCAGCTCAGATGGGCACTGCGCTGAAGCCAGTGATAAGGTAGGTCATACACATCGTCATAGGTAATGTAGGTGCTGGCCCTGAGCTTACCCAGCAGGTAGGATGTTATACTGATGCCATGATTCAGACAGCCGATCAGCAAGTAAGATCCTCCTTTTTTCTGAAGTCCTTCCCATTTATCTCCCAGCTCAAAGTCGCTCACGCACTCTGTAGTCGGAATTTCATTACTCAGGCTTTGATAAGCTTCCACAATGTTTCGTCTTCTCAGACAGAGCAATCGGTAATCGGCATTACTCAGGCTGTGCCAGGTCACTTCAATATTTTCTCTTTCTACGCCTTGCATCAGCACTCCAATGTGGTCTTCACGTTCATCAGCGTTATCATAGACCAGTTTGGGGAGAATGGACCAACACTCAGCCAAGGCATCAGTGAGTATACGGGCGCTATTGATGGAATATTTACCGATCAGCTCATTAAAAGCCGACTTCAAATTATCGTGATGACCGGAGTCGGGATCCGGTATTGCCCCATGAAGATCAAAGTTAAATGACAGAGCACCGATGCGCTCAAGGCGATTATCAGCTGCCGGATCATTTATGGCATAGTAAAGCCGATCGTTGTAGAAACAGACTCCAAGATTGGCAGCGTCTGTTGCCACGTTAATTCCAGCTTGGAGCGTTCAGCAGAGTGGTTCGTTCGAGGTCGCCAATCCGATTATCCGAATTCGGATCTGTGAGCAGATAAAGCGGTGGACGCATGGTGTCATTAACCGCATACTCGAATTTCTCAAAAGGTGGAAGTGGTGACAGAATCAGTGAATCCGGGCTGTATTTCAGCGGCGGACGTTGTTTAAACATGCTGTCTCCGTTGGCAATAGCCAGTGAGTCGTTTTTGAGGAAGGTTACCAGCGAATCCAATCCACCTTCTTCTGGCGGGAGTTTGCCTTTTTTCTGCTGATAGTAAATGATGGCATCCTTAACAGCTACCATCCGGGTTCGGAGTCGTTCGGTATTTTCTTCACGGATCAGCACTTCCTGATAAGGAGTAACAATCGAATCGTACAGGTAGTAGCTCAGTGCAATAATGACCAGCCCAAGAACAAGACTGAGTACTTTATTTCTGGTTTCCTGATTCATAGCAAAAGATATGTTTGACGTTTACGTTTTCGATTGTTCGAGAAGGAGCAAGAAAATACTTGCCCACCTATATAGATGCAACCTTTTTACATCCTTTGGAATATATCATTTAGCGCTTTAAAAATGTAAGTTTCTGCATGTTATTAGATCCGGCTAACACATTGGAATACAGGGACTGGCGTTGAACCGACAAATCCTGCGGCTTGCCATCCCCAATATCATCAGCAACTTATCGGTACCGTTGCTGGGCGTTGTTGACACCGCTGTTGTAGGCCACCTCGAAGAGGTCTACTATCTTGGAGCACTTGCCATAGGTGCCACCATATTCAATTTTGTTTTCTGGGGATTCGGATTTCTCAGGATGGGAACTACCGGACTCACAGCGCAGGCTTTCGGAGCTAATAAGAAAGAGGAAGTAACGGCAACATTATACCGGGTTCAGCTTATTGGACTTATAATCGGACTGCTAATCCTAAGCCTGCAGCACGGTATTCTCGAACTTAGTTTTTATCTGATTGAGTCCAGTTCTGAAGTTGAGGAATTTGCAAGATCCTATTACAAAATCCGGATATACTCAGCACCGGCCACACTGGCCTTGTATGGACTGAATGGCTGGTTTCTTGGGATGCAGAATGCCCGGATTCCGATGCTTCTTACCATACTGCTTAATATTCTGAATATTGCACTGAATCTGATTTTTGTGCTGGCACTGAACATGAATGTAGATGGTGTCGCCCTGGGCAGCCTGATTTCATCTTATGTAACCCTTCTGGCCGGGTTTATGCTTCTCCGAAAGGAGTATTCACTTTACCTGAACCGTATTGGCAGATCCATCATGCTGCAAAAAGAAGCTTTTCTCAGGCTCTTTCAGGTGAACCGGGATATTTTCATTCGAACCATCTGCCTGATCTTTACCTTCACTTTCTTCACGGCCGTTTCATCCTCCTTTGGTGATGAAGTACTTGCGGTTAACACCATACTACTGCAATTCTGGTTTATAGCTTCCTATGGAATTGATGGATTTGCCTATGCAGCGGAAAGTCTGGTTGGTAAATTCAGCGGCTCAGGTGATCGTAAGGGCCTCCTTGAGGCCGTTAAAGGCACCATGTTATGGGGGATGGTTCTGGGTATTTCAGGTTCATTAATCTACCTTGTTTTACATGATCAAATGCTACATATTTTTACGGACAAACAGGCGGTTATAGAAGGAGCCAAGGAAGTCATCGCATGGACTATTTTGGCACCTCTTATCAGCAGTGTTTGTTATATTTGGGACGGAGTTTATATCGGGGCAACAGCGACTGCGCCGATGAGAAACTCCATGATTATTTCTACATGCCTGGTATTTTTCCCCTTGTATGTGGTGACAAAGCCGTATTTAGGTTTTGAGGCGTTATGGTTGGCTTTACTTATGTTTATGTTGAGCAGGGGGCTGATGCTTAGTATCTTTGCGAAACGAAGCATCTTTCAAGTGACCGGAAAACAGAATTTACCTGCATAATGAAACAGATTCTTCTCATGCGGCACGCAAAATCGTCCTGGGAGGACGAGGAGCTGTCAGATTTTGATCGTCCTTTAGCCGGTCGCGGTAAAACGGATGCCCCAATGATGGGTAACTTTATTCGTGTGCTGGGTTATACCCCTGAACTGGTTTATTCTTCACCTGCAAAACGTGCTAAAGAAACCATCCTGCGTGTCGCCGCGGAAACCACCATTGATGAAAATGCCATTCGATGGGATGAAGATTTGTACTATGGCGACATCAGCAGTTACCTGAATGCTATACAGTCATCCTCCAATAACCTCGAAACCATCATGCTCGTAGGCCATAACCCGCTCATGGAAAATACAACAGGCCTTTTATGCGGAGCCGGTGATCGTCTTGCCGTGAGGATGCCTACCGCTGCAGTGGTTTGCCTGGAAAGTTACGCAGCCAGCTGGAAGGAAATTAAAGCCGGAACCTGCCAGATAAAATGGATGATGATCCCCAAGGCTATTAAAAATTTATACAACAACTAATGTGCTTAGCTAAGCATCTACTGAACAGACTATGATCTACAAACAAATGTTTTATTACCTCTGCAAAACTTCCCTCAGTGCTGAAGGCCCTGAAGATGTGGAAATTATCCGAAGAGCTGAAGACAGTGAAGAATTTCCCGAGCTGTTTGCTGAATATGAAGAAATGCGCTCCCATGCTTTTAACGATGATAAAATTTACAGCATTGTTAGAGCAGACGATATCTATGACCTGATTCGAACAGGTTCACCAAAAGAGGCCAAAGAGGAGGCATTTGAGAAAGCCCGTCCTGAAATTATTACCAATCTTCAACACCGGGTGATTCAGCAAAACGACTCAAATGCCAAAGCCATCCTCAAGGAAATACATGACATTGAGGCCTGAGACTGATCTCAGATCGCCTTGCTACTAAGATTAAAGAATTAACAATTCCTTATAGCTCATTTGTTGATTTGATTCCTTATGCCTTATCTTCACGCTTGAAGCAGGCCTGAGCCGTCAGAACGTGAATAAACTGGAAAGGAATTGAACGTGTCCAGCGATAAGAAACAAGAAACCAACTCAGAAGAACAAAAAAATCTGAGTGAGGTTGCCGATAACAGCCCGTCCACACAAGCAAATAGCATAGAAGCTTCAGAAAGCAGCGATACCGCTGAGCCTCAAAAGCCATCAGCTGAATCTGTCAGTGAAATAAATGCCGATGAATCAGCAAGTAAGGAGGAGAGCACTTCTTCAGATGTAGCTGATGAAGCAGCTGAACCTAAAGTGACAGCTGTTCAGGAAGATTCGGTTAATCAGGCCAATCCCACAAATCCCACTGAAGAGACTGCTTCACAAGAAAAAGAAGCCGATAGTGAACCTGTCTCCGAATCGGTTCCTGCAGAAGAGGCAAAAGCAGAAACTCAGGCTGATGAAAGTACTCAGGATGAGGCTGCTTCAGATATAGAAAGTACAGATGATGTAAAAGATACCTCAGTTGAGGATGGGGCATCCGATGAAGATTCAAAGGATGACATTAGTTTCTATCAGAAATTGCTGAATCGGGCCAAAGAAGTGGTGGATGGTACCGACTTCCCGCAGATCTCCCTCGAAATTGACAATATCTACTTTCAGTGGAATGAAGGTCCGGATGTAGAAGGTGCCGGAGATATCCGCAAAGAACTGGATACGCTGCGATCTGAATTCAACGATCGCAAGCAGGCGCATTATGATGAGCTGTCGAAAAAGAGGGAAGAAAACCTGGATCGTAAAAAAGATCTCATCAAGCAGCTTGCCGAGATCATTGAGAACAAAGACTGGACGGCAACCAAAGAGGTTGGCAAGCTGAAGGGGCAATGGGACAGCATCAAGCAGGTGCCTCAGGATCAGGCAGAAGCTATTGAAGAAAAATTTCAAAAACTGCTGACGGAGTTTGACGAGCATAAGGTAGACCGACTCGTTAAAAAGCTGCAGAAAGAAGAAGAAAATCTGATCGGTAAGCTGGTAATTCTTGATAAAATGGAATTGCTGGTCACCAATTTTGACAACAAAGATGCGGACTATAAAGAACTGGCCGATAAGTTTGAAGATTACATCAAACAGTGGCGGAAAGTGGGCCGTGTTCCGATGGATAAGGCGGATGAAACCTGGGAGCGTTTCAATAATGTACAGGATGCCTTCAATCAGCAGCGACTAAAGTTTGACGAAAATTACCGGAAGGAAGTAGAGAAAAACCTCACACGAAAAAAACAGCTTATTGCGGAAGCTGAAGCCCTTGTAGATATGGATAACCTTGCGGAAGCCGCCCGCAAGGTGAATAAACTCCATAAGCAATGGAAAAAGACCGGTAATCTTCCCCAGAAAGATGAAAACGAACTGTGGGATCGCTTCAAAAAGGCAACGGATGATTTTAATCAGATCAAAAGCGATAATCTCGATCAGCTCCGGGATGAGGAGAATGAGAACTACGAAAAGAAATTAGTACTCATCAAAAAAGCCGAAGAGCTTCGAGATGCGGAGCATACCGACTGGAATGCTGCCCATCAGAGTATGCAGAACCTGATGAAAGAGTGGAAGGATCTTGGGCCGGTGCCTCGCAAGAAATCAGGTAAGATTTGGAAGCAGTTCAAAGGCGCGATGGATGGTTTCTACGACTCTAGACGTGACCACCTCAAGGATATTCGCTCCGACCAGAAAGATAACCTGAACAAGAAAAGGGACATCATTCAGAAAATCGGAGAGCTTGCCAATCATGAAGATCTTGCTAAGGTGATTGATGAAGTGAAAGAACTGCAGTCTCAGTTTAAAGATGCAGGCTTTGTGCCCATCAAACAGAAAAATAAAATCTGGAAGCAGTATCGCGAAGCCTGCGACCTGTTTTATGAGCGTTACCGAAGTCGGGGAAGCGACAGGGGAATGGAAAGAAAGCTGGCTGCACAGGGGGTAAGCCCGGAAAACCGAAAAGAGATCATCGATAAGCAGAAACAGCTGAATGACCTTCGCAAAGAAGTCGGATCACTGCAGGATGAAGTGAATCAATACAATGATTCAATTACCTACTTCAAACCAACCAAGAAAGGGAAAGGTCTGAGGGAGGAAATTCAGCAGAAAATTGATTCCGCCCAGGAGAAACTGGCCAAGAAGCAGGCAAAAATGAATAAGCTGCTTGCCGAAATCGATGAACTGCAGGAAGAGCCCGAAGATTAGGATTCATTTAGCTAATTGCTAAGTGAATCATTTATTGTGATATTTTTTAACTATTTACAGTGAAGAAAGGCTTCATCTGCAGGTTACAAACGGGTTGTTTATGTCTTAGTTTTGGATTCATTTGTAAACATAAAATTCTGGGGGGTTCGCGGTTCTACTCCCTGTGCCAATACCAGAAATATGCTGTTCGGGGGAAATACGTCCTGTATTCAAATCAGTATTCCGAACCATGATGAACTCCTGATTTTTGACAGCGGAACCGGTATTCAAAATCTTGGAAACTCCATCGTCCGTAACGGTTCACTCAAAGGACACCTATTCATTACACACCCTCATTGGGATCATATTCAGGGATTTCCCTTCTTTAAACCGCTTTATGATCCGCGCAACATTTTTAATATTCACATGCCGAGGCAATTGCAGGGTGGATGTAAAAAGGTGCTGACCAAATATCTGGCCGAGACCTTTTTCCCTATCAGTCTGGATATGATGGAGTCCAGCATTAATTGTCACACTCAGGAAGGCAAATTGGTGGATTTCGGTAAATTCTCCATTGAATTTATCTGGGCCAATCACACCATTTATACCGCCATGTATAAAATTCGAATCGGTTCACTGGTCATTGTTTTTGCTCCTGATAACGAACTGCCTAACGCAGATACACCTCTTGCTGAGGATGTTATATCAGAGTTCAGAGAATTTTTCAGAGATGCTGATGTGCTGATTCACGATTCCCAGTACTCAGAGGAGGTTTACGCCGACCGCATAGGATGGGGACACTCAGCCTGGGAACGTGTCGTAAAACTTGCCAAAGAAGCGAATGTAAAACGTCTTTTTCTTACCCATCATGACCCGGACCATGATGATGAGTTCATGCTCACCCTTGATAAAAACGTAAAAAGTGAATGGGGGCAGGTATTTGACAGTGTGGAATTTGTGAAAGAGGGAACTCAGATCAACCTGCCTGTAGCCTGAATCTTGTAAAACCATGCCCTTTCGGCTACTATGAATTGCAGGCTGCTCATTTTTGCAAAAACTCCGGTTCAGGGCAAAGTCAAAACACGTCTTGCCCGTGGTGTTGGAGAAGAAAGGGCCCTGAAGATCTATATTCATTTGCTAGAGCATACCATTCAGGTCGCTCAGTTATCCGGTCTGAAGACTGAAATCTGGCTTGCAGAAGAGAACACCGAACACCCATTTTTCGATAGATTTAATCTCGACCTGAAAAGGCAGCAGGGAACAGATCTGGGTCAGCGTATGTATCACGCCTTCGAAAAATCCTTTGCTGAACAAGCAGATTCCCCGGTAATTATCATTGGCAGCGATTGCCCCGGTCTGAACGAAGAGGTACTAACGGAAGCCTGTGAACAGCTGAAAAAACATGATGCCGTATTTGGCCCGGCAAGCGATGGAGGATATTATCTGATTGGCTTAAAAAAGGCGAACAGAGACCTTTTAGTGGGTAAGGCCTGGAGTCACGGCAATGTGCTGAAAGAAGCACTGAAGGAGCTGGAAAAGCTGAACCTGGATCATCACCTGCTACCCGAACTCAGTGACGTTGACCGTGAAGAAGACTGGCTGCGGTTAAAAGATCGGTTAGGAAGATGAAAGATCTGAGTATCGTTATTCCGGTTCTGAACGAGGAAGAACACATTGGTTTATTGCTGGAGCAGTTGATGAATCACCCCAGGCGTTCACACTTCGAAATTATTGTTGCTGATGGTGGCAGTACCGACGCCACAGTGGATATCTGCAGAAAATATGGGCTTGAACCGATCGAAACCCAAAAAGCAGGAAGAGGATATCAGATGAATGCAGGTGCGGAAATAGCAAGCACTGATCATCTGTTTTTTCTGCATGTGGACTCCAGGTTGCCCAAAGCTTTTTACCGTGAAATCAAAAACATACTCTCAGAGTACGAAGCCGGATGTTTCAGGCTGGGGTTTGACAGTGAATCCCTGTTCCTTCGTTTTTACAGTATGTTCACTGCCATCAAAAGCAGGTGGTTGCGATTTGGGGATCAGGGGCTGTTTATCCGGAAAAGGGTATTCAAATCAATTGGAGGCTTTAACGAAAAGCTCTATCTGATGGAGGATCAGGAGATTTACATGCGTATTCTGAAGAAGGGAGATTATCAGATTTCGAAGTTTGCTATGATTACCTCGGCAAGGAAATACAGGAAAACCGGTATCATTAAAACCCAGGTCATTTTTGCTATCATCATGGGGCTGTACTACTTAGGGGCAGGACAGCAGATGCTGAAGCATTTTCATCAGTCAGTATTCTCCGATTGACCTGTTAAGAATGTGTTAACAATACGCAGAAATGAGGTATTCAACGGGTGAATCATTATTTTTGTGACCTGCAAAAAACCTGCTACTACCTTGCTTTCAAAACTGATCAAAACTGCGCTAGCCCTCGTTGCTAGTTTCCATCTTTTATCGTCCGATTCTGTAGCCCAGGAGCGTTTCGAGAGAGCTGAAACCACAGTCGGAACCCTTGGTTTATCGCTCAGTAACTATGGAACAATAGGCAAGCCCGATGTTCGAAACAACCCTGAAGCCGGATTCAGTATGCGCTACCCGGATAACACAGGTACAGAGCACTTATTTGAAGCCGGAATCTGGCTGGGCGCCTTCATCAACAACAGTGAAATTCGTGTTTCTTCCTCATCTGTGACCAACTCAGCCGGTTTCCGTACGGGTATTGCCGGATTTGAATTCACGGCAGATCGTGAGATACGTGAGGAAGGGGAGGAAACCGGTCTTGGGGTGAGTCAGCAGGATCTGATCATGGATTTCAGCGATAAGCGGGTTGTGATTGACAATGGAAACACCTTTGTGCCCATCAATGGCCATACCCAGCCACTTTTTGCTGACGTGCATCTGGAAAGCTACAACTGGGGGTTCCCCTTCACGGAGAATTTCAGCATCCTGCGTTATGACATCACCAATAACAGCCAGATTCATTCCGGAAACGACAATGGATTTGTCTGGGATAGTGTGTATGTGGGCATGTATTCTGACCTTGTGGTGAGGAATGTGAACTCTGCTTTGGATGGCGGTGGAGCTTTCTTCAATAAAAACGGCCTCGGATATATTGATTCGCTCTACACGGCTTATGTGTTTGATGCGGGCTCCAATGACGATCCAAGTATCAATACCTACGCCGGACTCACACTGATGGGAGCCGAATACCGGGATGATTTTTTCCATCCTGTAAATCAGGAATTCCTCGAAAATAATGGAGTACGGGCGCCTCAGGTAAGACCAAGCTACTGGTTGTTCAGTGCCGGTACCGGTGATTTCACCCGTCCCAATGATGACATCGACCGTTATCAGAGAATGTCGGAACCTCCGTCAATAGACGGGACCACGCTGGATGGCACGCCCATTCGCGAAGCTCTGCGTACAGGCGGTCAGACTTCTCAGGGTAACTACATCACTTTTCTCTCCATCGGGCCTTTTCAGGAAGTGCAGCCCGGTGAGACCATAACGGTTTATTTTTCTTATCACGCTTCCCTCAAGCCCGATGAGTTTCAGGGACTGGCGGGGAAACCGGTTGATAATGAAGATTCGCAGGTTAATCTTATTCAGACCATCAATTCTCTGAATCGTGTTTTTCAGGGTGAAGACAATAATAACAACGGTGTGCTTGATCCGGATGAGGATGTAAATGGAAATAACACTCTTGATCGCTATCTGTTTCCCACTCCACCCGATAATCCGAATATCCGTGTGGAACTAGAGCCCGGCAAGGTAACTCTGTATTGGGATGAACGAGCGGAGGCCTCCGTGGATCAGGTATCCGGTGAACAGGATTTTGAGGGATACCGCATCTATCGTTCTGACCTTGGTGATGACCTGAATCCCACACCACGTCTTATTCAGGAATTTGATATACCCAACAACGATTTTGGTTTTAACACCAGCTTAGAGGCGGTTCGCCTTGCTGAGCCGGTTACCTTCCCCGGTGATACCAACACCTACACCTATGCTTATGAAATTTCCGGATTGCTGAGTGGCTGGCAGTATCAGTTTTCCGTTACGGCTTTTGACCGGGGATCAGAGACTTTCCGCATATCCAGTCTTGAGAGCAGTGTGAACGTAAATGCGGTTCGTGTTTTCCCCGGAACACAGGTCAATGAAAACTTTGGAAGTTCTTCTGATGAATACAAGGTGGGCGTTTACCCAAATCCCTACCGTGTGAATGCAGCCTGGGATGGCTTATCCGAGAATACCAGAAAGCTTTATTTCTATAACCTGCCGGAACGTGCAGAAATTAGAATTTACACTCTGGCCGGAGAGATTGTGGCAGAGTTTGCCCACAACAGTAACGATAATCAGGGCAGCATCAACTGGTTTAATCAGTTTAGTGATGATCCCCGCATTCTTGCAGGTGGTGAGGCAGCCTGGGATCTTCAGTCACAGGCCAACCAAAACGTTACTACCGGACTTTACCTCTACTCAGTGAAGGATATGAATAGTGGTAAGGTCCAAACCGGAAAGTTTGCAGTAATCAAGTAAAATCAACAACCCAACCAAAAAACCCAAGGAGATATAATGGCAAAATCGCTACGCATTCTATTGCTACTCTTTGTCGGACTGTTGCCGGTAATGGCTTCAGCCCAGCAATCAGTCACTATCCGTGACTTAAACACTTATCCAACCCCACTGACCGATGGTTCCGATGCTGAAATTTCAGCACATCCACTGGCAGACTCACTGGTAACCTTTACCGCTGTTGTTGTATCCAACCCGCGTTCTTCCGGCCTGGCTACCTATGACACCGATGATGGTACTATCGGACGAGTTCACGTATTCGTAACCGATACCACTGCCCTGAATGACCCAGACGGTCGTGACGGTATGTCAATTCAGATCGTGGAGTCTGAACTTGCACTTATTGAGAACCTTCTCAGAGGTGGTATTTATGATTTCACCGGACGACTTGAATTCTTTGGCAACACTGCTCAGTTTAACATGACTGCAGAGGCTGTTGAAGTAGGTTTCACCAATGCGGACTTCCCTGAGTATGCTCCTCTGCTTGAGCCTATCACAATTACCCTTGATGAACTGAATGCCAACAATGGTGACGGTACCTATCAGGTGAACGTGGCTAACTACACCAAGTACAATGGTGCTTATGTTAGAATTGAAGACGCAAGCGTAATTGTACAGGAACTGGGCGATCGTCCAAACTGGGCGCTTGACAAAGAATCACGCGTTTGGATTTATGACACTTCAAACCGTGTACGAAACGACAACCTGGACAGCTACCGAGCCGGCTATAACTTCAGACGATCTGAAGCCAATGGTGGTAAAGGCAACTTTGTACCTCCGGCTTCAGGTTCTGTTGCTAATGTGAGCGGTTTTGTTGTACTGAATGGCGATAACCCTGCCGGTGACAATGCCGACGGTTTTGATACCTTCAATATTAACCCATTCGAAGACGGTACCTTCTGGACACAAGACAGCACCCGCCTGAACAATGGCGACGACCTCGGTGGCGGTGTTATTTTCGAATGGCCAAATGACATCGAGGTAACCGGTGCCCCACCGTTAACCGACAATGTTCAGATTTCTCCTGACAAAACGGTATTTGCATCTTCTGATAACATCACAGTTACAGCCGATGTTGTTTCTCAGGTTACCGGTGTAACTATTGATTCTGTACGAATAACCTACATCGTTTCAGGTGGTGAAGAAGTGACTGCCGACATGACCAATACTTCCGGTGATACATATTCATTCACGTTCCCAACACTTGCAGATCAGGATGTTGTTGGATTCAGTATCGAATCCATCGGATCTGACGGCTTAAGCGGTTCCTTCCCGACTGTAGGAACTCAGAATTTTGTAGTTTCTGATGGCGGTATTAATACCATTGCAGTCATTCAGAGAACTCCTGACCTGGGTGCCGGCGCTTCTCCACTTGCAACCGGTGATACTCTGGATGTTAACATTACCGGTACTATCGTATCTGATGAAGATGACGGAATCATCGTAGTGCACGACAACAATGCTACTTCAGCTGTATGGGCTGGTATTTTCCTTGAGAAAACAGCACAGACTTCTAACCTGTCAAGAGGCGATGTAATTAACATTACCCGTGCCGCGGTTTCTGAAGCTTCTGTTGCAAGTACTGGTGCCACACTGACTCAGCTGGTAGGCCTGACCTACACTGTTGAAAGCACCGGTGCTGATGTTGATGCGGCTATTCCATCTGTTCTTTCTGATGATGTTGCGGCTATCGTAGCAAATGGTGAAGCTGAGCCATACGAAGGTATGCTGCTTCGTTTCGAAAACGCTACTTTTATTGATGAAGGATCATTTGGTGAGTTCACGGTTGCCAACGGTGCGAATACCCTTGGTGGTGTGATCTTCAATGAAGACACTCGTTCTGAGGCTGTTGGTGAAACCGGATTCCCGGGCAGCGTAAACCGTCAGATCAAAGATGGTGCTAACTTCACTTCCATCTCCGGTATCATGACCTCTACCTTTGGTGAGCACAAACTGGTTCCAAGAAGTGTTGCTGACCTGCAGGGCGATGACTGGTCATTCCCGGCTCTTGATTTCGATCTTATTGCTCCCGAAGATGGTGCAAGTGTAGAAGTTACCACTGATGTGAATGTTGTTTGGGCCGCTACCAGCGATTTCGATGGTGATACCCTCTCTTATGAATGGGTACTTTACCTTGCTGCCGATACATCACAGGTTGTAGCTGTTCCATCTAACAGTGGTGGTGCTGATGCAGCTGTAACACTTGATTTCGCAACTGTAGATAACCTACTAGCATCTGCAGGACTGGCTGTTGGTGAGAGTGCTGATTTTGTGTGGAACGTACGCGTTTCTGACTCAAACAACACTTATCCTGTAGCTGGTGGTTACAACTTTGGTTCTCAGTCTTATGATGAACTGTATTACGGAATTACCCTGACAAGAGGTCAGGCTACTTCCAATGAAGAAGGTGCGAATGGCCTTCCAACTGTTTTCGCTCTTGAGCAAAACTACCCGAACCCATTCAACCCGTCCACTAACATTGCTTTTGATCTGCCCCAGGCAAGCCGTGTAAATCTTACCATTTACAACATGCTTGGCCAGAAAGTAGCTACGCTGGTGAATGACCAAAGAGCTGCCGGTTCTTACACTGTACAATTCGACGCAAGCCGTCTGGCTAGTGGTATGTACATTTACAGAATCGAAGCCGGTTCTTTCACACAAACCAAGAAAATGCTGCTTATCAAGTAATCAGCTTTGAAATGAGCCATGGGCCTTCGTGCCCATGGCTTCTTTTTTTAATATTCATAAAGCGTTCATGCGCTCTGACAGATTCTTCATCTTATTCCTCTTTTCTGCAATTTTTGTCCTGAAAGGCTGCGAGCAAGGCGGCATTTCCGGAGAAGAATTAGAAAATGAATTGCCGACGACCAGTCTGACCGTTGATCAGGCTAACCTGCCGGAAAATACTCTGCTTTCAAGCCGGGTCAATCTCTCCTGGTGGGGTAACGACCCGGATGGTTATCTGCTGGGCTATGAATATGCTATAAATGATACTTCAGAAAATGCCTGGACCTTCACTACCAAAACGGACAGCATTTTTACCTTACCTATAACCGCCGGACAGGCTGCCGACACAGTATTGTTTAAGATCCGTTCTGTTGATAATCGACAGGCCAGAGATCCAATCGGTGCACGCATCGTACTGCCGGTTAGAAACACCGTACCCACCATTGAGTTTAACTCCAATCAGCTTCCCCCTGACACCACCTTCACCACAGCCAGTTTTGGCTGGACCGTTCAGGATCAGGATGGACTGGTTTCACTGGACCGAATCGAAATTGCATTTAATGATACCCTGAACGAGAATAACTGGGTACAGGTACCGCTTCCCAGCGAGGATGATGAAGGGCGGTCGTTTGTCACTCTGTTTATGGAGAATCAGACACCGGGTCCGATTACCGCGGAGGTAAAATTGGGTACAGGTCTTTCCATACCCGCCGAACCCATTACATTTACCAATATCTTTCTGGACCAGGAAAACACGGCATACATACGCGTGATTGACAATTCGGGAGCGGTGAGTCCCGTACAGAGCCATACCTGGTTTGCCAAAAGCCGTCAATCAAGAGTTCTGATGCTGAATGATGATGATAGTGATGACAGTAATGCCAATCAGGCTTTTCACCTTCAGCAGCTGGCTGCAAATGGAATCACACCCGATGTACTTATTATTAACGACGGAGAGGCAGCCGGTGGTACCAAAGTGCGGATCTCTGAAGCCTTCCCGGGTAATTTAGAGACCCTGCGTGCCGAGCTTGCCGAGTGGGACTACATCTACTGGTTCTCCAACAATCTGGATCGCAACATAACCTTCGCCCAGAATATCACAACTGATTTTCTGTCAAACGGAGGAACCCTTTTTGTAACTATTCCTTCCAAGATTCTGACCCCTCAGGATGAGGTCTTTAATTTTCTGCCTGTGGGCGACATCGCAAAAGTGGAAGGCATACAAACCAGTTTTCGCTTACTCAGAAATGGATTCGTAAGCCCGGTGGATACTCTTGCCGGACTCCCGGAATTGCAAATAACACGTACCCTAACAACCGTAGCTCCTATGCAGGCGGTGGCTGGTGCCCGGGCTTTGTATACTGCTGACTTCAGGGCGCAAATTATTACCGGACAGCTTATTGATTACACCGGATTTGAGGATGTAGTGATACAAAGCGGGGAAGGTAACCTGATCTATGTTGCACTCGATCTTACCGATTTAACCGGCAATAACAATGTGGCTGACCTGATCAATGAGCTGGCAGTTCAGGAATTAGGATTTCAATAGTAACGGAGCAATATGAAGAGAATAGCAGGCATATTTTTCATCATCCTAATCGCATTCAGCGCTTCTGTTACTGCTCAGGATGAAGTTCAGACCGGTACCATTGAAGGTATCATCAAAGAGAAGGAAACCGGAGAAACACTGCCCGGCGTAAACGTAGTGATTAAGGGAACGACCTTTGGGCAGTCAACCAACATAGACGGTTTTTACCGCATCCGGAGAATCCGTCCGGGTGATTACACCATTGAAATTTCATTTATCGGCTTTGAGCGGGTACTACTGACGGGGATCAAAGTTGAGGCGGGAGAAGTCACCCGACTAGATTATGAATTGAATGAAGTGGTCATTACTTCCGATAAGGAAGTGGTGGTTGTAGGAGAAGCACCGATTTTTGATGTAGAAAAATCCCAGACATCGGTAACCATCAGCCGAAAAGATATTGAAGCAGCTCCTATTCAGCGGGTTGAGGATGCTGTTTCATTACAAGCCGGGGTTATTAACGATCCAACCGGTCTTTATATCAAAGGTGGCCGGGCAAATGAGACCGGTTTTGTAATCGATGGGGTATCTGCACAGGATCCGCTGGCCGGTACAGGTCTGGGTCTTGATCTTGGGGCCAACTCCTTCTCAGCCGTTGAGCTGGTTACCGGGGGTGTTGGAGCGGAATACGGAGACGTGACTTCTGGGGTAATATCCGTGAAAACGCGGGATGGCGGCGACCGCTATGAGGGAAATTTCACCCACAAACGGGATAATTTCGGATCTAATGTAGCCGATAACCAGGCTAACTTTTTTGCGGATGTCTATGAGTTATCCTTCGGGGGACCGGGTATACTGGCCGAACAATTATTACCGGCTGTAGGACTTGACCTGCCCGGGAAGCTGACATTTTTTGCCACCGGCCAGGTATCACTCTCTGATGACTACACAAAATTTTCAGCCGATCAGGTCCGCTCTTCACTCGTGAATGACACCAGATTATCACCCCGGCAGAGTAATCGCTGGAATGGAAGTTTGAAGCTGACCTATAATATCAAACCAGGCATGAAGCTTCAGGCGGCTTACCAGAGATCGCTGCAGGTGAATCAGAACACCCGAATGCTTCAGATAACCGCTGCTGATGTGCAGATTCAGCCCGGTTTCCAGTTCCCCTTCCAGCTGGATCTGGATAATGCCAATACTTATTCGGCCGACAGTAAACTGGCTTATGTGAAATGGACACAAGCCGTTTCCACATCCGCTTTTTATGAGATACAGGTCAGTCGTCTCTTCACCAGACTACGGGCTGATGCCAACGGCCGAGACTGGCGACCCGATTCTGTTGACAGTGAATTTGATCCCGAATCCATTGTAACCTGGCCGGCTGATGAGTTTGCCGGTACAGATGAGTTCACCTATGTGCTGGCTGGTCCCGGCTTCTTCAACAATGGTGGTATTGCCCGCTTATGGCACGACCATTTTGCTGAAGAAATCACCTTTAAATCTACAATGACCAAATTCTTTAACGGGCGTCAGAATCAACTGGATGCCGGTTTTGAATTTAAGTTTAATGACTACCAGTGGATTGATATCACCCGCCCGTGGATCGGAGCTCCGATCATTATCGATCCGGAAACCAATACACGATCACAGACTTTTCGTATCGGGGAAACTTTTGATCTATGGAGAGCAAAACCGAAACGCGGTGCCTTTTTCATCACGGATAAGATCAGATACCGGGGTCTCATTGCGAATGTGGGTGCACGACTGGAATACTGGGCACCCGGCGAATTCGTAGATAACGCGGTAAGGGATCCCGATTCACAGGTTCCCGAGTTTGTGCGTCAGGATTATCTGGACAGCACAACCCCGATTCTGGGTATGCGATTTAAGTTCAGGCTGCTTCCTAAAATCAGTGTATCCTTCCCGGTTCGTGAAAATCAGGTACTCTTTTTCAACTACGGGCATTCCACCCGCCTTCCGCACCCGACCTTTGTTTACACCGGCCTGGATCCCTTCTTCCGTGATCAGTCTGACCTGCCTGACCTCGGAAACCCGAATCTGGACCCGGAAGTGGATATCTCCTATGAAATCGGACTTCGAAACCAGATTACCTCAAACGATGCTCTGAATATCTCGGCATTCTGGAGAGATAAATATGACTTCATCACAACCCAGCAAATCACCACATTCGATGTAACCGGAAGAGAAGTTGTTCGGGCATTCCGGATAAACGGTGATTTCGCTCGGTCTCGCGGGGTGGAAGTGACCTACATTAAACGGTACCGAGATCTGTTCCGCGGACAGGTTTCTGCATCCTACTCTCGTGCTGAAGGTCTGAGTGCAACAGCTGATGATAATTTCCGGGATATTGCAGCCCAGCAGGACATCGGAACCAATGTTGAGACTCCACTGCCATGGGATCGCCCCTTTGATGTAAAGAGTAGCGTGACCTTTACCTATGACCGCAGAAACCCGCTCTTTGGTCTTGATCCCTTAAACAAATTGCAGCTCTTCCTATCTGCCGTGTGGAGAAGCGGTACCCGATATACTCCGGTCGAATTCAAAGGCTTTGAGCGAAACCCTGTAACAGGTGTGGAAGACTGGAGACCCATCTATGAGAGGGTTCAGGATCCGGCTCAACGATTCAGCGAAATTGGCCCAAGCTGGTTCTACATGGATCTGAATTTTCAGAAATGGTTTGATATAAATGGAACCCGTATCACGGCCTTCCTTGAAATCACGAACATCCTGAATAATGAGAACCCCATTATCATCAACCCGGTTACCGGAAAAGGATACCGAACCGATTATCCGACCAGTCAGGCTGAACTGGCTGAACTGAGGAACGACCGTTCTTATGATGTGCCCAGCAATGTGCGCGATCCGCGATATCTGGATCCCCGCGATAATAACATCCCGGCTTATCTGAACCCGGCAAACTTCATCCAGCAACGTCATATCGTTTTCGGCTTCTCTATCAAATTCTAAACATGAAAAAGTCTACCCTACATAGCCTGATTTTTATACCGATGCTGCTGTTGATGTTTGGTAATAGCAGTCTTAATGCGCAGGGACTGTTACCCAGCTTCGGGGGAGACCGTTCAGCAACTGCAGGTTTTCAATTTACCAAGATTAATGTCGACGCCCGTTCTGCCGCTATGGGCAGCTCAAACATGGCAGATGCCGTAGGTTCTGCAAGTATGTACTGGAATCCGGCTCTGGCCGCTCAGGGTGAAGGTACCGAAGTGATGTTTGGCTATACTTCCTACTTTGTTGACATCCCCATGAATTACACCGGTATTCTTTACCGGGTGGGTGATTTTACCTTTGGTGCATCCCTGCAATACCTCACATCGGGCGACATGGCCGTAACCACCGAATTCCGACCCTTCGGAAACGGTCAGCAGTTTGCGACTACGCATTATACCATCGGTTTAACGGCATCACAGAAACTCACTGACTCATTCAGCTACGGACTCACCCTGCGCTACCTGAACGAAAGTATCTTCGATGTGGACGTGAATACCGTAGGCATCGATTTCGGATTTTTCTATGCAGTTGGCACAACCGGACTTCGATTCGGAGTTGGAATCTCAAACTTTGGACTGGATGCCACTCCAAGCGGCCGCATTTCCAGACCGGATATTGAAGGGCAGGGTGAAGATATTGTGGTTACTGATTTTGCGGATGTAGTACTTCCTACCCGTTTCTCACTTGCCGCAGCCTATGATGTGATCAAAGCCGAACAGCATTCTCTGTTGCTCACAACTCAGGTCACGAATCCCGCTGATAATGCCGAGCAGTTCAGTTTTGGTGCTGAGTATGGTTTTCTCGGTCAGTTTTTCCTCAGAAGCGGATATCAGCTCGGGCTGGATGAAAATGACCTGCCGAGCCTTGGAGCAGGGCTGAAAATACCGTTTGGTGAGCGAAGTATTAATTTCGATTACGCCTACAATAGCTTCGAACGACTTGGGGCAGTAAACAGAATCGCAGTCAGAATCAATTTATAGAGCAATGAAAATCAGATCAACGCTTAGTACCTTTTTCATATTCGGACTGCTGATGATAATCGCAAGCGGTTGTGATTCCATCTTTGGATCAAAACAAAACGACACTACGGATGAGATTATCGAAGAAGGTCGTATTGATCCAACACAGGAGTCCATTGATGGTTATGCACCGGTTCTGCCGTTCTGGGAAGGTTTTGATGAGCCTTCGGATGTCTTTGTAGGCTTTGACACCTTTGTATATGTAACCGACCGTCAGGGGGTTTACCTTCTGGATCGTGCCGACCTTGGAGAGAGACAAAGACTTAATTTCCGCGATGCAACTGCTGTAACTCAGGACCGACAGCTCAGATTATTTGTTGCTGCCCGGGATAGTATCCTCATTCCTGAGCGAAATAATCAGCGATACGACCTGCCGGTTGTGTATATCGTGGAAGACTGGCACATCGGTCAGCCCACAGTAGTGGACACCCTCGTTTTTCCTTTCGATGATGCTTCTCTCAGCACCCGAGCCGCACAGATTACTCGTATCAACAGAAATAGGGGTGACAATTATGAGCAGGTTTCAATCACAGGACTGGCTACACTGGCTGATAACTCCCTCTATGTTACCCGTATCGGACCGGCCAACGATCCTTCATCCATCGCTTCAGCGGATAGGATTATTCTAGAGTATGTTAGAAATGAAGATACCGGCAAATACGAGAACGTTCGTCAGCTTCGCTCACTTAGTCCGGTAACACCCAGCCTGGCAAGTGGAGTGGAGGTGTCATCCATTGCCACCTTTGTATCCCCGCCTCAGCGTGACATTTTCACGGATGACCGAAGTTTCCTGATCACTCAAACCGGAACCAGCGTCGAAATTCCGTTTCGAGTGCTCTGGATAAATGCCGTCGAAACAACAGATGGTCTGGTTTTCCAGTCGAATGGTGATCTGCTGGGCAGAGATACCACCGCTGCTGACAGCTTTCTGTATGATCCGTTTAAATTTTCCCGCCCCACCGATGTAGCCTTTGCCGGTGATGCAACCCGGTTCATTTTTGTAGTGGATGCAGACAAGCATCGTCTTTATCAATTTCAGAGTAACGGGCAGGAAGGGGTAACACCACCTATAGGTGCCGATGACCGTTCAAAAAGACTCATCGTTTCATTCGGAGGGTTGGGCCGGGCACCCAAACAGTTTAATGAGCCCAGCGGAGTATCATACTTCAACAGGGTGGTTTATGTGGCCGATAAGGGCAATAACAGGATTTCAAGATTCAAACTCACCACCGACTTCGAATAAACAAGGGGACAAAGATGAAAAAAGGGCTACTGCTCTCATTAATTGCACTGCTGTTCATATCATGTGCCGAACAGAAAGAGCAGGCAAAAGTACTGCTGGTTTCATTTGACGGTTTCAGAGCAGATTATCTGACCAAAGCCGAAACTCCTCATTTTGATGCATTTGTTGAGGATGGAGTACTTGCTGAGGGAATGATTCCCGTTTTTCCTTCCAATACTTTTCCCAATCACTACAGCTTAGCCACCGGCCTGTATCCGGAAAACACCGGCATTATCGATAATTCTTTCTACGCCCCTGATCTGGATCAGCGCTACAGCATGGGTAACCGTGACGCGGTTGAAGACGGCCGCTTCTACTTTGGCGAACCCATCTGGAATACCGTAGAGAAACAGGGACTGACTGCAGGCACCATGTTCTGGGTGGGCTCTGAAGCGGATATTCAGGGTATGCATCCCACGCACTGGAAAAAATATGATGGCTCCGTTCCGGATAGTGCCCGGATTGACACTGTGGTAAAATGGCTCTCTACCGATTCCGACTTTGCCACTCTATATTTTTCTTTTGTGGATGGTGTTGGTCATACCTATGGTCCCGAATCGCAGGAAATTGTTGGAGCAATTCAGCGGGCCGACAGTCTGGTTGGTTACCTGGTGCAGGAGCTGGATGCAAAGGGACTCGGGGATACTGAAGTGATTATTGTGTCTGACCACGGCATGTATGATGTGTCTGATGAGCGGGTAATTTTTCTGGATGATTACATCAACCCCGATGATGTAGAGTGGGTGATGGGTTCCAAAGGAGTTTTTCTGGCAGAGAAAGATCGCCCGATTGAGGATGTGTTCGAGGATCTGAATGATGCCGAACATTTCGATGCTTATCTGAAAGCCGACATCCCGGAGAGATATCATCTGAAAAACAGCGACCGGGTACCTGAATTATTACTGGTCTCTGATTTGGGCTATGTGATTACTACCAAAGACTACTACCGCGGGAGCATGAGCGGAGCCAGTCATGGATTCGACAATCAGGAAGAAGCTATGTGGGCCTTTTTTGCGGCAAGAGGACCATCATTCAAAGAGAATGAAAAAGTGGGTGTGTTCGAGAATGTACATGTTTATGAGCTGATGAATCATCTTCTGGGAACGAAACCCGCCCCCAATGATGGTTCTTTTGACAGTGTCAAAGTAATGCTGAAATAATCGGCATTAATTCTTATTCTCACGAGAGTTTAAAACCACCAAATTCGTCTTTCCTATGCCCTACATTGTAACTGAGCCCTGTATTAATTGTAAGTACACCAATTGTGCGGCCGTTTGTCCGGTTGATGCTTTCCGTGAAGGTCCGAATTTTCTGACCATCGATCCGAATGAATGCATCGATTGTGATGCTTGTGTTTCTGAGTGTCCGGTCGAAGCCATTTTCCCCGACGATGAGGTTCCGGAAAAATGGGAACATTACATTGAGCTCAACGAACGTCTGGCTGAAAAGTGGGAAGACCGCATCATCAATGAAACCAAAGATGCCATGGATGGTGCTGATGAGTGGGCTACAAAAGAAGACAAACTGGATGAGCTCCAGGAAGAATGGTAAAACGCTAACAGCCTACTTCCACATCCATAAAATTACAGCTTCCCCATACTGAACTTGACCTCACCCAGCCGGTGGTGATGGGAATCCTGAATGTGACGCCGGATTCATTTAGCGATGGTGGCTTGTTTACAGATCCAGCACGTGCGCTGGAACATGCCAGAAGCCTTTCGGAAGCAGGAGCACAAATCATCGATATCGGGGGGGAGTCAACACGCCCGGGAGCTGAACCGGTTAGCGAAGACGAAGAACTGCAAAGAGTGATCCCGGTAGTAAAAATCATCCGCCAAGAGATGCCGGAACTGATTTTGTCCATCGATACAACCAAGTATGAAGTGGCAAGACAGTGCCTCGATCTGGGTGCTCACATCATTAACGATGTAAGCGGTTTAACCAAAGAGCCGCGCTTTGCCGTGCTATGTGAGGAATTTGGTGCAGCTTATATCTTGATGCATGCTCAGGGCGATCCGAAAACCATGCAGGAAAACCCGGAGTATGGTGATGTGATTGAGGATGTGCGTGCTTTTTTTGAAGATAAAATCAGGGTGCTCAATCAGGAGGGTGTCCACAATATCCTGATCGACCCGGGGATTGGCTTCGGAAAAACACTGGAACACAATCTAAACTTACTGGCTCACCTTGCTATTTTCAGGAATTTTGGTTACCCCTTAATGATAGGTGCTTCACGTAAATCAATGATAGGAAAGTTATTAGGCGGACGTGAAGCAAGCGACAGACTGGCTGGAACCATTGCCCTTCATTACGATAGCCTTTTGCACGGTGCCAATGTGCTGAGGGTTCATGATGTACAGGAAGCCTGGGACTCCATACAGATATTCAACGCCCTGCAGGCAAATCGTCACTGATCAATTAAAACAACATGAAACTCCCTCTGGGATTACTGGAATTTGGCATTCAGGATTTCGTAGAAACCCTGATTATTGCCCTTGTCTTAGTCTACCTTTACCGGTGGATCAGGGGAACCTTCGCTATTCAGGCAGCTATTGGGATTGTACTCGTCGTTCTCGTTAATGCTGTGATCAGCCTCTTCGGCTTTACGACCATCAATTTCATTTTGACCCGCATACTGGATGTTGGGATTCTGGCCGTATTTATCATTTTCCAGCCTGAAATCCGAAAACTACTCTACAGACTAGGTACCAATACAAGTCTGGATAAATTTCTGGGAGGCACCAATTCCGAGAATGTGATCGATGAAGTGATTGATGCCGTTAAATCCATGGCAAGGGAAAAAACCGGAGCCCTCATCGTGTTCTCACGTTCCAACTCATTACAGGACCTGGTAGATGTGGGGGTTCGTATTGATGCCAAAGTAAATTCCGAATTGCTCCGAACTATTTTTCAGAAAGATACGCCACTGCACGATGGAGCCGTCATCATAAAGGGCAATCGGGTGATTGCAGCAAGCTGTTATCTGCCTATTTCCCAGAACCCGAACCTCTCCACAAATTTTGGAACCAGGCACCGTGCCGCGGTAGGTATTTCAGAGAGTAATAATGTTTTCGTGATTGTGGTTTCAGAAGAAACCGGCCGAATTTCCATCGCCAAAAACGGATCCCTGAATAGTGGGCTCACCATACAGAAACTGCGGGCTGAAATGCAGCAGCTGCTCAGTGATGAGAAATTCGATGCAGAAGACATGGTTTTCCGTACTTCGGAAACCGAACTGAACCTGAATTAGCTTTATTTCTCTTATCTCCTAACAGAGCAGAGCTCTGTTAGGAGGGTGTGGATTTTGTTTTTGTGGGAGCCGGGTGTTGTGCGTATTGCAAAATAACTTGATCAATGAAAGAGTGATGTGATGACCCCGGAGTAAATGTATTTTGGTAGTACCCCTCCCTGCTCTATGAGATGCCTGTTAACGCTCCAAAAGGAGCCTGTATAATGATTTTTCTAACCTCCTCACAGAGCTCTGTTCTGTGAGGAATCTCTTTTGAAGGAAGAGTACTTCCACTCTTCAGGCGTTGAAACAAGTCCAGAAACAACCGGATTGAAATAGATGTAGTTTGCTTTCTGCTCAAGCATTTCATCAGACTCAATTTGTACAGGATGATATCCAACTTGCCACAACTGATAAGTAGAAGTAGAATTTCCACGAAGTTTTTTGGATTTAAGTTTAGCTAAGATGTTATTCTGTTGTGTTTTTTTCAGATGGTCAATGATTCTTCTAACTGTATATGATTTGAGTCTTTGTATTACCTTCGTAAGGTTTTTTGCTTGAAGAATGATGTGCACATGATCTGGCATAATTACATAACAATATATTCTGGCCTCACTTCTTGCTTCCAGGTATTCGAGTGAATCAATGATCAGATCTGCTTTACTTCCTTTCAATATTCGAATTCTGGATTGAACTGAGAAAGTAATGAAATAGGGATACCGATCATCGTAAACTTTATATGAGCTCCTTCCCATATTACTAGGAGTTTAAAATGGCCCATACCTTACAGGAGATATGTATCATATAATTCAACAGATTTACATCATGCTCACAGAGCAGCTTTGTGAATAGGGTGTGGGTTTTGTTTTATGGGAGCCGGCCATTGAGCGTAGAGCAAAATACTTGTTTAAGGATAGAGTGAATGGATGATCATAGAGTGAGTATTCTTTAGGACGTGCCCTCTTCCTCCTCACAGAGCTCTGCTCTGTGAGGTATTTAACTAAATCTGAATTAGCTTTTATCAGTACCTTTATACTTCTGTAAAAGCAATCGGGCGGCCGTGTAGGTATGCAGATCACCCGATCGTATTTTCTCGCGGAATTCAGGTAAAGCTGCTTTGACCTCATCATCCCGAAAAAAATCCTCAAGCAAATCCTGTTCAATACTCTCCTTTAACCAGTACTGAGCCTGATCAGCCCGTTTTTTATCGAAAAAACCTTTCGTCTTAACCTGGTTGAGATAGCGATTCAGCATTTCGTAAACCACCTCTATTCCGGTTTGTTCTGTAGATGAAACGAGATGCACTTCAGGAATCCACCCGGAATCTGTTGGCGGAAAAAGATGAAGGGCTGACTTGTATTCAGCCTGTGCCCGTTTTGATGCATTCAGATTTTCGCCATCCGCTTTATTAATAAGGATGGCATCAGCCATTTCCATGATGCCTCTTTTAATGCCCTGAAGCTCATCGCCGGCACCGGCAAGCATCAGCAATAAAAAGAAATCCACCATGGAGTGAACAGCAGTTTCGGATTGCCCAACACCTACGGTTTCGATGAGGATGTAGTCAAAACCTGCCGCCTCAAAAAGAATAATGGTCTCCCGTGTACTTTTTGCTACTCCTCCTAAAGATCCTGAGGTCGGAGAAGGGCGAATGAAGGCCTCATCCCTGCCGGCCAGAGTTTCCATTCGGGTTTTATCACCCAGAATACTGCCTTTACTTCGGCTTGAACTGGGATCAATAGCCAGCACCGCAATTTTATGGCCTTTTTCTATGAGCAGATTTCCGAAGCTCTCGATAAAGGTGCTTTTACCCACACCCGGCACCCCCGTAATTCCTATTCGGAACGAATTTCCGGCATGTGGCAGGCAGGCTTCAATGATTTTTTCGGCCTGTTGCTGATGTTCTTTTTTTGTGCTCTCGATGAGTGTAATAGCCCGACTCAGCAGCGTGCGGTTGCCGGATAAAATCCCGTCGATAAGTTTCTGCGTTTCGATCCTGTTTGTAGCCAAAAGTAGTTATGTGTTTAGGATGAAACCTGTGAAATAAGGTTATCCAGAATTTTTCTTGCGGCCTTGGGGATCACTGTTCCCGGTCCGAAAATGGCTTTTACACCCTGATCATACAGAAAGTCATAATCCTGATGAGGAATCACTCCCCCAACCACAACCATGATATCTTCTCGGTCCAGTTTTTTGAGTTCAGCAATCACTTCCGGCACCAGTGTTTTGTGTCCTGCAGCAAGGCTGGATACGCCCAGAATATGCACGTCATTTTCAACGGCCTGCCTTGCCGCTTCTTCCGGAGTCTGGAAAAGCGGACCTATGTCAACATCGAAACCAAGATCAGCAAAACTAGTTGAGATTACTTTGGCACCACGGTCATGGCCATCCTGACCCATTTTCGCGATCATGATTCGCGGACGGCGACCCTCCAGCTCTTCAAAACGATCGCCCAGTTTGATAACCTCTTTAAAATCTTCGCTGTGTTCCACTTCGGATGAATACACTCCTGAAATTGATTTAACGGTGGCTTTATAGCGTCCGAACTGAGCCTCCATGGCATCAGAAATTTCTCCCAGTGAGGCTCTTGCCCGTGCTGCATTCACCGCTAGTTCAAGCAAATTACCTTCACCGGTTTTGGCTGCTTCTGTGATTAAATCTAAGGTTTTTTTCACCTCTTTTTCATCGCGGTTGTCACGCAATTCTTTCAAACGGGCAATCTGCGATTCTCTCACTCTGGCATTATCCACTTCCAGGATATCGATGTCTTCCTGTTCTTCCGTCTGGAATTTATTCACCCCAACAATGGTGTCTTTTCCGGAATCGATGCGTGCCTGTTTGCGTGCTGCTGCCTCCTCAATGCGCATCTTGGGAACACCGGTCTCGATGGCTTTTGCCATACCGCCAAGCTCTTCCACTTCCTGAATCAGGTCCCAGGCTCGGCGGGCGATCTGATCGGTCAGATATTCCACATAATAGGAACCGGCCCATGGATCCACAGCTTTGGTGATACCGGTTTCTTCCTGAAGATAAAGCTGCGTATTTCTGGCAATTCGGGCTGAAAAATCAGTCGGTAGCGCGATTGCCTCGTCAAGTGCATTGGTATGGAGTGATTGAGTATGCCCCAGCGCAGCTGCAGTAGCCTCAATACAGGTACGGGCCACATTATTGTAAGGGTCCTGTTCGGTGAGGCTCCATCCGGAAGTCTGGCTGTGCGTTCTGAGTGCCAGTGATTTCGGATTCTCTGGATTGAAGGTCTTCACAATCTTAGCCCATAGCAATCGGGCAGCCCGCATCTTGGCAATCTCCATAAAGTGGTTCATGCCGATCGCCCAGAAAAAGGAGAGACGGGGCGCAAAACGGTCAATGTTGAGTCCGGCGTCAATACCGGTTCGCAGGTATTCCAGTCCGTCAGCCAGGGTGTATGCCAGCTCAATATCGCAGGTTGCACCGGCCTCCTGCATGTGATAACCGCTGATGGAAATGGAGTTGAATCTGGGCATATGCTTTGAGGTATATTCGAAAATATCCCCGATAATGCGCATGGATGGTGCAGGCGGATAGATATAAGTGTTCCTCACCATGAATTCTTTCAGAATGTCATTTTGAATGGTTCCGCTCAGCTGCTCCTGGCTTACGCCCTGTTCCTCAGCTACTACGATGTAGAAAGCCATAACCGGGATAACGGCACCGTTCATGGTCATCGAAACTGACATTTTATCAAGGGGAATCTTGTCGAAGAGGATTTTCATATCCAGCACAGAATCAATCGCTACGCCGGCTTTACCCACATCCCCGCTAACCCGCGGATGATCGGAATCATATCCCCGGTGAGTAGCCAGGTCGAAGGCGACGGAAAGTCCTTTCTGTCCGGCAGCCAGATTGCGGCGGTAAAAAGCATTGGATTCTTCTGCAGTCGAGAAACCGGCATATTGACGAATGGTCCAGGGACGCATGGCGTACATGGTGGAATAAGGGCCACGCAGGTAAGGAGGAATGCCAGCAGCGTAGTTCAGATGTTCCATTTTTTCCAGAACAGAAGCATTTATTACAGGTGGAACATCAATCATTTCCGCTGTTTTCCAGGGAGCAGCACTGGCTTTCAACTGACCGTTACTTGAAGCTGCGGAAAGTGGCTTAAGTTCGATATTTGAAAAATCAATTTTCATGATTTTGCTCCTTCCAGGTTTTCTGAATAACGGTACAGGTTTACTTTTTCGATTTGATGGCTATTCACCGGTTTCAGCCCAAAATTAGGGTTAATATTTCTGGCCGTTCTGCCATCACCTTCAGCGGGCTGGTATTTATTCACTCCCACCATCACTTTATTCTGATCGTTAAAGGCTGATGTACGCTTCTGTTGCTGCTTCTTGATCGTTTTCTGAATCAGGCCTTTCTTCAGACACTCACTGAAACCGCCTTCAGACTCAATTTCCTGAAAACGAGTCCAGGCTGCCTTCATCATTTCATCGGTGATGCTTTCGATGTAATAGGATCCCTGTGAAGCATCGCTCACCTTACTCAGGTAGGATTCTTCTATCAGCAGATGCTGAACGTTTCGAGCAATACGCTGTGAAAATGAATTGCTCTCAGAAAACAGCTCGTCATAGGGACGAATCATCAGACTGTCTGCGGAGGCAATGGCCGCTGACATTCCCTCAGTGGTAAGGCGGATCATATTGGTGTGGGCATCCAGAACGGATTTATTCCGGAGGGAGGTCTCTGCACTCAGGTAGCAGCTGCTGTTATTCAGTTTATAAGCTTCAGCCACTTGTTTCCAGAGCAGGCGGAAAGCTCTCAGTTTTGCAATTTCCAGAAAGTAGGATGAGCCCACCGCAAAATTAAAATGAAGGTTGCCGGATAGATTTTTTGAATACCCGAGGTATTCATTGGCTGTGGCCAGCGCAAAAGCAAGTTCGTCCGTTATTGAGGCACCGCTGTTATGGTAGAGGGATGCATCCACACACAAGGCTGAAGCGGCCTGTTTCTGTATTTCCTCACATAACTTACGCATTTCACCTTCTTGCAGCAGCTCACCGGTTAACAGGGATTGGGAGAGGGGATCCAGCCTGAAACTCAGTCTAAGATTTTCTTTATCCAGCCGACGATTTTTGACAAAGCTGGTAAACAATTCCAGCAAACCGGGTGTGGAAAGGGAGGGACTGAAATGCACTCCGATAATTTCAATAATGATGCCTTCAAACAGGTTAACCAGGTCTTCATCCTTTTGAAGGCTTTCTGCTGGCAGGTCAAAGTAAAGGGCATTTGCACCGCCTTTCAGTGCTTCCAGTGCAAGTTGATTGGCTCTTTCAATGGTGTTGGCGTGAATATATTCACGAATTTCCCAGGCACCGTCGATCAGATCCACACTGCGTGATACGGCCTGTGGCTGGTGATCCAGCGAATTCAGATGCTCCCGCCGGTAAAAGGGCAAGATTTCTACCCCTTCGCCGGTATTCCATCGAAGCAGGCTTTTGTAATCCTCACCTTTGAGATCACGTTTAATTACATCTTCCCATTCTTCTGTTGAGACAGGAGGAAATTCATGAAGATCGAAGGATTTATTCATCTCAGTTTTATCCACAATCAGCTCCCCAAATTTGTTATGATATTGGATTTAAAATAGTAAGCAGGCCTATGCTTTACCAATCATTTTGGAATGATTATGTGCGGAAAAGCGCTTCCATTTTTATATATTATCCGCCTTTCCAATAAACAAAAAAATTGATGATCAGATGGAGCAGTTAGCCGATTTCATTCCCCCGCTTACCAAGCTTACCGAAGACGAACAAATGCTGAAAGATGCCGCCGGAGAATTTGCAGATACCGTAATAAAACCTCTGGTACATGAAATGGATGAGGCTGCCAAGCTGAACCCCGATCTGGTAAAACAGTTTTTTGAAATGGGACTGATGGGAATCGATATCCCGGAAAAGTACAATGGTGGCGGTGGCACCTTTTTTATGTCCATCGTAGCCATCGAACAGATCTCCCGGGTTGATGCGTCTGCCGGTGTGTTTATGGACGTGCAGAATACCCTGGTGAACAATGCATTCGTAAACTTTGCGAGTGATCATCTGAATGAAAAATATTTACCACAGCTCGCTAATGAAAAGGTGGGCGCTTATTGCCTCTCTGAAGCCGGATCTGGCAGCGATGCTTTTGCCCTGAAGTGTTCAGCTAAAGAAGATGGGGATGACTTTGTACTCAATGGTGCCAAGCTGTGGATCACCAATGCAAATGAAGCCGATATTTTCATTGTATTTGCCAATGCAAATCCGGATGAGGGCTACCGCGGTATTACCGCTTTTGTAGTGGAGCGCGGAATGGAAGGATTCTCCGTTTCCAAAAAAGAAGACAAACTGGGTATCCGGGCTTCCTCAACCTGCGAAATTCTGCTGGAAGACGTTCGTGTCCCCAAAGAAAATATACTGGGCGATTTCGGAAAAGGGTATAAAGTAGCTATTGAAACGCTGAATGAAGGCCGGATCGGAATCGGTGCACAGATGATCGGTATCGCGCAGGGAGCCTTTGATGCTGCCCTGGCTTATGTGCAGGAGCGCAAACAATTTGGTAAAGCCATTTCCGATTTCCAGGGTATTCAGTTCCAGCTGGCACGCATGGCAACCGACATCGAAACAGCACGACTGCTTGTGTACAATGCCGCCCGTATTAAAATGGCCGGTCAAAGCTTTCTGAAAGAAGCTGCCATGGCTAAATTTTACTCTTCTGAGGTAGCTGAAAGAGTCGCCTCAATGGCGATTGACCTCTACGGTGGTAACGGTTATGTGAAAGAGTATCCGGTAGAGAAATACTACCGAGATGCCAAAATCGGAAAGATTTACGAAGGAACTACTAACATGCAGCTGAGCACTATCGCAAAGTTGCTTCTTAAGTGAGTTAAGTAGTGAGTGAGTAAAGGCATCCATCGAAAGTGGATGCCTTTTTTTATGCGCATGTCTCAGGGTTTGTATTCTTCAGCAGAAACCGCGCATCGAAAACCAATATCATCTGAAGATACATCAGTCAGGGAACCTACTCTCCAGTAAGTTCGGAGCGCGTCCAGATCTTCGCGGAAGCTGCCTCCGCGGATAATGCGAACTCCACCCGGCTCCATTTTGGGTCGGAAATCATCCCGTCTGGAATAAATCTGATAGAAATCTCCGATCCACTCAAAGGCATTTCCACTCATGTCATAAAGACCGAGATCATTGGGTAATTTTTGTCCGACCGGCAGGGTGTGATAGGTGTATCCATTATCACCGAAAGCAAAATAGGAGGTTGAATCCAGATTGGCTGTACCCGAGATAACTTGTTCTTTGCCCCGCGACCGGGCTGCAAATTCCCATTCCTGTTCTGATGGAAGTCGAAAACCATAAGCTTTACAAAAGGCTTTGGCATCATCCCAGGTAACGAGCGACACGGCCCGGCGTCCACGTCCCCATCCCTCATCATCGGGTTTGGTGTAGCCTCTTTGTTCTGCAAAATGATCGTACTGATCAAAGGTGACTTCGTATTTACCGATTTAGAAGTCGTCCACTGTCACTTCATGAATCGGAATCGCATCTGTATTGCTGCCTTCATAAAAATCCCCATAATTAAATGTTCCTCCCTTGATGAATACCATTTCCGGTTTGTATTGATTATCCAGGGGTTTGGGACCACAGGCTGAAATGAGAAGGTACATACATATTAATCCGGTGAGGGGTCGTATTGCAGTATTCGAATTATTGAAAAACATGGGAATGACTTAGAATCTAATACGGTTATTTGAATTCAGGCTGGTTTGCTAAAAATGTATTTTTTGGTTAACTCAGGCTGCGAAAATAAAATGTCATCCAGAGAAATTTAAACTAAACAATCGTAATGGACTCTTCCCTACTAGACATTCTCAAAAGCGCAAGCAAAGATGATGAGTCATTTGCTAAACTCAAAAAACACTTTGGAGAACTAAACGGAGAATACGAAAGGCTGAAGCGACAGCTCGATTTACTGGAAGCAGCCGTTAGGGATGATTACGATTCCATCTGTATAACTGAACTGGAACTGGAGAAACCAGGACCCAAAATTGTGTATGTAAATTCCGGTTTTGAACAGATGACAGGCTATACCCGCGAAGAAGCCATCGGGCAGACTCCACGAATGCTTCAGGGTCCTAAAACCGATCGGGCTGTACTTGACAGGTTGAAAGAAAGACTCATCGAAGGGCAGTGTTTCTTCGGGCATACCGTGAACTACAAAAAAGACGGTACCGAGTTTATAAACCAGTGGGACATTCATCCGCTAACGAATGATAAAGGCGAAATTACCCATTGGGTGTCTTATCAGCGTGATATTTCCGAGAGCAACAAGTCTGAGAAAATCATTTTCAATGCCAATATTGAAATGGATGATCTGCGTGAAGAATCGCGAAGAACCTACGTTGACCTGGATGAACAGGGCAACATTCTTGCAGCTAACAAAGCATTCCGCGAAATGACCGGGTATGAAGTGGATGAATTGAAGGCTATCAAAATCTGGGATATGATTGATGAATCCCAGCGTGAAGAGGCACACGAACTTTTCGAAAATATGGCCTCAGATAAGGTTCCCCAGAATAAGCACAACTGGACTTTCCAAACAAAATCAGACAACAAACTATTGCTGGAAACTTCCATGCGATGGTTTGTGAATAATGACCAGGACGTCTACCGCTTATACATGGAAAACCTCACCATGAGGAACCGTATCCTTGATGCATTACACCTGGAAGATAACAGCATCAATGATTTGATCTCCAGGAAAGAAGAATTCACCCTCAAGTTTGTGAGGAAGGATGATGAAATTGTGGTGACGCATGCTACCGACAGTTTCCGTGAAATTACCGGTTTTGAACCGGAAGAGATCATCGGAACCATGGGGCTTGACCTGATTGAAGATCAAGACCGAGATATCGTGACCGCTCATATCACCAAAGCATTTGAAGGTAATTGCTCAACCTATAAGTGTCGCTATAAGAGAGCCAATGGTGAAATTGTGAATGTGATTCAGCATTACAATCCGGCAGCTAATAATGGTGAAAATGGGGTTGATGCCGTTAAAGTAACAGGAATTCTGGAACTCGAGTACGAAGAATAAACATGTCGCAGGATATTCAGGAAATTCAAAGCAGGATTATAAGAGAGTTTGAACTGATTGAAGACTGGCCTGAGCGCTACAAATACATTATTAAGCTGGGATCCAAGCTGCCACCCATGGATGAACGTGAAAAGGTGGATGATAACCTGGTAAGAGGGTGTCAGTCACAGGTTTGGCTCAGTACCAAACTGGATGATGGGAAAGTTCTTTTTGAAGCCGATTCAGACGCCGCCATCACCAAAGGGCTGGTAGCCCTCATGGTTCGTTTGTATTCAGGGCAAACTCCGGAAACTATTATTTCCACAAATCCCGAGTTTATTCAGAAAATCGGAATGGCTCAGCACCTCTCACCCACCCGTTCTAACGGACTCTCTTCCATGGTTAAGCAAATGAAGATTTATGCCATGGCCTATAAAGCCAAGCTTGAGCAACAGGCTCAGAATTAAACGCCTGCAGGCATTTAGGGTGCTTGTTTCGCTGCCTGTTAATTCATTACATTGAGCCGTTAAAATAATTCAGCAATGGACAGGCAATTCTTCTTAACGGGGATAACAAACTACGCTTTAGGGAAGGACATCAAAGCGTCGGAGGATAATGAAATCCGGAAAACCGGTCTTCTGGTACTCAATTCTGTTTCATTCTTCCTGGTCTTTGTATGTCTTGTCTTTTTTGTATCCCTGCGCTTAAGCGATGCGATTGAATTATCATGGTTTTTTCTGAGTGAAGCTCTGGCCTTTTCCCTGATCCCGGTTCTTGGCCGAAAGGGTTATGAAAAGACTTCCAAGTTCTTGCTCATCGTATATGTGGACATCGGCATAGTGCTGCTGAGTTCATCCTTTGGTCCTGAAGCTTATGTGCAGGCTTTCCTGATCCCTGCCATGGGCTTATCCATTCTGATGTTCACCAATACGGAAATCAGGCTCAGGAATGTTTCCATCCTGATGACGGTGTCATCTTTCTTTATTCTGGATTACATCGTATTTGATCAAATTACACTTGATGAAACGGGAACCTCCTATATACAAATTGGTATCCTGGTTGCCGCTTTCATCACCACATGGATTATTTTTAATACCTTCTCCGAATCCAAAGAGAAAGCAGAGAGGAAAACCTTAGAGCTCCTGGAAAAGGAAAAAGAGCTGAATAAAGAGCTGAATGAGAACTATGCCAAGCTGGAAATAGCCAGTAAAAAAATTGAGCAGGGGGCAAAGGCTAAATCAGAGTTCCTGGCTACCATGAGCCATGAGATCCGCACCCCAATGAATGCCATTTTGGGCATGACCAATCTCCTGATGATTGATAATCCCCGTAAGAATCAGACTGAGCAACTGGAAATCCTCGACTTTTCAGCTAAAACACTGCTTGCGCTCATCGATGATATTCTGGATTTCTCCAAAATTGAAGCCGGTAAAATTGAATTCGAAAATATCGAGTTTGAGCTGAACCGGATGGTAACCACCATCATCGAAACTTTCAGAGTGAACGCCGACAAAAAAGGCATTGAGCTGAAAGCTACCTATGGAAAAGGAGTGCCCAGAAAAGTAACCGGTGACCCAGCCCGACTCACACAGATTCTGAATAATCTTCTGAGTAATGGCATGAAGTTTACCGACGAAGGGGGCATTGAACTCAAAATTAATCTTCTGGATGAATCTGATGATCACCTGAAATTGCAGTTTGCCGTTAAAGATTCGGGAATTGGAATCGCGAAAGACCGGCTGGAAACCATATTTGAAAGCTTCACCCAGGAGCGCTCCGATACAAAACGGCTCTACGGGGGCACCGGACTGGGTCTGTCAATTTCGAAAGAGCTGACTGAACTGCAGGGTGGCAAAATCTGGGTTGAGAGTGAACTCGGAGTGGGATCAACATTTTTTGTTGAAATCGAATTTGGTACGGTAGAAGACACCGAAACCGTTGAAATGGAAGAGACGGTGGTATCTAAAAAAGATGCTTCCATTGAAGGTATTCGTGTTCTGGTCGTTGAGGATAATATTGTGAATCAGAAAGTGATGCAGCGATTTCTTGAAAAATGGCATATAAACCTGACCATTGCCAACGATGGACAGGAAGCTGTTGATATCATGGAGCATCAGAACTTTGATCTGGTGCTGATGGATCTTCAGATGCCGGTGATGGACGGGTATGAGGCTGCCGCAACCATCCGCAAGATGGATGATTCCGCAAAACGGAATGTGCCGATTATTGCCCTCACAGCTGCTGCACTCAAGGAAGTAAAAGAGCAGGTATTTGCATCCGGCATGAATGATTACATCACCAAGCCCTTCAATCCCACCGAGCTGAAAGGGATGTTCGAGAAGTACGCAGGTTAGGCCTTGTTATCTTTGCGGCTCAGATTCCGCTTCATGATTGCTGCCATCTCAGCAGCACCTGTTAAATCTGAATTTTCCAGGTGTGCAATCACTTTCCGCTGATCTTCCAAGGAGCGATTCTGATTGAATTTCATTTTGGTGATGCAGCTGCTGATCTCAATTTCGGCTCCGACAATCGCTTTCAACTCAACCGGAATGGTTTCTTCCCCTTCGCTCAGCTTCCAGTCGCTTTCCACCGTTGATTCCATATGAAGTGTAAGATCAGTCACTATTTTTCGAAGGCTTTCTTCATCATGTATCAATTTGAGGCTGCCTCGCACATGAACAGTGGCATAATTCCAGGTGGGTACCGTTACGCGGTCTTGATACCATGAGGGAGAGATGTAGGCATGAGGTCCGTTGAACACACAAAGCACTTCATCCCCATCCTTCAGCTTGCGCCAGTGCTTGTTTGCCCGCGCCATGTGGGTAATGAGTTTATAAGCCTGCCCATCCTTTTCTTCAACCATGAAGGGAAGATGTGTGATATGCGGAGATTTTTCACCGTTTGTGATAAAGAGCCCGAAATTATTTCTGCGGATTAAATCGAGAGTCAGGGCCGGATCTTTTTCGAGAAAGGAGGAAGGTGAGTACATGGAGATCGGTTTTATGCTTTATTCATTTAAGGATAAGCACAAACCAAAAAAAGATCAGGCACATTTCGGGCAGTCCACAGAGACCACCTCTTTCCGGTCATTTATTTCGATGTTGCAGCATTTGATGAGTTCATCCCGGATAATGCCTCTCAGTTTTTGCAAACGTGATTTTAGGGTGGAATAAGGCAGATGCATCTGCTTTGCAAGTTCAACCTGGGGAATTTGCCTGAAGTCGGCCTGAATAAAAAGGCTTCGATCTTCATCATCCCATTCCATAATTAAGGGGTACAGGCAATTGTTCATACACCTGATGTCGTATAGGGATTGCTCAGGTATTGGCTCACCCTGAATCTGTAACCCGTCAGCGGGTACTGTTTCTTTTTGTTTGCGGTAATAATCCGCTATGGCATTCCGGCTTATGGTGTAAAGCCATGCACTGAATTTGTCATTGTCTTCAAGCTGTTCCTTTTTCAGGTGTACTTTCAGAAATACATCCTGAAGGATGTCAGAAGTGGCTGATTCGTCTTTCACTTTGGAAAAAATGAAAGCCCATAGTCGATCGGCAAAGGTTTCCCAGAGTTGTTCTGTACTCATATTAAGAAAATAATACAGAACCGGTTACCATGCACCGGTTCTGTTATACGGTTCAGGCCGACTTACAGCCGCAATTACAATCGATGCAGGTACAGGGTTCACCTTCTCCACATCCGCAGCCGCAGTCACAAATGGCATTCAGGTTTTGCTTTGACATAAATATCAGAGTTTTGGGTTTTGGGGTCTACCCTGTAGACGTTCCAAATTAAAGAAAGACGAAAAAAAGTATGGAACTCAGATAAATCGATTCAGCAGGTTCTCAAAATACTCCTGCCTGCCTGAATTCTGCTCCGGCGGTCCATTTTCACCGGCCATCCTGCTCAGGTCTTCAAGGGTCAATTTTCCGGCTTCAAACTCGGATCCTTTACCAGCATCGAAGGAGGCATAGCGTTCTGTTCTCAGTTTATCCATTTCACCGTGATCCACGATATTTTGAGCTGTGATTAGGGCCCTGGCAAACATATCCATACCACCGATATGGGCATAGAAAAGGTCTTCAAAATCTGTGGAATTTCGTCTCACCTTGGCATCAAAGTTGACGCCACCTCCCTGCAAACCACCACTGCGCAGAAAAACCAGCATGGCTTCGGTGAGTTCATAGAGGTTATTCGGAAACTGGTCGGTGTCCCAGCCATTCAGGTAGTCACCCCGGTTGGCATCAATGCTGCCCAGCATACCGGCGTTGGCGGCAACCTGAAGTTCATGCTGGAAGCTATGTCCGGCTAATGTGGCGTGGTTTACTTCAATGTTTAGTTTAAAATCATCCTGCAAGCCATAATGATGCAGAAAACCGATGACGGTAGCCGCATCATAATCATACTGGTGTTTGGTGGGTTCACAGGGTTTGGGTTCAATGAAGAAGGTACCCTCAAAGCCCTGAGCGCGGGCATAATCCCTGGCCATGTGCAGAAAGCGAGCCAGATGCTCCTGTTCCCTTTTCATGTCAGTATTCAGGAGAGACATATAGCCTTCACGTCCGCCCCAGAACACATAGTTTTCCCCATCCAGTTTGATGGTGGTATCCAGAGCCATTTTTACCTGGGCTCCGGCATGAGTCAGAACCGCAAAATCCGGATTGGTTGCCGCACCATTCATGTAGCGGGGATGGGCAAAGAGGTTTGCCGTACCCCACAGCACCCGGATGCCTGTTTCTTTTATTTTTTCCAGGGCATAATCGGAAATTTTTGCAAGTCTCTGTTCGGATTCGCCAAGGGTGTCACCTTCTTCCACCAGGTCAAAATCATGGAAGCAGAAATAATCCAGACCCAGTTTGGTCATTAATTCGAAAGCAGCATCCATCTTGTCTTTTGCCCGCTGAAGAGGATCATCGGCTTCATCCCAAGGGAAGTATCGGGTGCCTGCTCCGAAAGGATCCGTACCCGGGTTGCTGAAACTGTGCCAGTATGCGCATGCAAAGTTGAAGTGGTCTGCAAGCGTCTTATCCCCAACTTTCCGGTTTTTATCATAGTAGTGAAAGGCAAGAGGATTATCTGACTCACTTCCTTCAAAAGGAATGGAATGTACACCGTCAAAGTATTCTTTCATGATCTTCTGGCTTAGTTTTAACAGAGATTTGAATATTTCCCGTGACTGTCTGTCCGGGTTCGATCATTAGTGCGCCTTCATGATTCTGAAGCATGTTGATGTTGGAGGTCACCGGTTCGATGGCGATGGTTTTTCGGTTTGGTTTGGTATAGACCTGCAAATATCTGAAGATTTCACTTTGGCGTAAACGGAATTCAAATGTCTTATTAGGATCACGGATCAGGGTTTCTGATTCACCTTTATTCAGGATTCTGAAGCAGGTATCCATCGACCGGTCAGCAATCACATTTCCTTTTGAAAAATAAGTTTCAGGTACGGTTTCACCGGTTGGCAGCTGTCGTTCATTTACCAGAACCTCCTCCGTGACAGGCATTTTAAGATAGAGGTCATCAATTGTGCAGTCGAATCTGAAGTAGGGATGCCATCCAAAGCCCAAAGGGACGATGTCAGTACTCCTGTTAGTGAACGACATTTCCAGATTTAATCGTCCGGGCGCATCCGAGCTGAAAGTCTGTGTGATTTCGAAAGCAAAAGGGTAGTAATCCAGTGACCCATCGTAAAAATGATGCAACTTAACAGATAATTCGGATCGGTCATTTTTACTTTCAACCACCTTGAAAGGTTGATGATAGAGAAAACCGTGCAGGGCATTTTGATTATCCGGTTCATTGACCGGGAATTGCAGGTCATCGCCAAGGTAAGTCCATATTCCATGATCCAGCCGGTTTGGAAAAGGGAAAAGGGGAGCAGCATTGAACCTTGTGACCGTCGTCAAATCAGCATTGGGCTCAGATTCCTGTATGAGGTCAAATAATTGGTTGCTCAGGCTAAACATGAGTTTATTAAGGCGCCCTCCGAATTCGGGAATCAGTTCAATCTCGATTCCAAGAATTTCATTCTTGAAGGATATTAGCTCATATGAATTCATGATTCATTGACGAACTGGCTTAGATGCTCTTTCCATCTACCGTAGATCTCGTGATACTGTTCCACTTTGGACGGCAGTGGTTCTATGCGCTTGATGCATTTCAGCGTTCCGAATATTTCATCAAAAGAGGAATAGTGTCCGTAGCCATAGGCTGCTCCTCTTGCCGCACCGGCCGCACCATCCGTATTGTAAAGTTCGAAATTGGTTCCGGTTACATGAGCGAAGATTTCCTGAAAGGTTTCACTGAGGAAGAGATTGGCATGCCCAACTTTGATGGTGTCGCTATGGATCTGATTTTCCTTCAGAATTTCGAAACCGATATTCATTCCGAAAATAATGCCTTCCAGTGCTGCACGAAGAATGTGCCCTGTGGAATGCTGATTGAAATCTAAATTGATGAGATGAGCACCGATATTCCTGTTTTTCAGTAAACGCTCCGCTCCATTCCCGAATGGCAGAAAGTACAGTTGTTTAGCGCCGGGGTTGGTTTTACTTACCAGTTCGTTCAACTGTTCATATTCAAGTATGCTATCAACAGAGAAGGTATTTCTGAGCCATCGGTAGGTAATGCCCGTACCGTTTATGCAGACCAGAACTCCGTTTCTTTTCTGCTGATTTGAGTTGTTTACATGCAGGAAGGTGTTAATGCGTGATTCCGAGTCATAAAAATTAGAATCGGTCACTGCATAGATTACCCCTGATGTGCCTGCGGTTGCAGCAATTTCGCCGGGTTGAAGCACATTCAGGGAAAAAGCATTGTTGGGCTGGTCGCCGGCCCGATAGGAGATGCGAACATCATCCGATAAACCCAGCATGCGGGCCATGGGTTTAGAAATTTTCAGCTTATCGAAGAAAGTGGGAACACGGTCCGGGATGTTGTCAGTGGAGAACCCAAACGTATCCATGATATCATCTGAAATGCCTCCTTTTTCGAAATCCCAGAAAATACCTTCTGAAAGTCCGCCTTCAGTGGTGGTGGGATAGCCGGTGAGCTTCATCGCGATGTAATCACCGGGCAGCATAAATTTATTCATGCGACTGAAAGCTACCGGTTCTGAATGTTTGAACCAGGCCAGTTTGGAGGCTGTGAAGTTACCGGGATGATTGAGCAGGTGCTTTAGGGCTTTTTCTTCTCCGATGCGTTCCAGAGCCTCTTCTCCGAATTCAATTGCTCTGGAATCACACCATATAATGGCCGGACGCATGGGCTTAAGTTCATCATTCACCACAACCAGACCATGCATCTGATAGGAAATCCCGATGGCACGAATGTCTTCAGGGTTGAAGTCAAATTTGTTAACCAGCCTTTTAAAGCTGCCAACAAAGTTATCCCACCACATTTCCGGATCCTGCTCGGCCCAGCCCTGCTTGCGGGCAACGATGGGCTGTTCCTGATCCGGGTAATCGACGGAAGCAATAATTTCGCCGGAGTCACCATCCAATATGGATGCTTTAAATAGTGAAGATCCTACATCGACCCCGAGAAATAAATTTGCTGCCATCTTTTTTCCTTAATTGCCAGTTTCACCCCAAAGATCATCCATCTGTTCGAGGGTAAGACCTTTAGTCTCCTGTACCATTTTTGTTACAAAGAGTATGGAAAGTAAAGCAAAGAAGGTGTATATGCCATAGGTGATGGTGAGCCCGATACCGGCCAAAAGGATTGGGAATGTGATGGTTACCAGGAAGTTGGAACCCCATTGAGCCAGTCCGCTGACAGCCAGTCCCGAGCCACGCAATTTATTGGGGAACATCTCACCCAGCAGTACCCACATCACCGGTCCCCAGGTACCATTGAATATGGCTACGTAGGCATTTGCAGTAATGAGTGCCAGGATACCCATCGGTCCACTGAGGATGAGGTCGCCCTCCAGATCCAGCTGACCGGTTGAAAAGGCGATGGTTACCAGTCCCAGTGTTACTGCCATTCCGATGGAACCGAACATGATGATTGGTTTACGACCTACTTTATCAATGATGGCCATGGTCACAAGTACAGAGGCAATACTTACCGATCCCGAAATGATATTAATGAGCAAGGCGTCACTTTCAGAGAAACCAACGGCCTGCCAGAGCACGGCACCGTAGTAGAAAATCACATTGATACCCACCAGCTGTTGAAAGGTAGCCAGGCCGATGCCCACCCAGACTATGGGTTTGATTTTACCTGCGGTGGAATCCCAAAGGTCTTTGAGGCGGGGACGTTCGCCATGCAAATGAAGTGACTCCTCAATTTCTTTAAGAGTCTGTTTTGCTGCATCCATGCCGAAGAGTTTGGTGAGTACTTCTTCGGCCCGTTCACGTTTGCCTGATACCACATAATATCTTGGACTTTCCGGAATACGGAGCAGGGTCAGGAAAAAGAGGGTGGCCGGAACCAGTTCCATCCAGAACATCCATCTCCAGGCAGGGTAGCCCATCCAGAGTTCACCGAGGGAGGAACCTGCCGCTCCAGCGATGAGGTAATTACTGATAAAGGAAAGGAAAAGTCCCACAATAATGGCAACCTGCTGCAGGGAGGTGAGCCTTCCGCGATAGGATGCAGGAGCAATTTCAGAAATGTAGGCGGGCGACATCACACTGGCAGCGCCAACGGCTAAACCACCCAGAACACGATAAATGACAAATTCCAGTGAAGAACCGGAGATACCGGATCCAAAGGCGGAAACAATAAAAAAGAGAGACGCCAATATGAGTACCGTTCGGCGGCCGAAGAAATCAGCCAGCCGGCCGGCAAAAAAGGCCCCAACCGCACAACCCAGCAGCATGGAGGCCACATTAAAACCCGTACCAGCCGAGTCGGAATCAAATGCCGTTTGTAAACCGTCTACCGTTCCGTTGATTACGCCGCTGTCAAAGCCAAAGAGAAGGCCACCCAGGGTAGCCACGATTGTGATGAAGGCAATATACACTGTACTGCCCGTATTAGATGATGTAGCCATTATTCAACCACCGTCAGAGTTACATGTTTGAGGTTAGCATCCGCAGAAGAAGATCCCGTCATGATGATGAATTCACCCGCTTCAAGAGTATAATCCATGTTGATATCATAAAAAGAGAGGGCTTCTGGCGTGATTTCGAAATAAACTTTTTTGCTTTCGCCGGCTTTGAGCGCGATGCGCTGAAAACCTTTTAATTCTTTTACCGGACGCGTTACCGAGCTGAAGCGGTCACGGATATACAATTGTACAATTTCTTCTCCGTCTATCTTGCTGCTATTGGTCACCTCCACCGAAACTCCGGTACTTTCACCCATTTCGATTTCAGTGCGGTCCAGTTCAGGAGAACCATATTCAAAGCGACTGTAACTGAGCCCAAAACCAAATTCAAAAAGGGGACTCACCTCATCGAATAAATAGCCGCGCCGGGCTGAGGGTTTGTAGTTGTAGAAAGAAGGGATATGTCCGACCGATCGCGGAATGGAAATGGATAATTTCCCCGATGGATTCGCATCCCCGAATAAAATATGAGCAACAGCATGGCCGCTTTCCTGACCCAGATACCAGCATTCAAAAACGGCATCGGCTTTTGCCAGCAGATTGCTGAAGGCCAGCGGCCTGCCGTTAAATACGAAAGCGTAGATGGGTTTCCCGGTTTCAGCTAGGGCGTTGATGAGTTCATCCTGCCGGCCAACCAGCTGCAGGTTGGTGCGGTCTCCCATATGGGTTTTTGACCAGGCCTCCCGGGAGGTTTGTTCGTTGCCTCCAACGGCAAGAACAATAATATCGGACTGCTCAGCAAGCTTAACTGCTTCGGCAATGCCTTTGCGGTCGTCTTGCTCCGAAGCAAGCTCAACCGGATCTGATGTCCACCCGCTGGTGGTAGTAATTTGAACACCCTCAGCATATCTCACTTCGATACCATCCCCGGCGCGTTGGCGAATCCCATCCAGGACTGTGGTGTAAACGGGTGGAGTACCTGAATAACCACCCAGAAGCACCCGATCAGCATTGGGGCCGATAACGGCTATGGACTTGATTTCTTCTACATCGACCGGTGCAGCATTATGCTTGTTCTGCAGGAGGATGATGCTTTTTTCGGCGGCTTCCAGGGCCAGTTTACGATGATCTTCATGACCGATATAGGCTTCTGCCGTTTCCGCTTTCATGTATGGATTGTCGAAGAGGCCGAACTCAAATTTCAGTTCCAGCATGGGACGGATGAGCTCGTCCAGTTCAGCCTCATCCAGCCGCCCGCTTTCAACCAGTTCAGTCAGCACCGGATACACATCCCGATCAGGCAGTTCTATATTGATGCCGGCTTTGACGCCCAGATAAGCTGCATCTTCGGTGGTTTCAGCTACCCCATGCCCGAACAGTCCGGGCCGATCATTCAGTTCTCTTAAAGCATAGTAATCGGAAACCACATAACCTTCGAAGCTCCACTCGTCTCTCAGCACCTCACGCATCATCCAGGTATTAGCATGGCTGGGAACTCCGTCTACCTCATTATAGGAAGCCATGATGCTTTCCACCTGTCCTTCCTGAACAATGTGTTTAAAAGGATACAGAAAAATTTCACGCAGGCTTCGTTCAGAAATGTTTGCCGGAGATATGTTATTCCCGTTTTCTGGTTCGCCGTGTCCGGCCATGTGTTTCAGGGTAGCCGCTACCCGAAGCTGATTTTTGTAATCCCGGTTGCCTTGAAAACCCTTGACGGCAGCAAGGCCGATTTCAGCAGAGAGATAGGGATCTTCGCCGTAGGTTTCTTCCACTCGGCCCCAGCGGGGTTCACGGGCAACATCAACTACCGGTGTAAGCACCTGATGTGCTCCTCTGAGGCGTACTTCTTTGGCAATAAGAGTGAATATTCGTTCGGTCAGATCACGGTCAAAGGTGGATGCCAGCGCAATAGGCTGGGGAAAGCTGGTTCCGTTTTTGGCGGCATGTCCATGCAGGGCCTCTTCATGAAAGAAAACCGGGATTCCCAGCCGGGTTTCTTCCACAAAATATTGCTGAATGGCATTGGTCAGTTCAACCGTCTCGGCAGGGCCTAATCCACCCTGCGAATCGGAAGGCCGCCCAACCTGTCCTAAACCGTGGGGAAAATTCAATCGGGCTTTATCAGGATCAACCCGGCCATCCCTAAGCAAAAGTTCATCTTTGGTTTCCCATACACAAAGCATTTGTGCCACTTTCTCTTCCAGCGTCATGAGGGAAAGCAGGTTATGGGTACGTTCCTCCGAACTCAGTTCCGCATTCCGGTAGGGATAATCCTGGGCATTCACCGAGGCAGAAAGGGTAACGAACACACATATTGAACAAAATCCGGCAGGCGTAAAACGCATCATTTTACCAAATATCCCCATCCTGAACTGATCTGATTTGTAGTCCGGTCATTATAGAATAAATTGCAGAAACCTGAAAATTATTATTAAGACACTGAGAAGGGCAGAGCCAGTCAGGCAGGCTCTGCTACAATTAAAGTTTTGATCTTCTCTATCGTCTGCAGCTTAATAATGATCTGCAGCCCGGCCATCAAAGCATCATCGACCATTCTCGTAAATCAAAGAATATCAGGTTATCCGGATTATTCAGAATTCCGGTTTAAAACACGTTTAATTTCTTTTAGGACCAGTGGAATAGCCGGCTCAATCATGCCGTGGTCATATCCATCAAGTTCCATGATTCGGGTGTCGGGATGCCCCGCCACTTTCATCATGCGCATCATGAATGCATTTTCTTCATAGCGACCCCAGAGTTCCAGTTTACGATCACCGGTGATGAGCAGCAGGGGAGGTGCATCCGCCCGCACATGGTAAAGTGGTGCCAGTTCGTCGATCACAGGTTGGGTGTGTTCCAGTCCCCGTTCCCGCCGAATGGTAAAATGCGTGATGGTATGTCCGCTAAGCGGAATTAAACCAGCAATGCGGTCAGCATCCAGGTCGTGTTCGGCCAGCCAGCGCTTATCCATGCCGATCATACTGGCCAGATAGCCTCCGGCTGAATGACCGCTGATAAATATTTTATCCGGATCACCTCCGTATTGTTCGATGTTCTCAAACACCCAGGCCACCGCTGCAGCCGCATCTTCAATATAAACCGGTGACTTAACTTTGGGATAAAGGCGGTAGTTCGGAGCCACAACCGCGATGCCCTGTTCCAGCAAGCCGGCGGGAATAAATTTACCTCCATCGGTTAAACCGCCACCGTGAAACCAGACCAGCGTCGCAAATCCATCCGACTGCGGGTAATACAAATCCAGAATACCCCGTTCAGCTTTATAATCATCCTGCTGAATTTCCTGCTCTGAATAATAACGGAGGTTCTCTATTAAAGAGTAATCCTGAGCATGCAGTGAACCTGAAAACAGGCTCAGGATGAATAGAAAGGAATAATTTTTTAATCGCGATTGATTCATTTCATCAGCGTTCAAAAACTCTCACATAATCAATTTCGAAGGTTGCAGGGAAGATGCTGTCATCCACTCCGCGAACACCTCCCCAATCGCCTCCCACAGCCATGTTCAGTAAAAAGAAGTGAGGTTTATCGAAGGGCCAGTTGTCGTTATTGGCGTTGAGTGGTTTATTGAATTGAAGTATGATGTTTTCAGGATCATCAATGTAGAAAGCCAGGAAGTTTTCATCCCACAGTAATCCATATATGTGGAATTGTTCCTCTACAGTTTGCAGATCTACGGCACCAGAAGTAATCTGCGTACCGTCTCTGTGATTATTGGCTGCTGAATGGATGGAGGCATGCACTTTATTGGGCTCATAGCTTACGTATTCCATGATGTCGATTTCACCGCAATCGGGCCAGGGAGTGCCGTTTCGGATAGAATCGCCCAGCATCCAGATAGCTGGCCACAAGCCATTACCACGATGACGCGGCAGTTTTGCTCTGATTTCCATTCGCCCATATAAAAAGGATTCATAGGTAAGCAGCCGGGCTGATGAATAATCTCCGCGGTTTTGTCCGTCTCCTTCCAGTAAAGCATGAATTTTCAGGGTACCGTCACTTACCTCGATATTTTTGTCAAAGGGGGTGTACTCCTGAAGCTCATTATTTCCCCAGCCGCTGGCGCCCAGTTCCGGATACCATTTCTGCTGGTCCCAGTCGTCACCTTCAAATTCATCACTCCAGATCAGGCCTTCCAGTTCGGGGCCCGAGTCGGTTGAATTGTCACTTTTACATCCCCCTGAAATAACAATCAGGGAAAGCAACAGCATAAATATGTTTCTCATAATCCTGATGATTTAGCCCTAGCCGATGCGACCGTTTTTTCTCTTACTGAAATTTAATTCAACTCAATAAATCAAATTCCTTATTTCAGTTCAAATTCAGCGTTCAACAAATCAACCGAATTGCCACCCACCATAAAGGAGAACATCCCGGGTTCTGCCTTGAATGTGTCGTCGGCTCCATAGAATGCAAGTGTTTCTGCGTTTACTTCAAAGCTGACTGTTCTGGTTTCGCCCGGTTGAAGCATGATTTTTTCAAAGCCTTTCAGTTCTTTAACCGGACGAACTGCTGAAGCAAAGTGATCGCGAATATAAAACTGAACCACTTCTTCTCCGGCCCGGTCACCGGTATTGGTCAGGTCCACGCTTAGGGTTACACTTTCATCCATGGTCATCGAGCTGGAAGTCATACGAAGATTATCATAAGCGAAGGTGGTATAGCTTAAACCATATCCAAATGGATACTGCGGATCGTTAGACTCATCCGTATAATGGCTCCAAAAAACGGTACCCTCATCGCCTTTGCGTGGTGAAGGACGCCCGGTATTTTTCTTATTGTAATAGATGGGAACCTGACCAACATGGCGAGGGATAGAAACCGGCAGCTTGCCCGATGGATTATACGCTCCGAAGATAACATCGGCTATGGCATTTCCGGCCTGGGATCCAAGATGCCAGGTTTCGAGCAGGGCAGGAGCGTTTTCATACATCCAGGGTTCGGCGATGGGGCGGCCGTTCATCAGTACCACAACCACATTTGAATTCACTTCCATGACGCCCTTCAGCAATTCCAGCTGACGACCTTTCAGGCTGATGTCGACCTGTGAACGCCCCTCACCGGATTGAAACCCTTCTTCCCCAACAGCCATGATCACCACTTCTGAGTTTCGGGCGGCTTCGATGGCTTCATCGAAACCGGAGCCATCATCCTCAGGAAATTCCAGTTCTCGCACAAAATTTCGTTCACCCACGGCCAGAGTATAACCCTGTGCGTAGTTAATTTGAGTTTCAGAGCCGAGGGCGTTTTGAATGCCTTCCAGCAGGGAAACGGCAGAGTTCGCCTCACCCTGAGCCCTCCATGAACCGATGGGTGAATCTTTATCCGTGGCCAGAGCTCCAATTACCGCCACCGATTCCAGACTTTTTTCTAAGGGTAGCAGTTGATCCCTGTTTTCAAGCAGAACAATGGATTTACGTGCTACATCGCGGGAGGCATCAAGATGATCCTGTGTGTAAAGCGTGGCTTGTTCTCTTTCCGGATCGGAATAACGATAGGGATCATCAAAAAGGCCAAGCAGGAATTTTACCCTCAGTATTCTTCGAACAGCTTCATCCACAACATCGATATCAACTGCACCCTCTTCAATCAGATCCGCAAGATGGCGCTGAAAACCCTCCGACTCCATATCCATATCGGTGCCGGTATTGATGGCGTGCATGCTTCCTTCCCGCAGGTCACGGGAGTAGCCATGCGGCACCAGCTGACGGATGGTACCCCAGTCCGTAACAATAAAGCCATTGAAGCCCCACTCTTCTTTCAATGTGGTGATTTGCAGGTATTCATGGGCCGTTGCCGGAATGCCCCAGATATCGTTAAAGGCACTCATTACGGTTGCAACACCAGCGTCATTCGCGGCTTTAAAAGGGGGAAGTATGACATTCAACAGCGTATTTTTGCTGACTTCAACCGTATTGTAATCCCGGCCGGCTTCTGAAAAACCATATGCTGCAAAATGTTTGGCTGTGGATGCAATGGTATTTTCGGATGAGAGGTCATCCCCCTGAAATCCATTTACACGGGCGACAGAAAGTTCCGAAGCCAGGTAAGGATCCTCTCCGGCACCTTCCATCACACGTCCCCAGCGGGCATCACGGCTGATATCGATCATGGGCGAAAAAGTCCAGTTAATACCTGCAGATGAAGCCTCCGTTGCCGCAATACGGGCAGATAATTTAACCAGTTCCCGATCCCAGCTCGCTGACTCAGCAAGTGGTATGGGAAAAATAGTTTTAAATCCATGGATAACATCATAGCCGAACATCAGTGGAATGCCCAGGCGGCTGTTTTCAACAGCCAGCTTTTGTGCACTCATCGTTGCATTGGCCCCGACTACATTCAGCATGGCTCCAACACCTCCGTTTCGCAGCAATTCATACCGTTCCCCGGCATCCCCCTCAGGTTTAGGTCCGGTGAGTTCCCAGGTATTGGAATGCAGATTAAGCTGTCCCACTTTTTCTTCCATAGTCATAAGGGAAAGCAGAGAATCCACTTTGGCTTCGATTGCGGGATCAATAAGCTGATTCTGGGCCTTAGATTGAGAGCCGATCAAGCCGGTAAGCAGAACAGCAAACAGCAGTGCAAGTGTAAAGGGTTTATGCATGATTGAAATATTTATACTGAGGGTTGTTTAAAAAATTTAGTCGATTCCTTCGTAGAGATTCAATTTTTCTATCCGGTAATAATTGGAACCTATATTGATGGAAGCTTCAAATAAAATGGTATCGTTTTCATCCAGCTCGAATACACGGGGTGTGTTGCCGGATCCCCACATGAAGCTGATCATGCGGTGCCCGTTATTTTCAAAGTAGTCCACATCGCCGGTGAAGGGGGTGAATAAGGTTTGATTGTAGTCGAATTCCCAGACTTTCCGAATGGTCATATTATCCGTATCAATCTCGTATTCTACCGCCCGACTGTAGCTGTCAGCCGGGGCATTCCGGTTTCGGTAATAATTTCGATACCGCCCGTTGTCGTACATAAACACATTACCATTTGGTAAGATAAGGGCTGCATGCTGACCATATGGCCAGAAGTCCATATTGCTTACATCCAATGGAGCGCCACTTTCATCCACCGGCGTCAGCAGCTTGTCGGCCAGGTTGCCCGTCCAGCCATAGGGATCGCTGATGATCCAGTTTACCTCAGTGGTTTCATAATCCACACTGGCAACCGCACTTTGTGCCCTTCCCGAAATGATCAGGGCATTTGTTTCATCGTGATAATAAATGGCGTTGTTATGCAACCAGTCTTCGGCCCGTTCACCGGGTATTCTCAGTCTCTGGTTGTCAAGAATCAGGTTAAAATCCCAAAATCTGACCGGTGACCCGGTGTTTCGGCTGTATTCTATGATGAAATCCTCCTGATTCAGTCCATTGCCCAGCATGATGGGAGTTGAATTCGTGGCCACAAGGAAGTTGCCATTGGGGTGTTCCCGGATTTCATGGTGCTGGTAATTTGGAGTTTCAAAGGTTTGTATGATGTTGCCCAGCATGTCTACCTCATAAAAGCGACGGGTATGATACATGATCATATCTTCGTTAGATGAAATAATCAGGTTGCCGTTTTGCAGTTTGCGGAAAACATAATGTGCCGGATGCGTCCACAGCCAGCGAACTTCACCCCGGTGATCGAAACCAAGTTTAAGGTCTGAAACGAAGAAGATACTCTGGTCATCAGCTGGCAGGTTGTTCACATTAACCTGAATATCAGGGTTGCTGATGCGGGGTGTGGTGATAAAATAGGGTTCGGTTTTCAGCAGAGTTCCGGCTGCGCTGTAATAACTGAACTCAATCTCATTCTGATGATTTGCATAAAGGCCCAGAATCGGGAAATTATGCTCTTGGGCAAGTGTACTGAAGGCCTTGTTTATTTCGATGCCGAACGGCCCTTTACCCAATACTCTGATCACGAACCGGCCGGGAACCGGCATAGTGATGGTAGCTACCGCGGCTAGCGGGGCATAACCCGATGGATTCAGTTCGATGGTTGAATGACCCTCCCTGAGAATACGCTCCCCCACGGCATAGGTGCTGATTTCATCCTGATCGTTCAGCCGGAAAATGAGTTGCCATGCATCGGAGTCAAAGATGAGGGTATCAATCAGGGATGCGGATACCAGCAGTTCTTCGTTGCTGTCGAGTATGAACTGGTAGACTTCCCTGCCAGCCTGGCTGCTGTCCGTGAATGAGAGGATAACTTCATCGGACTGATTCATTCCATTCAGCCTGAACTTAAGTTCTTCCAGAATGGTAATTTCATTTTCTAGCGGAGGCGTATCGTTGTTATCGGTACTGCATCCGTAGAGCATACTGAAGCTTAAAATGAGCAACAGTAGGGTTTGCTTTGTATTCCTTTGGTTCACCATGTACATTCCCCCTGTTAAGCGTTTTGAAAGCGCTTCTTGGATTATAATGATAAAATTATCAAAATAACGGGAAATTTTTTCACCGCCTGTATGCATTGACGCTCAATTATGAATTCATCTGCAGAAAAAAATTCAAATAACCTGCTCTTCTGGGTTATCACCATTGCTTTTCCCTTTGTGCTGCTACTTCTTGTTGAGCTCAGTCTCAGGCTCTTCGGTTTCCGGGCCGATTACCAGCCTGTTTTCAGGGAATTGACCGAAGAACCCGGTTACATGGTAACCAACCCGGACTATGCCAGTCGATATTTTCCCGCATTTACGCCCAAAGTGGCTCCATCCCCCTTCAGGAAAGAAAAAACAGCAAAGCAGTTCAGGGTTGTAGTGCTGGGCGGATCCAGTACGCAGGGTTTCCCCTATAACTTCTACAATTCATTTTCAGCAAGACTCGAATACCTTTTGATGATGCACACTCAGGATCTCAACATTGAAGTGATAAACCTGGGTATGACTGCTGTCAACTCGTACGTAATCTGGGATCTCAAAGAAGCCGTTTCGGATCTGGACCCGGATGCGGTTATCATTTATGCCGGGCATAACGAGTATTACGGTTCCTTCGGGGTCGGCTCCTCTATGTTCGGTTTAGGTTCCTCCATCACTTTGAAACGCACTATTCTGAGGTTAAAAAATCTGAGGCTTTATCAGGCTATCGAGCAGCAGCTGGCACCGGAAGAGGATAACAATAATCGAACCCTGATGGCGAGGGTAGTGCGCGAGTCTGAGATTGATTACGGGAGTGAGCTCTTTGAACAGGGACTTCGTCAGTTTGAGAAAAATATGACGGAAACATTGTCTCATTTCCGGGATGCGGATATACCGGTATATTTTGGAACACTGGCTTCTAATCTGAAGGATCAATCGCCATTGGGTGAGAGTGAAACATCTGAAGATTATTTTGAGCAGGCGAAGGCCGATTATGGAGCCGGACGCATGGATGCAGCCCTGAAGAATTATATCCTGTCCAAAGACTACGATAATATCCGGTTCCGGGCTCCGTCCGATCTGAACGACAAGATCAGGGTTCTTGCTGAAAACTTTGATGCTGAGGTGGTCGATATTCACCAACTGAGTATCGACAGTTCGGCAAGCGGTATCCCCGATGATTCTTTCTTTGACGACCACCTTCATCCGAATGCCCTTGGCAATCAAATGGTGGGTGAAGCCTTTTACCGCAGCTTGAGTAATCATCCGGGATTGAGAGACCGTATTCAGCCAAATTCGCTTTCCGCCCGCATACCTATCAGCCGGTTTGAAAAGACCACGGCCTATATTCCTATTGCCCGACTCAAAGCGGGCTATCCTTTTAAAAAAGGCATTTCCCAGCAGGTTGAACTCGCCAGTTTCCGGAATACCATGGAGCGCATTTCTTCGCGGTCATTTGTAGATTCAGTTGCCGCTTATTCCTGGAGTGAGGACCGTAAAACAGCTTTATCGCTCACGGATGTAATCAATCAGGCCACCCGTGAAAGAGATTCAGTTTCTGTGATGCAGCATTATCTGAACCTTGCACAGTTGCAGGTCTTTAATGAAGGTATTCTGAAGCGGGGCGTGGTGTATGCCATTAACAATCGGAATCTGGATATATACACGGCCAACCTGCTGGAATTCATCCTGAATAAAGATCGAAAGGATCCTTTCTTTTCAAACTCGCTTTCTGCCATTTACCTGTTGAATGGGGATTTAAATAATGCCGAATACTGGTTGATGGAGGCGGATGAAACGGATCCGGATAACCCCAATATTCTGTATAACATCGCCAGGCTTAAGGTGATGCAGAAGGATACTGCAGCCGCTAAAATTTATTTCGATAAGTACCGCAATGCTCAGCGGTGATGCAGCCGCATCATTCGGTATTGATCAGGGCATTGCGCAATTCGAAATTCCACTCACCCGTATTGGAATTGTAGATTCCAAAACCGGATGCAAACTCCCAGTAATGGAAACTCATATTGTGGTCGCGCGCAAACCGAACAATTTCGGCTGTCCAGCGGGCACGTGAAGGAGAATCAGCTCTGGAATAAGCTCCAAACTCACCGATATTGATGGGCACATTGCGTTGCTCACCCCAGTTAACAATCTGCTGGAAGTGATCCGAAATAGCGGCAACTTCGGCCGGGGTGCCATCCCAGGTGGTTCCCAGCCATTCGTCGGCATCCTGGCCCTGAACCCACTCAGCCCCCTGATGGGTAAACTGGAATGGCTCGTAGTAGTGTACCGTAACAATCAGATTATCGTCATCGGGTATTTCAAGCTTGAGCAGTCCGGGAATACCACCCCACTCGGCAGCGCCGATCATGACGGTACGATTGGGATTGTGTTCACGGATGATATCGAGGGCTTCCGGCAGCATAATATTCCAGAGTTCTGCAGTCAGATTGCCGTGTGGCTCATTAAGTATTTCGAAAATGACCTCACCTGGCTTGTCTTTAAAATGATCGGATAGCTGCTCCCAGATGGAAAGGAACTTGGCACGCTCACCGGCAGGATTATCAAAAATTTCTTCATAATGATGGATGTTGAAGATGACCATCAAATCCTGATCCAGGCTTTTATCCACGGCCCACTCTACCCGTTCCAGAAATTCCGGGTCGATGGTGTAGGGAGCGCTGTCGGTGGTGTGGGCCGACCATCGAACCGGGATACGTACTGATTCAAAACCGGCTTCTTTGATCAGTCTAAAGAACTCTTCTTCCATAAACAAACCCCAGGCACCTTCTTCGGGAGCTTCAAAAATGTTGCCCAGGTTAATGCCCCGTCCAAGCTTTGTGTTCTGCTCATATGGGTCCAGGGGCTCCGGAATTCCGATATCCCTTTCTCGCTGACTGCTGGTTGTGGAACACTGCATTAAAAATAGAGAGGCCAGCATCATTAAAAGCAAGCCTGATGAGCTTAATCGGTGCTTTTCAGATAAATGTGACATGGCATGATGTTTTTAAGTGGAATCTCTTACAATGATTTCGACCGGTACAATACTCGAAACTCCCCGGTGACCTTCACGTTTCTCCATTTTCTCTTTTATCACATTGAAGATCGTGTGGCCCAGATCAACAAAATTAGTTCCTATGGTGGTGAGTTTGGGTTGTACAATTTCACAGATGGGCAGATTGTCAAAGCCGCAAACGGCAATATCTCCAGGAATGTCAACGCCATCCTTCAGGGCTTCTTCAATAAAGCCGAGTGCTGAATAATCATTACTTGCAAAAACTGCCCGGGGATGCAAACCCGACTTTTTCATATCATGAAAGGCCGCCTTTCCGCAGTCGTAGGTATAGTCACCTTCATACTGCCAGATCAATTTCATATCAGAACGGTGATTGATGTAGTCGGTATACCCTCCCTTTCTGAGCAGTGCTTCCTGTCTGAAGGTTGGCCCGGAAATAAAGCCGAGATCCACATACCCCTGTTCCTCATAATGTTTAGCCGCGAGGTAGCCGCCTCGGTAGGAGTCAAATGTGACGGTATCCAGCACGGGATGGAAGAGTGAGGCCGCTGATATCAGGAAAAAATCAGAAGGGGTATCCTCAATAATTTTATAGTAATCATGCTCTTTCAGGCTGGGTAAAAACAGGACGGCTGCATCCAGATTGTCATTGGAAAGGGATTTTAGAAGATCAATAACCACATCCACCTCTTCCTCAATGTTATATAGACCAAGTATGATGTTGCTTTTCTTTGAAGCCTGATCCAGTCCATTGAAAAAGGAAGCATAGAATTCCCCAACATGAATCTGCGAAATCAAAGCCACATGATAGGTTTTCTTAAAGTTATAAACAGTATTCAGCAATCTGGTATTGATGTGGTAATTCAATTCCTGTGCCGCTTCTATAACCATATCCACATTTTTGGAATTGGTTTTGGACTCACCCCTTAAAACCCTGGAAATAGTTGATATCGAAAGGCCGGTTTTCTCGGCGATATCATTTAAAGTTGTCTTCATAAACCTGTCTCGATCAGCTGAATGCTAAGAAATATTCGCAGTAACGATACAAAAATTCTTAAAAAAATGTTTATCAAATGGGAATAAATTTCAAATAATACCTTAATACTTGGTTAACAATACCCCTTCTATGCATCACAGAGGTGATACATCATAACTATGAGAATTATTTTCATAAAACTGATAAAAAATCAAAATGCAGTTGAAATTATGGAAGCGTTTCTATAACATCTTTATGAGAAGTTTTCGATTTCTCAGGAGCATTGTTCTTTGATGAGATATCGATCAAAGGGAATGTTTAACTATTCAATAAATGAAGGATGATATGAAAACAGCTACTACGAAATGGTCAGCCCTATCCTTACTGGCTATTTGTTTTCTGATAGGATCCTCTGTGAATGTCCAAGCTCAATACACAAATGCAGATTTGAGTGAAGAGTTTATCTTTTTCATAGATGGTGCAAACGTACAAATTCCTACCCTGGAAGGTAATGTGGTAAATGACCCGCTTAACCCAACCAGCGGTAATAAGGTTTTTGAGATTACCGGCCAGGACTGGGCGGAAAAAGGTTTCCGCTGGGGTTCCAATGGCCCCGCCGGTACAGTAGGTGCAAACCTGCTGGCGATGACAGACACCCTTTACGGCAATACAGATACCCTATACATCCGTATTATGGTAGACTCAACCGCTAAGTTTAAAAATGACTGGCTGGCTTTTCTGGATACAGAGACCGGTGGTGTTGCAGGAACGGATGACCTTCCTTTCCGTGCACGCTGGAGAGTACCTGACTGGGCACGCGACAATCAGTGGCACGATTTTGCCATTCCACTGCCTCCGATTACCAAGGCTGCTCTTGATTCATTACAGCTTGCCTTTAATGATACAACCGATGTAGTTGGTACCGGTAAAGACATCAATGGTAATGACCTTCTTGTTCCGGTTGATTCCCTGATGAAGTACTGGGAATACGGTGGTGCATGGGCTGCTTCAAGTGCGGTTGGTGTATGGGACGAAAGCGATCCAAACTGGCAGGAATTTGACTGGTTCTCCGTTAAGTATATTGGCCGCCATCAGGATCATGCGGATGGAGCCGGTTCTTACTGGATTGACTATATGTCTATTGGTGTTCCTCCTTCTGAACTGGTAGATACACCACCATCACCCGTAGCTACTGTAAGTGCTTCTAACGCCAATGGTACCAATACCTTAACCTGGGGTGAAGTAAGCGGATCAGGCGGATATGATGTTTATTTCAGTGAAAGCGCCATTACCGATGTGTTTGCGGATGGAGTGGTAAAATTAGGTTCTGTGCCATTTGATGGGGCTCGTTCATACGATCACACCATTACCGCACCTCATGCCAGTCTGGCTGATGATTTCACAGCCTTCTATGCGGTAACCGCTAAGTCACCTTTTGGTGCCCAAAGTGATCCCACAGCAACCAGTGTAACCGGTGCTACAGATGTGCTCGAAAACTATGCTTATGAGCTTTCTGAAACCGCTATTAATGCGGTTATAGATGCCCTCTTTGATGGCACTATGCCTGAAGCAGCAACGCTGGCCAGCTTCTTCCCGGATGACTATGTTCCGTTCACAGTCGACGAAAACCGTAAGCAGATTGAAAACGGTGACGGCGGTAGTGGCGATTCCGATATTTCAGGTAAGTGGTGGATTGGTTACGGTGCTGAGTTTGATGAACTCATCATCTATGCCGAAATCACCGATGATATATTAGTATTCGCAAATGCTGCCGGCGATAGAAATGGCGCAGCTTCCGGTGCCTGGAACAATGACAGTATTGAAATGGGTCTGGGTAATTATTCACCAGAATCATTCATTATTGGTTCAAGCCACGGTAATATGGAGTTCGGCGATGAGCCTGACTATCAGTTCCGGTTTGGACTCTTTGCAGATGAATCACCATTTACATTCGTGTCTCAGGTGCTGAATGCTGAAATTCCAAATTCTCAGTCTGTTTCAGATACCTCTGATACCGGATATAGACTGCTCACACTGGTCAATACCATTGAACTCAGTGGCGGTGACTCAGCAAACGTAGCTTTCGATTTCCCAGACTCTGATGGTGTTACTACCTATCCATTTAACATAGGTCTTAACGACGCAGATGAGACAGGTGTACGTGAAACTCAGATTACCTGGTCAGAAAACGCAGGTGGTGACGGATGGTGGAATACACCTAATAAATGGCAGGTAATTGCCTTTGTTGGTGCTAACAGAGTGGTAACTTCAAATGATGATGAACTCACCTTTGAAAGCCCCTACACCTTCAATCTGGATCAGAACTATCCAAACCCATTCAACCCAACTACAAACATCAGCTTCACCATTGAAAGCGCTGCTGATGTGACACTTGAAGTGTTTAACGTACTGGGTCAGAAAGTAGCCGTACTGGCTAATCAGGAAAAAATGACGGCAGGTCAGCACATGAAAGTGTTTGACGCTTCCAGACTTTCTTCCGGTGTTTATTTCTACAGAATCAGTACTTCAGACAACTTCGTTGCTACGAAGAAAATGATGCTGATCAAATAGTGCTTAAGTAGCTAAAACAAGCGGGTGCGGATCTTTTCCGCACCCGCATTTTTTATATTATCGATGTATGTTATGAAAAGAATCCTAAGCCTCACTATAAGCTCACTGTTTGTTCTCCTTTTTTCGCTAACTACAGATTTTGCTCATGCGGGAACAACCGGTAAAATTTCGGGAAAAGTGGTAGATGATCAGGGCATTCCCCTGGCCGGTGTTCAGGTCTTTATTGAGGGTACTACCAAGGGTACGCTGACCGATGCCGAAGGTGAATACACCATCATCAATATCAAACCCGGTAAATACGTTATCGTATTCAGTTTTCTTGGTTTTGCCACCCATAAGGTGGAAAATGTGGAAGTGATTGTAGATAAAACCACCACAGTCAATGCCATACTTCGTGAAGCCGTAATTGAAGGGGAAGAGGTGGTTGTTGTGGCTGAGCGTCCCATTGTTGAAGTGGACCGGACCACGACCACATCCTATGTAAGTGCAGAACAGCTTGAAGATCTTCCTATTGTTAGTGTGGATGAAGCCATCAACCAGCAGGCTGGTGTGGTAGACGGCCACTTCAGAGGCGGCCGGATTGGTGAGGTTGCCTATCTGGTAAACGGGGTTCCCATCAACAATGCCTTTAACAATCAGGCTTCGTTTGAGGTGGAACAAAATATGGTTTCCAGTCTTGAGGTAATCAGTGGAGTTTTTAACGCAGAATATGGACAGGCCCTCAGTGGCGTGGTAAACATTGTTACCAAAGGGGTCAGCAACGACTGGTCCGGTAATTTTCTCGGCTATGTAGGGGGTTTTGCATCGATCCGGGAATTTGACCTGGTTTCCAGAAATACATCACCGGGTAGTTTCCTGACCATCGACGATTTCGAAGCAGAAAGCGTCAACTTCTTTGAGGCGGCCAATCCATTAGGCACTCAGGACGTTCAGGTTTCACTTGGCGGACCTATCATAAAGGAAAAACTCAGTATCCAGAGTACGGTTCGTTATTTCAGTCAGGAAGGACATTTAATTGGCCGGGAGCTTTTTCAGCCCGGTGATTTATCCTTTAATGTGAACAGCGGTGCCCCCAATACCTGGATTATACAGTCCACCGGTAATGGTGACTTCGAGGCGGTTAACTTCACGAACAGATTTTCGATTAACTCATCATTGGTATATCAGATAAACAGCCGTTTAAAACTGGATTATACCCTGTTCTGGCAGGATCTGAATGGTCGGAATTACGATCATAACTATAAGTATAATCCCGATGGTATTAATCAATTTTACGGTTATAACCAGACTCATATTCTGGGCGCCCGCTATACCTTAGGGGCCAATACCTTTGCAAACCTTTCCTACAGTTACCTGAGAGATGAAGGTGAGTTTAAACTATATGACGATCCAAACGATGCCAGGTATGAACCGGTGAGTCGGTCGGCAACCAGTGGGGAATATGGTTTCTTTCTCGGCGGTAATTATCTGGTTTCATCCAGAGACCTGACAGAGACCCACACCGTAGTAGGTGATATTACTTCACAGGTGACAAAGCGCATTCAGTTCAAGACCGGCTTCTCTATGCGTATGCATACCATCGACAATAACTCGGCCGGTATTCTGGTGGATGAACTCACCAACGAAGTGATTCCCCAGGAAAACCCGTTTCAGAATAACGAACTGGCTGCCAATCCTATTGAGGCGGCAACCTATGCACAAACCAAAATTGAGCTGGATCGTCTGATCATCAATGCCGGTCTTCGCCTCGATTATTTTGATGCAGATTATCAGGTAGCCCGCAGATATGACCTGCCAGATTTCGATGAAGACGGTGTGCTTGAAGAGACTTTTGTGGATGAGAATGGTAACACGGTTTCAAACCGAAAAGATACAGACATCAACCTCTATCTGAGTCCGCGACTGGGTGTTGCCTTCCCCATGTCTGAAACCGGTGTGATTCGTTTTTCTGCCGGTCTGTTCTATCAGAACCCTCAGTTAAACTTCCTGTATGCCAATCCGAACTTCCTGGTAGATAATGCGGCCAGTCAGGTGAACTTTGGTAATGCGAATCTGGACCCCGAACGTACGCTTGCCTTCGAAATCGGACTTCAGCAGGCCTTGACGGATAATCTCGGGCTGGACCTGACCGTTTTTGCAAAAGACATCCGAAACCTGACTACCGTAGCCTTTATTACAGACAACCCGGTTCCCCGCGGACGAAATGTGAATATTGATTACGGAACCATCAAAGGGGTTACCCTTTCTCTGTATCAGCGCAGCAACGGCCCTATCAACTGGACCGTGGATTACACACTGCAGTTTGCAACCGGTTCGGCTTCGGATCCAAGCGAAACCTTCCAGAGAAGAATTTCCGGTCTGGATCCTGTAATACGACTGCGCAGACTGAACTGGGATCGCCGAAATGTGCTGAACTCAACCTTCACCTGGAATACCAAGGTGGGCTTGAGCTTATCTATGCTAAACAATATCCGGACGGGGACACCCTATACCACGGTTAGGGATGACTCCAGATCGTTCATTAATAATAATGAAGACCGGCCACTGTTCTTCAACACGGACTTCCGGGCCTATTACTCTCCTCCAATGATTAAACAGAATATTCAATTATTCCTGCAGGTTGATAACGTATTTGATACTTCTCCTGACTTTGGAGTATACGAAGATACCGGGCTGGCAACGCAGAGTGTACAGGCATCCAGAGACATTCGGGCCGGTGCATTAGCCCGGGGTCTTAACTCTATTAATGAATACGTACTCGACCGAAGTCGGGTAGGGGCTCCGAGAAGTGTATTCCTCGGCCTACAGTACAAGTTTTAATGATTCTAAACGTGATGGTGATGAAAAACAGATTAGGCAGATTTGCAGCAATCCTCTTAGCTCTCCTGATCCTGCCTCAGGAACTTTTTGCGCAGGAAATTCCGGATGAATACAATGGTGTGGTCTACCGTGGCCGCATCGGTGTAGTAGCCCGGGGTATTCTGGATGGTAACCTCATTGAAACCAACTATCGAAACCACGGTGAGATGTCACGCTGGGGTGATTTACCCTGGGGAGTATGGCCACGCGGTGTTGGTGGCCGGCATATTGACGGTGTTGGTGTAATTGTTGCTGGTGTGGTACCCGGTGAACGAGTGAAATACGAAGATTTTTACGGTGTAGGTGTTGCGGATACTCTTCTGAACCCGGTAATCATTAATTATCGGGATGCAGGTAAGCGTCAAAACCCTCAAACCGGTGAACTCTGGGGCTGGCTTCCATTACCAGGCTTCAATAATCCGGATCGGGTAGATCCTGTCACGGGCCAGGCTTCACCCACGCCTGCACTGAGCGATGATCCTACCTCATGGCCTGATTTCTGGCCGGATCGTATCAATGAAGAAATTTTCGGTTGGGCCGGTAGCTGGAACGGGCTTTTTGGCCGCGGGGTGCTAAATGCTGACCTTGAGTCCTATTATGTGATGGATGATTTCTCTGACTTTGAATATGGTTTGAGAGATAATGGTAATCCATACAGTGAATTCGGAGTCTTTTACCCGTCTCCATCAGATTCAACCATGGGTGGACTCGGAACACAGACCTCCGTGCGTATTCTTCAATGGGCCAACGTATTGGCTGAGGATACCATGTTCCTGCTCTATCGTATCACCAATCAGGGCGAATTCCCGCATCGTGATCTTTATTTCGTACAGATTGTCGATTACGGTATAGGTAATGAGGAAATCGATGATAATGCCTCCTATGATCCTATTCTTGACGTGGTATACGGCTGGGATACCAATGGTATAGGTACGCCAACTACCGGTGGCGGAACGTATGCGACCGGTTACACGGGTTTTGCCTTCCTGGAATCGCCTGCCAATGATGATGATGGTTTAGACAATGACCAGGATGGTATTACTGACGAATCCCGCTTCGATGAGAATTATCTGCTGCTGGTAGGCGGTGAAATCGAAAATTATGTGAACTCTACATACGCAGTATCTGATTTTGAGAATTTCTACGGACCTGTTACAGAACGCCCCGCATATCAGGCGGGTATCTGGTACACCACGGATGAAAACCTGGACTGGGTTGGATTTAATGACATCAACGGCAACGGAATCCGCGAAGATGGTGAGACCCTGAACAACGACGTGGGTCGTGATGGTCTGGGTACCTTCGACCTTGGCTATCTTGGACCTGATGAGGGTGAAGGTGACGGTATTCCAACTCAGGGTGAACCGAATTACAATGAGCTGGATGTGGATGAATCGGATCAGATCGGTCTTCGGGGTTTTGACCTGAACACCCGTCCGTTTTATGAAAGCGGGGATAACCTTCGTCTGGATACCTGGTTGTTTGACCGCATTCTGATTAGTGAATTCCCACTCGGATCTGACGTAATTGATATAAACGATGTGGTAAATGATGAACCTTTCGCCCTCTTTATGTCAGGCCCGGTACAGCTTCTTCCGGAGGAAACAGACTTTTTCTCTACCGCATGGATTTTCGGGGATGATGAGGGCGACTTCTTCCGCAACCGTCGTACGGTACAGGCTATCTATAACGCAGATTATAACTTCGCTCAGCCGCCGATTGTTCCTACCCTATCAGCTGCAGCTGGCGACCGCAGGGTAACATTATCCTGGGATGATATTTCCATCGATTCGTTTGACCGCTTTACACAGGAATTCGACTTCGAAGGGTATAAGCTTTACAAGGGAACCAACAATATTCTCTCCGATGCCAGAACCATTTCGGACGTGAACGGTACTCCAACCTTTTATGAGCCCATCGCGCAGTTTGACCTGGATAACGGCATCAATGGTCCGGTAACCGTACTGGATGGCAGGGCAGTATATAATCTGGGTGATGATACCGGACTGCAGTTCAACTATGTGGATACGGATGTGCTGAATGGTAAAACCTATTATTATGCCTTGGTAGCCTATGACAGAGGGTTTATTCCTCCAGCCGGATCAGGTGCTGCTGGTATCGATCCGCAGGAAAATGTCTTTAACATCAGTGTGGATCTGTCCGGGCAGGTTACTGGTACATCCATCAATGCTAAAGTGGTAACTCCATTAACATCCCCTGCTGGTTTCAGACAGGGAGGGGCTACAGTCGATCTTTCTCAGGTTACCGGTGGTAATGCAACCGGCGGAGCGGCTGTGAGTGTTTCTATTCGTGAAGAACTGGATGAAACCAAACAATACCGAATCAACTTTTTCGACTCCACAGTGACCAATGCAGATTTTTATGTGACCACAGAGTATGAAATGATTGAGCTGACCAATTCGGATACCCTGATCCCAAGAAGTCCTTTCCAGAACTTCACACCCATTGTGGATGGTTTTTCCGTAGAGCTCTTTAATGATCCTCCTGCCGATATTAACGAAGACCGAACCGGTTATATCGGAAACGAGGGCAGTGAAAATGAAATATTCAGCAACGATCCCATCAACCTGGATAATGTGGATACGGACTGGATTGTAGACATTGAGAAGAATTCATCCGGTGTAGCCACAAACAGTAATTATGATTACGAGCTGCTTTTCGTGGATCCTGCCGATTCAATCTATACCCCGCCACGTGTTTTGGGGGCAACTTTTGATCGTATCGACATACCGGTCTTTGCAAGAAACCTGAGCCTGGATCAACCTGCGGGAATTTTTGTGGTGGATGTGGATCAGGATGGCGTGCTTAGTCGGCCAGATGAACTTTATATTGCTGATCCGGATGGCCGCCGCTGGAGACAACGTTACGTGATAACCTTCTTAGGAGCGGGTGTCAATCCACCGGACCCGGGAAATAAAATACGGATTTCCAGTACGCGCTCTTTTGGCAGTGGTGACTTCTTCGAATTTGGCGTGATTGATGCCCAGGTCGATAATGAACTGGCCAGCCAGCAACTGGAAAATATTTATGTGGTTCCGAATCCGTATATCGCTGCAGCTGACTGGGAGCGGGCACAGAACAGGGATCAGGTGGGTAGAGGTGAAAGAAAGATCTATTTCTTCAATGTGCCTCAGACCTGTACCATCCGGATTTTCAATATCCGTGGTGAATTGATTAAAACCATCAACCATGACGGCGGTCTTACTGAAGGTGCCGTATCCTGGGATCTGCAATCAGATAACAATGAGGATATAGCATTCGGGGTGTATTTCTACCATGTAGATGCTCCCGGCGTAGGTGAGTACACAGACAAATTTGCGATTATAAAATAGGGGATGTGGTCAGATGTTAAGTAAGATGAAAAAACGATATACACTGCTTGCAGCTATTATTGTGCTGGCTGCAACATCACTCTCGGTAGCACAAAGCAGGGTCGGAACCACGGCTGCACCTTTCCTGACGATGGGTGTAGGCGCAAAAGGTCAGGCTCTGGGAAATGCCAACAGTGTAACCAGCTCTGGTGCAGAAGGACTTTTCTGGAATCCTGCAACTATTGCCGTTGACCAGGGATACGGAAGCGGCATTTCCGCCATGTTTAATGTGCATGAATTGTTTGTTGGTGTGGAAGCCTATGCAACCGGGATCGTTGTTCCGATTGGTGAGGGTAAAAACCTTGGAATCGGGGCTAATCTGGTGGATTATGGCAGGCAGATCGTGCGTACGGTTTCCGAACCGGAGGGTACCGGTGCCAGTTTTGGTGCCTATGACCTGAGTATAGGTGCTACTTATGCACAAAATCTGGCTGAGAACTTTTACTTTGGTGTAACCACAAAATTCGTGCAGCAGCGTATTTATGATATGCGTGCCGAGACCTTTGCCTTCGATTTTGGTTTTCTGCTTAAAACCGAATATCTGAATGGAGCAAGACTGGCGGCCACCATCAGTAACTTCGGGGGTACCATGAGTATGGACGGTATCAACTCCAGACTGATTGTAGACATCGATCCGACCTCGGACGGGAATAACACCAACGTACCGGCCAATCTTTTTACAGAAGAGTGGGATCTTCCGTTATCCTTCAAATTCGGGGTGGCTGTTCCGGCTGTGAAGATGGAAAATTATGAGTGGCTGCTCATTTCTGAAATTCAGCAGACCAATGATAATAACCTGAACCTGGATAACGGAACTCAGCTTTCCTACAAAACCAAAACGGTTGAATTCCATATGCGGGCCGGTTACAGGGATTTTCTGCTGGGTGATGAAATTGATGCCCACCTGACCTATGGTGCCGGTATTACTCTCCGAACCGGAGAAACCACATTTATTGTATTTGATTTTGCTCAGGTTCCTTTCGAATATCTGGGAACCACAACTCTGCTTGATTTAAAGTTATACTTCTAAATGAAAATGCTTTACAATCAGGAAGGCTGCTTCAACTCAAAGCGGCCTTTTTTATTCCTGATACTTTGTACACTTCTTCTGAATGCCTGTTCAACCGAACAGAATGATCCGGATGAACAGATTCTGTTCAGTGTCAACGACATCGAAATGAATGTCTTTGACTTCGAACAAAAGTATATCCGCCACCTCATCAACACCGGGCGCAATGACACGCGCGAGGAACGCTACGCTTACCTGAATCAATGGATTGATGAGCTGCTGCTGGCTCAGGACGCAGCAGACAGCGGTTTCACTGCTAATGAGGCCTATCAACGAGGTATTCGCATCCATAAACAAAAAACCATGACAGACGTCTACTTTGTGGATGAAATGAATGAACGGTTGGACGCACCCACCGAAGAAGAACTGAGGCTGGCTTTTGCAAAGAAAAAGCGCAAAGTGTACGTACGGCATCTGTATGCCAGAAAACCGGAGGACCTGGTCGTACCTTATGAACAGCTTAAACAGGGAGACGATTTTGTGGATGTGGCCAACCGCTTTTACAATACGGCCGAATATGATTCCCTTGCCGGTTATCTGGGTCACATCAGTTACTTCGGTGCGGATGATAAATTCGCTGAAACCGCCTATTCACTAAATCAGGGCGAATTTTCTGAGCCCATCCGGACCCGATACGGGTATCATATTGTATATGTAGACTATATCACATTCCCCGCAATTCTTGCAGAGGATGAATTTCAGGCAAGAATTGAGGGCACCACAAGTCAGCTTAGATTACGTCAGCAGAGCTTATCCGGCAACGATTATGTATATGAACTGATGTCGGGTCTGGACGTGAAAGTGAATTCCCCGCAGATTCTGAAGCTGAGGGAGAAGATTCAGGCTCTGGCAGATGATCAGCCAGAGCTTAGACCTGAGGCAACCCGGCGGGGAGGTGAGGAAATCTGGACCGATTCCAAAGCAAACAGGCTAGGCGTGGACTTTGAAAACGATGTGGTTCTGGCTACCTATACGCTCAACGGAGAAAACAAAGAATTTACTTTTCAGGATTATCAGGAATGGCTGGCGTACCTGCCTTTTGCCGAATCCAAGACCAATACCGGAGCATCCATCGGTCGGGCACTGAGGAATGAAGTGTTTTATGAGCTGGCTGAGGAAGCCGGTTATGAAGAAAACGACTTTGTGGAAAAGCAGGTGCAGAAGAAAGGATATGACCTTCTGAGCAGCCTCAGAATGAATGACCTGATTGCAAAGGCCATTCAGGACACTCAGTCAGTAAACGTACCCAGTGATTTCCGGGATCGTTTGATCCGTAATCCGGAGATGATTCTGGTAGCGGATTATTGGTTTGTTCCCGTTTCGGGTTCACAGGAAGCACTGAAGCTTAAAAACAGAATCAATTCAGGGGAAGTGCAACCCGAAAGCCTGAAAGGTTATGCGGTATTCAAGAAACAAAGGGTGTCAGAGTGGGAACCGAATTACTCACTGTTAAGAGATGCCCTGCTGGATCAGCCCCTTGCCGCATTTTCAGGGCAGGAAGGCTGGTTGGTATTGAATGTACAGGAAAGAGAGATTCTACGAGGAGATGAGCAGAGCCTCACAAAGGTGGATGTGCAAAACCGCTATAAGGCTTTTCAGGCGGTGAATGAACGCATCAAAACCCTTCGTGAACAGGCCGACATCGAAATAGATACTGCGCTTTTTGATGAACTCTATGAGCTGGAACAGGCCAAAGCTGAAAAGAGAAAAGCAGCCCAATAAAAAAGCCCCGGAGTACGGGGCTTTATGATGATAAATCAGTTTGTTTACCTGATGATTATGACCGGGGGAGAAGAACCCTCAGCGAACACACAATCTTTTTTTACTAATACTGAGTAAATCAGTGTGGTGTCAGGTGCTGCTGATTTTACCTTCAGTCTGAGTGTTTTTCCGTTTTTGACATTAACAAAGTATTTACCTCCAGTGGTATCACTATCCAGGTCAGTAAAGTAGGTGCCAATAGTATCTGGAAACTGAAACTGCATTTCTGATCCCTGTGCTCTCCAGACAATGGTATCATTTCTTGCGGCTTCAATTTTTGTCGGATTATTGGACTGAGGTTTTGTGACAAGCCAGCGTTTCTGCACTTTCTTGATATTGAAATCGATTTCTTTCCCTTTACGAATAAGCAGAGGAGCCTCAGGTTCTTTCTCAGCTGATTCACAGGAAATGAACATAGCAGCTATAAGTATTCCTGCTATAAGTGAAATTGATCTTACTTTCATCTTTATAAGCTGTTTTCAGTTAGTATAAATCAGTTTCCAATAATGATGACCGGAGGTGAAGAACCCTCAGCATAAGTATCACCCTTTTTAACATATACAGAGTAGGTATACTCTCCCACTGGTGCGTTGTCTTTAACTCTGAATCGTATTTTCTTTTTGTCCTTAACCGTAGCAACGAAATTATCGCCATCATATTCACCTTCCTGTACCTGCATGTAAGGCCCTAATTCAGCTGGAAACTGAAAAACCATATCTGAGCCTTCGGCTCTCCATTCAATATCATCTTTAGCCTTAGCCCGAATAGGTTGGGGGCGGTTTCTTTCATCAACCACTTTCCATTTGTCACCCATTTTTTTCACCGAGTATTTAATCTTGGCCATGCTTTTATCTGATGTTTCAGAAATGTGCATAGCACCCACGGCTACAAACATAAGTACAAGAGCTGTTGAAAGGCTCAGTATTCTTTTACCCATAATATTGGATTCCCCGTTAGTTGTAAGTTCAAAAGCAGCTCTAATTTAGCCTAAAGCAATTATTAATCCTAACGATGTCTGTTTTAATCACTCTGAGTTCGGCTGATGACATCGGCGAATCGTTCGTCTTTGACCAGGTCTTCCAGTTCCGGCTGATTGATGATATTTACCAGTGGGAAACCGAGGTTAAGCGCATCCTCCATCAACACAATAGCCCGGTCTCTGAGGCCTAGTCTTTCGTAGGCTGAGGCTGCCCTGAAAACGATATTTCCGTAATCAGAACCCAGTTCAAGCGCTTTCTCCAGATAGGTGGTGGCATTGTTTTCGTCTCCCAGATCGGAATAGTAGGTCCCAATGGCTATAGTGGTATTCATATCGTCCGGATTTACCTGCAGCTGCTTCAACGCCGCATCAATGGCTGATTGGTAATATTCCTGTTCTTTATCTGTGTTACCCATTATCCCGTTTACGGACGCCAGATTACCCCAGATACTGTAATTGTTCGGATTTATTTCCAGGGCATTGCGGTACTGTTCGGCTGCCAACTCGTATTTTCCCTCTATGTAATAAACCGTTCCGAGATTGGACGCTGCATTCTCGGTAGGCTGAATCTCAAAGGACCTTTTGAAATATTCACCTGCCTGCGGCCAGTTATTCAAGAAATAGAATGCGGCTCCCAGATTGGAATAACCAATGTGATTATTTGGTGTCAGCCGAATTACCTGTCGGTAGGGTTCCAGTGCTTTTTCATATTCACTGATGCTCATATAAAAACTGCCCAGTTTTTCGTAACCACCCCAGTAATCAGGCTTCAGGGCTATGGCTTGTTTATAATATTCTTCTGCTTTTTCGAGGTCTTGCTGGCTTTGATAAGCATCTCCCAGTCCCCGTATGGCGATGTCATTTCGGGGATCCTGTTCCAGAACATCATTGTAGAGTTTTATGGCAAGCGATGTATTTCCGGTGCCCAGATTCAGCAAAGCCATGGTTAGTTTCACTTCAGTCAGGTCGGCATCGATGGCCGTAGCCTGATCCAGGCTTTTTCTTGCAGAATCCACGTAGGTGGTGTTGTCTGTGTCTTCATATTTCAGCCAGTAGCTTTCGCCCAGTGCAGCGTATGCCAGAGCATAATTATCATCGGCTTCTACAGCCTGTTTGAACAGCTGTATTGCATTATCCAGATTATTGCCCTGCCCGAAGCGGAGCAGATATCCCAGTCCGTTCAGGTAGAATTCATTGGCTCCCGGTTCAGTAGAAGTGCCGGCGGTGAGGGTGCGTTCAATTTCCCGGCTGTTTTCAATTTCAAGTAAATCGATCAGCTGCAAAACGGATTCCGTTTGCAATCCGGATAGGTTGGCATCCGAAATGTCGATAACCGTTGAACGAATTTGTCTAAGGGTTTTGGCATCTACCAGGTTGATGGTGAGCCTTTTCTGTTCGCCAATATTCTGCAGGCTTCCTGTTATCACCAGATTTACATTAAACAGTTTATTGGCCTGACTGGCGCTTTGAATATCATTTGCGATAATTTCGCTGGATGGAATAACCCAAAGTGATTCCTGATAGTTATCGATCTGGGAGAGCTTGGAGGTCATGGTTTCCAGAACCCCATCCAGCAGTACCCGGTTACTTTCATCTGACCCGATATTGGTAAAGGGAATGATGGCCAGTTTGGAGGTGCTGTTGTCGGCCCGAATCAAACCACTACCCGATTCCATAAAAAACAGGGTAGCAGCAATCAATAGTATGAAAGCCGGTATGCCGTAACGCATCAATGGATTTAATTCGGGAAGGCCTTTCCGCTTTTTTCCTGACTTTTTCTTCTTGTACTTAAAAGCTTCATCCTGCAGGTCATTCAGAATTTCCTCAAAGGATTCGTAGCGTGAGCCCGGATCTTTCTCGAGGCATCGATTAATAACTGACCGAATGTTTGGCGGGATATTTTCAAACTCATCCAGTGATTTGGGCTCCTCATCCAGAATGGCATAAGTGATGGCCTGTTCATACAAACCATCAAAAGGCATTTCCCCCGTATACAATTCATAAAGCACGATTCCATATGACCAGATATCCGTTTTATAATCGGCTTCCATCCCCATCAGCTGTTCGGGCGACATATAAGCCGTGGTTCCCAATTGATGCCCGGTTTTGGTGATGTGGGCCGAATCAGCAATGCGGGCAAGGCCAAAATCCATAATCTTTACCCGGCCCTTATTGTTGATCATAATATTGCCGCTTTTGATATCCCGGTGCAGAATATCCTTGTCATGTGCAGCTCTCAGTCCTTCCGCTACCCGGATGGCGATCTCAGCTTTATCCTCCAGCGTAGGTTCAGAGTCTTGTATATAATCTCTAAGCTCCACTCCATCTACATATTCCATTACGATGAAGGTCTGTTCTTCTGCTTCCTCTATGGCATAGATCTGAGCAATATTCGGATTATTGAGTGCTGCGGCGGTCCGGGCTTCATTGCGGAATCGTTCAATTTCCCTTTCTTCGGCTGATAAATGGCTGGAAAGAAATTTCAGGGCTACCTGTCGGTTCAGTTTCTGATCATCAGCCAGGTAAACCACGCCCATGCCGCCGGAACCCAGTTTCACGGTAATTTTATAGTGTAGGAAGGTTTTTCCCAGCATAGTAGCCCAAGAGGATTAGATCTGATTTGATTAAATCTGTTTTCAACAGCCTGTAAGGTAATAAATATGATTATTCAGGCAATTCATTAACTTATATCGATCATCAATACGGACGGGCCAAAGGAATATGAAAGACAGTAAAAAACTGGAGGAGGAAAACCGCAGGCTGAAGCAGGCGGTTAATGAGCTTTCAATTCTGAATGATATTGCCACCACCATCAGCACAACCCAGCCGGTCGAAAAGATCATCGATCATGTGGTGCTGAAGTGCATGAAACACCTCGAAGTGGAGGAGGGTACGGTGAGCCTGCTCTCGGAACAGGAAGAGGGCAAACAGTTCATGACCATGATCCGAAAACAGGACCTGACCATGGAACGGGTTCCCATCCGCCTCGACAGCCAGATCACCGGATGGATGCTCACCAAAAAAGAGCCGCTGATGAGTAATGATATCCGCAAGGATGAGCGATTTACCCTGTCGGATGTGCACTACGATTTTTTCCATTCCATCCTGGGCGTACCGCTAAAGGCCAAAGGCAAGCTGATTGGGTATCTGGCGGTCTTCAACAAAAAGGGTGGGCAGGATTTTACCGATGACGATCGCAAGCTGCTGTCTATCATTGCTTCACAGTCGGCCCAGATTATTGAAAATGCCCGTTTATATGAAGAGGAGCGGGAATATCTCTCCATGAAGGAAGAGATGAAAATGGCTAAGAGTATTCAGATGAATTTGCTGCCCCAGCAGGCTCCACTGATTGAAGGTTATGAGATGTCGGCCATCAATATTCCCGCTAAAGCGGTGGGTGGTGATTATTATGATTACATCGAACTGCCGGACAGCAAATGGGGATTCTGCATTGGAGATATCACCGGGAAGGGCATGCCGGCTGCATTGCTGATGTCGAGCCTTCAGGCTTCCCTCAGGTCGCAGGCATTGATCAATGTAGAGAGTGCCAATTGTGTGCAGAATATCAACAAGCTGCTGTATAACAATACAGAATCGCACCGATTTGCCACCCTGTTTTACGGAGTACTGAATCCGGAAGAGCATAAAATCAAATACTGCAATGCCGGACACGACCAGCCCATTCTGTTACGAAAGGCTAAACTTGAAAATCAGCTGGAATCCACGGGTTTGATTCTGGGGGTGATGGAGGAGTTTCCCTACGATTCAGCCATGATCGACATAGAGGTGGATGATGTACTGATTTTGTATACCGATGGAATCACAGAAGCCATGAATGCGGATGAGGAGGAATTCGGGCTGGAACGCACTTTGGCGGTGATCACAGCTCATGCGGATCAATCGGCGGCTGATATTCAGCAGGCCTTGCTGGATGCGGTTAATGCCCATGCTTCAGGCCATACCCAAAGCGATGACATCACGCTGATGGTGATTAAGCGGACCGCTTAAAACTACTCAATTGTACGACCTCCTTAATTACTTCTTCATATCTCCGAACTATATTTGTATTTAATACTATAGGTGTGTTAAACAAAAGGGAGGATAGACTATGAGTAAACAGTGGTTGAAGTGTATTTCCGCAATGGTACTGTTCCTGATGTTTTTTGGAATGGTCAAGGTTCAGGCTCAGGCAAATGGGGATGAATCACTTTTCCTGGTATTTGAGTTTATGGTGGTAGACAATGAACAGGAAGAGGCTTATGAGGAAACGGAGCGTTTCTGGAAAAAAATTCACGAAGAAAGAGTAAAGCAGGGGCAGATCATCGGATGGGATTTATGGTCGCTTCAGCCCGGTGGCGAACAGCAGGGTTATCAGTACCTGACTGTTACATTGTATGATGACCCGGTTAAAATGATGAGCCGTTCTGAACTGGCTGGTACCATAGAAAAAGCATATCCCGACATGAGTGCAGAAGAGTTGCAGGCCAATCTGGATGCGGCTAATGCCTCTCGTGATCTGGCTGCCCGCGTTTACCTGGAGCAGATTGCCAGTACAGAGTCTGCCTATGAAATGAAAATCGGAAACATTGCCTCCATCGACATGATGAAGGTGGACCTGGATAAATATGAGGCCTATGAGGAGGCGGAAAAGCAGATTTTCCAGCCGCTGCATCAGGAAAATGTGGATGAGGGCTACATGGCCAACTGGGGATTACTGAAGGTGATCAATCCCATCGGTAGTGATGCCTATATGAGCCACATTACCGTGAATATGTTCGAAAGCTGGGAGCAGGTTTTTGATTATGAGGAAATCGAGGAAAGCGATGATCTCACTTTCAATACCCAGAGCGCACTTATACAGGCCGGACTACAAACCCGTGATATGCGTATGGTTTATTTCGCAACCCTGATTGATATGGTGAGATAGGGCTGGGTTAAATGAGTGACTGTGTGACTGAGATATAGAGTCTCATATCTCATGTCCCACGTCTCACATCCCATATCCCCAATCCCCTACTTCTCCAGGCGTTCACGATCCCAGTTTGCTGTGTCGGCGGCGGCCGCATAGGTTGTCTGTAGGAAATCCATCAGTATCCTTCAGCTCATTGGGCCGGGGATAAATGCTCACATCGATCTTTAATGCTCGCAGTTCACGGAACAGCTTTTCATAGAACCCGGCCACAGTCAGTTCTTTCAGCGAAAAACGGCGGGCATCATTGAAAGTGGTATGGATGATGAGCTCATGGGATGTGAAATCGAATTCGATATCGAAGATGCCATCCGAATAAGGCATACTGCCGGTGCTCAATCCGCGGGCGGTCACATAGAGCGTGGTATGCCAGGAATGATTCTGCCAGGGCATTGCCTTCAGGTGCACTTTCCCCACGATCTGGGTCCACTGATGAATGGCTTTCAGGGTTTGATGTCAGTTCTGATAATTCAGTTCCGGCCAGGCGGATTTACAACCTTGGATGATGGTGCTCATGATCTGGATATTTGTTTAGGGGATGAAGTTGCAGAGCTAAAAAGTTACAGAGTAGCAGAGTCCCATGCCCCATATCCCACGTCTCATGTCCCACATCTCAATCCATAAGCCCATTAATAATCTCGGCTGCTTCATCCACCTGCAATGAAACCAGATAGTTGAAAGCCTGATTCAGCTGATCCTGTATCTGCGGGTCTCCGGCATGTTGCTTCCGAAGCTGATACAGATTGTAAATCAGTTCCAGCTCGGTTTGGGTATAGGAAACCCCGGTGAAATCCTGAAGGGTAGTGAGGAAATCATAACCGAATTCCTCAGTAGGCTCCATCATGGTCCCCTCCCCGAAGTCGTTCCAGGTTACCAGCTGCAGATGATCCAGATTATACTGCGTGGCCAGACTCAAGGTATTCTCAAGGGTCTGGGTTCCGTTATGGGCAATTTCCCAGCCGATGATATTTCCGAATCCGCCTTCCTCATAGAAATCAACAAAACCGGGGTAAGCAGATCCGATACTGAATGGCCGTGCATTCAGGTTATTGTAAAAGTTCATGAGCAGCTGGGCATGATTGTTACTGCCATTAAACACCCAGGAATATTCCCCGTCACCCTCGGCTCCAAGGTCTCCGCTTTCTCCCCAGATCGAGAGCAGCAGAGGATCTGCGGGAGCGTTCTGCAGAATCTGTGTCCAGGCCGACCCGGTTTCTATTTCGATGGGAGTGAAAAGCAGGGTTAGCGGAGCATTGTTGATATACACATACTGCTTATTGCTGTAATAATTATCGAAGATATGCTGAAAATCGGTGGTGGCAGCTTCAATGATATTCGAAGCCTGCCCGGCATTAACCACATTCGGGGTGGTTCGGTCTTCATATACGATTCCGAATTCCAGCCCCACCTCATCCATCTGATCAATCAGCGCATTGGATCCGAGGAAATTATCGCGGTAATCCAGAACATCGTAGGTGCCGTACCAGTCGATGAGTACCGCATCCACACCGCTGTATTTCATGAGCAGCAGGTGGTATTCCACCAGATCAGGATCCTGAGAGGAATAAGGTCCAATCAGCGGATAGTAATGGGATGCAATTTCCCGCTTTCCGTTTACAATATTTTCTGGATTGCGGTTATCCATAGTCCAGTGAATATTCCAGCTGCCATCAAAAGGACCGGAAGTGAACCATGGCATGTAATGCATGTAAATTCTGGTGTCGTTTGTTTTACTTACTGCCACCGGATCCAGGGTCTGAAAACGAAACGTGGCAATGATGTTGGTTTCTTCCTCAACCGTGATGGTGATCACATCATCCGTACCGCTCACATCACCCGACCACTCCAGAAATTCCCAGTTTTCTGCCGGCACTGCATTTAAGCGAACAATGGTGCCATGATCATAATCTGTTTTCTCATTGATGACCGTCTCAACCACCGTGCCATTACCGGCAACCGTCACATTCAGCGGATAATTGCGGATCTGGAAATTCGCGGTGATGTCCATATCGTCGGTGACCGTCAGGGTCAAGGGGTTATCCACCGATTCCATGGCACCGGTCCAGCCGGTAAAGGTGTAGCCTACCGTGGGTACCGCGAAGAGGCTGAGCTCCTGATTTTTGACCAGCCGCAGTTCGGTGGAGGGGATCACTTCCCCGCCTTCCTGCGGATTTACTTCGATGGTGAGATCATAGAGCTCCGGTGTGTTTCCGTCATCGCAGCTGATGACAAACAGGAGCAGGAGGGTGCTGAAAATAAGTGATCGCTTCATGATAGTGGATAAATAAGATGGTACATAGTTAGAACATTTCGACTTCCTCGGTCAGGCGGATGTCCCGTGAGGAGGCGCCGATGTGCAATTTGAAGGTACCGGGCTCCAGAACCCATTCCATTTGTTCATCATCGAAATACCTGAAAGCGTCCCGGTCCAGTTCGATCTGGAATTGTTTTGATTCACCCGCATCCAGAAATACTTTTTTAAAGGCTTTCAGCTCTTTTTGGGGCCTGCGGAGACGGGATTCCACATCTTCCACATACACCTGAACCACTTCAGCCCCGGCCATCTCACCGGTATTGAGCAGTGTCATGGTGATGGTGACGGTTTCCTGCAGGTTTTTGATCAGCGGATTGGCAAAACGGAAATCGGTGTAGCTGAGTCCGTGCCCGAAAGCAAAGGCGGGTTCCACATCATAGGAATCGAAGTAGCGGTAACCCACGAAAATATCTTCTTTGTGATCAATGATCAGGTTTTCATCCGGATAGGAAGCTAGCGCATGGGCTGGGGAGTCCTCAAGTTTCTTCGGATAGGTCATCGGAAGTTTTCCGGAAGGATTCACTTTGCCGAAAAGCACATCGGCAATGGCATTTCCGCCATCCATCCCGGGATACCAGACCTGCAGGATGCCTTTGGCTTTATCGCCCCATTGTTCCATATCCATTGGCCCGCCGCCAAAAAGAACAATCACGGTATTTGGATTGGCATCCAGTACGGCATTAATCAGCTTATTTTGTCCGAAGGGCAGTTCCAGGCTGCTTTTATCGGCCGATTCCCAGTCGAAGGCGGCATCGCCCCAGTCTTTGGAATAACCATGGGTCCAGCCGCCAAAATAAATGGCTGCATCTGCTTCTTTCACTTTGTCCACGGCCTCGGCGATTTGTTCATCCGTTGCTTCGGTATCGCGGGCTACTTCAAATCCCTCCGCAAAGAGGATTTCAGTGCTTTCACCCAGTAGGTTTTGGAGGCCTTCCATTGGAGTCACTTCATAGAGAGCCTTGACCTGTGAGCTGCCTCCGCCCTCAGAATGTTTGGCAACAGTATGTGCGCCAACCACAGCCAGTTTGGACAAACCGGATTGCTGCATGGGGAGAACGCCGTCATTCTTAAGGAGCACCAGTGCTTCGTCGGCTACTTTACGGGCCACCTGCTGATGTTGAGGCGTATTGAAGGCTCCTTCAGGACGCTGCCCGTCAAATTTGTGAATTTTGTGCATCACCCGAAGGATGTTGCGCACTTTATTATCGACGTGCACCTCTTCCACTTTGCCTTCATTCAGCAGGGTGAGGAGGGTATCGCCCAGATGGTAGTCGTTGTAATCCGGTTCCCGCCCCTCACGCATATGCTGCAGGTCGGTTCCCATTTCGATATCCAGTCCCACATCAATGGCGCCCATGGTCGATTTTACGGCATTCCAGTCGCTCACTACCAGGCCTTTGTAGCCGTATTCACCTCTCAGGATCTCATCCAGCAGGTAGGCGCTGTGGGAGCAGTACTCGCCCCGCAGCTTATTGTAGGCGCTCATGATGGTATGAACGCCTGCTTCCTGCACGGCGGCTTTGAAGGCCGGCAGGTAAATTTCACGAAGGGCGCGCTCGCTCATCTGTACATCCACCATATCCCTTTCGTATTCGAGTGAGTTGGCGATATAATGTTTGGCGCAGGCGGCGATGCCCTGTTCCTGAATTCCCTTAATGGACTGAACGGCCATTTGGGCATTCAGATAGGGATCTTCGGTCATGTATTCAAAATTTCGTCCGTTCAGGGGATCGCGGATAATGTTAAAGCCCGGTCCCAGAATGATATCTTTGCCCCGATACGCAGCTTCTCTTCCCAGTACTTGTCCGAATGCGTAACCCAGATCCGGATTCCAGGTGGCGGCCAGGGCGGTTCCGACGGGCAGGTAGGTATTGGCGTCGTTGGCATCTTCATCGGGCGTCCAGTCGCGGCCGTGTTCGTGGCGTACGCCATGGGGACCGTCGCTCATCACCAGTTCAGGGATGCCCAGCCGCTCAACACCCCCGGAGGTAAAGGAAGAGCTGGCGTGGATCATGCGCACTTTTTCTTCCGGGGTGAGTTCCTGCAGTGTTTCCTCAATTTGTGCTTCAATATCTTCGTCGCTTAGTTGGGCCGGCTGGCAGGCGGTAGTCATCAGGATGGTGGCTAAGATTGAAAGTATACATAATGCTCTCATGACATGTCCCCTTTGATATTATTTATGAGAATGATGGGAAAAAATCCCTCATGGAGTGTACGAATTTTGCAGGAAAAGTGGGTATGGAAAAAGGTTAAATCCATAGAAAACAGAACTAATGATTTGGTAATCTGCAGCAGCACTGGTTTTGGTAATTTGAAATTTAATCTGAATTAGCGTACTTCAGGGAAATTATAACTACACGGAGATTTAGGGTATGAAGAAAATTATGAGCTTGCTCATGGTATGTCTTGTTGTTTCTTCCTGTCAGGAAAAGAAATCGGAAGACAGCGAGAATAAACAGGATGAGGTTGCGGTAAACTATGACCGTTTTCCTGCTGAAGGAATAAATGTAAGGGTTACTGTAACCGACATGGATCTGCAAGCAGAAGCCGCTTATATGGATATTAAGGTTCTTGAGCTTTTAGGCAGAGGTCAGAGAGCACCGGGTGTTCCCGATGGAACCGTTCTGAAGCTACTCTTGAACGGCGAACAGCTCAACATGGAAGAAATAGCCAACGCAAGCGTCAATGACACCCTTTCGGTCACCTTAGTGCACACTCCACGCCGCATGGATGAAGGTGAAGAGACAAACATGAACTGGAAACTACATTCAATTAACTAACTAGGATTACAAGATAATGTCGAAGATTAAAATTATCGGTCTGTTTTTACTTTCAGGCCTGTTATTGTTTCAATTTGGAAGGGTAAAACCAGATACTGGAAAAACCATATCATTTGAATTAGAGAAAGAGAAAGAAGAAGAAAAACGGGGGCCATCAGACCGTGAACAGTATTTCTATAAAATGCTGCGTGATCCAAGTACAGGTCAAATCCCGGATCACATCAGACAAAAAGAAATTGATGCATCCCAGAATATTCCCACAGTAGAACAGATCAAAGCTAAGAATGCTGTACTCGACTTCGATATTACCGAAGTGGGACCAAATAATGTGGGAGGCCGAACCCGTGCACTGGCCCTGGATATCACAAACTCTGATGTAATTATCGCAGGTGGTGTTTCCGGTGGCATCTGGAAATCAGTGGACGGAGGACAAAGCTGGCAGCTGAAAAGTCGTCCCGACCAGTTCCCTATGGTTAGTTCAGTTGCACAAGACCCGCGGCCGGGTAATACCAATACCTGGTACTACTCAACCGGTGAATTCCGGGGATCCGGCTCAGCTGATGAAGCACAAGCAAGATATAATGGCTATGGAATTTATAAATCGACCGATAACGGCGAGACCTGGAATATTCTCCCCTCTACAGATAAAGGACAGCTGAATGTGTTTGACAGTGACTATGATTTTGTATCCAGAATTATTGTAAACCCGGTAAACGGGTCAGTTTTTGCGGCAACATCCTTTGTTGGCATTCTGAGATCAACAGACGGAGGTGCAAGCTGGTCTAATGTGATTGGCGGTTTGAATGATCATGCCTGGTCGGACGTCGGCGTTGGAACTGATGGAGTGTTGTACGCCACTTTATCCGATGACGGGGGTAATCCCGATACAGCACCTGGCGTGTACCGCTCAACTGATAACGGAGACAGCTGGCAAAATATAACCCCGGCTAATCTTCCAGCAGGTGTGAGCCGATCGGTTATCTCTGTTTATCCTGCTGATAGTGACTTGCTCTATGTCTACTATCAACAAGCGGATAGATCAGCAGGTTTGGCATATATTAATGCTGCAGATGCAGCTCAGAATGATATTGCTACTCCAAATATACCGGATTACGGTGGAGCAGTAGGAACTATGAATTTGCAGGATAATTACAACATTGCGCTGATTGTTAAACCCAACGACATCGACAATGTAGTTATCGGAGGTACCAATTTATTCCGTTCTACAGAAGGCTTCGTTTCAGCTCCTCCAATCGAAACCGGATGGATCGGCGGTTACTCACCCATCAACAATGTGACTTCCTATGAAAACCACCACCCGGATATTCATGCACTGGCTTATGACCCGAATAACCCGAACCGGTTATTTTCAGGCCATGACGGGGGTATCGGGGTAACCGAAGATATTACTGCAGACAATATTACCTGGACCAGCCTCAATAATGGATACAATGTGACGCAATTCTATACGGTATCTCTGCAGCCTGAAGCGGGTGATAATCGTATTGTTGGGGGTGCCCAGGACAATGGAACGCCTTTCTTCAGAGTTTCAGAAGATTTAGTCAGCACACCTTCCATTGATGTTTCTTCCGGCGATGGTTCAACAGCTGCCTTGCGATATTCTTACGGGGCACTTTCAACTCAATATGGTACCGTGATTATGAAGTTTTATGATGAGTTCGGTGATCTGGAAGAAGGTTATATCTCGGGGGTGTCGACACGGGTTGATCCTTCTGCCTGTGTTGACAGTGAAGATCCGAATCTGAGAGAGCGTGATTTTGTACATCCATATGTGATTGACTACAACGACGAGGATGTCATGTATTTTCCATGCGTTGACCGGTTGTATCGAAACACCACACTAACGGATATCCCCTTATATCAGGGTGATGCGGTAACGGAGGGATGGGAACTGGTTCCTAACTTTTCCCTTAATGGCCGCTCTGTCAGTGCAATTGAAGTTAGTCAGTCCAATCCGGTTAACCGGGTTTATGTTGCCGGATTCAGTTTCAATGATGCTCCAGTGATGCGCAGACTGGATAACGCGCAGGTGGCCACGAATGGGGGGGTTGATGTATCCATACCCGGACTGCAGGCTGGATATTACATTCAGGATATTGCTGTAAATGCAGAGGATGCGGATGAAGTGGTTGCCGTGGTTTCGAACTATAATGTGGAAAGTATTTTCTACTCTTCTGATGGAGGGCTCAACTGGACAGGCATTGAAGGAAACCTGGCCGGCCAGAGTCCATTAGGTGAAGGTCCTTCAGTTCGGTCGGCGGCTATCGCACCGCTGGATGGTGCTGGAACCAAATATTTTGTAGGAACCAGTACAGGTTTGTATTCAACCACCGCTATTAACGGAGGCAATACACAGTGGGTAAGGGAATCTCCGAATGGGGTGGCCTTTACGATCGTACAGGATCTGGAGTTCAGAAATTCGGATGATGTACTTGCGATTGCCACTCATGGTCGTGGGATGTTTATCGGAGTGCCACAGGGAGCGGTTTCGAATGAAGAGGCGTCTACTGTACCGGAAGCATTCGCGCTGAGCCAGAACTACCCGAATCCATTCAACCCATCCACCAACATTCAGTTTGCACTTCCTCAGTATAGTGAGGTGAGCCTTTCTGTATTTGATGTAAACGGCAGGCTGTTAGCAACATTGATAAATGCTGAATCCATGAGTGCAGGTGAGCATACCGTTGCTTTCGATGCCTCAAACCTTGCCAGTGGAGTTTATATTTACAATCTGCGGGCCGTTTCAGGCAGAGGTGTAAGTATTAATCAGTCTAAGATGATGACGCTGATCAAATAAAAGTATACCTCTCAGAAGTCTATCAAAGCCCGCTCAGGCAACTGAGGGGGCTTTTTTGTTAATTCAAATTGTATTGAATCTATTGGCTGAAATAAAAAAA
>CAYPTY010000014.1:0-88625 GCA_964413935.1 uncultured Balneolaceae bacterium | reverse complement strand
TCAATGAGATTGATCATAGCCGAAATGCTGGTAACAGCGCCCAGGATGATGGAAGCCACATAGAAAAAATTGTAGAGGTACTGCCGGTCGGCCCCGAAAAGGAAGCCCATACATTTGGTTCCGTAGTAGGAATAGGTGAATAGAGAAGAGGCTGCAAAGATCGCGATACAGGTCATGAGCAGATACACGCCTGCAGGACCCAGCGCCGCTTCGAAAGCGGAAGCGGTGAGAGTAATTCCGTTTTCATTTCCTGTTTCCCAGACTCCGGTAATCAGAATGGCCAGAGCAGTCATGGTACACACGATGATGGTATCAATCAGCGGTCCCAGCATGGCTACCAGTCCTTCCCGGACCGGTTCCTTGGTTTTGGCTGCCCCGTGTGCCAGGGTTGCGGTACCAATACCTGCTTCGTTCGAGAAAGCTGCCCGTCTCACCCCAGCAATAATAATAGCCCCCACAGCACCGCCCAGAGCCGCTTCAGCAGTGAAAGCATCTTTGATGATGAGAGCAAAGGTTGCACCCACCTGATCAATATTCAACCCGATGATGAGCAGTACACAACTCGAATACAGGACTACCATGCTGGGTACCATTTTACCGGCTACCTTACCGATACGCTTAATACCACCGAAAATCACGGTTCCTACAATCACCAGGATGATGAGTCCTGTGATAAGGTCACTCTGAAAATGAGCATCAGCTGAAGTCAGTTCATTGGGAATCAGAATCAGATCCCGAATGGCCTGTGTGAGCTGGTTGGCCTGGAAAACCGGTAAAGCTCCGAACATGCCCGCCAAAGCAAACAGGCCGGCGAGCGGTTTCCAGCGCGGACCCAGCCCTTCCATGATCATGTACATGGTGCCGCCCTGAATATCCCCGTTGGAGTCTTTTCCGCGATACATGATGGCCAGGGTGTTATTGAAAAACTTGGTAGCCACGCCCACAAATGCGGACACCCACATCCAGAAAACGGCACCCGGTCCGCCCATGGCGATGGCTACGGCTACTCCTGAGATATTGCCAAGACCAACCGTTGCAGCAAGGGCCGATGCCAGCGCTTCAAAATGATTAATGTCTCCCGGATCATCCGGGTCATCATACTTTCCCCGGAGAATGTTTATCGCGTGCCCGAAGTAGCGATAGGGCAGCATTTTTGAAAAAATCAGAAAATATATCCCGCCTCCGGTTAACAATACTACCAGGGGAACTCCCCACATGAAGGAAGAGAATGAGGCTAAAATGTTTTCAAGTATTTCCAAAAGAAGCTGTGCGGTTGCTGATTATGAAGCAGAGAAAGTACGGGCATGCACGAGGATTACCAAACGGGATTCCTCATATAAATATTCCTCAGGATGCCGGAAATCTGCTTTCAGCCCGAAGATAGAAGATGAAATCAGTGGGCGGTGGGGTAAGGTCATGCTCTCTGAGCATGCGTGCCATTTGCGCCCGGTGATGCTGCCCGTGTATGATCACATGGTGAAAAATCTCTTCCCCGCTATTTCTGAATTCATCTCCCTTCGAATTACTGTAGGAGACTTCTTTTTCACCCATTTCAGCAATCCCATCCAACAGGGTTTTGGATTCGTCAAGCAGATATTTACAGGAACCGGATGTTGGACTTTCGTCCCAGACCTGTATGCCCGGTTCAATACCCAGCATGCGGTTGTACCAGACTTTCTGGGCTGCCAGTACATGCTGCAGCATGCGAAGAAGCGATTTCTGAAGTACCCTGTCATCCACTTTTTCAATTACATCCAGCATCCGGTGATTGGCCCAGTAATCGTAGTTAATCAATCGGTCATGAATCTGCATACTATTCATCCTTTACCTAATTCAGTAAACCATAAACAAAACCAATACCATTGATGATAAACTGCACCCCAATGGTAAGTACGATGAACCCCATCATTCGGGTCATAACCGTCATGCCTGATTTCCCGATGAACTTGACGATGGTTGGGGAGAGTCTTAACAAAACATAGGTAATCATGCATACGATAAAGACCGAAACCCCATTCACTACATAATCAAATACGCCCTGAGCCTGTGCACCGAAACCGATTACAACGGCAATACTACCCGGACCTGAAAGCAGCGGCATTGCAAGCGGACTGAAAGAGGGATCTTCCATTTCCTGTCCGGCTGTTTCATCTTCATCGCTTAATTTTCTGCCCCCTTTATCCGGATTCAGCATGGAGAATCCTGCTCTGAGAATAACCAGCCCACCGGCAATTTTTATACCCGACAAACTGATTCCAAAAAAGCTCAGGATATAAGTTCCGATGAGTAGAAAAGTAAACAGCACAAAGAACATTAGAATTGAAGCCTTGCGGGCTATTGTGGATCGTTCTTGCTCATCGTGATGTTCTGTCACCGTTAAAAATACCGGTAAAGCGGCAACCGGATTCACCACCGAAAATAGGGAGATGAAACTTGCCACAAGTAATGCACCCGCACCCATCACATTAAGGGTTAGCGGTTCAATTTGTGAGAGAAATTCTTCCATGCCCTAAAGGTACGATCTTGTATCGGGATTTTTGTAAAACTAATCCCTTTTTCTGAAAGCTTAATTTTGACCAAGCTTAGTTTATTTTATTTTCAAAACAAAAAATCAGCATGAGCACAGTAGCCACCAAAATAGACACCGATTCCATCCTTGAGGATGTTGAAGAAATCCTGAAAAGAAATGTAACCCGTGACGAGAAGCTCTTCGCCGTCTGTGAACTGCTTGACGATCATGTTGATGTCTTTAACTGGACCGGCTTTTATTTGCCTGACCCCGAGGGTAAAGATGAACTGGTGATCGGCCCTTATGTAGGTGAAAGCACAGATCACACCCGCATCCCCTACGGAACCGGAATTTGCGGTCAGGTGGCTGAAAGCCATAATACCTTTCTGGTGGATGATGTCAGCCATCAGGATAATTACCTTGCCTGCAGCATCAATGTGAAATCTGAACTGGTGGTTCCCATCATGAAAGAGCAGGAATTCGTAGGCCAGCTCGACATTGACTCACATACGGTTAACGCCTTCACTAAAAACCATGTCGAGTTGATAGAAGAAATTTGTAAGTTACTTTCAAAGGAATTCTAACCTCAAATAAATCGGGAATGGGAAAGATAAAACTCAACGAAGAAACCGCGATTGATATCATTATTTTCTGGGTAGAATGTTCAGATGGCAGTATTTCTTATCCCGAACTCGAGAGTGTGCAGCGAATTCTTACCGATATGAACTACAGTATGGAAAATTACCATCAGACTTTTAGTCATATCAACAGCCTGAGTACCGACAACGTAAAAGCCCAGATCGAGGAAGCCATCGATTATATCGCTAAGAACTTCAGCGATGATGGTAAGAGACTTATGGTACTGCTTGCAGAAGCAGTAGCGGGAGCTGACGGGCGTGTGAAAGATAATGAAAGAAAGAAAATTGACCGACTGAAAGAAGTATTCGGTTAAAGCCAGTCCAGCACTTCCCCTTTATCCTCCACCGGAACGTACCGCTCAAATATTTCGTGAAGGTTGGCGTCTTTTTTCAGCTCCTTACGCTGAACTTCATCCAGATATGCGATTATCTTGCCGTTATTCAGGATGGCAATTTCATCACAAAGGTTTTCCACTACTTCAAGAATATGACTGGTGATGAAGATGGTAACGCCCTTGTCACTGATTTTTTTCAGGATGGACTTCATACGCTGAATTGAAATGACATCCACTGCTTCAAAGGGCTCATCCAGGAACATCAGTTTCGGATTAGCTAAGACAGCACCGCAAAAGGCCAGTTTTTTTCGGCTGCCCGCACTCATCTTATTCACTTTTACGTGCTCATAATCCGCAATGTCAAAGTAATCCAGAATGTTGCTGATACGTTGATCACGTCCCTCTTCACTTTCCTGATACACATCACAAACATAATCCAGAAATTCATGACTGGTAAAAGCTTCGAAAAGTAAAGGCGGCTGAAGCACAGACGACATATCCGCCTTGATTACCTGCTCGTTTTTGTTGTTAAAAGCCAGGCCCAGAATATCAATCTCACCGGATTCATATTTGAGCAGGCCGGTAAGTACGCCAATCAGGGTTGATTTACCGGCACCGTTGGGTCCGATCAGGCCAAATATCTTCCCTTTCGGAATCTGAATATCCAGCCCCTGCAATACTTTGGTGTCACCATAGCTTTTTTCAAGACCTTTTATATCTACTGCGAAATCACTCATGCTGATGCCGGTTTTTTCTGTTGATGCCGAAGGCTCATCACTGCGGCCGCGATTGAAACGCCCAGCAAGGCCAGTTGGACACCGGTCATACCGAAATATTTATCGGTGTCGTTGTCGGCGCGAAGGAATTCAAGTACAAAACGTAGGAAAGCGTAACCGCCCACATGCAGATAAAAAACAAGGGCCAGGTCGGTACTTGAATCCCACAATTTCTTGATCAGCATTATCACCAGCACCATCAGTGCCAGATCACCGAACAGTTCATATAGTTGTGTGGGATGCAGAGGTGCACTGTATAAAGATGACTGATCAACCAGGCCGTTTTCATAAGACCATCGCCAGGCTGGACTCGAAACCCGGGTATTGGTTTCGAAAGAGGGGATGGTAACCCCATATCTCGGAAATTTTATGCCCCATGGAAGGCTGGTTGCTGTTCCATAAGCATCGCCATTCAGAAAACATCCGAGTCGGCCCACGGCCTGACCCAGCAAAACCGGAGGTGAAAAAATTGCGAAGTACCTAAAATAGGAAATTTTCTTGCGCTGGGTGTAGAGCCAACCGCCAAACATCCCGCCCAGTAATCCGCCAACAATACTGTTCCCACCGCTAAGCTGAAAAAATACAGCAGGATTTGAGAGGAAGTATTCCGGCTCCCAGAAAATGAAGTGCGAAAGGCGTGCAAAAAACAAAGCTGAAACCAGCGACCAGGTCACGATTCCCTCGAAATGCTTCTCCTCGTTCACCAGCTTTTTCTGACGGTGATAAGCCCAGTAAGCTGCGATCAGAATGGAAATCGCAAAGTATGCACCTTCATAGAAGTAAGGACTGAAGGGACCAAAATCCAGATGAATAGGGAACATGGAGTTTTAGGAATTTAGTGGTCGTTCCAGAGTTGGTATAACACTTTGTTGTTGAACAGTTTTGAAAGCAGTCCAAACTGCAGCCAAAGATAGGTACCAATGGCCATAATCAAAAAACTCATTATTCCGAGACGATAAATCTGATAATCCCCTATCGGTATAAATACAGCATAACCCAGCATAAAAATGAGAAATGACATCACGAAGGTGACTTTCTGTGAGAATATCGGATGCTTATAACTGAAGGAAGAATAAATTGCCTTCTGATACTGAAATGATGAACTCCACACAAAAAGCAGCATAAAGCACATAAAAAAGAAAGTGTTGGAAATAAATATTCCCCAGACCGATCCGAATTCAGGCAGAAATAAGGTCTCAGCAGCAGTTATGGCATAAAAGATGAACAGCGGTACCGTTATAATGCCCAGAAAACGCTCTTTCAGCTGTTTCTCAAGCGGCTCCGGAAACTGAAGATGCAGCAGTAGCTCCCGATGTTCATAGCCATACATATTCGCCATACCCATCGCGAGCAGGGCGACCGGAACAGCTGCCAGCATGGTAGGAATGAGCACAGCCGAAACCGATCCGTATTTAAGCTGAAGCAGCAGGGGAATGTAAACGGCGGGAATAAGGGCGATAGTAAGAAACTGAATGCGGTTGTAAGGGTGGGTGATCACATAGTAATAGTATTTACCGGCATTATGCCCGAACCATTTCCGCAGGAACTTCCACAATTTGCCATTCTCCCTCTTCTTGGATTTCATGCTGGGATTCAGAAGTCCGTCTTTGGTCTTGTTGTAATGATCCAGTACCACCGCAATCAGGATGATGGAACCACTGCCAATGAGTACCAGCGCCGTCTGAATGGAGTAGGGGGTTCCGGCCGTCTGCAGCATCAGGCCACCCGGAAGATAAGACAGCCATTCATTGAGGGTCATCAGATCCGGAAGGATACGGGCAATGAGCTCAAGCGAATTTTCTGCGAAGAGAGCGATACCCTGAAACACAACAAAAACCAGAAAAAGAATACTGAACACCACCCACATGAATCGCTTTTCAACAATTCTCAGAAAACGATGCTTGATGGAATAAATCACTGAATAGTTAATCAGCACCGCGAGAATGGAAACCGGTACCTGATACCAGTAATCAATTTGCACTAAGAGAAATACGATCCAGGTGAAGTTGTAAATCAGGTTAATGGGGTGGAAAAAACCGATCAGATTTAAATACCAGGCCAGTTTATTAACCGGAAAACCGAATCCCAGCAGCTTGCGGTTTTCCTCCATATTGAGCAGGCGCAGGTTCGTGAAGGAAAAATGCATCAGCCAGAACGAGTTGGTAAACACCAGCAGGATGAAAAAGTAGATCTGAGGGGTCAGCCAGGGCACCTCAAGGCTGAGTCTTGGATCGTTTTCCATGAAAATGATCACCAGCGCGGATCCCAGCAGGTTGGCCAGCATGATGAGCAGAAAGAATGCATAGCCTGATATCAGGATAATCTGCAATCGGGTCAGATTTGATAGAAAAATCCGCCAGTTCAGATTCAGTAATTTGGAAAACAGGTCCAGTCCCATGGTTCAGGTATTCAGAAAAGTGCTGAGAAACAGGCTCTCAAGGTAATTTTGTCACAAAATGAATGAGCTCTGAATTTAGATAAATTTCGATCCACATCTAATCCATACTGCGAGAATTAACAAATCCTAAACCTTGGCTTTCAATGGTGTTCGTCCAGATAAGCCTTCAGAAAGCGGGCGGTGTGTGTGGTATTCTCTTTGACCAGATCTTCCGGTGTTCCGCTGAAAACCACTTGTCCTCCGCCGAAGCCGCCTTCCGGGCCAATGTCAATCAACCAGTCGGCAGACTTGATGATATCCAGATTGTGTTCAATAATGATCACGCTGTGACCCTGCTCCACCAGTTCATTGAATGACTGCAGCAGCTTGGCAATGTCTTCAAAATGCAAACCGGTGGTTGGCTCATCAAAAAAGTAGAGGGTATGCTCATTGGAGGTTTTACTCAGGAACCGGGCCAACTTTACGCGCTGTGCTTCGCCACCTGAAAGGGTTGTCGCGCTCTGCCCCAGTTTCAGGTAACCCAGCCCCACATCATCAAGAGGCTTAAGTTTGGAATGAACCGCATTCACATCCTCAAAAAACTCCAGTGCTTCAGAAATTGGCATATCCAGCACTTCATGGATATTTTTACCCTGATATTTAACATTGAGTACATCCTTTCGGAAGCGCGTGCCGTTACATACTTCACAGGTTAGTTCGATGTCGGCCATAAACTGCATTTCGATCTTCTGAACCCCTTCACCCTGACAGGTTTCACAGCGTCCGCCCGGCACATTGAAAGAGAAGTGTCCGGCAGTGTAGCCCATAATCTTAGACTGCCTTGTACTGGCAAATAAATCACGAATACCGTCAAAGGCTTTGGTATAGGTTACCGGATTGGATCGGGTAGACCGGCCGATGGGACTCTGATCCACCATCTCAACCTGATGAACGGCTGATAATCCACTGATTTCCCGATGCCTTCCCACTTTTTGATTGTAAGTTCCGATATGCTTCTTGATGGCAGCATACAAGGTATCATGCACCAGTGTGGATTTTCCGGAACCCGAGACCCCAGTCACAACCACCATCTTACCTAGTGGAATCTCCACATCCACGCTTTTCAGATTATGCTCCGATGCGCCTTTTAATAAAATACTTCGGCTGCTTCCTTTTCTTCGCTTTTTAGGCAGCGGAATCTGCTTTCGGCCAGACACAAACTTTCCGGTAAGCGAATCTGAGTTTTTTAGCTCATCATAGGTTCCGTTGAACACAACTTCCCCGCCAAAAATACCCGCAAATGGTCCGATGTCAATGATGTTATCAGCCGATTTCATCATATCCGGATCGTGCTCCACAACCAGAACGGTGTTCCCAATGTCCCGTAAAGACTCCAGAATACGAATCAGCCGGTCATTATCTCGGGGATGCAATCCGATGGTGGGCTCATCCAGCACATACAAACTTCCGATCAGGGATGATCCCAGAGAATTCGCCAGGCTGATGCGCTGTGATTCCCCGCCGCTCAGGGTGCTTGCCAGCCGGTCCAGCGTCAGATAATCCAGGCCAACTTCGTCCAGGTATTTCAGTCGTTTTCGTATTTCGAATAAAATCTGGCCGGCTACACTCTCCTCAAATTCACTCAGTTCAATTTTGTCGAAAAAATCACGGGCGTAACCAATGGTCATTTCTGAAATTTCCCCGACATGCAGCCCATTGATTTTTACATAGAGTGCATCCTTACGCACTCTGTAGCCTTCACAGTCCGGGCAGCGGCTGTATCCGCGGTAACGGGAGTACAGCACCCGCATGTGCACTTTGTATGCCTGTGATTTTACTTCATCAAAAAATTTGTAGATGCCGATGTAATCGTCTTTTCCCTGCCAGAGAATGCGCTTCACATCCTTATCCAGATCCATGTAAGGCACATCGATGGGAAGCTTGTATTTAGCTGCTACTTTGATGAGATCCCGTTTATGCTTTGAAAACTTCTGTGAGTTAAACGGAGCAATAACACCGTCCCTGATCGTCTTTTCAGGAACTGGAATGACCAGGTCCTCATCAATGCCGGCCACTCTGCCAAAACCCTCACAGGTATTACAAGCCCCATACGGATTGTTGAAGGAAAACATCTGAGGCGTGGGTTCGGTGAATTCCATGTCGTCCATTTCGAAGCGTTCGGAAAATCGGAATTCTTCACCGCCTCGCTTTTTCACCGAGCAACGTCCAAAACCCTCATGAAAAGCTGTTTCCAGTGAACCGGCAATTCGGGTGATTACATGTTCATCCTCCTTAAAAACAAGGCGATCTACCAGCACCCGGTAGTCTGCAGCTTTAAAAGATTTAAGATCCACATCCGTTTCCGTCAGATCCAGCATCTCCTCCGTTACTACATTCAACAGGCGGGGAAGGCCTTTTTCTTTCAGAACCTTCAGTTCCTCGCCCACATTTTTCTTTTTGTGATGTGGGATGGAGTACAACACAAAAAATCGATCCCCATCCTCAAATTCTTCCCGCATTCTTTCAATTACAGTACGGGGAGTATCTTTTTTTACTTCCTTCCCTGAAACCGGTGAATAGGTTTTACCGATACGGCCGAATAGCAGCCTCAGGTAATCATAAATTTCGGTAGTGGTTCCGACGGTAGACCGGGGATTGGTTGAAGTCGTTTTTTGCTGGATGGCCATGGCCGGAGATATACCCTGCATGAAATCAACATCAGGCTTATCCATACGCTCAAGGAACTGTCGAGCATAGGATGAGAGGGATTCAACATATCGGCGCTGTCCTTCAGCATAAATGGTATCAAAAGCCAGGCTGGATTTACCCGAACCTGAAACCCCGGTTACCACCGTAAGTTTATTGCGGGGAATCTCAACATCGATGTTCTTCAGATTGTGCGTCCGGGCTCCCTTGATGATGATCGGACGATAACCGTTTGCTGGGTTCTGCTTCTTGTTATTCGCGTCTGACTTGCTGGCTGTTTTTTCGGACATCATGTAAATGAGTTAAGCACACAATATACGTGTTTTCGTTCACTATCCGATGTTTCCAAACCATAAAAAAAGCGGGCCGCATAACGGTCCGCTTCGCAAATTGGGCTTTTCCGGTCAGTTATATTCAAGCCGAACCGAACCTCCGGAAGTTCGGGCTTCGATGCGGGTTCCCCCTCCATTAACCGTTCCCTCTACCTTATTTCTTTTAGAGGAGCCGCTGAAATTTTGAAGATCGGTGCGCACTGAATTCCCTCTCAGGTTCAGGTCAAGGCCGGAGCCTTCCGGAACTTTTATCCGAATACTGCCACCTGAAGTGGACAGATCAACAAATTCGGCCAGCTGGCTTAGTTCTGCGCGAATTCCTCCACCGGAAGTTCTGCCATTTACATTTCCGGATATATCACTCAGGTCAATTCCACCGCCTGAGGTTCGCGCTTCCACATTTCCATCTATGGAAGCAATGGTAATGGTACCCCCGGAGGTACCTGCATTCACATTACCGCTGACATCTTTAACGTCGATGGCGCCCCCGCTGGTTTTCACCTCGGTGTTACCGGTTATATTCTCCACATTGATGCTGCCCCCGCTGGTTCGTGCAACCTGATTACCTTCCAGATTTTTCATGGTAATACTACCTCCGCTGGTTCGCAGTTCAGAAACCGTTTCTGGTGGCAAAATTACCACAAAAGACACATTGGGCGTCCGGCTATTCCAGTTCCAGCTGCCTTCCCGGTCGGCCACAACGCGGATTTCATCCCCGTTTTGCTCAATGTCGATGCTCCATTCATCCAGGTCGATTTCCCCCTTCTTGAAGTATTCCCCCCTTCTTCGCACATATACCTGAACTTCGGCTGTACTTCCTCGCTTACCTTCAACACGAATAAAGCCTCCCGCTGTTCTTACATCCAGCTTGGTGATGCCATCCACGTTCAACTCTCTTATTTCATAAGCATCTCTCGGAGACTGCGCCTGAAGATCCGTTGTTAAAAAAAGAGCAAGTAGTATCAAAAACATGCTCATGATAGAGATTAATCCAATTTTCAATTTCAGCTTCCACATAATGTACCTCATCTGCATATTCAATTATCGATGAAGCTTGATTACGCCCCATTCTTTTTATAGTTACAAGCGAGGGCACAAATTTTAGAACGTGGCATATAGCGGGCTGAAGCCCAATTTACTATCTTTGCTCAGCTAAACTCATCTCTGCTTATGAAACTACCCTTTATCCTTGCTAAAAGATTTGTAGCCGGTGAGACTTTTCAGGAGTCGATTCCGAAGGTTCAGTATCTGAACGAAAAAGATATTGCCATCACCCTTGACCTCCTGGGCGAGAATGTGAAGGATGAGGATAAAGCTAAGGAAACCGTTGAGAGTTATATCAGGTTGCTGGACGGGATTAAGGAAACCGGGTTACTCAGTACCATCTCCATCAAACTCACTATGATGGGATTGGATATCGACCGGGAATTCTGTAAGGAAAATTTATTCCGGCTGATGGATGTAGCAAAGCAGCATGATCAGTTTGTGCGCATCGATATGGAAGGGTCCGGAGTTACTCAGGTTACCATCGACATATTCAAAGAAGTACATGAGAAATACGGGAAGCATGTGGGAACCGTGATTCAGGCCATGCTGCATCGCTCTAAAAAAGATATTGATGAGCTGGCAGAGATGAATGCAGATATCCGGCTGGTGAAAGGAGCATATCAGGAATCGGCCGACATCGCCCTGCAGAATATGCCAGCCATCCGGGAGGCTTTCAAGCAGTATGCAAAGGTCCTGATCGATAAAACTTCTTATCCTCGTTTTGGATCACATGATGATGAGCTCATCAACTGGGTTACAGGTTATGCCAATCAAAATGACATACCCAAAGATCGATTTGAAATTCAGATGCTCTACGGACTGAGGGAAAGCACCATGATCAAGCTGACAAACGAGGGTTATAGAACACGGGTTTATGTACCTTTTGGATCCGACTGGTTCCCTTATTTCAGCCGCCGCTTGATGGAACGCAAGGAGAATATCTGGTTCGTGCTCAGCACCATGTTTAAGAACTAAATGCCATTCAAAGCCTACCGAAATGAAATCCTGCTATTGCTTGCCGGTTGCCTGTTGCTACCGGTTCCCTTACTCAGGGATTTCCATTTCGAACTCGCACTGATTGCTGCGCTGGTTGGTTTTCTGCGTGCCGGGTTTTTTCCACCGCATAAGCGGTCCCCATTCATCCGGGCCATTCGAGTTATTTTTGAACTCTTCCTTTTCTCGCTACCGGCTCTGTTCTATTCCCTTTTCAGCGGTTGCCTCAATATTCATGGCATTGCATACTGGCTGCTTTTTGTAATTCCGGCTGTTTTTCTGGCGGTTGCAATGCGCAAAGCATCAGACGATGTTGGGCTTTCTGTCCGATGGCAGCGAGGAATTCTTTTGATGATGCTTATTCTGTTGGGCATTATAGTCCCTTTTATCGAACTCTCCATCTTTCCGCAGGTCTACCTCTATAATCATATCTGGGGTGGATGGCCCGGCCCCATTTACGATGAAGAGATCCTGGTTCAGCCGGCATTACTGCTATTTCGGAGTATCAGCCTGATGTGGATTCTGCTGCTCTGGAACCTCAGCGATTTTACAAAGCACACGCCTGCAAAGGCCATTGTTGGTTTTTCATTGCTTAGCCTGATGTTCTCCTATACCCAGCTGGATAACTGGAATATCATCACTCCGAATGAGACGCTGGAGCAAAGGCTCACACAGCATTTCACCACCGAACATTTCGAATTATTCTTCGATGCCCAGGCCTTCACCCGGGTTGAGGCACGCTATTATGCATCCCTTCATGAATTTTACTTTCAGGAAATCTCGAATGAGCTGGAAATTGACTGGCCGGAAGGGAGAAAAATCCATTCTTATCTCTACGCTGATGCATGGCAGAAAAAAGAATGGGTGGGCGCAAAATTCACCTCCTATGTTCCCGTCTGGTTGCAGCTGGATCAGCTTCACATCGCCAGACAGCAGCTGGATGACGTTCTGGAACATGAACTGGTGCACGTAATTGCCAAGCAGTTCGGAAATGACTTCTTCAATGCCAGCTGGAGTATCGGAATGACAGAAGGGCTGGCTACGGCAGTTGCAGGAAATGCCTCTTCACTTTCCACTCTGGACCAGATCGTAACGGCAGAGCGCCCGCTTCCTGAAAAAGAAGACCTGAGAGACGCCTTTAGTTTCTGGGGTTTTTACGGAGCTTCGGCCGGAATCTCTTATACCACTACCGGTTCTTTTGTGCGATATATGCTGGACACCCTGCCGCTGGAGGATGTCAAAACAGCGTACAGGGATGCCTCCCTCGATCATTTTCCAATCAGCTTTGATCAGATGTACGAAGAGTGGACGGCCAGGCTGAACGGCACCTATGTGGATTCGCTAGACCTTCAGGTTTCAGAAAATATTTTCGGACGGCTTTCCCTCTTTCAGAAAAACTGCCCCCACAGCCTGAGTGAATCTGCAGAAATCTTTGACCGGGTCAATTTTGCACAAACCAACAACGATACGATGACTATAGCGAGGGGCTATGAACAGTTACTGCAGCTACAGCCCGAAAACGCTTTTGTGCAAACCGAATGGCTGCGCTGGAAACTGATTACCGGTGATTACGCCGCTGTGGTAGATTTTGTGGATGAAAGCGACAGCCTGCTCACCCATCAAATTCTGAAGGCGGATGCCCTGATGCTGGCCGGAAGGGAATCGGATGCCTGGCAGCACCTGAACAAACACACTGATGCTATTTCCGCAGATGATACCCGGCAGTTCCGGTACACACTGGATCTGCGCCGGGATTCCCTGAACTGGAAACAACATGTCCATAGACGATATCTGAATCAGCTTCCGGATTCGACAACCTTTCTCCAACTGACGCCCGCCAATCAGGTACTGAGCATTAACCGCAGCTTGCTACTCAGGAATGATGCAAAATTAAAAGCTTACCTGGATTTGCTTCCACCTGCAGCATTTAACGAAGACTGGTTCGAGATTTATCTTTCGGCCCTGTGGCACCTGGCTTACCAACGGGAAACGGACCTTTTTTCTCAAACACTTGAACCCTTGCTTCAGGATCGTCTTCGCGACCGATACCGAGAGAGATACGCTGAGGTTGTTGCCTACTTTAACTTCATGCAGCAGAACCCTCATCTTTGAGGGATTTGTTATACTTTGCTTGTTCAATTCAACACACAGGCTTCATACCTTCAGGCCATGAGTAATAAAAATAATTTCATACCACACCCCGGCCTTATCCATCTTTCGGAAGAGGAAATGATGCAGCGTGCGTCTGATTTTAAAGAATTAATGCAAAAACGACGGACCGTCCGGGATTTTTCTGACAAAGCAGTTCCCCGAAAAATCATCGAAGACTGCCTGATGTCAGCCGGAACCGCACCCAATGGGGCCAATAAACAGCCCTGGCATTTTGTGGCCGTAAGCGACCCACAGGTTAAGCAACAGATCCGGATTGCCGCAGAGGAAGAAGAACATGAGTTCTATCATCACAAAGCACCCGACGACTGGCTGGAGGATCTGGTTCCTTTTGGCACCAATGAACTCAAACCATTCCTGGAAAAAGCACCTTATCTGATTGCCATCTTTTCACAATCTTACAACATCAATGAGCAGGGTGAAAAGGAAAAGCACTATTACGTCAAAGAATCCGTGGGCATAGCAACGGGTATGCTGATAACGGCCATTCACAATGCCGGACTGGTTTCTCTGACGCATACGCCCAGTCCGATGGGATTCCTGAATAAAATCCTTGGCCGGCCTTCCCATGAAAAACCCTTCCTGCTGCTGGTTGTGGGCTATCCGGCTGATGAAGTAATGGTACCGGATATCGAAAAGAAGTCGCTGGATCAAATGTCCACCTTTATCTGAGAATGTCTGATCAGAAGAAAACCGGCAAATCCCGATGGAAGCGGGAAATAATCGAATGGTCCGTGTTTCTGGGCATCATCCTGATGCTGTACGCCACCGGATTACACAAACCGGTTATATCTACCTTACAGCGTGGTGTACTCATGACCGGCATCCTGCGCCCGGACACCACTCCGGATGAAGATGAATTCCTGAAATCAAATTACAATATGCCGCTGCAAACGCTGGATGGTGAAAAACTCAGCCTTAATGATTTCCGGGATAAAGTGGTTTTCATGAACTTCTGGGCCACCTGGTGTCCGCCCTGCATCGCTGAAATGCCGAATATTCAATCCCTGTATGAATCCATTGAGAATGAGGATATCGTGTTCCTGATGATTTCACTGGATGAGTCACCTGAAACCGCGAAAAAATTCATCGATAAAAAAGGCTTCACATTTCCCGTCTATGTTCAGACGGGCTATCGCCCTGCCATCTTCGAAAGCAGCGTAGTGCCCACGACCTACATTATTTCAAAAGACGGAAACATTGTTTCCAAGAAACGAGGGATGGCCCAGTACGACACCGACCGCTTTCGCGACTTCCTCAATGAACTGGCCGAATCCTGATTCGTTGAAAGATTACGGAATTGTGGTATTTTCGGGCTTTCCATAAACAAAGGTACGGGCATGAGCGCAGTTATTGCAGGAATTCAACAGATCGGAATTGGGGTCAAAGATGTAAAAGAGGCATCCAAATGGTATCTGGATCACTTCGGAATGGATATAAAGGTGCTGGAGGATGCAGCCACAGCTGATAAGATGACCATTTACACCGGCGGAGAAGCCCATCAGCGCATCGCGCGCATCATGCTGAATATGAAGGGCGGGGGCGGATTCGAAATCTGGCAGTATCGCAGCCGGACACCCGTTGGGCCCGACTTCGAAATTCAGCTCGGAGATTTTGGGATCAATGCGGCCAAGGTAAAGTCCGTGGATGTTAAAGCCACATACCAGTTCCTGAAGGATAAAGGAGCTAATCTGCTCACCGAAGTGGTACAAAACCCGGCAGGAGAGGAGCATTTTTTTGTAGCTGATCCCTATGGCAATGTCTTCAATGTGGTTAAAGGACTTGGTTTCTACAGCCTGAATACAAAATTCACCACCGGCGGAATAGCCGGCGCAGTAATCGGAGTCAGCGACATCGATAAGTCACGCAGCCTGTATTCTGATATTCTGGGTTATGCTGAAGTGGTGTATGATGAGGAGGGTTCATTTGATGACTTCAATGGTCTGACAGGAGCGGATGGCCATACTTTCCGTCGCTGCCTGCTTCGGCATTCAAAGGAAAGAAAAGGTGGCTTTGCGGAACTCCTAGGCCCAACCGAAATTGAGTTGATTACCGTTAAGGACCGGGATGCCCGGAAAGTTTTTGAAGACCGATATTGGGGCGACCTTGGGTTCATCCACATCTGCTGGGATGTGCAGGGCATGGATGATCTGGGTGAAACACTGACCACAGCCGGATTCCCCTTCACTGTCGATTCGGAAGAAAACAAGGACAAGAGCTTTGATATGGGAGAAGCAGCCGGGCGATTTACCTACATCGACGATCCCGACGGAACCTGGGTGGAATTCGTGGAAACCCATAAGGTGCCACTGCTCAAAGCGCTGGGCATTTATCTGAATATGAAAAAGAGAGATCCCCGAAAGAATCTCCCCCGTTATCTGCTGAATGCCATGGCTTTAAGCCGGGTGAAGGAGTAATTCACGAAAACCGATCAGCAAGCCGGTTGATCAGATAAGAGCTTTCATGCAGAGCCTGTGTGGCAAACTTGCCAAAGAAATCCGTGACTGATTCAAACTCACGGATAAAGCCTTCCCGATCTCCGTTTTTGACCAGTTCAGCTAAGCGACTGTGATGTTCAAAAAAGGAGGTGAGTAAATCACGGCGCTCCTGATTGGCGAAAACAATATCGGCATACAACTCAGCACTCTGGGCAAAGATACGACCGGTCATCATAAGTTCAGCCCGGTAAATGGGGCTTGAAAACTCCAGCATGTCGGATGGTTTCAGGTCAAAATGCTTCATATGCGATCCATGCAGCAGGGCTACAAAGTGCCGGAGTCCCTGAACCATATGCATCACATGGTCATGCTTTTCCGGATCTGCTTCAATTACCCGCATCCCCCATAATCTGCACTGTTCCACAAACCAGTTGCCTTTTTCGGCATCTCTGCCCGCACAAACCACCATCAGCTGCTTCGACAAATTATGTACATCTGGGCCATGCATGGGGTGCAGGCCAATCACCGGGCCCTCATGATTTTCCAGCATGGCAGCCAGGGGTTTTGATTTATTACTGGTGAAATCGGCCAGGATGGTGTCCGTCCGTAATCGTCCCTTCAGGCGTTCAATCACCGCCTCTGTTACGTTAATGGGCACGGTTACAATAACCAGATCGGCCTTTTCAGCCCATTCTTCCAGTTTATACCAGTTTCCTTTATCCAGACTGTAGGTGATATGCCCCGTGGTTTCGGCCATGCGGCGGTAAAGTTTACCCATTCCGCCTTCCCCGCCTACAAATAAAATGTGTTTGGGTTCCGGTGTGGATCTGGGAAATTGTGCCTCTGACTGGCTGGCGCGGGATGCGCTCATGATCATACGCAAAAAATCTTCAGCCCAGTCGGGATCTATACCTTTTTCCGAAGCCAGTTGCTTGAAGGATTCCGTTTTGGCATTCTCCCTGCTGGCCACAAAAACCGGAAGTTGGTTTTTGACCTTGGTTTCCACCACTTTCTTGATCACTTCGTTGCGCTCGGAAAGCAGCTGAAGGATCTGCTCATCCACCTGATCCAGACGCTGGCGGAGTTCACTAAGTTCTTTGTTCTGTTCAGACATAGGCTTACTGTAATAAAGGGGCCATAAAATAGTTTTTTCGCCAATGCATTCCACTTTTTTTTGGTTATGGGATGGTGTCTGAACCCTGAAAACCTGAAATTGACAAATGCATAAATTTGAGCTTCAATCTCCATTTAAACCAGCCGGTGATCAACCTAAAGCCATCGAAGAATTGACTCAGGGCATTCATGATGGTGAAAAATTTCAGACCCTCCTGGGAATTACCGGATCGGGTAAAACACGCACGATAGCCAGCGTGATTGAAAACGTGGAAAAACCCACCTTGGTGATGAGCCACAACAAAACCCTGGCCGCCCAGCTGTACCGGGAGCTTTCTGATTTCTACCCGGATAACCGTGTCGAGTTTTTCATCTCCTATTACGACTACTACCAGCCTGAAGCCTACATTTCCTCTCAGGACAAATACATCGAAAAGGATCTTTCTATCAACGATGAGATACAGCGACTACGTCTTCGGGCAACTAGTTCCCTGCTGTCGGGACGAAGAGATGTCATCATTGTGAGTTCGGTAAGTTGTATCTACGGTATTGGTTCGCCATCCGAATACGCCAAACTTATCCTGAGTCTGAAGACCGGAATGGAAATCCCCAGAAACAAGATGCTCTACGATCTTGTGGATCTGCATTATGCGCGAAACGATTTTGAATTCAAGCGGGGAACCTTCCGGGTTCGCGGAGATGTGGTGGATGTGTATCCGGCCTACAGCGATGAGGGTCTACGCATCACACAATGGGGTGATGAAATTGAAAAAATGCAGCTCTTTGATACCGAAACCGGCAATATCATTGAGACTGTTGATGAGTTCAGAGTTTATCCGGCTTCGCATTATGTAACAACCAAATCAAGACTTGAAGAGTCTATTCAGCAGATCAGGGATGAACTGAACTGGAGGGTGGAAGTGCTCAAGGATGAGGAAAAATTCCTGGAAGCCAAACGTATCGAACAGCGAACGCTTTTCGACATCGAAATGATACAGGAAATCGGTTACTGCTCCGGTATTGAGAATTACTCCCGTTACCTCAGTGGAAGAAAACCCGGAGAACGACCCTACTGTCTGCTGGATTACTTCCCCGATGACTATCTGATTGTAGTGGATGAAAGCCATCAGACCATACCACAGATTTCCGCCATGTATGGCGGAGATCGTTCACGTAAGGTGGAGCTGGTGGAACACGGTTTTCGCCTTCCTTCCGCCCTGGATAACCGGCCACTTACTTTTGAGGAATGGGAAACCCTGATTAATCAGGTCATTTTTGTGAGCGCTACACCCAGCGATTACGAGCTGGAAAAATCAGATGGGGTTTTTGCTGAGCAGATTATCCGTCCTACCGGACTGATGGAACCCGAAATTGAAGTTCGACCGCTGGCCAATCAGGTGGATGACATCCTGGAAGAAATCCGAAAGCGGGTAGCAAAAAAGGAAAGGGTGCTTTGTATTACGCTTACCAAAAGGTTGAGTGAAGAACTGAGTGAGTATCTAAAAAATCTGGGTATCAGTGCAGCCTACATGCATAGCGAACTGAATGCTCTGGAGCGCATCGAGGTGTTATATAAATACCGTCGCGGCGACTTCGATGTGCTGGTGGGGATCAACCTGCTCAGAGAGGGCATTGATATACCGGAATTGAGTCTTGTGGCCATTATGGATGCGGATAAGGAAGGCTTTTTACGATCTGAAACTTCCCTGTTCCAGATAGTGGGGCGTGCAGCAAGAAACGTGGGAGGTAAAGCCATCCTTTATGCGGATAAGATTACGGAAAGCATGCGTAAGGTGATTGATGAAACCAACCGCCGCCGGGAAATGCAGGAAGCCTACAATAAAGAACATGGCATTACCCCATCTACCATCAAAAAAGAGCTGAAACCGCTGGTAGATCCAGCTCTGATTTCAACCAAAGGATTTGCTCTCGATAAAGAAGCAGAAAAACAGGCCGAGCAGGATTACCTGGAATCCATCAAAGTGGCTGAAGATGGCATACAGTATAAAGCCAGTCCGGCTATGAAAGAAGTGACCTTCGATTCCAAAGAGAAATTCCTTCAATACCTTCAGGATTCCATGGTGAATGCAGCTAGGAATATGGAGTTTGAGGAGGCTGCGCGCATCCGGGATCAGATTGAACAGCTAAAAGAAGAGCTTTGAGGATCTAAAAAAGAGGGAGCAGGCCTTCATGCCTACTCCCTTAGGGATTTATGGAGTCACGTTCATTTAAGAACACTCTCATAACCCAAAGGGAGCGTGATTATTGCTCGCTTATTCTTTAAGCCCCAGCTTTTTACAGATTCTGGCAAGCTCATTTTTCTCTTTTTCAGAAAGCACAGAAAACTCTTCCATAATCCGGGAAAGATGTTTGGGGAAGTAATCCTGAATGTACTTTTTACCCTCTTTTGTTAGCTGAATAATTACCGCACGGCGGTCGGCCGGATCCGGGCTTCGTGTTACCAGTTTATTTTTCTCCAGATTGTCGATGACCAGTGTGATGTTGCCCCCGCTTTTCAGGATTTTTTCACCTAATCTCTTTTGGTTTTGAGGCCCGATGTGGAGCAAAGCTTCCAGCACACCGAACTGGGAAACGGTAAGTCCGGCCTCCGCCAGATTTCGGTTCAGTCTGCTGTTAATGGACTCCGAAGCCCTCATCAGCTTGATGAAAGCGTTCAGCGTATTGACCTGCTCTTCGTTTCCTTTAAAATGGGTTGGCATAATTGATGCACATTAAATTATTCAATAAACAATAAATCAATTTTATCGAATGTCATCAACTCAAATTAATTGAAATGCGTTCTCAGAGGTCGTATGAGATTGTCACCGGCGCATGATCTGACATGTCCCAGTCTTTTTCGATCACCGCTTCTTTTGCCTTTGAGGCAAGTTTGGGTGGAGCAAAATGGTAATCAATTCTCCAGCCCTTATTTTTTTCCTTGGATCGAGCCCGGTACGACCACCAGCTGTATAAATCCGGTACGTCTTTGTGCAGATCTCTGAATACATCCACAAAACCCAGCTCAAGAAAAGAGCTAACCCACTCCCTTTCCTCGATGAGGAACCCCGAAGTGTTTTTATTCTGCTTTGGATTGTGAATGTCGATTTCAGTATGGCAGATATTGAAATCACCGCAGATTATCGCCGGTTTTTCATCATTCAGAACAGATTCACCGAATTGGTAGAAATCATCCAGAAACTTCATTTTCAGATCCTGACGGTGATCGCCGGTTGTTCCGCTGGGCACGTAAACGGAGTAGATTTTAAACTCATCGAACTCGTTCATGATGATGCGTCCTTCACGATCAATCCATTCCACATTCATGCCTTCCTCAACAGCAAGGGGCTCCTGCTTCGTGAAAATAGAAACCCCCGAGTAGCCTTTTTTCTCAGCGCTTACAAATGATTTGTGATAACCGAGATCCAGGATTTCATCCGGAAACTGCTCTTTCTCAGCCCGGGTTTCCTGAAGGCAAAGGATGTCCGGAGTTGATTGGTCCAACCATTCCAGAATACCTTTTCGATGAGCAGCTCTGATTCCGTTTATGTTGTAAGATGATATTTTCAGCAACTTATTCGCCCTTCAGTATTCCGTATTTTCTTTTACCAACTTTCAGAACACGCTCACCGTCGTCAATCAGGATATGTTTATTCATATCCGTGATTTTTTCGTCATCAACGGTAACCCCGCCCTGCTTAATGATTCTTTTGGCTTCTGCATTACTGGGCGCGAGTTTGGTTTCATTAATGATATCGAGCAGGCGGTGTGCTCCCTTGGGGAATAAAAATTGCGGCGCATCATCCGGCACCTCTTTGTTCACCACCGTTTTTTCGAAATGCTCCCGAGCTTCAGATGCCGCTTTTTCTCCGTGATACAGTTTTACGATCTCATGGGCCAGGTCGTGTTTGGTGTTACGGGGATCCTCTTCAATTTTATTTTTTATCTCCTCAAGCTCTGATAGTGATACATCAGTCAGCAACTCGAAATAGGTATAAATGAGGTCATCCGGAATGGATAAAGTTTTTCCGTACATGTCGCTGGCTGCTTCATCGATTCCTATGTAATTATCATAGGATTTAGACATTTTCATGCTGCCATCGGTACCCACCAGTAAAGGCATAGTTAAACAGACCTGAGCTTCAATATCACTATCACGCTGTAACTGCCTTCCCATCAACAGGTTAAACTTCTGATCGGTCCCCCCAAGCTCAACGTCATTTTCCAGATGAACCGAATCCTGTGCCTGGGCAAGCGGGTATAAAAATTCATGCAGGGAGATGGGTTCATTGGCTTCAAATCGCTTGGTAAAATCATCCCGCTCAATCATTCTCGCCACGGTTGTTTTTGATGCCAGGCGAATCACATCCATGAAACTCATTCCGCCCAACCAGTCGTTGTTGTTGACAATGGTTAGCCGGTGTTCAAGCAGTATTTTCTTTGCCTGGTCGATGTAGGTCTGGGCATATTCAGTTACTTCTTTTTCAGAGAGCGGGGGTCTGGTTTTATTCTGCCCGGTAGGATCTCCGATCATCGCTGTAAAACCGCCAATGATCAGCACAATTTCATGCCCCAGATCCTGAAACTGACGAAGCTTGCGTAGCACCACCGAGTGCCCAAGATGCAAGTCTGGCCGGGTGGGATCAACACCCAGTTTTATTTTAAGGGGTTTATTGGTCTTTACTGATCTTTTCAGTTTTTCGATCAGCTCTTCTTCCGGGATAATTTCGAAAGCCCCTCGTCTGATATCTTCTAGTTGTTCTTCAACCGGTTTAAATGCCATGGTCTGTTTCTGATTCGTTGTTCACTTAATTGTTGAGCAATGGAAAATTCTCAATGGGATTATATTCAGAAAGGATTTCTTCAATGGTGTCAGAATAGGAATCCGTTCCCGGGGCCAGCAGGGCAAGAGCATCATAAGCAAGCGGCCCCAGATGAATTACATAGGTATAGAAAAATGATTGCTGTCTTGATTCATCCGAAGGGAAGTTAAAGCCCGCCAGCAGCAGCAATACGGAACTGACCAGTATTCCACTTTTCAGTATTCCGAAACTCATCCCCAGCAAACGGTTAGCCGTACCCAACTTGGCAGCTTCGAGGGTTTTCTTGATATAGTGAGCGGCCAGTGCAACCAGCAACAGAGTTCCAATAAAAAGAATGATACCTGAAATGAAAGGAATGGCGGCTGATTTTTCATCAAACAAAGGTTTAATCAGCACCACCAGTGCATCCATATAGCGGAATGTGATAAAGACAGCTAAGATAATCCCGACAATGTTCAGGATTTCTTTAACAAAACCATTCATAAAACCACGGAAGCCGAAATACGCAAGTGGAGCCAGAATGATAACATCAAGAACTCCCATAGATCAGGAAAGCTCCTCTTTTACGATGCGTGAAATCTCGGATCCGTCGGCCTTACCCTTAAGTTCGCCCATCAGAGCTCCCATCACTTTACCCATATCGGCCATAGATGAAGCGCCCATTGCCGTAATTTTCTCTTTCGCCTTAACGCGAATCTCTTCTTCATCCATCATTTCAGGCAGATAACTCTCAATGATCTTAAGTTCAGCTTCCTCACCGGCAACCAGATCATCCCTACCACCGCTTGTGAACTGATCGATGGATTCCTTGCGCTGTTTTGCGGCTTTCATCAGCACTTCAATCATCTGTTCTTCATTCAGTTTGGCTTCTCCACCCTGTCGAATACTGACTTCCTTCTCAAGCAGTTTGGCTTTAAGGGAACGAAGCACGCGCAGTCGGTCACTTTCCTTGTTCTTCATGGCCTCTTTAATATCGGCCGTTATCTGTTCTTGAATGTTCATAGTTGTGTCCCGGTTTTTGAGCAAAAAAAAAGGCTACATCAAAATAATGATGTAACCTCACAAACTCATCTGAAGAATTGAATCAGGATTCTTTATTCTTGCTGATGTATTCCTTCACGTTTTCCTGGTCAATCATTGCCTCGTTGAAAGCGTATTTACCCTTATCATTGCGATTCGCAATAACGACTTTAGCCATTTTTCGCGCAGCAGCTTTGGCTGCCAGAGCTTCACTACCAAATGTTTGCTTCTTAGCCATGATTCAGAACTTATTTAATTTCTTTGTGTACTGTGTGTTTTCTCAGAACAGGATTATACTTCTTCAGTTCAAGTCGCTCAGTGGTGGTACGTCTGTTTTTGGTAGTGACGTAGCGGGAAGAACCCGGCTTTTCCGTACACTCGAGAATAACCTGAATGCGGTTGCCTTTCGCCATTGCTATACCTCTTTAGTAAGTGTTCCTTTTTTTCTCGCTTCTTTCAGTACGGCCTCAATACCTTTTTTATTTATGGTACGCAGCGTTTTGGCCGACACCTTTAGCGTGATCCATCGGTCTTCCTCAGGCAGATAAAACCGTCTCTTCTGAAGATTCAGATGAAAGCGATGTTTAGTCTTATTATTTGCCTTGGAAGAACGATATCCGTTCAACGCAATCTTACCTGTAATATCGTCTCTTCGAGCCATGATTATGGAGAATTTCATTTCAAAATAGAACAGAAAAATACGGCGAACAGAATTTACGATCAATTAAACTTTCAACAATTCTTCACAATTGTTGATAACTCCGGAAAATGATGGGTTTTATCAACATTTGAAAATCGCATAATTACGTTTTAAGAGCTTATCCAATAAAAAGGCAATATCAGTCATAACTTCTTTTGATTTTGAGGGCATATGCCCTATTTTCCGTTGGCTATTACTCAATAATTAATCATCATCACCCTCTCTTTTATGAGCGAACAATCGGGAAAAGACTACAAAGCGTCCAATATACAAGTTTTAGAAGGTCTTGAAGCCGTTCGCAAACGCCCAGCCATGTATATCGGCGACGTTGGTCAGCGCGGACTGCATCACCTTATCAATGAAGTAGTAGATAACTCCATTGATGAAGCCCTGGCCGGGTATTGCGACTTCATTTCAGTAGAGATCAATACGGATGGTTCCATCACCATTAAAGATAACGGTCGTGGTATACCGGTTGATATGCATCCCAAGTTGAATCTGCCTGCTGTTGAAGTTGTACTCACCAAACTTCATGCCGGGGGTAAATTCGATAAAGACACGTATAAAGTATCCGGCGGATTGCATGGTGTTGGCGTTAGTTGTGTGAATGCCCTTGCTGAAATATTCAAAGCAGAAATCCACCGTGACGGTGAAATTCACTATATGGATTTTGAACGGGGTTCAACCAAAACAGGGCTTACCACCAAGGGTAAAACCGACAAGAGGGGTACCTACATCACTTTCAAACCTGATACTACGATTTTTACCCAGACCGTAGAGTTTAAGTTTGATATCATTGCTGAAAGAATGCGGGAACTGGCCTTCCTGAATCCTACTGTAACCATTGCGCTGATTGACCATCGGGAAGAGGATCCGGATCTGGGTCGGGAAGAATATCATTATGAGGGTGGAGTAAAAGATTTTGTCAAATACCTGGATGAAGCCCGAGACGGCCTCATGTCAGATCCTATCTATGTTGAGGGCGAAATGGAGAATGTGCCTGTTGAGCTGGCCATGTCCTACAATAACTCCTTCACCGAAAATGTGCATTCTTATGTAAATAACATTAATACTCGTGAAGGCGGTACCCATATTTCAGGATTCCGTAGAGCACTTACCCGTTCTCTCAAGACCTATGCTGAAAAAAACGGCCTCATTAAAGCCAAATCAAAAGTATCCATTTCCGGGGAGGATTTTCGGGAAGGCCTGACTGCCGTTCTGAGTGTTAAAGTGGCTGAGCCTCAGTTTGAGGGGCAAACCAAGACCAAGCTGGGTAATTCCGAGGTACAGTCAGCGGTTGAAGTCATTGTTTATGAGAAGCTCAATGATTATCTCGAAGAAAACCCGAAGCAAGCCAAAAAGATCATTGAAAAAGTGGTGCTTGCAGCCGAAGCCCGGGAGGCAGCACGTAAAGCCCGGCAGCTGATTCAGCGCAAAAGTGTAATGAGCGGTGGTGGCCTGCCCGGAAAACTGGCCGACTGTTCCATCAACGATCCGGAACATTGTGAAGTTTATCTGGTGGAGGGTGATTCTGCCGGCGGTTCTGCCAAAATGGGCAGAAACAGAAGTTTTCAGGCTATCCTGCCTCTGAGAGGTAAGATTCTGAATGTGGAGAAGGCCAAGATCAATAAGATCCTGGAAAATAAAGAGATTCAGGCCATGATAACTGCCCTGGGTACCGGTGTGGGTCATGGTGATGAAGAGTTTGAGGTTGATAAACTTCGCTATCACAAAATTATCATCATGACCGATGCTGATGTGGATGGATCCCATATCCGTACCCTTTTGCTCACCTTCTTCTACCGGTACATGAAACCGCTCATCGAAAATGGTTTTGTGTATATCGCTACCCCGCCTCTGTATAAAATCACTTTTGGCAAGAACATAGAGTATGCCTGGGATGATGACAACCGGGATAAAATTGTTCGCGACCTCAAAAAGAAGAAAAAGAAATTCGATGTATCCCGATATAAAGGTCTGGGTGAAATGAACCCTGATCAGCTTTGGGAAACCACCATGGATCCGGAAACCAGAACACTTCAGCAGGTTACCGTTGAGAGTGCTGCCGGTGCCGACAAAATGTTTTCCATGCTAATGGGTGATGACGTAGAACCCCGAAGAGACTTCATTGAGCGTAACGCGAAATACGCTAATCTGGATATTTAATCCAACTAACTACCTAAAATTATTAAGCATAGCTGATTAATGGCTCGAGAAAAGATTATTCAGGTTACCATAGAAGATGAAATGCAGTCGTCCTACATCGATTATTCGATGTCGGTGATTGTCTCCAGAGCACTGCCTGATGTGCGAGACGGACTGAAACCCGTTCACCGCCGTGTTTTGTATGGCATGAGTGAACTGGGCATGCTGCACAATCGTCCTTACAAGAAAAGTGCCCGTATTGTGGGTGAAGTTCTGGGTAAGTATCACCCGCATGGGGATACTGCAGTTTATGATTCTATTGTTCGTATGGTTCAGGACTTTTCCCTGAGATATCCCATGGTTGACGGGCAGGGTAATTTTGGATCCGTGGATGGTGATTCTGCCGCGGCCATGCGTTATACCGAAGTGCGCATGCAACGAATTGCTGAGGAAGCACTGACCGACATTAACAAAGGCACGGTCGATTTTCAGTCCAACTTTGATGAGACCCTTCAGGAACCAACGGTTTTGCCTTCACTGGTTCCTAACCTGTTACTTAATGGTGCATCCGGTATTGCTGTAGGTATGGCAACCAATATTCCTCCTCATAACCTGACGGAGGTGGTTGATGGAATTACAGCCTTCATTGATAATCCGGAAATAGAAACCAAACAGCTGATGGAGCATATTACGGCTCCTGATTTTCCAACGGGTGGTATCATTTACGGCTATGAAGGAGTCAAAGAAGCTTTTGAAACTGGCCGGGGTAAAATAACTTTACGAGCCCGCGCCAATACTGAAGAGCTGAGAGGTGGCCGCGAACAAATTGTAGTAACCGAAATTCCCTATCAGGTTAATAAGGCAACACTGATTGAGAAGATTGCAAGTCTGGTAAATCAGGAGAAGATTAATGAAATCGCTGAAATCCGTGACGAGTCGGATCGTGATGGTATGCGCATCGTTATTATCCTGAAACGATCTGCCAACGCAGGTGTGGTACTGAATCAGCTCTACAAGTATACGCAGATGCAGACTACATTTGGGGTGATCAATCTGGCTCTGGTTAAAGGGCGTCCCAAAGTGATGGCGCTGACAGAGTTGATCCATCATTATGTGGAACATCGTGTGGATGTCATCATCCGCCGTACCATGCATGATCTGGATCAGGCTGAAGCCCGGGCACATATTCTGGAAGGTTTGAAAATTGCGCTGGATAATCTGGATGAAGTCATCAAAACCATTCGGGCTTCCAGCACACCTCAGATTGCCTCCGATGAACTGAGAAAGAAATTTGCGCTCACTGATATTCAGGCAAAAGCCATTCTGGAAATGCGCCTGCAGAAGCTGACCGGACTGGAACGTGACAAAATTGATGCTGAATACCGTGAAATCGTCGATAAGATTGCTGAGTATAGAGACATACTATCCAGCCGAGAGAAGCAGTATGAAATTATAAAACAGGAACTTGCGGATCTTAAAGAACGCTACGGGGATGAACGACGAACCCAGATTGTTTACTCAGCTGAAGATTTCAGCATCGAGGATATGATTGCTGATGAGGATGTGGTAGTAACGATTTCCAACAAAGGCTTCATTAAGCGTATGCCGGTAAGCGGATATCGTCGTCAGAGAAGAGGAGGAAAAGGAGTTAAGGGCACGACTACAAAGGATGAAGAATATGTAGAACATCTGTTTGTGGCTACCAACCATAATTACATCCTATTCTTTACCGAAAAAGGAAAATGCTACTGGCTTAAAGTTTATGAAATTCCTGAGGGATCCCGCCTGGCCCGGGGACGTGCCATCATCAATCTGATTGAGATTGATAAAGATGATCAGATAAAGACCTTTGTTCCGGTCAAAACCCTGGACGAAGATGAATACATCAAAAATCATTTTATCATTATGGCCACTAAAGGCGGTCAGATCAAGAAAACATCACTTGAAGCTTACAGCAGACCGCGCCGCGATGGCATCATTGCCATAAATATCAAAGATGATGATACCCTCCTTGGTGCCTCACTAACCGATGGCGACAGTAATATTATTCTGGCAAACCGTGCAGGGCGGGCCATACGCTTTCATGAAGATGATGTCCGTGAAATGGGTCGAAATACTTCTGGTGTACGCGGTATGACACTCACCAAAAAAGATGAAGTCGTTGATATGGTTGTGATTAAAAACACCCACGAAGCAACCGTTCTGGCTATCTCTGAAAACGGATACGGAAAACGCTCTCTGGTTGAGGATTACCGGGAGCAATCAAGAGGTGGTAAAGGCGTGATTACATTGAAGATAACGCCAAAAACTGGTGATTTAATCGCTTTGAAAGAGGTAACCGATAATGACGATCTGATGATCATTACAGAGCGCGGAAAAGTTATCCGAATGAGCTGTAAATCAATCCGGACCATGGGGCGCAATACACAGGGTGTTCGCATGATGCGCCTGGATGAAGACGGAAGTATTGCCGCGGTTACCCGGGTAGTAAATGAAGATGAGGACGAGTCCATCTGATTTCAGAAATCCTAAAACCTAAAGTCTAAGCCCTTCATTTTTTGAAGGGCTTTTTTTATTTCAAGGCTTAGGGCATCATTTTATTCAACAAATCTTTTCTAAGGGTTTTCAACGAGGCCGGTTCCAGTATTTCAATTTTGTCACCAAATTGTAATAACCACTCATTAATATAGACAAGGTTGTCGAATTTGAAGGCAACCTTAACTTTTTCATTTTTCAGGGCTTCTTCCTTAAAAATATTAGCCGGTAAATTTCGCTTCAGACGCGCTAAAATAGATTTTTCGGCTATTACCCTGACGATTTGAGAGGTCTCGTCAAATCTAAAAATTAAGCCCTCTGCGTCAATTTTCTTTTTGGGAGTGAAATTTTCATCCAGAATTTCCAGATCACTGATCTGATCCAGTATAAAATTCCTGAAATCCCCACGTTGATGAGAATACCCTATCAAATTCCAATGGTCACCAAAATACACCAGCAAGTAAGGGTCTAGTTTTCGGTGGGTTACCTCGCCGCTCTTACTTTTGTAGGTAAAAAGGATACGCTGTTTCTGTGCGATGGCTGAGTTAATGCTGTACCAGCTACCTCCTTTTTTCTTTTCTATGCCAAACATGGCATAAGGATCAATAACCGTAGACTCTTCTATTGAGGTCATAAATTGCTGCAACTCATCCGGCAACACTTCTTTTATTTTCAATTCGACCGAATGTGCATCCTGTACTAGCGTTTGATCCACCTGGGATTTAACAAAACCAAGCCCCACCATAATGGTTGCAATCTCCTTCGAAGTAAACATCAGGGGCGGCACTTTATAACCCGGAAGCATTCCATATCCGGAGTATCGGTCCCAGGTTACAGGAATATTTATTTCCTGTAGGGCATTAAAATCCCTGAAAATGGTCCTTCTGGATACACCAAACTTCTCGGCCAATTCATCAACGGTGAGTCTGTTGCCTTTTTGCTGGAGTATTAACATCAGCTTCAGCCTGCGTTCATTGCTGTTCATTTTTCCTCCTGATTTTTAGCACAGCCTTTCCCTCATAAAAGGCTTCTTTTGTCAGTTCATACAAATCCCAGACTTCAACCTGTAGTGGCAAGCTGGTTTCACTAAGCTCTTTCTCAAAGTCCATTCCCTTGAGCAGAACCATCTGATCCCAGCTATCGCTCAGCATCTTCGTTAGATTATTGATCTTAAAAGCATGCTTGGATATAAGCAATTCACCTTTGTCAAAAGGGAGTTCCTCAACTGATCCAGTGTAATCGGATGTATTCTTCAACCCCAGTTTACGACTCATAGCCTGAACGGCCATCACTTTTTTCTTTACGATATCATTGAACAAGAACTTTTTGTCCGGGTAACATATGGCAAGGGGAATTCCGGGCAAACCACCACCTGTACCACTGTCAATGATATAACTGAAATCATCCAACAGGCCTAAAATTCCGGGATACAACGAATGCTGCACGTGATTTGCAATTGTTTCACGTGAAACATTTCGGCTAACGAGATTTACTCTCTCATTCCACCAAAGCAGTTTATCGATATAGGCATTAAGCTGCTTTTCATGTTTTTGAAACAGACTTACTGCTTTATGTGCTGCCTCGTAATTTGTGCGCTGTTGAATCTGATGTTCCACGTGAAACATCAGTTTTTTAGGTAGATCATCAGCACAGAGATATCTGAAGCAGATACTCCGCTGATTCTGGACGCCTGCCCAATGGTTTCAGGGCGTATTTTTTCCATCTTTTGCTTGCCCTCCGTTGAAAGGCTTCTGATTTTCGAATAGTCAATTTTATCCGGGATGGGCATATTTTCCTGGCGGGACATTTCTTCAACCATCAAAAACTCTTTCTCTATATAGCCCGCGTATTTGGTTTGAATCTCGATTTGCTCCAATACGGTGTTGTCCGTAGTTATACTTTCAACTTCGCTTTTTAACTGTGGATCAGCATTAATGATATGCTGGATGCTGACCTCAGGTCTGAGTAAAACAGACTTTGCTTTTACCGGCTGACTCAGCACTGATGTTGCAAGTCCTTCGAGCATAGGATCCATTTGTTCTGGCCTAACGGTGTATGAGGAAAACAAAGTATACAGTTCATCAATTGCCTTCTTTTTGGTCAAATAACGCTGGTAACGGTCGTCATTAACCATTCCAATTCTGTGGCCAAGCTCCGTTAACCTGAGATCTGCGTTGTCTTGACGAAGCAGAATTCTATGCTCCGCCCTAGAGGTAAACATGCGGTAAGGTTCCTCTGTACCCTTATTAATGAGATCGTCAATCAGTACACCAATATAGGCTTCTGACCTGCTGAGTATGAACGGTTGTTTGCCATCTACTTTCAGCGCCGCATTTATACCGGCTATCAATCCCTGACAGGCGGCTTCCTCATATCCGGTAGTTCCATTGATCTGTCCTGCAAAGAATAAGCCTTCCAAAATCTTCGTTTCCAGGTTTCTCTTGATCTGATAGGGTGGGAAGTAGTCATATTCTATGGCATATCCCGGGCGCATCATTACCGCGTTTTCAAAACCGGGTATGGTTCTCAGTGCATGATATTGTACATCCTCAGGTAAGGAAGTTGAAAAGCCATTGAGATACATTTCATTTGTATCCCAACCTTCCGGTTCGAGGAAAAGCTGGTGCCGGTCTTTATCTGCAAAACGATCAATTTTGTCTTCTATACTGGGACAATATCTGGGGCCAATCGATTTAATGCGCCCATTGAACATCGGACTTCGATCAAAACCCTTTCTCAGCTCATCATGAACACCTGTGTTCGTGTAGCCTATCCAGCAGGTAAGTTGATCCTCTTTTTTTGGAAGGTGGTCAGTCATAAATGAAAACGGACTGGCATCATCATCCCCATACTGAATCTCCAGTTTACTATAATCAATGGATCTGCCATCAATCCTGGGTGGTGTTCCTGTTTTAAGTCGGCCTACCTCAAAACCTGCCTTTTCAAGAGCCGCTGATATTCCGATGGAAGCCCGTTCGCCGGATCTTCCACCACCGTGCTGCTGCTCACCAATGTGAATGACACCATTCAGGAATGTGCCGCTGGTTAAAACCACAACTTCCGTGTAGAATACCTGCCCGGTTTGTGTAATTACACCCTCTATCTGATTGTTTTTTATCAGGATGTCAACTACATTATCCTGCCTAAAATGCAGGTTTTCTTTGGCCTCCAGCTGTTCACGCATAATTTTTGCATACAGCATGCGGTCACTCTGACAACGGGGACTCCACATAGCTGGTCCCTTTGACCGATTTAACATTCTGAACTGCACCCCTGACTGATCGCTGACTATACCCGACAATCCTCCCAGTGCATCAATCTCACGGACCAGCTGTCCTTTTGCTACTCCGCCCATAGCCGGGTTACATGACATCTTTGCGATGGCATCCATATTCATGGTGATGAGCAGCGTTTTAGCACCCAGCTGAGCTGCCGCACCTGCTGCCTCTGAACCGGCGTGACCGCCGCCCACAACAATTACATCGTATTTTGGATAAATCGACATTCTTCAAAGTTAAGGGGATTTTGGATAATTCGGTAAGGGTGTAAAACAGGATTTTGAATGCAATCAATCCTTCTGTCTAAAGGGAGATATCAACCCACCTTCTTCCATTATTGGATGATTCAATAATGGCATTCACAATCTGAATATCCCGCATTCCTTCTTCACCAGGTACTGCTGGTGAATCCCCGTTTTTAATGGCCAGGGCGTCATTGTCCATTTGAACGGCCTGCTGATTTTGAGTCATTGGTTCAAGCTGAATACCTTCACTTGTTTCTCCCCTTACTCCTGTATAGGACTGGAAAGGTTCCAGCTTAAACCAGCCATCAGTAGTGGTAGCCTCCAGAATGTTCATATTTTCTCCGACACTTGTTCTGCCCCTGGCTATGCTTCCATCTGCAAATCGCATATCGAAGGAGGTGGTTTCATCTACATCAGGGAATAATTCAGGTCGTGTTTTCATCATACTTCCACGTACTTCAACCGGTTCCTTGTTGCTTGCATATCGTATTGCATTGATCGGATAAACACCCATATCATATAAAGCCCCACCTCCCATATCAGCTCGTTGCCTCCAGTAGGTCTGATCATTGGGCACGCTATAATATCCGGCACGAGCATCCACACGCCGCACATCACCGTATCGGTTGTTTCTGGCATATGACATAATGAGCTGTGTATTTTGCTCATGCTGCATCCTATACCCTATTGATAACCAGACGTTATTTCGATTGCAGGCGTCGATAATACTCTGGCATTCAGCTACATTCATGGCCATTGGTTTTTCACAGAAAACATGCTTACCAGCATTTGCAGCTCTGATCGCAAACTCTGCATGTGTAGATGTAGGGGTTACGATGTATATAATGTAGATATCATCATTATCTGACACCTCCTCCATGTTTTCGTAGGTGTAGACATTACTTTCTTCAATTCCGTATTCTGTCTGCCATAAAGGAATTTTAGAAGGGGTACCTGTGATAATGCCCTTTAGTTCACAATGCTGGGTCAGCTGCAATGCAGGTGCGAGCAGATAGCGACTGTATTGACCCAATCCAAGCAAAGCTATTCCTAACTTTTCTTTTGGTTCAGATTTATCTTCCTTGTCAAACAAGCCGATACAGCCTAAAGATGCGGCACCAATTAGAGCTGAGCTTTGCTTAATAAATGACCTTCTGCTAATTCCCATAACTTTTTCTCATAATTAGAATGTCTTCACAATGCCGCAACTTATTGAATACAGGTGTATTTTTTATGAAATGTCACAAAAAACCAACACTATGAGAGAACTGAAATATTTTCTCCTATTATCAATATTAATGGTATCCTGTTCGAATTCAACATCCACAGATGATGATCTGAATATCGTCACCGACCAGTATACTATCATTAACAATCAGGATGAGCTGGATGCAAGGATGGAGATATTCGATAACCAGATCGAACTAGAAATTGACACCACTCTGGGTGACAACCTTGCTAAAAAGAAAGCCAAAGCAGATCGCTTCAGATTATTTTACATCGCACAGCTGCTGCCTCCTGTTTTAGAGGGTGAGACCATTCAGGCTACCATGATTTATAATGATGGTAGTTCTAACTCTTTTGTAAGCTACAACATGCGTGGTGCTCCTTACATGGGCTCTGTAGATATGATGAGATCCTCATGGTTTGGTATACTACGCCTGAGATCAAGCATTCAATTTAATGATTCAGATGTAAACGCAGTTATTGCTGATGACGAAAAGGTTTACACTGCTGTTGCTACCTCCGATGAGGCTTACACAAATGGGCAGAGTGCTTCCGTCATTCAATCCTTTTCACACGATGGCGATATTTTTGAGGATGTCGCACCTGATTTCGCATCACTTCAGAGTTTTGCTGCAAACTCGGTATTTAAAGATGATGATGCCGTATATGTAACAACAGGAAATACGGGCGGTTTAAACGTATTCAACGAGGACCTATCAGAACTGCAAGCATTTATAGACATTCCTGAGGCTCGCTGGGTAACAGCAGATGATACGCGAGTATATGTGCTGGCCGGAGATACAGATGGTGATCAGGAGGGCACCCTCTACCTGATTAGTAAGAGTAATTATGAAATCACGAATGAGTATAGCTTTCCTGGTGCGTACACGCCAGAGGCAAAAAATACGGTTGAAGTAGTTGGTAATCTCGCATTTATTGCTGCAGGTAAAGAAGGTGTTCAGATTATGAACCTTAGTGATGGTACAATTGAAGATAATATACCTATCCCGAGCGCAGCTGAACTTGGACTTTCTGAGGACGTGGTAACCACCAACTCAGTAACGGTAGAGGATGAACTGATTTTCATATCCAATGGGGAAGCCGGTGTGTATGTGGCCTCTTCATCAATAAACTTCCTGGATATCGGTATTGGTGACACACTGGATATCACCCTGCTCGGTCAGGTACAATTTCCGGATCTGCAATCCGCAAATCATGTTATACTGCGCGGCGGGGTGTTTAATGTGGCTGCCGGACTAGGCGGCACCAAAACTGTTTGGATTGCCCGATAAGAGAATAGCCTGAAACTAAAAAAGCCATCACTCTTTAGAATGATGGCTTTTCTTTTGCGATCCGGACGAGACTCGAACTCGCGACCTCCTGCGTGACAGGCAGGCGTTCTAACCAACTGAACTACCGGACCTTATTGGGAAGACTCGAAATATACGGACAGCTGTAATTGGAAGTCAATAATAGTTTTTACTTTTTACAGCAGGGCTTCCAGTGCCTTTCTCATTTTACGGCTTTCCGGTTTCACGGATGATCGGAATCTTCGTGTAAGGTTTCCATCCCGGTCGATCAGGAATTTTTCGAAGTTCCACTTAATATCACCGGTGAAATCTTCATTTTCCGTTTCAGTGAGATATTTAAAAAGCGCTGACTGATCATCTCCCTTTACTGAAACTTTCGCCGCCATTGGAAAAGTAACCCCATAATTCAGAGTACAGAATTCTTTGATCTTTTCATTGGAACCGGGTTCCTGGCCTGCAAAATTGTTTGCGGGAAAACCAATGATGACTAATCCCTCCTCCTGGTATTTCTCGTATATATTTTGAAGTTCCTCATATTGAGGGGTATAACCACATTTTGAAGCAACATTAACAATCAGTATCACTTTTCCTTTGTACTCTTCAAGGGTAAAAGCATTTCCATCAATGTCTTCCAGTCGAAATTCGTAAACGGAGTTTTCCGGATTCATTGGCGTCATAAATGATAGTGTTAGTATGAAGGCAAAAATAATCTTCATCTGATTCGGTTTTGTTTATAAGGAATTCAAAAATAATTGATTAATTGGTTTATTCATTCCCCTTTTATTTTTCTATAATCAGCTATGCATACACTCATTTACACAGCCATCACCGATAATATACAGGTTGATGTGTACCCCGTTTACGAAGAAGAGAAATCTGACATCATTAACAGAAAACACATCTTCACTTATACCATTTCAATATCCAATCACAGCCAAAATACGGTTCAACTGGTTTCACGCCACTGGGATATTTATGACGAAACCTCCAGCCACATAGAAGTGGATGGAGAAGGTGTAGTCGGAGAAAAACCCTACATCGAACCGGGTGCTACTTACACCTACAATAGTTTTTGCCTTTTGAAAGGCTTCAGGGGTTCAATGTCAGGGTACTATATTATTGAAACTGAAGGTGGGGAATCAAGAAAAATTCAGATACCGAAGTTTGAGCTCATTTCCCACCTTCTGAATTGAGCAAAAAAAAAGACCATGCTTTCAGGCATGATCTCTATATCGGGATGGTGATGGGATGTATGTATGTAAGAAATTCAATACCTAAAATGCTGCCATCCAAAAAAGAGTTCCTAAAAATTCAAAATGAATTCATTTTTTTTATAAGTCCTTGTTTTTATGCAGCTCTACAAATAGAATATTTTGACTTTCTGAATGCTCTTCATTCTGAACAAAATTTTTCTTGCCCATCACGTTTATATTCTGTGCCCTAAAACAACTGCCATGAATACCCTTTCCACAACCCGCCTTCTATCCGTATTAATTTTGCTGTTTTTGCCTGTTCATGTTGTGCAAGCTCAGATGTTTTCTGCGGACGAAATCGCTCGCAGGCAGCCGCTGAACTTTGAAACCTTTCTGACAGCAGGTTTTGAACCAATGGAATTTGAATTTAAGGGTGATAATCTTCCTCAGAATATTCAGGATTTATCATTCAGTGATCCGGTTTTTCGTTTATCCCTGGAAAATGATAATCTCGGTTTTACCTTAGGTTTTGCAGGTCGTGCTACCGGACTTGATAACCGATCTTTTTTCAATCTTGGTGTTCGACTGGGGGCTCCAATCCGGCTCATTAATCGCCCTTTCATACGGGTAAGTGCACCTTTTCAGCTTTCAACTGAACTGACCAGTGTTCAGGATGATCAGGCAGGTGACGATTTTCAGCAATCTGCTGTTACCGCTGGTATTGGACCTGCTATTTCGATACGGATCAGTGATAATCTAAGGATCAGCTCAGTAGCCACACCAGCTTATGGTTTTACGGTTGCTGCAGGTGGGTTTTTTGGTGGACAAATGTATTCATTCGAAAACAGAAATCGTCTGCTGATTGGCCGACTGCTTCCAAATAATGTAGTGAGTCTTGGATACACCTATAAATTCCAGCGCTTTGATATTGAACAAAACCGATTCGATTACAATCTTACAGCGCATACTATCACACTCGGAATCTCATTTTGAAAGCTGACAAACTGCTCCTGGAGCTTGAACACCTGCTGGAACAAGGTGGTTACATAACCCGCTATGAACGGGGAACCTTCAGAGGTAATGATTGCCTTCTGGAAGGAAACAAGGTTGTCATCATCAACAAAAACAAACCCAAGGAATCACAAGTGGCCACGCTGGCGAAAGTGATACGAAAGGTTGAAGTAGATGACATGTTCATCAAACCCATTGTTCGGAAAGAACTGAATAAAATTTGGGACCAGATAGACAGTTTTCAGGGAGAAACCGAAAGCCTGGACGGAGAAGACTTGTGAAAGTAACCTTTCTGGGTACGGGCACTTCCATGGGAGTTCCCATTGCTGGCGGTTTTTATCGGGAACAGATATCCAGGGATTCCAGAAATGAACGCTATCGATGCAGTGCTTGGATTCAGACTCATGGGCAATCCATCCTCATCGACGCCGGACCGGAATTCAGGCTGCAGAGCATCCGTGCTGAAATCAGGCATATCGACACGGTGCTTATCACGCACGAACACATGGATCACATTGCGGGCCTGGATGATCTTCGCTCTTACAATTACAAACAGGATCATCCATTGCCTTTGTACTGCACCCAAAGTTGCGCCGATTCCATTCTGAAACGGTTCGATTATATGTTTGGTGAGCAGAAATATCCGGGATCTACGAGCCTGGATGTTCATCCCGTTGAGCAGTCGTTTGAAATCAAAGGCGGCATCGAAGTAACCCCGCTGCCTGTAATGCATGGAAAGCTACCCATTTACGGATATCGTATCGGTGATTTCTCCTATCTGACCGATGTTAAAGAAGTGCCTGCATCCACCAGGGAAAAAATCAAAGGATCTAAAATTATGGTGATTTCAGCTCTCCGATGGGATCCTCCTCACCCTACACACCTCACCATTCCGGAAGCTTTATCTATAGCTGAAGAGCTGGAGGTACCCATGACCTACTTTATTCACATGAATGGAGCTGTGGACCATGTTTCTACTTCCGAAAAGCTGCCCGCCCACGCCCGACTAGCTTATGATCAGCTGGTGATAGAACTATAAATACTTTTTAAGATCCGCATCCGCCTTCAGCTGCTCAACTATTTTTTTCACATCCTGAGCTTTGCTGAGATCACAGATTAAGATAGCCGAATCCGTTTCTACCACCGCCAGGTTTTCAACCCCGACCAAAGCCACCATCTTATCGGTATCCAGTGAGAGATAATTGTTATTGCTTCCGTGCGTCAGCAAAATGTTGGCCGGTTTATTGTTACCAAGTTCGTCTTTTTCGGATAAGTCGTAGGCAGCCGACCAGCTTCCCACATCGTTCCAACCGAATTCACCGGGCACCACAAACACATTGTTTGCTTTTTCCATGATGCCGTAGTCTATCGAAATACTGTCCGCATTTTCGTAAAACTGGTCGATCGCCTGTTTTGTGAACCCATCGGCTTGTGCCATTAATGCCACTTTGTGCATATCGGGCAGATGGTTTCGGATTGACTTCATCACGTTGGCACTTTTCCATATGAACATGCCACTGTTCCAGTAAAAGTCTCCGGATTCAAGGAAGGTTTCTGCTGTTTTGAGGTCCGGTTTTTCTCTGAATCCCTCCACCTTAAACACAGTGTTTCCTTCAATTTCTTCCCCTTCTTCACTGCTGCGCTGAATGTAGCCGTAGCCGGTTTCCGGTTTGTCGGGCTGTATGCCGATGGTAACCAGAGCATCCTCATTGCGGGCTTTTTCAATGGCCGTTTTAAGAAAGGTTCTGAATTCCCCTGGCTTTGTAATGTGATGATCGGCCGGGAGAACCACCATTACTGAATCTGGATCCTTATCCCGCAGGATTGCAGCGGAAATAGCAACGCAGGGCGCCGTATTTCGGGCCACACACTCACCGATAATATTTTCTTCCGGAATTCCCTGAAGCTGTTGTGCTACGGTATCCACATAACGGTCGTTGGTAACCACATAAACCTGTTCCAGTGGAATAATATCGGAAACCCGTTCCACGGTATTCTGAAGCATGGTTCCCTCTCCAAAAAGATGGAGAAACTGTTTAGGAGTCTCAGAGGTGCTTTTAGGCCAGAAACGGGTTCCCGATCCACCGGCCATGATCACGGCATAATTCATGGTCTATGCATTTACGATTTCAACTTTGCGAAGGGTGAAGCTAAACACAGAACCTTCATTCAGTTTAGACTCAACATAAAAATGTTCATTGTGAGCTTCCATAATATGTTTCACGATGGAAAGGCCCAGGCCGGTTCCCCCTTTTTCCCTTGAGCGGGATTTGTCCACCCGGAAAAACCGCTCGGTAACCCGCTCAATATCTTTCTGATCAATCCCGATTCCTGTATCCTGTACTTTGATCAGTACTTTGGATTCATTTTTCAGATAATTGCTGACGGAAACATGCACCTTCCCGCCCTGCTTATTGTATTTAATCCCGTTCTCGATCAAATTAATCAGTACTTGTTTAATCTGATTGCGATCGGCATAAACCTGAAGGGTTTTATCAAACTCGTCCAGTGTTAACTCCACATCATCCCGCTGGGCTTTATACCCCAGTGATTCAATCACATCGGTGATTACATCGTGCAGGTATATTTCCTCGATATTGGATTTCATTTCCCCGGTTTCGAGACGTGAAATCTCCATAAGATCTTTTGTGAGAAAAATGAGCCGGTTCACATTTCTCATCGCTTTTTTCAGAAAGTCGCGGTTCACTTCTTCGTCATCCACAGCACCATTCAGCAGGGTTTCGATGAAGCCCTGAATAGCAAAAATCGGGGTTTTGAGTTCATGTGAAATATCTCCGATGAATTCCTTTCGGTAATTTTCAATCTGGTTCAGCCGCTGAATTTCTTTTTCAACCATCTGACTGGCTCGAACCGACTGCCTCACCAGATAATCCACTTCATCATTGTAAGGCGTGGTTATATCCTCGTATTCCTGAAAACGTTTACGGGCTATGTTCTTGATGATATTGTTCAGTACACGAAGCCGCCGCTGCTGAATGCGGGTTTCGGTGATGTAGACCAGCACGAAAATGGTGAGGAGGGCGATGCCGGAATAGAAAAGATCGGTACTCAGATCGGTGCCCGCAACAAAGTACAGCAGTACAAAAACGAGAACAGCAGAAATTATGGAGGTATAAACCGCAATCCGGAAGCCTATCTGAAAATAGGGCCGGGACTTCTTCTTGGATTTACTCATTCTTTAAAACGATAACCAACTCCTTTTACCGTTTCAATGTAGTGATCCCCAAGTTTTTCTCTGATTTTTCGGATATGAACATCAACCGTTCGGTCTACCACATAAATGTTATCGCCCCAGACCTGATTCAACAGGGTTTGTCGGTCCAGCACTTTTCCTTTGCGGCTGGCCAAGAAGAAAAGCAGTTCGAATTCTTTTCGGGGCAGCTGAAATTCCTCCTCCCCTCTGGAAACAATGTAGCGATCCTTATCAATTTTGATATCGTGTACTTCGAGCTGATTCACTACTTCCTGATTTCCATAGAATCTTCTGAGCACCGCTTTAATACGTGAAATCAGTTTGGTAGTACTTATAGGCTTGGTGATGTAATCATCGCCTCCCTTGTTCAATCCCTCCACTTCTGTTTTTTCATCACTGCGGGCTGTCAGGAAAATGATGGGGATGCCTTTAAGATCTTTGTCTTCGCGCATCACATCGCAAACTTCCAGACCATCCATTTTTGGCATCATGATGTCTAGAAGTACCAGATTCGGCTTTTTTTCACGGGCAAGCTCAATTCCCTTTTGTCCGTCCTCCGCCTTAATTACATCAAATCCTTCTTTTTTCAGGTTGTATTCGATCAGGTCCAGCAGGTCCTTTTCATCATCAACTACGAGAATTGTTTGCTTAGCCACTTGTATCCGATTCGTTATCAATTTGACATACTGACTAATTCAGTACCAACATAATATACAGGTAAAGGGATTAAGAAATTGTTACCTGTTGAGCTCTGAAAGTGCCTTTTTTATGAGTGCAGAGACTTCAGATACCCCTTCACTCATCACTCTAGATACCACCTGTTCAGCGTCTTTTTTCTTGTATCCAAGCGATTCGAGGGCCGACACAGCCTCCTCTTTGGCTCCCATTCCCTGTGCGATTCCGGCACTGTTCATACCCGAAGCCGAGATCTCCATCTTGTCTTTGAGTTCAAGAATAATGCGCTCAGCTGACTTTTTTCCAATTCCGGGTATTTTTGATAGCCGGGCTGCATCGGCGTTTATGATGGAATGGGTGATTTCGTCCGCCGATAGCCCTGAAAGTATGGTTAACCCAAGTTTTGGGCCTACGCCCTTCACCGTGATCAGTTTTTCAAATAAATCCATCTCAGATTGATTGTAAAAACCGAAAAGGCGCTGGTCTGAATCCGTAATATGCTGATAGCAACGGATTTTCACCTCTCCTTTATGCCTATTCAATGCCTCATAAGTCTGCAGGGAGATATGGGCTTCATAGCCGACTCCGTTCACATCCACAAGTACCCGGTCAGGATGAATTTCTTCAATAATTCCTTTCAGAAATGCGATCATGGCTTTCTCACTCTGTCCGGATTGGATTCAATAAATTGCTTCCAGTCCGATTTTTTATTGTTCTGATGGCTCTGCCCCGATGTTTTTGGAATGCCGGTTCTACTCATGCCATGACACCAGGCAACGGCAAGGGCATCGGTAGCGTCTTTGGATAATTTTTGATCCGGTAGGCTCACCGTTTTTTCCAGCATGAATGCGACCTGATCTTTGGTGGCATTGCCATTTCCGGTAATGGATTTCTTTACCTCTTTGGGATAGTACTCAAAAACTTCGATTCCCTGAGACCGGGCGGCCAGCATGGCAGCGGCCTGTGCGCGTCCCAGTTTTAACATAGCCAGCGGATCCACACCGTAAACCGGGGTTTCCACCGCGCATTGGGTAGGCTTTATCTTTTTGATAAGGGCTGAAATATGATCAAAGATCTCTTTCAGTCTTTCTGCGTGATCTTCGGTACCGCTTATATTCAGTGTTTCACAGTGCAGGGCAATCCATTGCCCTTTTTTTTCGGTGAGTACTGCGATTCCCGTTTTCCGGGAACCAGGATCGATGCCGATAATCACTTCCGGCATGATTTACTCGTTTTCGCCGTAAATCTTAGCCAGGTCTTCGATCATTTCTTCAGAAATACCTGAAGTTACAAAACCTCCATCGTGGTACAGGTTCTGCATCGTCACCTTACGGGTCAGGTCAGAAAAGAGAGTGACGCAATAATCCGCACATTCATCTGCAGTAGGATTACCCAGCGGCGAAAGTTTTTCAGCAAAGGTGTACATGCCGTCAAAACCCTTGATTCCGGTACCGGCTGAAGTTTTGGTCGGCGCCTGCGATATGGTATTCACACGGATTCCGCGTTCAGCAAGTCTGCTGCCGTAATTCCGGGCGATGCTTTCAAGCAGGGCTTTGGCGTCATTCATATCTGAATACTTGGAGAAAATACGCTGAGCACCTATATAGGAAAGAGCGATCACAGATGCACCATCATTCAGTAATCCCTGTTCATTGCAATGATGCAAAATGCGATGCAGTGAAATGGCCGAAACATCCAGTGTTTGCTGATACCAGTTGTAGTTCAGGTTCTCGTATTCTTTCTTTTTTCGGATGTTAGGCGACATCCCGATGGCATGCAGGATAAAGTCAATCCCTCCATAGGATTCCTTTACTTTTTCAATGAGTTCAAGGATTTCATCGTCTTTGGTGACGTCGCAGGGGATAATTTCGGCTCCGGTTTCCTCAGCCAGTGCATTCAGCGTTCCCAGACGCAGTGCGATGGGTGCATTAGAAAGTGCAAATTCTGCTCCTTCCCGCTTACAAGCCAGGGCAACACGCCAGGCAATACTGCGCTCATCAAGCGCTCCGAAGATAATTCCTTTTTTTCCCTTTAAGAGTCCGTAAGCCATAATTTTCCAGTCGGTTGATTCAGTTTTGATGAAAATCGTAATTCCTTAACCCAAAAGCGATACGAAAAAGCCTGTTCTATTGAATTTTATCCACACAGATGTTGATAAGCCACAGAATAAAGCTTAATTTTCGCGACTTTACTACAAGTGAAAAAGCATCCTGTTTATTAATCTATGTTTGAAGATCTATCATCGAAATTAGAGCTGGCCTTTAAAGGCCTCAAAGGCGAAGCCAAAATCAGCGAGCTGAACATTGCTGAAACTGTGCGCGAAATACGCCGGGCTCTGCTGGATGCTGACGTAAATTACGATGTTGCCCGAACCTTTACCGCGGAAGTTAAAGCCCAGGCTGAGGGATCCGATGTACTCAAAAGTGTAAATCCCGGTCAGCAGTTTACAAAGATTGTTTATGATGAACTGGTTAAGGTTTTTGGGGAAGAAAAGAGCGACATCAAAACCTCGGATGTTCCCCCCACTGTAATTCTGATTGCAGGTTTACAGGGTTCCGGTAAAACCACCTTCACCGGAAAGCTGGCCAAATGGCTCAAAGAAGAGAAAAATCGTAATCCTATTGTTGCCGCGGCTGATGTTTATCGCCCTGCAGCCATCGAGCAGCTGAAGACACTGGCTGATCAGATCAATGTTCCGGTTTACACCATCGATCCCAAAGATCCGGTGCGGGTTGCCAAAGAAGCTGTTTCCATGGCTAAAAGCCTGGCGCTGGATACCGTTATTGTGGATACAGCAGGTCGACTCGCCATCGACGAGCAGATGATGAATGAGGTGGCTGAAATTAAAAAGGCCATCAATCCTACCGAAACGCTGTTTGTGGTAGATTCCATGACCGGGCAGGATGCGGTGAATACAGCAAAAGCATTTAATGAGCGAATCGACTTTGACGGCGTTGTGCTGACCAAGCTGGATGGGGATACGCGTGGGGGTGCCGCTCTTTCCATCAAAACAGTGGTGGATAAACCGATTAAGTTTGTAAGTACCGGTGAAAAACTGGATGCCATTTCCCCATTCTATCCCGATCGGATGGCTCAGCGTATTCTGGGCATGGGTGATGTGGTTTCACTGGTTGAAAAAGCCCAGCAGCAGTTTGATGAGGAACAGGCTCTTAAGCTGCAGAAAAAGATTAAGTCCAATAAATTTGACCTGGAAGATTTCCTGGATCAGATTCAGAAGATTCAGAAAATGGGCAGTTTTGGCGACCTGGTGAAAATGATACCGGGAGCAAATAACATGATCGGGGATGAGGAAATCAGTGATGATGCCTTTAAGCCTATTGAGGCCATCATCCGGTCTATGACCATCGAAGAACGTCAAAATCCGGAAATCCTTAATGGATCACGGCGAAGAAGAATTGCTGAGGGTTCAGGCCGAAGCGTTAAAGAGGTAAATGACCTGATGAAGCAGTTCAAACAAATGAAAAAAATGATGAAGACCATGTCCAAAATGGGAAATATGGGACGTGCTCTTCAGGCCATGGGCAATATGCCTGGTAGCCGATAAAATAAAGTACAAACACACAGGAGATCATCATTGATTAAACTAAGACTACAAAGAAAAGGGCGAATCCGACGTCCTTATTATCACATCGTAGTTGCGGACAGCCGCGCCAAACGAGATGGACGCATCATCGAGCAGGTTGGCCGTTACGATAACGTTAGCGAACACAAAGAAGTGGTACTGAATGAAGACCGCATCATGTACTGGCTGGATACCGGTGCTCAGCCAACCGACACCGTGCGCAATATTCTGCGTGACGAAGGGGTACTTTACAAACGTCACCTGATCCGCTGGGGTAAAACAGAAGAAGAAATTGAATCGGCCATGAATGAATGGTCTGCTTACCGTGCTTCTAAACAGGAAGAGGAACTCAGCAAAAAAGATAAAATGAAAGATATTCTGGCTGCTGAAGAAAAATCCTATAAAGAAGCCGTTAAAACCAAATCTACTGAGGCTGCTGAAGAACTTGCTTCCGAAGAAGCCAGCGCTGAAGTTGAAGAAGCAGTAGATGAAGTAGTGGCCGAAGAAGAAGTAGCCGAGGAAATTGCTGAAACGACTCCTGAAACGGCTGCCGAAGAAAAAACGGAAGAAGCTCCAGCAGAGGAGGCAACCGCTGAAGCAGAGACGGCTGAAACAGAAACAGCGGCCGAAGAAACAGAAAGCGAAGCTGAAACATCCACAGATGAAGAAAGTGAAGCTGAGACTGTAGAAGAGGCTGAGGCAGTAAAAGAAGAAGTAGAAGAAGCCCCTGCGGAAACAGAAGCTGAAGCAGAAACAGAAACAGAAACCAAGGCTGAAGAAGCAGCTGAGGCAGTTGTGGAAGAAGAGGCCCCGGCTGAGGAAACTACAGCTAAAGAGGAATCGACTGATGGCCCTGTTTCTACCGATATGACTGCCAAAGAGGCCATTACCCATATCAGTGACACTGATCTGGAGCAGCTTCAAGGCTTTGTAACTGACAGCGAGGATCGTAAAACCGTACTTGCTGCCTGGGAATCCAAAAATCAGTAAACACTGATCGGTGGCCACATGAGTGCTACCACACATTTTATTGAAATCGGGCTGCTGGGTAAATCCCACGGCCTGAAAGGTGAAATCAAAGTGGATTTCACCAGCGGGGATTCGGATCTGATCCGTGATTTATCACTGGTTTATCTGAAGAGTCCTGCCGGCGAGATGATGCCCATGCGCATCGATCAGGTACGAATAGCCGGATCGCCGGAAAATCCATCGTTCTTTGTTCTTTTTGACAAGGTTATTGACCGAAACAGCGCAGAAAGCCTCAGAGGCTACTCCCTTTTGATTCCCGAATCAGAAGCGGAAGCCTGGCTGAATGATCCGGAAGAAGCGGAATGGCTGAATTACACAGTCAGCGATTCTGCGGATGATGAGTTCAGCGATCGGGTTGCTGACGTTTTTTATACGGCAGCACATCCGGTCATACAACTGGCTGAAAGCGGATTGATGATTCCTTTTGTGGATGAATTCGTCACCGGTATTGATGACGAGAATCAGCACATTACCTTCATAAATCTGGAAAGATTACGTGGCTGAGATCCGAATTGATATCATATCCGCTGTGCCTATGCTGCTGGAATCGCCGCTCTCTCACAGTATTGTGGGCAGGGCCCGTGAAAAGGAGCTGGTTGAAATCCATGTTCATGATCTCCGGGATTTCACCGAAAATAAGCATCTCAAAGTAGATGATTATCCTTACGGAGGCGGTGCAGGTATGGTGTTGAGTCCTCAGCCTATTTTCAGCTGCATCGAACACCTGAAAAGTGAACGCAATTATGATGAGGTTATTTACACAGCTCCCGACGGGGAGGTTTTTGAGCAGTCGAGCGCCAATGAACTCAGCCTGAAGAAAAACCTGATTATACTCTGCGGACATTACAAGGGAATCGACCAGCGCGTGAGAGATACACTCATAACCCGGGAAATCTCAGTGGGTGATTATGTGCTTTCAGGAGGCGAGTTGCCTGCATTGGTCATTACAGATGCCATTACCCGATTAATACCGGGTGTAATCGGAGATGCGGAAAGCGCACTCAACGATTCATTTCAGGATGGCTTGCTGGATGCACCCATGTATACGCGGCCATCAAACTACAATAACCTTGAGGTTCCGGAGATTTTACGCTCCGGCGCCCAGAAAAAGATCGAGGAATGGAGAAGAGAACAATCCCTTCAAAAGACCCGAGAACGAAGACCGGATTTACTGAAAAAATTTAACGACGAAGAAAAAGAAACCGAATAATATCAGCATTGATATTTAACCAACAGAATCATGGATAAACTAAAATTAATAGAGCAGACCCAGGTAAAAGAGGATCTTCCGGAATTCGCACCAGGCGATACCATAAATGTTCACTACCGGGTACGTGAGGGTGAGAAAGAACGTATTCAGCAATATCAGGGCGTGGTGCTTGCCGAAAGAGGAAGCGGTGCGAACAAAACCTTTACCGTGCGTAAGATGTCAGGTAACGTAGGTGTTGAGCGTATTTTCCCGCTTTATTCTCCATTCATTGCCAAAATTGAAGTGAAGCGTCGTGGTAAAGTGAGACGTTCCAAACTGTTCTACCTGAGAGGTCGCCGCGGTAAAGCAGCCCGTATTCAGGAAAAAGACAACAAGTAACTTTCTTAAAAAGACCGGGTGAGTTTATACATCCGGTTTTTATTTAACTTCACCAAAATATTCATCAGGAATGAACCTTATTCTTTTTGGACCTCCCGGTGCCGGCAAAGGCACACAGGCAAAACTGCTTCAAAATCATTATAAAATACCTCACCTTTCAACCGGCGACGCCTTTCGCGCTGCCATAAAAAATGAGACCCCGCTGGGTGTAAAGGTGAAGTCCATTCTGGATGATGGCAAACTGGTACCGGATGAGATTGTGGTTGCCCTGGTAGATGAAGCCATGCAAAACGACCGTTTTGACAAAGGGTTCATACTGGATGGTTTTCCCAGAACAGTAGATCAGGCAAAAGCGCTGGCTGACATTATGCGACGACGTGGTTCTGCTATTGATGCCTTCGTTGTTCTGTCTGTACCAGAAGAAGAGCTGGTAAAAAGAATCATGTCAAGAGGGGAAGGCCGGGCCGATGATACCGAAGAGAAAATTAAAACCCGGCTCGAAGTATATCACAAAGAAACCAAGCCGGTTCAGGGTTATTACGAAGCTAAGGGACTGGTAAAAGAAATTGACGGAATCGGGAGTATAGAAGAGATCTTTGAGCGCATAACAAGTGCGCTGGATTCCTGATCAGACTTCCATTGCTTTTAAAATATTCGGTTTTACATCCGTGAGATCCTGAACCGCCCGAAATAAGTCTGCATTTCTTCCCTTCACCCACAGGGGTACCGGGTTCCGCGTGTGAGTTTTAACGGATAAGTCTTCAAGATTTCCGTGATCACTGCTGATCAGCAGAGTGTCATCTTCGCGCATTCCGTCAAGAAGCGCTTTGATAAAGGCATTCAGTACCTGAAGCACCTGTCCTGCTTTATCTGCGTCTTTACTGTGCCCTGCCTTGTCGGTCAGATAATATTCATAGAAAAGGAAATCGTAGTCTTCAGCTTCCATTAACAGTCGTTCGGCTGCTGTTTCTGGTCTTATTTCAGGTATATCAATATCCAGATGCTCTTTCCATCCTTTTTGAATAATGTCGGCCGTGATCCCCTTTCCTTTTCGGATATCTTCTTCCCGGTATATGGGTAAATTTGCAGAACGAGCCATTAATGTAGTGCAGGACCAGCGATTCCTTGCCTCAGCATGCCTGAAGAATATAGGTGGATAGGCATTCATAAATCGGCAGCTATAGCCTTTCTGAAGCAGATCCTGGTACATACTATCCTTTTTGAGTAAAGACTTGTTTCCGGTATGAGGAAAGGGTCCAAAATGTTTTCCAATCACTTCAGATGCGTTTATACCGGTGAACAAAGAAGTCTGCCCGGTACCACTCTGAGGCAAGCCTTCAACTCCCAGATTAGCGTCTATTCCTTTATATATAAGGTTCTTTTTCTCAATATGAGGTCTGTTTTGAAGCAATCCGGATCCGTCTGTCAATTCTTCAACAAAATCATACCTTTTCGAAAAGAACGGATTAGCTGGCTTTTCTTCACCAATCCCTACACCATCAATAAAAATGAAGATAAAAGCCATCAGCGCTCCAAGATGATGGTTACCGGTCCGTCATTAACCAGTTTTACCTTCATTTTAGCCCCAAAACAACCCGTCTCAACAAGTATATCTACCTCATTTCGCAGATAATCAATCATTTTATCATAGAGATCTTCAGCTTTATCCGGACCGGCAGCTTTTACAAATGAAGGTCGGGTTCCTTTTTTCAGATCTCCATACAAAGTAAACTGGGAAATGAGGAGGATAGAGCCCTCAACATCCATAATCGATTTATTCATCTTACCCTCTTCATCCGGGAAGATGCGCAGCCTCAGCAGTTTGTCTGCGATCCAACGCATTTCATCTTCGCTGTCATCCTCATGAACACCCAGAAGTACAACTATTCCCTTTTGAATAGCCCCGGTAATTTCATCCCCAACGGTTACCTTGGCTTCACTCACGCGCTGAATCACTGCTTTCATATCAGTTAAACACTGTTGATTACCCTGTTAATAACTGTGGATATGTTATGCAAAACTGATGTTGTGCCAAAACTGTTCACAGCCTCCAACAAATCCAAAGTCCAATTCACAAGTTTTGCTTTTGATTTTCAATGTTAACTCAATATTAAGGGATTATATATACAGCTTATGTAAAGGTGTGGATTAAATTTGGAATAATAACCTAAAGCATTGTTTTATAATGCTGATTTATTAACACTGATATACACAATTTGCTACCCGTATTCTTTTCAACTGTGCATCTAAGGGTTATTCACATATCAATAGTGTTCTACTATGTACTACTAAATTTTAAAATTTATACTAATAGAAAAGATTACCTGTGGAAAAGAAGTTGAATTAAGGTTTCAGCTCAGTTTGGAGGAATGCTATATTTGTTCAGCACAAAAGGTGAAAGGATGACAAAGAAAAAATTTACATACAAAGATGCCGGGGTAGATATTGAGGCCGGTGAACAGCTGGTAAACTCCATCAAGGATATGGTGAAGGAAACACACTCATCTGCTGTACTATCCAATATTGGTGGATTCGGAGGATTGTTTAAACCGGATTTCAGCGGATACCAGAACCCTGTTTTTGTAAGTTCTGTGGATGGGGTTGGTACCAAGCTGATTGTAGCTTTTAAAAGTGGGAAATACGATACCGTGGGTCAGGATCTGGTCAATCATTGCATCAATGACATCGCTGTTTGTGGAGCGCAACCCCTTTTTTTCCTGGATTATTTTTCAACGGGCAAACTGCAGCAGCATGTGGGTGTTGAAGTCATCAAAGGGTTTGCCAAAGCCTGCAAAGAAAATGGCGTGGCTTTGATCGGAGGCGAAACTGCAGAGATGCCGGATATTTACAGCGAAGGTGAATTTGACCTGGCCGGTACTATTGTGGGAATCGTGGACGAAAACAACATCATCACAGGTAAAGATATTAAAGCCGGTGATGTGCTGATTGGATTTAAAAGCAGCGGATTGCACACAAATGGCTATTCCCTGGCACGTAAAGTACTATTTTCAGAATATGATGTGCATGATCATGTGGACAGACTGGGCATGAGCGTTGGTGAAGCGTTGCTGAAAGTGCACCGATCCTACCTTCCTCATATTTCAGCTTTGAAAGATTTAGACGGTGTCAAAGGATATTCCCACATCACCGGTGGAGGTATCATTGGCAATACCAAAAGGATTCTTCCAGAAGGCTTAAAGCTTGATATTCAGTGGGATAGCTGGGGACGTCCCGAAATCTTCCAGCTTATTCAGGAAATAGGAAACGTGCCTGATGAGGACATGAGGTCCGCTTTTAATTTAGGTATAGGATTGATTGTGGTTGTGAGTCCGGAAGCCGTTGAAAAAGTAAAAGCAGCTGCTGCTGAACTGGGTGAAGAGATTGTGGAAGTTGGAAAGGTTAGCGGTAGTCCCTGATAATAGGCTTCAGGATATCCGTAAGTCCGTTCTGCTTTACTTCATGCATCGTGGAAATAAATTGCCCCAGTTTTCCATTAGGAAAGCCCTCTTTGGCAAACCACTCCAGATAATGAATCGGTAAGTCTGTTATATAACGACCTTCATATTTACCGAAGGGCATGCGGGCACGCACCAGCTCAATCATAAAGTTTTGGTCATACATCGGGATCAATTTTTAACCGATATTCTATACATTCTACGTGAACATCAAAAAATTTCGTCAATATGAATGAAGGATCAGATTTTAGGCTACTTTCGCTGGGTATTGTTATTGGGCTGGCGGTACTGGGCTATTCATTAAATGCTGCAGTAAATAACTTTAAAAGCTACGACCGCACAGTTACCGTAAAAGGCCTGGCTGAGCAAGAGCATATGGCCGACATCGTGATCTGGCCTATCCAATACACGGTTGCTGATAATGATCTGGAGCAGGTGTATAAAAAACTGAGTGATAGCCGGGACAAAGTAGTGGCTTTTCTGACGGAGAAAGGGATACAGGAATCTGAACTTTCCTTTTCAACACCTTTTCTGACCGATAAAAAAGCACAGCAGTATGGGGGAGGACAGCCTACCGATTTTCGCTACATCGTCAATCAAACGATCACGATCTATTCCGAAAAAGTATCCGAAACCCGTGAAATCATGGGGAATCTGGATGAACTGGGAAAAAGCGGAGTAGCTTTAACCGGCGACCAGTATCAGCTCAGAACGCAGTATCTGTTCAACAGACTAAATGAGATAAAACCTGAAATGATTGAGCAATCTACCATTGAGGCCAGAAAGGTTGCTCAGAAATTTGCAGAAGACTCCGACAGTAAACTGGGCAAAATTAAAACGGCCTATCAGGGACAATTCAGTATTTCTGATCGGGATGCCAATAATCCGCATATCAAAAACGTGAGAGTGGTATCAACTGTGATCTATTATTTATCTGATTAAAGAATGAGATCTTTTATATTCAGGGCCCAACAACATCAGGAATTTATGGCAGTAGTTAAATTACTAAAGATCGCACACGGCAGAAGCGGAGACAAAGGAAACGGATCCAATGTGGGAATTATCGCACGTCATCCGGATATCTATCCGTTTCTGCAGAAAGAACTCACCGCTGAGAAGGTTAAAGAACACATGAAATATGTGTGTAAGGGAGAGGTTGAGCGATATGAGCTCCCGAATATCGGTGCCCTTAATTTTATCCTGAACGAAAGCCTAGGTGGAGGCGGAACCGTATCCCTCAAACTGGATGCTCAGGGCAAAACCCATGCATCTCAGGTTTTGCGCATGGATATTGAAGTACCGGATGAACTGCTCAATCTGGTGGACTGAGCGTGCTTTAATCTGCCGAGAAAACCCGTACCGGGATTTCTACCCGCACCCTGTCCCACTGCATTCGCAGGGTTGTGACTTCATTCACGACTTCATCAAATTCAATGGTGAAAACTTCCACGGGTTGTTCGAGCTCAACTACAGGTACTTTGAAGCGTTTATAGTCTTTATCCGGGTTATAATCAAAAGCACCCCATAAGCCCAACTCATAATTCAGGATGATGGTCCACTCTTCTTTCTCCGGAATGGTAAATAAGGAATAGGTTCCAGGATCAATTTGATCATTGCCCATAAGAATGGGTTCAGTTATGGTAATTTCGGTTGCTTCGTTAGCACCGGTACGCCATACATCACCATAGGGCTCCCAGTCTCCAAAAATTGTACGTCCGTTTCGATAGGGCTGGCCATAAACAATTTTAATATAAGTACTGCCCTCTTTGAGAGATGCTATTGCGATGGGACTCTTTCGATTACCGTTATCCGGATACTGTGGATTCGAAGGCTTCCGATTTCCGCAGGCGGTGGCGAAAAGTAGAAATGAGACTATAAAAACGGTGACCCGGAACATATGCTGAACTAAAATTCTCCAATGATGAAATTGGTATTGCCTCTGGAGGGTTCCAGTGCAATACCCGCGCCAATATCGAGATTTATATTGGAAAGTCGCAGCCGGAAACGAAGCCCTCCGCCAACAAGCGTTCTGGGATTGTTGAAAAATTGATTTCCGCTAAAATTTCCAAGGGTATGCGTAAACAGCGACAGATACATAGCGCTTAAACCAAGGGGTAAAGTGATGCCGCCTTTATCCGGATAGAAAAGGGGAATCAGGTATCTTGTGCTGAATCGCAGGGTGTTATTATCGAAGGCCGTAAATACATCCTCATCGAAACCCAGAGGTACCAGCGATTCCGTATTAAAGATCAGGCTTTCGGTCTGGGTAATCATCGAGAGATTCAGTCTCATGGATTGATTGTATCTACCCAGTGGGGAAAGAAACCAGAAAGTACCCACATACAGAGCTTTTGAATCATCATAATTACGCAAAATCCCGAACAGCTGTCCGTTAGGATCCCTCAATCGCTGAACCTGAGTTGCAGAGTTCAGGCCCAGCTCCGCACTGCTGACCAGGATCAAACCGGATCTGGGTTGCAGGTCTCTTCTAAGCTGCATCACCCTCCAGTTAATCTGAGTGATGGCATTCAGATTATTGAGTTCAGCAAAATCGGAGTTCAGTAAACCGTTTTCATTGAAGAAGCGAATACGCTCAAATGAAAGACCCGGTTCAAAGAGTATGGAAGTAAGCCGTGTATCTGCCCTGAAGCGATACTGAAATGGAATGGAGAGTTTAAATTCCCTGCGTTGCTGCACATTAAGGTAGTTGAAAACCACATTGGGATCCTGTGCACTTCTTACCCCGAAGCGCACCACTGCCGGTTCAGAACGGGCTGTAATTCTGAAACCGGGATAAAAGGTGGTATTACGGTATTGAAACTCATACCAGGCACGATTTTCAAAGGCGGTTACATCCAGATAGTATGAATGTCGGTTGAGCACATCGGCGCTGAGGATGGCTGCGCCATAGCGGTTCAGGTTGGTTCCGGCTACATCGGAAAAAACGGGTACTATTCCGCGCGGCTTGATCCATGGGATACGGGATGAATAGGAATAGCGCATCCAGCCGGTGGTATCGATTTCAGTTCCAAGCAGCGGAGTGGACAGGCGCTTTGCAATGCGATCACTCTCTTTCCACCGGGAAGCTGAAATTTCCCTGTTCAGGAAGTCATCTTTATCCAGGAATGCCAGTTTGCGCTCATCTACCTGCTGCAACACAAAGGCAAGGGTATTGCCGTCGGGCGAAAGGGCCGGCTCCATCGCATTATAGAGGGAATTGGTAATTTGAAAGAGTTTCTGATCTTGGGGATTGTAGCGGTAAATATTCATTACTCCATCCGGATCGGCGGTAAAGTATAATTTTCCCTTATGCCAGTGCAGATCAAATACCGATGCATTGGCGATGGCTACGTCCGGTTTGCGTAAGTGCAGGCCGGAAAGCTGCTCCGGGCGGGTCAGCCATACTCCCTGCACCCCTTTGGTTTGGAGGATCACAGCTATCAATCCTGTGAAGTCGTCATAACGCGCTTCCACCAGCCGGCTGTCGGGGTAGGTGTAGCTTTCTTCAATTTCCCCATCTGCATCCAGGATCAATAATCGATTGTCCACATCCTGGGTTTGCAGGGCCAGGATATTATCCTCCATAAAAGTCGGAGCAAACATGCGTTTATCCCCGAATGATTTCCTTTTTCTCTGCTGCAGATTTTTCCGGTAAATCTGTGTACGGAAAGTGAGATCATAAACCGGATGTCCTTCATAACCGGCGTAAATCAAATCTCCATTTTTCAGATCGTAGTTCTGATCGCCCACAAGAAAGGCTTCCGATCGTTTACTCACTTTCCCATCCCCTAAACGGTAGGAATAGAATGCATTCACACCATCGTAAAAAATACCGGTAAAAAGGACCTCCTGATTGTTTATCCAGTGGGGGCGACTCACCTCTTCTCCACCAAAAGGCAGGTCAATGACGCGGGAAGAAGCATCGGTTGTTGTTCCGATTTCTTCCTTCCGCTGCTGCTCTTTCTTTTCTTTATACTGATGGAAATCATCAATCAGTTCTCCCGGCCATTTTCCGGTGGTCTGGCGAAGGGCATAGCCGTAACCCAGAAAAAAGGAGCGGTAATGCTGTTCAATGCTTTTGCGGGTGACATCCTCTCCATAGCTTTTCTGCAGCCAGTGGATGAATTCCGATCCCGCTATATAATGCCGGTTAAAAGGGATGTTGAAATCGGAAGGAAGCAGGATTTGCCCGTTTTCCCATCGGCGGGGTGAGCCGAAATTGGCATTGAATCGATTGGTGAAGAAGGGATAATTCAGGCGCCCTCCGTTGCCAAAGGAGTCCACGGAATTGGATTCATGATAAACAGCAATGCCTTCATGCATACCCACCGGCGCCCAGGCATGGGTGATGCGCCGGGCGTCACGCCAAAACCAGCCGATTACATCGGGCACTCCACCCTTTTTACTGAAATGCAGGGCATGGATCAGTTCATGCGCAAGCACGGTCTCGTACCAGTCGCCCGTTCTGGGATTAATGAGCTTTCCCTTGATGGGCGGTGTTTCAATCTCGGAGCGGAAGTTAAAGGGGGATACAAAGCCATTGGAAAGATCATTGTAATTATTCAGTACAAAAGGAAAGCGGGTCAGTTCTCCTCCAATAAGCTCCTGCGCAATGGGATATTGCTGCTCCAGGATCTGTCCGGCCCGGTAAGCAAGGGAATCATCCCCTTGAGGATAAATAATCTTGAAGTGCCCGGTTTCCAGCACCTGCCAGCCCAGCCCCACCGGCCGGTACTGGGTTGGATACATCATCTGAGCCTGCGCAATGGCAGAAACACAAAGCCATAAAATTAGAGAAAGCAGAATCTGCTTCATAGCTGATCAGTTTGCGTTGGGCAGAAAGGCATAAATGGCCCAGAAGTGGGAAAACGCCCCGCCCATAACGAATAAATGCCATATCTCATGATAACCGAATTTCCCCGGAAAAGGGTTCGGAAACTGAGTGGCATAGATAACAGCCCCTACTGAATAAAAAGCACCGCCGATCATAATCCAGAGAAGGAAATTGAAGGGCATGGCCTGCCAGAGCTGAGGAAAGATGAAAATGGCTATCCAGCCCATTACCAGATATACAATGGTTGAAATCCACCGTGGGGCATTGAGCCAGTAGATTTTTTTAATTACGCCAACGGCAGCAAAAGTCCAGATGATAATAAGAATGGTATAACTGCTGATCTCATCCAATCCGATGGCGGCAATAGGGGTATAACTGCCGGCAATGAGGAAAAAAATCATGATATGGTCGATGCGCTGCAGCTGAATTTTAGCTTCTTCCCGGACCTTCAGCAAATGATAGATAGCGCTGGAGGCAAACATACCGATGAGGCTGAGGCCATAAACGACAAAAGCCAGTTTGCAGCGAACCGGATTGCTTTCTGCCGCTTCCATAAGCAAGAACAGCAGAAATACAGAAACCAGGGCTCCGATCAGGTGGGAGAAGCCGTTGAATGGTTCATCTACTCTGGAGAAAAGCTTTTTCAATGATTACTTGAATTACTGACCTGAGATGAAGTTCCACAAAATGAACAAAAGAGCAAAACCCGAAAGGAAAACTAATCCGGCCCTGCTGAGCAGATTGAGCCATCGGGGCGGTTTCATTGCATCCGGAACGTGATCACTGTGCACCAGCCGGTGATTGATATAGGCCAGGATCGGTGCCATAAGGAAGGACATAGAGGTGGCCAGATCCACCATCAGGGAAAAGTTATCTCCCATAAAGTAGAGTAAAGCTACGGAAACCGTTGAAATAAGAATCAGCAGCAGGCGATAGGTCCGGTCGCTTTCCCTGAAGGATTTTATTTCGAGGGATAAAATACGCTGGCTGATGCGCGGATAGGCATCTGTAACGGTGATCGTGGTGCTGAACATAGTGGAAAAAGCACAGATGATGATAATCCAATAGGTCCAGTCGCCCAGAGTGCTGGTATAAATATTCACAAACTGATTGGCAAAACCGGCACCGCTTGCGGCCAGGTCGATGCCTTTTCCATATAAAACAAGCGCCCCAAGACTCATAAAAGCAACCGCTAGAATACCTGCGCCAATGTAGCCAATGTTAAAATCGATGAGGCTTTCTTTTAATTTTGGAGTGTGACCCGTTTGTTTGATGCGCTCATGGGTCCACACCGAATGCCAGACGGCTGCATCCACAGGTATGGGCATCCATCCCATCAGAGCAATAAGAAAACTGACCCCGGCAAAATTCCAGAGTTCGGGCTGCTCGGTTATCTGTGTATCGGGCTGATGGTTAAAGGCCGCAAAGGCAATGGCTGCCAGCGTGGAAATACTGAGTACCACCATTATCAATTTGATGGCGCTGTCGAGTACAGAATAGCGGCCGATGGATAAAATAGTCACGATGATGACAAGCACAATGGCACTCCAGACCCACGGTGCGAGTGTAATTCCAATCAGTTTCTGTGCAAGGCTGGCCGTTACAATGGTAACTGCAGCCTGAATAGTGAACATGCTGAGTACCGTAAAGAGGATGAACACCCATTTTGCCCAGCTGCCAAGACGTTTAATGCCTTCCAGCATGGTTTCGTTGGTGGCAATGGCATAGCGGGGACCGAATTCCAGAAAAGGATATTTAAACACATTGGCCAGTATGATGGCCCAGATCAGCATAAAGCCATAATCGGCCCCGGCCCGGGTAGACTGAACCAGATGAGAAACGCCTACCGCAGCTGCCGCCATCAGCAGTCCGGGGCCCAGTGCATATTTCAACGTTGACCAGGAAGTTGTTTTCAGCATTGCAAAAAATTTGTAAAACATACTGCATGGCAGCATAAGCGCCAAAAAAAAGCTGATTTTTAAATTATGATGAGCTACTATCCCTGTCCGCTAATTCATAAAAAAACACCATCCTATGAAAAAGTTGTACCTACTGATGCTGCTTCTGCTCTTCGCAACATCACTTCAGGCGCAGGTATCCATTGAATATTTCCTGCCAGAAGGCACCCAATACAACCCTGAAATTCCAACCCCTGAGTCCTTTCTCGGTTTCCAGGTTGGGGAGTGGCATGTTCGCCACGACCAGCTGGTGAATTATGCCAAAAAGCTGGCCGAAGTCTCAGATCGGGTGACCATTGAATCCCACCATCGCACCCATGAAAACCGGGAAGGCGTGCTGCTGACCATTACATCGCCACAGAATCATGCAAATCTGGATCAGCTAAAAAGTGATCATGTTAAGCTGACCAATCCTGCGGTATCAGACCAGCTCGATATTTCAACGATGCCGGTGGTGCTTTATATGGGATACAGTATCCACGGCAATGAAGCCAGTGGTTCCAATGCCTCCCTGATGGTGATGTACTATCTGGCGGCAGCTCAGAGTGCCGAAGTGAATGAACTGTTGAACAATGCTGTAATTCTGCTGGATCCCAGCTTTAACCCGGATGGCCTAGGGCGCTTTGCTTCCTGGGTGAATATGCACAAGAATACCGGCAAGCTGACCATCGACCCGGAAAACCGTGAGTACAATGAAGTATGGCCGGGAGGCAGAACCAATCACTACTGGTTTGACCTGAATCGGGACTGGCTGCCGGTGCAACATCCCGAAAGCCGTGGCCGCATCGCCAAATTTCATGAATGGAAACCCAATGTGCTCACCGACTATCATGAGATGGGTACCAGTTCCACCTTCTTTTTCCAGCCGGGGATACCAAGCCGTACACATCCGCTAACTCCCCAGCGAAATCAGCTGCTCACAGCAGCCATTGCTGAATATCATGCCGATGCCCTGGACGAGATGCAGAATCTGTATTTCACGGAAGAAAGCTTCGATGACTATTATTACGGAAAAGGTTCAACCTATCCTGATGTGAATGGCGCCATCGGCATTCTGTTTGAGCAGGCCAGCGCCCGTGGACATGCACAGGAATCCGTTAATGGCACACTTACATTTCCCTTTGCCATCCGAAATCAGGTAACCGCATCCCTCTCTACCTTTAAGGCCGGGGTTAATTTGCGTGAAGACTTACTGGCACATCAGCGTGAATTCTACAAGGAAGCGATGGAAGAGGCCGGAAATGCTTCCATCAAGGCCTATGTATTTGGGGATGTGAATGACAAAGCGAGAAGCTGGCACCTGGCGGAGCTGATCAGCCAACACGACATCGAAATTTTCCAGCTCGACAAAACACTCACTGTAAACGGAGAGCGATTTGAGCCCGGATCAGCATATGTGGTACCCACGAACCAGGATCAGTACAAACTGATTACCGCCATGTTTGAGCGCCGGAACACCTTTCAGGACAGCCTCTTCTATGATGTTTCGGCCTGGACCCTGCCTTACGCTTTTAACCTTCCCTTTGCGGAGCTGAGCAACCGTCAGTTCAGGGATGATCTGGCGGGAGCAATGTTTACCCGCGAGAGCAGACCTAAAGGCAATCTCATCGGCGGGCAGTCTGATTATGCCTACATTTTTGAATGGGATGAATACTACGCTCCCCGGGCTGCCTACCGCTTACTGGAAGCCGGAGCGCGGGTGAGAGTGGCAAGTAATCCATTCACCGCGGTAACGGCAAATGGAACCAAGGACTTTGATTATGGAAGCATCATGATTCCTCTGGGTATTCAGGACGATAAACAGGCCGTTCATGATCTTGTGGACGCCATTGTGGAGGAAGACGGCATCACCGTGTATTCAGTCTCCACCGGATTAACGCCCGGAGGCTCCGATCTGGGAAGCCGTACCTTTGATGTCCTACGCAAGCCTTCCGTGGCAATTATAGGCGGGAGCGGGGTTTCATCCTATGAAGTAGGAGAAGCCTGGCACCTGTTTGATACCCGTTACCATATTCCGGTTACCATTCTGGACAAGGATGATTTACCATCGGCGGATCTGGACCGGTACAATGTGATCGTAATGGCAAATGGTGGTTATGGCGATTTATCTGATGGCGCCACTCAGGATATCAAAGACTGGGTTGCAAGCGGCGGCGTGCTGATTGCATATAAAAGCGCACTTCGATGGGCTAAACAGGAAGGACTTGCCAAAGTGAATTATGTACTATCTGATGATGAGGATAATGGAAATGATGAAGAGACCAAGCCTTATTATCGCCGCTCCAACGATTCCGGAGCACAGGTGATTGGCGGGGCCATTTTTAATGCGAAACTGGATCTCAGTCATCCAATGGCTTATGGATTCAATGATGAGGATATCACCCTTTTCAGAAACAGCACACTCTTTATCGAAAAAGGAAGAAATCCATACTCAACTCCTGTGTACTATACTGAACAGCCTCTGGCCAGCGGGTATATATCGGATGAGAATACCGAAAAACTGGCAGGTTCCGGAGCAGTGGTCATCAGTCGCTATGGCGGGGGCAGGGTTATAGCCATGACCGATAACCCGAATTTCCGGGCTTTCTGGTATGGGACAAACAAACTGTTTGCCAACGCGGTATTCTTCGGCCAAACCATCAGCTCCCAGAGTGCAAACTGAAATAAGTAATAAGTAAGCAATCGATGAAACCCGGGCAGACCAGCTGCACCGGGTTTTTTTATGCTCCGAGCTGAAGTATTCGGCGATGGTAGTTGATTTGTCCCAGATGCCAGGAAAGGTGTGAATAGAGGTGAATCACAAAGAACTCAGTGGTCATGGGATAGCCGAAAGGCTGCAGCGGTAATTCTTTCTGCAGGTCATCCTCATTCAGGGCATTCAGTGTAAAACTAACTACTTTTTTGGCCCTTTCGAGATCTTCAATTAAGTCATGCCGGCTCACATCGGTACCATTGAACTCAAAGTCGCGATCCCGTTTGTAATCGGAACCGCTGAGCACGGCTCCGAAGAAGTGCTGCAGATTACCGCTGATATGCAGGCTCAGGTTGGCCGGAGGGTTTTTGATATCACCCTGCACTTTCCAGAGGTCATCCTCATTCTCATAAGCCAGGATCTCTTCCTTTACCCGGTCAAGATCCCGTTCAAACAATGTGATCAGGCTTGCACGCATAAGCTGTATTTTTATTTAACCTTTTCACCATTCACGATTACCCCGGTAACGTGCGTGGTATATTCAAAAGGATCTCCGTCAAAAAGCACCAGATCTGCATCTTTGCCTCTTTTCAGGGATCCTACACGATCGTCAATGCCCAGAATTCGAGCAGCCTCGATGGTGGAATGGACCAGTGCGTTTTCCATTCCGAGTCCGAAGGCTGCTGCAATGGCTGCTTCGTACCGAATAACCCGTGTTTTGGGCACATAACCTTCAAAACCACTCTGAAAGGCAAATGGAATCCCGGCTTCATGCAGTTTTGCCGGTGTTTCCAAGGAAGCATTTTTAGCATCTCCACCCAGACGGATCATCGGTGGGTGAACAAATACAGGGACTCCGGCTTCTTTGATTTCATCCATCACCAGATAGGCTTCGGCTGCACCATCCAGCACCATCTTAAAACCAAACTCTTCCTGAATGCGCAGGGCAGTCATGATATCGTTGGCTTTATGGGCGGTAATCATGGCGGTGAGCTCACCATCCAGCAGCCGCACCAGTACTTCCATATCCAGTTTGCGGCTTTTACCGTTTTCTTTGTAATCCTGAGCCGAAATCAGCGCCTGCCGTAGCATTGCCACTGCTTTGGCCCGGGTTCCCGGAGTGGAAAAGTTACTGCGAACGGCAGATCCGAGCGTCATGGCCAGCATTTTGGATTCTTCCAGAACCGACTCTTCTACATTTTCACCGTAGGTTTTCGCGATGAGGGTTTGTCCACTGATCACAGCACCGGGACCGTGCCCGGTATGCACAGTAGTGATACCCTGCTCCAGCAGGTAAGAAACCAGTCGTTCTCTGGCATTAAAGGCATCAATGGCGCGCAGTTCGGGTTGAATGGCATCTGAGCGTTCCAGCTGATCCTGATCTGCGCTTACATTGTAATAACCTGCAAGCCCGACAACAGAATGTGCATCCACAAAACCGGGGGTAACCACTTTGGCCTCATATACTTCATAGTTTCCGGGAATGCGGATTCGGGCTGCCTCACCTACCCGCTCTATCTTTCCGCTTTTGATCAGAACCACACCATTTTCAATAACTTCCCCTTCCATGGTGTAAACCATATCACCTTTGACGGCGATCTGAGCCTGCGCCCCCGCTGTGACGACCATCAGCAGTGCAAATACGAATATTGTTTTAAGTGATTTCATCAGTGGCCCTCCTCTTTTTCATGATGATTGATCTGTGAGGTGCGGTAAATCTCATAGCCGCCGGTCACATATTGCCGGTCTTCCGGATTATCCCGATCCCAGACTTTATTTCCCTCAATCCAGGTTTGTTCAACCATGGTGTACACACTGAGTGGATCACCGGAAAGAATGATGAAATCGGCATCTTTACCCTTTGTGAGCGAGCCAACCCGATCTTCCCGTTCGATCATTTTGGCACCGGCCAGCGTTACGGCTTCCAGCGCCTTCCCCCGACTCATACCCTGTTTGACGCCAATGGCAGCCGATCTGAGGAAAAAGCGGGAATCGGTTATTCCGTCGTCGGTGTGGTAGGCAACCAGAGCGCCTGCTTTTTCGAGGGCAGCCCCGTTTTCTTCCCGTATGTCGATGGCTTCCAGTTTGCCGCCGGGGGAATCAATGGTGATGATGGATGCAGGAACACCGGCTTCAGCAATTTCATTGGCCACTTTCCAGGCTTCGGAAACATGCTGCAGCACTAGTTTATAACCAAATTCCTCCGAAAGGCGGATGGCCGTAAGAATATCATCATGGCGATGGGTGTGATTGTGAACCACCCGCTTGCCTTCAAGGACCTCCACCAGGCTTTCCAGCCTCATGTTGCGTTTCGGCATCTTGTCTTCGTCTCCGGCTGCTTCATCCAGTTTCTGCTTGTATTCCTGCGCTTCGATGAACAGAGCGCGGACCAGGGCCGCAGATTTGGCCCGAGTCTGCGGAAAAGGTTTGTTGCCCAGCGGATTGGTGCCATTTGCCATCTTAAGTCCGCCGTATATTCCGGTTTCCTCATCATAAAAAAGCATTTCTTCGATGGTGTTGGCTTTGCGCAGTTTGAGGTAAACGGTTTGTCCGCTCATCAAATGGCCCGAACCCGGCATCACATTGATGGTGGTTAGTCCGCCGGAAAGAGCCTTCCGAAAGGTATCGCTGCGCGGATCGATGGTATCCATTATACGAACATCCGGATGGAGGGCAGAAGAACGGTCGCCACCGTCCCCTTCACCAAGATGGGAATGGGTGTCGACCAGTCCGGGCATGATCACTTTGCCGGAAACATCAACCTTAACCGCATCTAAAGGAATGGATACATCGGTTGCTGATCCCACTTGCAGAATTTTACCATTACGGATCAGCAGCACGCCATCATCGATGGGATCCCCTTCAATAGGAATAATGTGGGCGCCGGTGAAGGCATGGGTTTGCTCCTGAGCCTCAGCCTGTCCGGCAAACAGAGCCGGCATCAGCATAAGCAAAGCAAACAGAGCGAAGAGCTTTTTTATATACATACATCATGATTTGATTGAACTGAATCCTGAATTTATTAAAATAAAACTGATATCAAAGCTCAGCGGCTAAAGAGTGGCCGGATGGCGTAGCGAACAGTCTGCATAAATGTGATGTCTTTGCTGATCACATCGGCTTTGGAAAAGACTTTTAGTTTACGAGCGCCCCGGTAAAAGAAATAGAGTGCGATAGCCATAACGGTGTGACTCACATCCAGATGGTTAAACCATTTGTGAATGCCAATTTCAAGGGTGTAGGTGAAAGCCGCGATCGAAGCGAAGCAAACCGAAAGGAATATAACCCGGGATCCTTCATTCCGGGTTTTCTTGTAGGCATAAAAATGCAGGGGAAGTACTACCAGTCCCAGTCCGTATGCCGAGTGCACCTGTATGTAGAAGAAATTCAGTGTACCAAAGGTAATGGCGGCAAAAACCAGTAATTCTATGATATTGGCGATTTCCAGAAAGCGTGCAAACTTCGGATTGATGAGCGGGTGCACATACATAATGGTGGCCCGTTCAATGGAGGAAACGGCAAGCATGGAAATGAGCCAGCCGGGCAGTTTCCATGGCAGGCCCACCATGTCCTGGAAAGCATGACCCAGGATCCCCCCCAGAAAGGTGGCAATGGCCATGATAAAAAAGTAAAGGCGCATGTATCGGAATACCAGTCCTTCCTGATCCAGCTTCACCAGTTTGTAAAAGGCATAGATACAGACAGCCGTAATCCACAGATCGGTGAAGGTGACCATGGGTTCCATGATGGTAACACCGAACAATTCAATGGACGGCTGATCAGTGGGGACCGGAGATTGCATGATTAAGATCATGCAGAAAGTCTAATAAAAATTATGCGCCTCTGAAAAAGCCGATATTAAAAAATCAGCGGCTCAGCTGATCCACATAATCCAGCTTCTCCCACGGAAACTCCTCTCTTCCGAAATGGCCGTAGGCTGCCGTTTTTTTGTATATAGGAGCTTTCAGTCCGAAACGTTTGATGATCCCGTTCGGCGTATTATCGAATGTTTTCTGAACCAGCTCAGAAAGTTCATAATCCTTCATTTTACCGGTACCGTAGGTTTTAACATGCACGGAAACGGGTTCGGCAACCCCGATGGCATAGGCCAGCTGTACCAGCACTTCATCGGCCAGGTCGGCAGCTACGATGTTCTTGGCAATATGGCGAGCGGCATAAGCGGCAGAGCGATCTACCTTTGAGGGGTCTTTACCAGAAAAGGCACCCCCCCCGTGGGCTCCGAAGCCACCATAGGTGTCTACTATGATTTTACGGCCGGTTAAACCGGTATCTCCATGTGGTCCGCCGATCACGAATTTACCGGTTGGGTTGATGTGATAAATGGTTTTGTCATCAATCAGTTCGGCAGGAATAACAGAAGGTATCAGTCTGTTTTTGATATCCTCATGTATCTGGGATTGCTCAATGCCTTCATCGTGCTGGGTGGAAAGCACAACGGTATCCACCCGAAGTGGATTCCGGTCATCATCATATTCAATAGTGATCTGAGCTTTGCTATCCGGGCCCAGATATTTCATGGAAGTTTCCTCACGGCGTAATCGGGCCAGTTCTTTCAGTAAACTGTGGGAAAACTGAAGGGGCATGGGCATCAGTTGTGGGGTTTCCCGGGTGGCATAACCGAACATCATACCCTGGTCGCCGGCGCCTTCACGGTCAACGCCCAGGGCGATGTCCGGACTTTGTTTGTGGATGGTGGAAAGTACACCACAGCTTTCTGCATCAAAACGATAGCTGGATTTGGTGTATCCGATTTCTTTGATAACGTCTCTCACGATGTCCTGAACATCCACATAAGCCTCTGTCGTTACTTCACCGGAAACAACAGCGAGGCCGGTAGTAACCAGCGTTTCAACGGCGACACGGGAATCAGGATCCTGTTCCAGCATGGAGTCAAGGATGGCATCAGAAATCTGATCGGCTACTTTATCGGGATGGCCTTCAGATACAGATTCTGACGTAATTAAATGCTTCATCTAAATATAATGTGCTTGGGGTTAGGAATAAGGGCGAAAAGGTACGAATAAACAGCTAAAAATATGATCAGCTGTTAAAAAGATCTCCCTCTGTACTGCCCGGCTGAATTCCCAGATACTGAAAAGCCTTTTGAGTGGCTATACGGCCTTTGGGCGTGCGCTGCAGGAAGCCCTCTTTGATGAGATACGGTTCATAAACTTCTTCGATGGTTCCCTTGTCTTCGCTCACAGCTACGGCAAGGGTTCCGAGTCCAACCGGACCGCCTTTGTAGTGTTCGATGATGGAGGTGATAATCCGGATGTCCATTTCATCCAGTCCGTTTTTGTCTACATCCAGAGCATTCAGGGCTTTGTCGGAGATGTATTGGTCAATGATGTCCAGATCTTCAACCTGGGCAAAGTCACGGGCACGTCGCAGCAGGTTATTGACGATGCGTGGAGTTCCCCGGCTACGGCGGGCGATTTCAAAAGCACCCTCATCACTGATCTTAAAATCCAGAATTCCGGCTGATCTTACCGCGATCTGCTGAAGCAGCTCTACATCGTAATAATCCAGCCGCAGGTCGATGCCAAACCGGGCCCGCAGCGGAGCGGTCAGCAAACCCTTGCGGGTAGTGGCGCCCACCAGGGTAAATTTGTTGAGGTCGATCTGAATGGAGCGTGCATTGGGTCCGGAGTCGATTACTATGTCCAGTTTATAATCCTCCATCGCAGAATACAGGTATTCCTCTATCACCGGATTCAGCCTGTGAATTTCATCGATGAAGAGTACGTCGCCTTCTTCCAGATTGGTGAGTAAGCCGGCAAGATCGCCCGGTTTTTCAAGTACCGGACCGGTTGTGGGCTTAATACTTTTACCCATCTCATTCGCGATGATATAAGAAAGAGTGGTCTTGCCAAGGCCGGGTGGCCCGGAAAGGATAACATGATCAAGAGCATCCCCTCGTTTTCTCGCAGCCTCAATAAAAACGCTCAGGTTGGAGATGATTTTGCGCTGCCCTATGAATTCATGAATGGAGGCGGGACGGACATTCTGCTCAAATACATCTTCCTTGTTAAAAGGATCCAGTAGGGGGTTCTGCACCGGTGGGTTGTCTGATTTGTTTACACTATATTTAGACAATTATAATTAGATTCTGACTGAATCAGTAGCAAAATATCCTGGCTTCCACATGTCTTTTTCTCCGGACGACCTCACATACGACCCCATCGAAGAGCAGAAAATGAGGCAGGGCGGCAAAGTTTCGAACCCAAAAAAAAACGAAATATTGAAACAAAAAGGCATGCATAAAGACAAGCGCAACAGCGGCTTGTCTATCTTCGGGCCGGATTACTTTTTTAATTATGAGATCAGCTGGCTCGATTTCAACGAGCGGGTACTGGCAGAGGCGCAAAGCGACCGGAATCCTCTGCTTGAAAGGGTGAAATTCATTTCCATCGTTTGTTCCAACCTGGACGAGTTCTTCCAGAAGCGGGTAGGCGGATTAAAAAGACAGCAGCTGGCCGGTGTAAAACAGCTGTCCGTGGATGGCATGACCCCCCGTGATCAGCTTAAAGCAATCCGGGAACGGGTTCTTACCATGATTGAGGACTACCGAACCTGTTTTTTTGATGACCTGATTCCGGCCCTTGAAAAAAAAGGTATTCGCTGCACCACCTATGCTGAGCTTAGTGAAGCTCAAAAGCAAAAGATGGATCGCTATTTTCAAAAGCAGTTATTTCCCATCATTACGCCCCTGGCCGTAGATGAAGCACATCCTTTTCCCTTTATTTCGAACCAGAGTCTTTCGTTCGCCATTGAATTAAAACACTCCAGCAGCCGAAAGAAGCTGTTCGCGAGAATTAAAATACCATCCAACCGCCCAAGATTCATTCAGGTTGAGCGCAGAGGAAACCGCGTGCTGCTCATCACCATTGAAGATCTGATTGCCACGCATATTCAGGAGTTTTTTCCGGGGATGGAGGTCCTTTCAGCCCATATTTTCAGGGTTACCCGTAATGCAGACGTGGAAAGGCATGAAGAGGAAGCTGAAGACCTTCTGGAAACCATTGAAGATGAACTGAAAGAAAGAAAGTTTGCTGAAATTGTACGCCTTGAGGTGGATGCCAGTACTCCGCGAGGCATCAAGCAGTTTCTGATGAAAGAGCTGAGCATAGCTCGAAGCGATGTTTTTGAAATGCAGGGAACCATCGGACTGGTGGATGTAATCGAACTGAGCTCTCTTTCTAATTTCCCGCGCCTAAAAGATGAACCCTGGCCGCCGGCCATTCATCCGGTGCTTAAGCATGAGATGGATGAAGAAGCACCAAGTATGTTTGATGTGATCCAAAAGGGTGATTTTATGGTGCATCATCCTTACCACAGTTTCGAACTGACGACCCAGGCCTTTGTATCGGAAGCCGCAAAAGACCCGAATGTGCTGGCCATCAAACAAACCCTGTACAGGACTTCTGAAGATTCGCCACTTATGCACTCTCTGATGGAGGCCGCTGAACTGGGCAAACAGGTCGCCGTTCTGGTTGAAATCAAGGCGCGTTTCGATGAAGCCAGGAATATTGAATGGGCGCAGCGACTTGAAAATATGGGTGTTCACGTGGCCTATGGAATCCCCGGTTTAAAGATTCACTCTAAGATCACCATGGTGGTTAGGCAGGAAGGTGAAGATCTCAGAACCTACTGCCATATTGGAACCGGAAATTATCATCCGGGTACGGCCCAGCTATACGAAGATCTGGGTTTATTTACCTGCGATGAAGCGATCTGCAATGATGTAGCAGATGTATTCAACCTGCTTACAGGCTATGCACCTGCGCAATCGTATCATAAACTGGTGGTGGCGCCCAAACATATGCGGAACCGGATGATGGGACTCATCGAATATGAAACGGAGCAAGCTCAGGCAGGGAAGAAAGCACGTATTATCGCGAAAATGAACAGTCTTGAAGATCCGCTCATCATTCAAAAGTTATATGAAGCTTCACAGGCGGGTGTAAAAATTGATTTGATTGTCCGTGGGGTATGCAGGCTGATACCTCAGAAGCCGGGCTTGAGTGAAAATATTCAGGTTCACTCGGTCATCGGCCGTTATCTGGAGCATTCCAGAATTTATTACTTCATGCACGGGGGTCAGGACTTATACTTTATCGGGTCTGCCGACTGGATGCACCGAAATCTGGATTCAAGAGTGGAGGTTATCACTCCGATAGAACAACCGGACCTGAAGAAATACATGCAGTTTGTGCTCACCATTTATCTCAGGGATAATGTACAACGGTGGATGCTGGATGCGGAAGGTAATTATCACCGGGTAGAGCGCAAAAGGGGCGAGTCAAAAGTGAGGACACACAAAGCCCTTCGGACTCATATCGCGGAAGAAATGGAACCGGTGCCTATGTCCGGTTCCTTCTCCTCATAAGCGCTCACTTAACTGCATCAGGCTCTGCTTCCTGCTCATCGAGGTAGCTGAGCATGCGCTGTGCGTCTTCTTTGTATACCCCGTCAAGATTTATGGTTTGGTTTGCATAGGATCGGGCCTCTTCCAATCGACCTTCCCGCACTTCTATGTTTGCCAGAAACCAATACGCTTTTTCGCTGAACAGCTCATCAGAACCCGCAAATTCCAGAGTTTGTTTGAAATCTGTGGATGCCGTCTCAAAATCTTTCCTTATAAAATAAATGAGGCCGCGGTTAAAACGTGCTTTGGCATAGATCAGTGAATCCATTTCCGGAGTGATCTGAAGAATGTATGCTTCGGCGGGCGCAAGTTCGAAGTCTGTAATGGCCTGTGCACTCAGCATCAGCAGGGAATCAGCAAAATTCGACTGATCACTATTTCTGTAGATCTCAGAACCTTCAATCTGCTTTTGATTCAATTCGATGGTATTGAAAGGATAATTCATGTCACCATTGCCCAGAAACTGAAGCATTACTACCAGAAGCACGGCAGCAGCAGCAGCACCATACCAGATGCGATCAGTAGAAAGGGTGTGGACGTTTGCCTTTTTCTGTTTTTTGGCCAGCAACTGATGAATTGCGTACTCCGTTTTGACCTGCTCCAGTAACTCCGGTTCTTTGGCGATCTCGATCCAGAAGCTGTCAATATCATCCTGATCAAGTTTTCCCTTTACATAAAGGTCTATTTTCTCTTGTGTATTCATTTTATATAGGTTTCTAAAGCCGAATAAATCCGCGTTCCCTCGCGATTAAAGTTGTATATAAGACCGATAACTTCGCCATTCCTTACAGATTAAATTTCTTTTTATAGCAGTCATTCAAAATTTTTACGATCCGATGCTTTCGGGTCCAGGCATTATTCACCGATATCTTGAAATGAATGGCCACATCGTCGGCTTCCATATCCGGGTTTTCGAACCAGTAGCGGATATAATCCTGATATTCTTCTTTCAGCTCTCCAATGCAGTCATTGAGCAGTTTTTTTCGCTCATCATCCAGGATATTATCGAGCTGGTCGGCCTGCTGGGTTGCTGAAGTTTCTATATTCTCATCCAGGCGCTCATTGATCTTTTCCACCTTTTTGAAATAATCATTTCGGGCTGTGGTGAAGGCGTAGGCAAGAAGGGCATCAGGTTGATTGATTTTGCCATTACGAATACGCTCAATAATCTTAAGCAGGGCATTTTGAGCCGAATCTTCGGCATCTTCACGGGTGGTATTTAGTCGAACCCGCATATAACTAACCAGCACATCACGCAAAGCATTGACGTGGTAATCCACCTCCCGCTGGTCTTCATCGAGAACTGCCCTCACAAGCTCTGAATAGTCCATGCCCTGTTTTTAGGAATTTAGATGTCCTTGCTCGCAGAAAGTAAATACTTTCCTTTAAACGAGAAAATATTGAAGAATTTAATTCATGCAGCACTTAGTTTTAGGAGATGTATCGCGTTCAGCTTAAAAACTTCGAAGGACCTCTCGACCTCCTCCTCTTTTTTATCAAAAGAGACGAGCTGGATATTTATGATATTCCCATTTCCTACATCACCAATCAGTTTCTGGAATACATACATCTGCTGGAAGAACTGGACCTGGATGTAGCCTCCGAGTTTATTCTGATGGCCAGCACGCTGATGTCCATAAAAGCTAAAATGATGCTTCCACGGGAGGAAGAAGAATTTGAGGAGATGGACGAGAGTGATCCCCGCTACGAGCTGGTGCAAAAACTGCTCGAATACAAGCGGTACAAAGAAATGGCTGAAAAAATGTCCGATATGGATGATGAAACCCGCAAACAGTATATGCGCGGTTATCCGGATGCGGATGAAGTGGATAAGCAGGCCACCGGTGAAGCCCTAAAAGACGTTACGCTGTTCGATCTGATCTTGGCCTTCCAGAATGTGCTTATGGAGATTAAAAAGCAAAACGTGGTACACCACGTTGAAAAGTTCAATTTTACAGTTGAACAGCAGAGCGAATTTGTGCTGAATGCTTTGCAGAAAAAAGGAAAAACAGCGTTCACCGAACTTTGCAGAGATTTTAAAACCAAGGAGCAGCTGGTTGTTACTTTCCTTGCCATTCTTGAAATGATAAAGGAACAACAGATTAACCTCTTTATCGAATCAAAACCCACAGACTTTTACTTAGACCTGAAACCGGTGGATGAAATCATCGGTCAAAACCTAAATACTGAATAATGAACACTAAAATTGTACTCCTGCTCATAACAACGGCTACATTAGCCTGTTTCGGATCAGCAACCAAAGAAGAAGTTAAACCTGATCCTATGACCTTTATGGATATGATTACTGAGGAGGGACTATATGCGGACCTCAGCATACTTGCATCCGATTCACTGCAAGGCCGGGATACCGGTTCTGAGGGATTAAAGATGGCCAATGATTACCTGAGCAGAAAATACGAAGCCATAGGGCTTACTCCGGTAGGTGCAAATGAGACCTACAGTCAGCCGGTAGACTTTCTGCAGAATCAGGTGAATGAAATTACCTACACCCTTACCGATGCGGATGGCAATCAGGTTAGCAGCCAGAAGCAGGACGCTGAAAGCACTGCAGGCTACATCAATCTGCGAGGCGGAAACAGCCGGCTTAACGGGGATATTGTTTTTGTTGGAACCGGCTCCTATTCGGAAGCGGACAGCATTAATCATTTTGATGCGGAGCTCAGCGGCAAGTGGATGCTGATGTTCTACGATCAGGAGAACAGTTCGTTTTCTGCAGCACAACGCGCTATACGGGCGGGGTCGCTGGGCGGACTCCTCATAATGGATGTAGATAATCAGGCTGCTTTCGATGAATATGCTGAAAATATGAAAAGCAGCTTCGGTAAACCATCAGGCGGCCTGCAACTCAAGTATCTCGCTGAAGATAATGAGAACAGCAGCGGGGGGTCGGCTTATGTACGGGTTAGCCCGGCTGAGGCTATGACCCTGCTGGGACTGGACAATATGGATGCACTCATTGAGATGAGAAATGCCCTGCTGGAAAACAAAACGACCTTTGTGCCAAGAAACCTGGACATCAGTCTGGATATGAATCCGGATATGGAAAAAGTAACGGTTAGCTCATCCAATGTGGTTGCATTTATTGAAGGTACGGATCCTGAACTGAAAGACGAGGTTGTGGTACTCAGCTCTCACTATGATCATGTGGGTATTGGCAATCCGGATGACAGTGGTGATACCATCTATAATGGTGCCGATGATGATGGTTCAGGCACGGTTGGATTACTTCACGCTGCACGAGCATTGCAGGCTGCGAAAGAAGCCGGAGCAGACCTGAAACGATCTGTACTGATCCTGCATGTGACCGGCGAAGAACGCGGATTACTTGGTTCTCGGTATTACTCGGATCATCCCATCTACCCCATCGAAAAAACCGTGGCCAATGTGAATGTGGATATGATCGGGCGCATTGATGATGAATATGCCAAAGAAGATAACGGTGACTATGTGTACATCATCGGAGGTGAAATTATCTCGTCAGGGCTCGACAGCCTGCTAAGTGCAGCGAATGAAAGTTCCGTAAATATAGAACTGAGCATGAGATACAATGACCTGAGCGACCCGAATCAGTTTTATCGCCGTTCTGACCACTGGAATTTCGGGCGGCTTGGAGTGCCTTTTGTTTTCTTCTTCAATGGAACTCACCCAGATTACCATCGACCATCAGATGAAGTGGATAAAATTGAGTTTGAAGCCCTGAAGAAGAGAACTCAGCTGCTTTATGCGCTCACTGTAATGCTTTCAAACAGTGATGAACGACCCGTGGTTGATAACCAGGAATTCATCGAAAAAACAAAACAGCAGCCGAGGGGTTAGCGGCCGGTATACACAAAGGCGGCCCAGTAAGCCGGGTGACTGTAATAGGGATGCTGAAGCATATCCAGCTTGGCATCCCTCATTGATTTGGCTTTGTAATCAATGAGCGGTTCTTCATAAGCATCAAAATAGGCCAGCAGCCGGTTTTTGAAACTCATTTGAATGCTATAGTTCTCTAAAAGCTCTTCGTAATAATAGTCCATAAAGGTTGCGGTAGACTGATCAAAAACCTCCCAGAGACTAACGACAACGGAACTGGCTCCGGCAATCAGGAAAGCACGCTGCAAGCCAAGAACCCCTTCTCCACGGATAATTTTCCCCATTCCGGTATCGCAGGCACTGAGCACTACCAGATCGGCATTAAGGTCGAGGGCTGAAATTTCTGCGGCCGTTAAGTGGCCATCAGAAAAGCCTTCATTGTCGAGAAGCTTGTTATTCAGAATGAGCTTTGAAAAGTCCGGGGATGCTTCATTGATAATACCATGGGTGGCGAAATGAACAAATTTATAGTTTCCAAGCCTGCGTGACAGATCACTTTCCTTATATACCGACCTGTCTGAAACATAGGCGAATGTAAATGTGTCACTTATGTCCTCTACTTCGATTCTGGCGAAAGGCAATGGACTAAGAGCTTCAGAACGGCGTGATTGGGTGTTTTCAGCAAAGGAAAAGTCAGAATTGGCAAAGCCAAAAAAGGTATTTCTAAAGATTCTGCCGGGTTCCCTTATCAGGGGCAGGGTATTTACAGAAGGAAGCATTTTAATACAGTAGTCCTCGATCAGGTACTTTCCCTCATGAATCAGCGCACCAAAAGGCAGATAATGCAGAGAGGCATCCGGTATAATGATCAGGTTTTCCGGAGTCTGCTCAGCGAAGAATGAATCAGGAAGAAGCAGTGAAAGTATTTCGGATGAGCTAATTTCCAGTTCTTCCTTCGGAGCCTTAGATCGGATTTGCTCCCGGTATTGAGTTACCAGCTTGCGAAGATGCCCTTCTATATTTAATGCACGTTCCAAAGGGCTGTGAACCTGAACGGTTCCTTTCTGAATCATGAAGGTAAGTAATCCGGTTTCAGAAAGGGTGAATTCTATAATCATGCTTTGGTCATCAAGCATGGTCTGAACTTCTTTAAGGGTGTAAGGCTCAGGAATGTTGAGTTCACCTTCATATGAGCTTGCCATTTCTGCATCCAGAGCTTCTTTGGCGAGTTCAAGTTGATTGATAACCTTCTTCAGCGAGTCTGCTGAAGATGTGGCAGCCTGTTCAGCATATTTTAAATTCAATTCCCGTATCAAGTCTTTTCTGCGGTTAACAAGCTCTGGTTCCTCCTGCTGTAACCGTTTCAGTTTTCTTTTCTGCAGGTCCTGGCTGAGTTTTCGGGCCTTTGCCTGTTCTGAAAGGATGAAGGCGGCTTCGATATCTTTGCGCTTTTCCCAGTTCCATAGGGCTACCTTATTCTGAAAACCAGAAAGTCCGCTTAAGCGCAATGCTGTAATGTTACTGCTTTCGTTTTTGATCGCAGCATCAAACACTTTAATGGCTTCATCGGCATAGTAAAAAGCCGAGTCAGATCCTTGTTCGTAATAGATCTGGCTGAGGGTGGTCAGGCTTTCAAATTCCCGGTCAATATTTGTGTTCCGGGATTCGGCATAGGATTGTTTAACCAGCCGCAGGGCTGCTTCCTGTTCGCCGAGGCCTTGTTTAAGCAGTGAATATTCGTTGAGCAGATAACCCTGATAAATATCCGGGTTGTCTTTCGCTATCTGCAGTGCTTTCTGAAAACTTTGTTCAGCTTTCCTGGGCTCGCCCGTTTCCTTGTAGAGAAAACCGAAGTCGCGATACACAATGAACTCAGCTTCCGGACGGTTGTACATCTGCAGTAATTCCAGTGATCGGTCTAGCCACTTAATGCCCTCCTTTGGATTGCCTGATTTCCGATACGTTAAGCTCAGAATATTTACAGAGCCCAGCATCCACTCCCGGTTATTATTTGTGAATGCCAGATCATAAACCTGTGATGCATATTCCAGCGCTTTATCGTATTCATTGGAGTTATGATAGAGCCAGGCCAGTTCTGCCATTGGACTATATAACCGGTCTGTAAGCCCATTTTCCTTTGCAATTTGTATGGCCCGGTTAAAATGGTAAATGGCGGAAGTGAAATCGCCGGTTTCTGAAAGATAGATGGCCATCAGGTTATGAGCACTGGCCCTTCGATCCATACTGTCTTGTTGCAGTCGGATGTTAAGTAACTCTCTGACGTATGGCTCCCCGCTTTGGTAGTCGCCAAGCTGACGGTAAGCCTGACTGATCATATCGTTGGCATCAGCAATCCAGGATGAGTCGTTCAGGCTATGTGCCAGGCTCAGGTACTTTTTAGATAGGTTCAGTCCCTTTTCGGCACTGATGGTATAAATGGTCACATAGGAAAGGCAGGAATAAATCTCGCAAAGCCTCTCCATATTATTTTCTTGTTCAGCGTATTCAAGTGCTTTTTCCAGATACAAGGCTGCATCCTGCCAGTTCCCGGCACGGCGACTTGCCCAGCCTTTTATGCTGAATAATTTTGACAGGGCATCAGGATCATCCGGCATGTTCTGAGATTCAATTAAACGGATCAATGTCAGGGCTGAATCAGGATGAGACATCATCAGCAACCGGGCTTTTTCAAGCTGGGAATCCGAAGCGGTCTGTGCCTGCAAGTTGGTTTGGGAAAAAAGAAGCAGACAAATGACCGGAAGTATTAAGAAAGCAGAAAAGCGGCAGGAAATCATCATCATGATATTGATTTGCTTGATGATAAGTGCTTCCTTAAAAAGAACCAAAAACTCCAAGTTGTGAGGTCAATATGATGTACATCAAAGGAATGAAACTGAATAAGTTAGCAAACGATGATCCGCCAGGACAGGAAGATCCACCACCCGGACAGGGAAGTGGTAACAGCGGCGGGAACGATCCCGGCGGAGGTGGATAAATTTTCGGTAGCCATGTCACTGCGACATGGCTTTTTTGTTGCTACTCAGGTTTTATTGTGCTTATTTGGCGAATCCTTAAATCAACTACGTACAAAACATGAAAAAACTAAGTCTGCTTGCTCTTGTCGGAGCTGTTTTATTCAGCACCGAATTAAGTGCACAAACCAGCGATATTCGCGCCATGATTGATGAAAAAGCGGATGCCATCGAAAACAGGGTTATTGAATGGAGAAGATATTTTCATGAGAACCCCGAGCTTTCAAACAGGGAATTCAATACCGCTGAAAAAGTAGCGGAACACCTTCGCTCACTGGGTATGGAAGTGCAAACGGAAGTAGCGGTTACAGGCGTGGTTGGCTTGCTCAAAGGCGGAAAACCGGGCCCGGTAGTGGCTCTGCGTGCCGATATGGATGGACTGCCTGTGCTTGAACGAACCGATGTTCCTTTCGCATCCAAAGCCAAAGGGGTCTATCAGGGCGAAGAAGTACCGGTGATGCATGCCTGCGGTCACGACACCCACATCGCTATTCTGATGGGAGTTGCTGAGATTCTTACGGATATGAAAGACGAGCTGAGCGGAAGCGTGAAGTTTATTTTCCAGCCGGCTGAGGAAGGTCCACCCAAAGGAGAAGATGGCGGTGCCGGTATGATGGTCAGAGAAGGCGTACTTAAAAATCCGGATGTGGAAGCTATATTCGGGCTGCACATTGCGGACTACATTCCGGTAGGACAAATTGGTTACCGCGCTGAAGGCATCATGGCCAGTGCATCAAGCTACGAGATTCTGGTGAAAGGAAAACAAGCGCACGGTTCCCAGCCCTGGCGGGGAGTGGATCCCATCGTAACCTCGGCGCAGATCATCAACAATCTGCAGACCATAGTAAGCCGTAATATGGAGCTCACCAATCAGGCGGCAGTAGTTACGGTTGGGCTGATTGAAGGCGGGGTTAGAAATAACATCATTCCGGAAGCGGTGCGCATGGAAGGAACCATTCGCGCCCTGGATGTTGACATGCAGAAACAGATTTTTGAACGCATGGAAACCATCGTTAATGCAACCGCTGAAGCCAATGGTGCTGAAGCCGAGTTTATGATTAATTATGGCGTGCCCATCACCTATAACGACCCTGAACTCACCGAAATGATGGCGCCCACATTTGAAAGGGTGGCCGGAGCCGAAAATTCGATATACATCAATGCTACCACCGGAGCTGAAGATTTTTCATTCTTTCAGGAAGAAGTACCGGGAGTTTATTTCTTCATTGGCGGCCTACCCAAAGGGAGCACTCCAAACGGTCATCACACGCCTGATTTTTATGTGGATGAAAGCGGAATGAGGCTTGGGGTAAGAGCCATGGCGAATCTGGTTTTTGATTATATGGGTCAGAGTGCAGGCCGCTGATGGAAGTCCATATCCGGCAAGCAGAACCTGATGACCTTGAAAACATTCTGCATGTATTCCGGGAAAGCATCCAGGGTATAGCCATCATAGATTACAGCACGGAACAGATTGAGGCGTGGAGCAGTAAGTCGGACCAAAAGAAATGGATTGATCGTATCAATGAGCAACACTTCCTGCTCTGCGAGACAGATGGCGTTTTAGCCGGATTTTCATCCATCACCAAAAGCGGCTATCTGGACCTGTTATTTGTTCATCCCGATTATAAAGGCAAGGGCATTGCCACCCGGCTGCTCTCACAAATCGAAACGGCCGCTAAAAGCTTTGCCTGTGAACAGATTGAGTCAGATGTGAGCATAACAGCAAAAAGTGTTTTTCTGGTGATGGGTTATCAGGTTGTAAGCGAAGAGCTGGTGCAGGCTGGAGATGAGATGCTGAAAAATTTCAGGATGATCAAAAAGCTATGAGAACACTCTTTCCGCTGCTTATGCTTTTGCTTTTTGCCGCAGCCTGTGAGCAACCGGAAGCAGAAAAACCCGAAAATCCCTATCTGGTTGTTCTGGGCATTGCACAGGATGCCGGCTATCCTCAGGCGGGTTGTGTAAAACCCAACTGCATGGATTACTGGACCGGTAAAGAAGAGGCTCGTTATACGGTAAGCCTGGGACTGATTGACCCGGTATCCGGGCAGCGCTGGATGTTCGAAGCCACACCGGATTTCAAGGAGCAGCTGCATCTGCTGAACACTCAGCTGGAGGATGTAAACGGTCAACCGGACGGAATCTTTCTGACGCATGCCCACATGGGCCACTATACCGGACTGATGCACCTCGGCCGCGAGGCGATGAATGCCGATTCGGTGCCGGTTTTCGGCCTGCCCCGCATGCAGCAATACCTGCAGACGAACGGACCCTGGTCACAACTCGTAAATATTGGAAACATCAGCCTGCAAAAAATACAGTCCGATTCTGTGGTGGAACTGAACAGCCGGCTGAGGGTAGCAGCCATCCCCGTACCGCACCGGGATGAGTTTTCCGAGACGGCCGCCTTTCTGATTCAAGGTGAAAAAACAGCCCTCTTCATTCCGGATATCGATAAATGGCAGCGCTGGGAAGAAGATATTCGCGAATGGATCAAAGAAGTGGATTATGCTTTTCTGGATGCTACTTTTTTTGATGGGGATGAATTGCCCAACCGGAATATGAGTGAGATTCCCCATCCTTTTGTGGTGGAAAGTATGGAGCTGTTTGAGCCTCTGGCCCTGGAAGACCGGGCCAAAGTGATTTTTATTCACTTTAATCACAGCAATCCGCTCATTCTTGACGGGGAAAAGAAAAAACGGGTAGAGGAGCGGGGATTTCGGGTGGCCCGTCGCTTGCAGGTTTTTCCCCTGTTTTAATCCCTTTCTTTGCGTCTTAAACTGAATTAGCCGAAGTTCCTGAGATCGGGAAGTAAAAACTATTTTATGAAATCAATCTTAGCTCTTTTTGTGGCTGGCATGCTGCTGGTTACAGCCTGTGAACAATCGGAACCGCAGGTCTCCGAACTGATGAAGCCGGATGAACCGGTATTCAAAGCCCAGCCGGTTAAACAGAAAGTGGAACCGGAGTTCTGGTGGACCGACATGCCGGTGGATGAAATTCAGATTCTGCTCTACGGGGATAATTTCGGGGAAATGAAGGCCTCTATCGATTATCCGGGTGTGGAAATTGAAGAACAGATCACTGTTGACTCCCCCAATTATCTGTTTCTGTACGTGGAACTTGATGATGATGTGAAAGCTGGAAGTTTTACTATCAATCTGAGCAATGACGGGCTAAACATTCAGGTACCTTTCGAAATAAAAGAGCGGGAAAGCAGAGCGGGCAAGAATCAGGGATTCGATCCTTCCGACGTAATTTATCTGCTGATGCCGGATCGTTTCGCCAATGGCAATCCGGATAACGATACCATCGAAGGAATGCTGGAGGCGGCTGACCGCAGCAATCCCGAGCGCAGGCAGGGCGGGGATATTGCCGGCATCGTTCAGCATCTGGATTACATCAAAGACATCGGCATGACATCCGTATGGTTTACGCCCCTTTTCGAAAATGATATGACGGCTGATTACGGGGCCTATCACGGGTATGCAGCCACCGATATGTATAAGGTGGACCGGCGCTACGGCAGCAACGAGGAATACAAGGCCCTGATCGATGCAGCCCATGAAAAGGACATGAAAGTGATTATGGATATGATTCATAATCACGTGGGAGACCAGCACTGGTGGATGAACGACCTGCCCACCGCCGACTGGATTTCCAGCTGGGATGAGGAAGGGATGACCTCCTTTCGCGGGTCGGTTCCCTCTGACCCCTATGCCTCGGAATATGACCTGAACAGGCTCACTAGAGGCTGGTTCAATCGCCGCATGCCGGATCTGAACAACAAAAACCCTCTGCTGGCCGATTACCTGATTCAGAATACCCTCTGGTGGATTGAATACAGCGGGGTGGATGGCATCCGCATGGATACCTATGTGTACCCGGATAAAGTGTATATGGCCCGATGGGCTGAAGAAGTACTGGAAGCATATCCCGAATTCAATATTGTGGGCGAAGTTTGGGTGAATAAAGCGCCAATTGAAGCCTGGTGGCAGTACGATCCGGAGGGGGTAGATGATGGCTATAATTCCCATTTGCCCAGTGTCACCGATTTTCCGTTTGCCAATGCCGCAAGGGCAGCCATGAATGAGGATTTCGGCTGGATGGAAGGCCTGCGCAAGCTGTACTATGTGTTTGCCCAGGACATGGGTTATGCGGATCCCTACCAGAACGTGATTTTTCTGGACAACCATGATATGGGACGCATTTACGAAACAGTTGGGAAAAACGAAGCTCACTTCAGGATGCTGTACGCTTTTCTGATGACCACCCGCGGAATCCCGCAGGTGTATTATGGCACCGAGCTGATGATGAAACATGAAAACCGGGGCGGGGATGATGAAGGCTGGAGACAAACCATGCCCGGCGGCTTCCCCGGGGATAACCGATCCGTGTTCACGGAAGAAGGCCGTAGCAATAAGGAAAATGAAATCCTGGACTTTGTTTCGGCAATCACCAACTGGAGGAAGTCCGCTGTAGCCGTCCATGAAGGCAAAATGGTACACTTCATTCCCGAGGATGATGTATATGTTTACTTCAGGGTACATGAAGAGCAGACGGTGATGGTGGTAATGAACAATAACCCGGATTCGAAAAAACTGAATCGGGACCGCTTTGCCGAAATACTGGATGATTTCACTACCGCTGTACACATACTGAGTGGTGATCAGCTATCGGTAAGGGAGGATTTTGAAGTGGAGGCCAAAAGCACTTCCGTTTTTGAATTGAAATAAAGGATGTATGGACAAAGAAAAGGATTATATCCTCATTAAAGACCTGCTGAAACTGGACTCGGCCAGCAGGTTCATTAAAATTTTGAAGAATCATAAAGGAAAGCTGGCTCACAAACTGGCCAAGCGACTCCGATATGAGGACGAGTTAAAAACCCTGCAGATTGAACTGGTGCGAATGCAGCGCTGGATTCAGGAAAATGACAAGCGACTGGTTGTAATATTTGAGGGCAGGGATGCCGCCGGAAAAGGCGGAGCCATCCGGAGATTTACCGAGCATTTGAGTCCGCGGGGTTATAAAGTAGTAGCTCTGCCAAAGCCGAATGAAAATGAAAAAGGTCAATGGTATTTCCAGCGGTATGTGAAAGAGCTGCCTAACGAAGGACAAATCGTATTTTTTGATCGGAGCTGGTACAACCGTGCAGTCGTTGAACCGGTGAACGGATTCTGTACCGAAATAGAATACCAGCGTTTTATGAGGCAGGTTCCGGAATTCGAAGAGATGCTGAATGAATCAGGTATCATACTCCTAAAGCTCTACTTCAGTATTTCGAAAGAAGAACAGGCCCGCCGGTTCAGCAGCCGAAGAACCAATCCGCTCAAACAATGGAAGATTTCACCCATCGATGAGCGGGCTCAGGAGTTATGGGATAAATACACCGATTACAAGCTGAAGATGTTCCATGGAACGCATACCGCACACAACCCCTGGATCATCATTAAGGCGGATAATAAAAAGAAGGCAAGGCTGGAAGCCATCAAATATGTGCTTAACTCCATCCCCTACGACATCAGCAAACTGGAGGAAGACATCTCCAACGACCCTGATTATCTGACCGCTTTTCATCCTCATTAAGCCATGAGTCAGAAACCGTTCGGCATCTAAAAACAACCGTTCAGCGGAAAGAAGCTCCGTCTGAATCATCAGAGATCAGAATGACATGAAGCAGGGGTAGCTTTGGATAAATCCAAAAGCAAAATCCAGACTCATGTCACGTTTTATATCCCTTTTTACAGTTCTGACTGCAACGCTCATCTTCACGGCGAGCGCCCAAGCCCAATCGGAGCAGAAACCCGGCTCCATCACCGGAAAGGTTGTTGATGCCCGGACCCTTGAAACCCTGATCGGGGTGAATGTACTCATTGAAAATACCACAACCGGCGATGCCACCGACATCGATGGGAAGTTCCGCATCGAAAACCTGAAACCCGGTGTATATAACCTGCTGGTTCGTTATATCGGTTATGAAAGCCAGATTCTGACCGACATCGTGGTCGGCGCAAACCGAAGTGCTGAGGTGAATATCAAAATGAATGCGGCGACAATTGAAGGTGAGGAAGTCACCGTTTCGGCCGGTTATTTTCAGGAGAGGGGAACCGGATCTATCTCTAAAGTTTCCTTCACTCCGGAAGAGCTGCGCCGGTCACCGGGATCCGCCCAGGAGTTTTCACGCGTGCTGACCGCATTGCCAAGTGTAGCATCAATCGGGGAAACCAGCCAGGATATTTTTGTACGAGGCGGTGCTCCTATGGAGAACGGCTTTATCATTGATAACATCCCATTGCCGGATATCCGCCATTTCAGGGATCAGGCCGGACAGTCGAACGGGCCCATCGGAATCGTGAATTCTGAACTGATTTCCGATATCAGTTTCTCGGCCGGTGGTTTTGATGCCAAATTCGGGGATAAGCTTTCCTCCTTTTCTGAAATTTCTTATCGCGATGGAAATGAAGAAAGGGTTCGGGGTGATGTAGGCGCCAACCTGGCCGGATTCAACCTCAACTTTGACGGACCTCTTCCCGGAGCCAACGGAACCTTCCTGATCTCAGCCCGCCGCTCCTATCTGGATCTCATCGCTGATGCCATTAATGCCGGAGGCGCCCCCCGTTATTCTGATCTGCAGGCCAAGATGACCTACGACATCGATCGAAATAACAAACTCACATTTCTGAATATCTACGGTACCAGCACCTTCGAGAGCAGCATTCAGGATGCCATCGAAAATGGTGAAGCAGACGCCACCTACTTCCAGACCGAACAAAACACCACCGGACTAAACTGGAGGAGATTATGGAATAAAGGGTACTCAAACACCTCCTTCTCCTATTCAACCAACAGCCAGGATCAGCTGCTGAGCGATATTTTTACCCGGAACCCAAGTGTAGACCTGGAATCTACGGAGCAGTCCCTTTTCCTCAGAAACGTCAATTATCTGCAGCTGAATGACCGCAACAGCATCGAATTCGGTACCGATCTTGAAAGGGAATGGAACGACTTCGAATACTTCATAGTCGGAACCACCAACACGGCGGGACAAGTCCGCCCGGATTTCCGCAGAAGCGATGCCGTTAACGGAAGCCTGGCTTCGGTTTTTGCTTCCATCACCACTCAGCCGCTGAATCGCCTGACGGTGACTCTGGGCTCCCGACTCAATTACAACACCTACAATGAAGACCTGACCTTTGCTCCACGCACGCAGCTGCGTTATCAGCTGAGCCAGCGACTGGCCCTGACGGGTGCTGCAGGAATCTATTATCAGACCCTGCCACGCTACCTGATTTCACAGAATGCACAGATTGCAAATCTGCGGAGCACACAGGCCAACCATTTGATTGCAGGCATCGATTATCAGCTCAGCCGGGATACCAAACTCACCCTGGAAGCTTTCAATAAGGAATACTTCAACGCGCCTGTGCTTCCGGCTAACAACAATGTGGGTGATCGATCTTATGTACTCGACAATGCCGGTGCTTTTTATGAAAGCCTGGATGATGACGGCAGAGCGTATGCCCGCGGGGTTGAAATGCTGATACAGAAAAAGCTGGCTGTTAATTTTTATGGGATGTTTTCCGCATCTTATTTCCGTACCCGGTATGAGGACTTTAACGGAGAGGAACTGAACCGAAACTTTGACAACCGATACCTGTTGTCCTTCATTGGTGGCTACCGGCCCAATGATATCTGGGAGCTGAGCCTGCGCTGGACCATGCTGGGCGGCCGACCCAATACACCGGCCGATATCGCGGCTTCCGACGCAGCAAACACGTTGATTCTGGACCAGGCTCAGTTTAACTCCGACCGTCTTTCCGCCTACCACTCCTTATTTGTTCGAGCCGATCGTCGGTTCTTCTTCCGCCAGACCAACATGGTGGTATTCCTGGAGATCTGGAATGTGTACAATCACAACAATGTGCGGCAGGAATTCTGGAATGTTGTAGACCGGCAGGTTGATGAAATCTCTCAGTTCAGTTTCCTGCCTGTGAGTGGTATCAAGTTTGAATTCTGATCAAAAATCTCAACATTTCCGCAATGGAAAGCCGAAACACTGAATATGCCTACTACACTTCGAAGTATTTCTGGTGGATGCTGATCGGAGTGTGGGCATTTATGACCATTGTGCTCGGCTTTTTCAGCGACTGGATGTTCAGCCTGCTGATGCCTGAAAATCCGGGCAATCCCCTGGAAGCCATGACTTACTCCGGCACCTATGCGTTGGTGCTCATTGCCATGTTTGGGCTGGCCTGGATTCCGCTGAACCGCTACTTCTCCCTGCAGAAAAAAAGGAATGTGCCGGTTCATATTCTGGTGCAGATTTCTATTCTGATCATTGGTTTCCTGATTGGGAATCTGTTGACCGATAAGCTGCATCAGATGATATCAGCGCAGGAAGATTTTATAAACGAAGATGCCCGTATCGCTTTTGCCTTAATCGCGATGATGTGCCTGATAGGCACTCTTTTTGTGAACGGCCTTTTTTACACCCTCTCTTATGTGAATCGCGCCCGCATGCTGGAGCAAAGCAAAACGGAATCCGAACTGATGGCTTTGAGGGCACAGGTTAACCCGCATTTCCTGTTCAACTCATTGAATTCCATTGCGGCTCTGGTGCAATCCTCTCCCGAACAGGCCGAAGCGGTGACGCAGGACCTCGCTGATCTTTTCCGTTACACCCTGCGGGCCAGTGAAAAATCCATGGTTCCTCTCAAGGAAGAGCTGGAGCTGGTACGATTGTACCTGAATATTGAGGAAGCCCGTTTCAAGGACCGGCTGGAAGTGGAAATCAAGACCGATGCAGAAGTCAGTAACAGCTACATACCGGCGCTCATCCTCCAGCCTCTGGTTGAAAATGCCATCAAACACGGTGTAAGCAAGAAAGATGGTAATCATCGCATCGAAATAGAAATTATGAAGGAAGGTAACCACCTTGACTTGCAGGTGCTGGATACCGGCCCGGGTTTCCAGCATAAAAACCTGGATCAGATTCTGGAAAAGGGAACCGGACTTAGTAATATTTTCAAAAGGCTGAATCTGCAGTTCCGTGACCGCTTTGATCTCGCCATACTTGATCATGGCATCCGAATTCGTTTTCCCTACACTTCCACGGTGGAAAAAGAACAGGCCTTCAGTTATAAACTAAATCCGGACCTGCGTGAAAGCTATTCTGGTTGATGACGAACCCTTGGCAAGAGAACGACTGGCATCCCTGCTTAGTCATGCCGACAACGCTCCGGAAGTAATCGCCGAAACCGGCTCCTCGCGGGAGGCCGTAGAGCTGATCAACCGCCTTAAACCCGACGTGGTGTTCCTGGACATTCAAATGCCTGTACTGGACGGGTTTGACGTGGTTTCCCTGCTTGAAGCCCCATTGCCCTACATCATTTTTGTGACGGCCTTCGATGATTATGCCATCAAGGCCTTTGAAGTACACGCCCTGGATTACCTGACCAAGCCGGTTCGCATTGAACGCCTGCAGGATACTCTTGACCGCCTCATCGAAATACAAAGCCTGAAAGAAGAACAGAAAAAAGCCTTCAAAAAGGTGATGGAGGAACAGCAGGAGAAGCCCCTGCACATGCTTTCGGCCAGAAAAGGAAGGAATATCCATATCCTGGATATGAGTGAAGTGATTTCAGTTGATGCCACGGATAACCTGATTTATGCCCACACAAAAGACGGAAAATTCCGCATCGACCTGACACTGGACGACATCGAAAAACGCACACCGGATGCTTCCTTCATCCGCACGCATCGTTCTGCACTGGTGAACGTGAAGCATATCCGGGAACTGATACCCTGGTTTTCCGGCACCTATGAGGTGAAGATGAGCAACGGAAAAACCGTGAAAGTATCACGACGACGGGTCAAAGAGGTCAAGGCTGCACTGGGCATATCCTGATCCCGCTTGAGTGTAAGGTCGGTTTGGCTTAAACTCACCGAAAACCAACCAATATCTTAGCCATGACAAAACGGTCTTTGCTCTTTCTGCTGCTCTTCATTTTCAGTCTTAATCAGTTTTCTATAGCCCAGGACTACTATCCGGGCAAATGGGGCGACTGGGAGCAGAAACCCGCATCTGAGGTGGGCATGAATGCAGACAAGCTGGAAGAAGCCATTCAGTTTATCAAAGAAGCCGAAACCACCAATCCCCGTTCAATGGAAGAAAATCACTATGGTACCTTTGGTCGGGAGCCTTTCGGATACGGCATCGGGCCCTTCAAAGACCGGGGTGAGCAAACCGGCATCATCATCAAAAATGGGTACATCGTGGCCGAGTGGGGAGAGCCTTTCCGGGTGGATATGACTCACAGCGTCACCAAAACATTTCTCTCGTCGGTGGTTGGAATAGCTTACGACGAAGGCTTGATCCGGGATGTGAACGACAAAGTGGATGACTACATGGCACCGGTTTATCCCATGTCTTTCGATGACAACCGGAACAAAGCCGATCATTTTAAATCGCCCAAGGTGATGGAACCCTTCAGAGGCGAGCATAACTCCGGCATTACCTGGGATCACCTGCTGCGGCAAACCAGCGACTGGGAGGGCACGCTCTGGGGCAAACCGGACTGGGCTGATCGCCCGGATCGTGATCGCAGCACCTGGCTAACCCGGGAGCGCAATGAGCCGGGCAGTGTGTATGAGTACAATGATGTTCGGGTAAATGTACTGGCGCTGGCAGCCATGAACGTGTGGAGACGTCCGCTGCCGGAAGTACTCAAAGAAAAGATGATGGATCCCATCGGAGCATCGCCAACCTGGCGCTGGATGGGCTACGAAAATTCATGGGTGATTATTGATGGCAAAGCCATGCAGGGGGTTTCCGGTGGAGGGCACTGGGGAGGCGGCATGTTTATCTCGGCCCGCGACCAGGCCCGGCTGGGATTGCTGACTCTTCGTCGCGGCAAATGGCAGGATCAGCAGATTTTATCCGAGGAATGGGTTTCGATGGCGCTCACTCCCACCCCGGTAAAGAAAGACTATGGATTCATGAACTGGTTCCTGAATACAGATCAGGAGCGGCTTCCCGATGCGCCTGAATCGTCTTTTTTCCATCTGGGAGCCGGAACCAATATGGTATACTGTGATCCTGAAAACGATCTGGTCATCGTGGCCCGATGGATAAAAAGTTCGGATATGAACGAGGTGGTTGCCAAAGTAATCGCCGCCATTGACTGACGAACCAACATATCCTGAGGTGGAAAAGCTGAAGGAGGCGGTGCACCGTTTTCGAATTTCCTTCAGGGTTTTACCCCGACTGTCTGAGCTGGATTCTGTTTTCTATCGAAGGATTAATGTAAGCCTGAATGGCAGCGAATTTGAGCTGCCGGTGTGTGATGAATACGAAGATGTGGATCAGGGCAATCCGGTGGTATTGCTGCATCTGCTGTTGAGGGAGCTTGAGTATTTTGAGGATGCGGATGATTATCTGGTATGGTGCAGTGATACCGGCCTCAAAGAAAACACGCTAAGCCGGCAGATCTGGTTTGAGGTGAGAGAGGTTAGCCCGGAAATCAGAGCCCTTATTGGTTATGACCTGAAAGCCATCAGTGATTTTGATTTTGAAATGAATACGGGCATAACCAAGTTTTTAAGATCGAATCATAATTTGAAAGGCTGAGCTTCATCAAAAATTTATACAGTATTTCGATTATCTTGGCCAAAAAGAATCCAACAAAAAAACAATTTATTCATGAAAGCTTATCAAGTATCGCTGATTAACGCTATAACACTGATTGCCCTGGGAGTCTGGGGCTATTTTGCTTCAGAAAGTCCCTCACCTACTGCATTTATTCCGGCCGGACTGGGCGTAATTTTACTCCTGCTCAATGGCGGCCTCCGCAAAGAAAATAAAACCATTGCCCACATTGCGGTGCTGGTGACTGTGATCACCCTTGCGGGCCTGTTTATGCCTCTGCGCGGTGCCTTAGGCCGTGACGATACTATGGCTATCGTTCGTGTAGGCCTGATGATGATTACCACCCTCTGGGCTATTGCCGCTTTCGTGCGCAGCTTTATTGCCGCAAGAAAGAATAAAGAGGCTTCGTGATACAGAGCTTGCAGTTACTTTACATTTAGTTAACAGAAAAATGGCATACTCCCCCAAATTAAAAACGGAGGAGTATGAAACGCTTTTTTTCTTTAACCCTTATTCTTGCCCTTAGCTGTACCATTGCTCAGGCCCAGAAGCACGATCACGAACACGACCAGAAAATCGACTTCCCGGATGTGCCGGGGTATCTGACCCTGGCAGCCGATTTTCACATTCATACCGTATTTTCAGACGGATCCGTTTGGCCAACGGTACGTGTACAGGAAGCCCTTCGTGAAGGTTTGGACGTAATCGCGATGACCGACCATCTTGAGTATCAGCCTAAACAGGCAGACATCCCCCACCCGGATCGCAATCGCTCCTACGAGATTGCCCTAGCAGAAGCCAGAGACCACGATTTGCTGGTCATAAACGGATCTGAAATTACCCGCAGCATGCCACCCGGGCATACCAATGCCGTATTCATCAGCGATGCCAATAAACTGCTGATTGATGATGTGGAAGACGCTTTTCAGGCAGCAAAAGATCAGGACGCTTTTATTTTCTGGAACCACCCGATGTGGTCGGCCCAGCGCAAAGACGGTGTGGCCCGACTGGATCCACTGCATGAGAAGTTTATACGTGAGGGTAAACTTCACGGTATTGAGGTGGTCAATGTGAAACTATATTCCGATGAAGCATTGAAAATAGCTCTGGATAACAACCTGACGATCATGGGCACATCAGACATTCATGGCCTGACAGACTGGGATTTTAATATCCCGCATGGCGGACATCGTTCCGTTACCCTGGTTTTTGCTGAGGAACGCACTCCGGAATCCGTTCAGGAGGCACTGATCGCAGGACGTACAGTGGTTTATGCCAACGAAGGCTTCATTGGCCGGGAAGAACATATGCTGCCTCTCTTGAAAGAATCGCTTCGTGTGAAGTCGGCCTCTTATCGTGGTGACACCCAGATTCTCGCGCTGGACCTTGAAAACATTACGCACAGCGATATCATCATCGACAATGCATCCGACTTTACCTTCCATGAACAGACCGATGTTGTGGTTTTAAAGGCCCAGGATGTTACCCGGGTTCAGGTTAAGACCCTCGAGCGAATGGAATCGCTGAATCTTCCGGTCATGATTATGAATGCGACTGTGGCTCCGGGGACGCACCCGGTATTGAACCTGGAAATTGAGGTTGAATAAGACCCTCAGCGAAGTGAGGGATCTCATCAGGATGAAGTAAGATCCCTCGCCGGGATTAGGATGACCTGTGGGTAGTTTTCCCCAGCCGTTCTGTTCAAACCTTTCTGGCATAAAGCCTATCTT
>CAYPTY010000013.1:16264-98314 GCA_964413935.1 uncultured Balneolaceae bacterium | reverse complement strand
GCAATGATCTCTTCTCTGTGCTTACTACGTTCTTTCTGTATTTCAGCACGGAGTTCCTGAAAATCTTCCGTGTAGGCCTCCGGATAAAAGCGTTCAATATCTTCCAGGGTATTAGCCACCCCGTTTATCAGTCTTTTCTCATTGTAAAGACGGGTTAAAATGGGGAGGATTTCCTCAAAACGGCCTTCATTGAATTTACAGCTGAGATCATTCCAGTAATACTGGGCGTCTTCTTTACCGTCTTTCAGTAAATCATGATTTTCATATCCATACTGACAGGCAAGTTCATTCAATTGCCTGGATTTCTCTGTTTCACCAACGAATTTCAATAATTCAGCTAATGACTGTACCACCCCCAGGTTTTCCTCATTAATTTCGTAATTGTCATTGTTAAACAATGCAGGATCGTAAGCCCGGTAAAACTCAAGCGCCCGTTCATGATTTCCGGTCGCCAGGGCATAGTTTTTTAGACCGAAATAAAATCCCTCACCCCGGGGCGTAAAGCTCATTTCATCCAAATATTCCAGAATAAGTTCCTCATAAATGGACAGATCCTCCTTATACCAACTGTAACCCCCAACCAGCAGACGGTATTCCAGGCTTTCACTGTAATTTTCTTCCAATCGTCTGTAGAAATACTCGGCAAGGGGCTCGATGTCCAGATCTATTCCTATGTATGCCATCCCCTGCATAGCACGCGGGAAATTCGGATCCAGCTCATAAACCTTGTAGAGGTATTCAAAGCCGTCCGAAATCTGAACGAATGGAGGATTGACCAGGGTATTACCCTGTAAATAGTAAGTTGGTATAAAGTCCGGATTAATGCGGATGTTTTTCTGAACAAATTCCTCCATCTCTTCATAATCCTCGTTATAACTGCTCACCCGGGTGCGGTTGTAAATAGCTAGAGGATTTAAGGGGTCAACTTCATAGCCTTTTGTGTAGGTCTCAAACTGTTTGGCCGGCTGGTCCATATCTTCATACAAATTGCCCAGCCAGTTATAGAAATCCGCATTGTTAGGATTTAACTCAATTGCTCTTTTGAATTGCCTTTCGGCTTCCTCAAATTCTTGTTCATTTTCATGGTAAGTTCCAAGGGCGGCATGGCCAAAAGATGAGTTTTCATTTAGATTCAATGCTCTTTCAGCTGTTTGCTTTAACTGCCTTTGTGCTTCATCAAAGGGAACATTGCCGTAATAGGCTTTCAGATTATACGCTATGGCAAGACGGGCATGGGCTTCCGCAAATCCCGGATCCAGCCTGATTGCATTTTCATACAAATCAATGGCTGCTACGATTTCATCATAATTCCGGTTTATCACCAGCTGATTAGCCTTTAGAAATAACTGATAGGCTTCAATATCTGAAGTGGGTATGGTCTCCAATTCCTGCTTGTCTTCCGGAATGAGGCGCACCTGTAACTCGGTCAGCACCTGATTGGAGATTTCTTCCTGTATGGCAAAAATGTCGGTGAGTTCACGATCGTACGTCTCGGACCAGAGGTGGTACCCGTCTTCCACACTGATCAGCTGTGCTGTAATCCGAACCCGGTCGCCGGCTTTGCGTACTGAGCCTTCCAGAATGTGATCCACTCCCAGTTCAGCGCCAATTTCCTTCAGGTTCTCATTTCGGCCTTTAAACTTAAAGGATGAGGTGCGCCCGGCCACTTTCATGTCTTCTACCTTGGCAAGCGCATTTAGTAATTCCTCCGATAAACCATCGGAGAAATATTCATTTTCTTCGTCCCCGCTCATATTCACAAAAGGGAGTACCGCGATAGAGGCTACTGATTCTACACTTTTTTCCTGCCGGTCAATGATTCTGGATTCAGCAAAGAAGATGCGTTCCGTGAGCAGGAAAAGGATAAATATGCTCAGGGCATAGATGGTAAGTTTGTTGATCTTCTTGCCTGTTTTACTGGCAATGGACTCATCCTTGTTCACCTGTACTGTGGGTTTGATACCATCCGGTGTAATTTCAAAGGCCCAGGCGAAGATAAGCGCCAGCGGAAAACCAATCAGGATAATGACGGTAAGCAGCGTGACCGACCATTCAGGTAACTGCAGGATAGGGAAGACGGTGGCAATGATCTGAATCAGTAACCAGGCGGTAATGGCGTAGACACCCGCTACCCTGAATACATTCCTCCTCTTAAGTTCCTGAAAAATTTGTTTTAAGTTCATAGGGGTGCAGACTCGGCAATTAGCTTGCTTAAATAAACAAATTTCTTTCCCAATTGCACCTTATGAGAATATTTTCCGATCTGTAACAGTACGCTCAAATATACGTTCAAGGCCAAACCACTAAACCCAGACAAAATGAACATCATACTTATAATTTTGGGAGCCCTGCTCATTGTTGTTGGTCTCATCGGTTCGCTGCTTCCGGTTATGCCCGGACTCCCTTTCAGTTACCTTGGATTGGTTTTGCTGCAGTTTACCGATGCTGCACCCTTCAGTCTCAGTTTTTTTATCGTCTGGGCGGTCATCGTGGTTGCCCTCATGTTTCTGGATAATTTGATTCCCGCTTACGGAGCCAAGAAATTCGGAGGAAGCAAATGGGGAATCACCGGATGTATGATAGGCCTGGTTGTTGGATTCTTCTTCCCGCCTCTGGGTTTTATCTTCGGTCCCCTGATCGGAGCATTCGCAGGCGAAATGTTTGCAGGCAACAGCTCAGACAAAGCCTTTAAGGCCGCCATGGGCTCCTTCATCGGTTTTCTGGCGAGCACCGGCATGAAGCTAATCGCGGCCTCAATTATGGCTTTCTATTTCTTCGCGAATGTGAGTTTTGGCTTCGGCACTTCCTGAAATCTAGTGCTCACTGGTCATTATAAATAGCGGCTGCATCTCAAAGCTGTTGTAAAATGGCCTTAAGCGTTCGGTATTGTAGTGCTTTTTGACATTCACCACCTTGTTCTGGCTGGTCACGATGTCGATGGGCACATTATCATAACGGCCGTTTTTCAGTACTACAAGCCTTCCGTGCATGTTTTCCAGAATCATATCCAAAGCCAGGTTTCCGTAAGCCATGGGTACAATGGAATCGATGGCATCCGGGTCACCCCCCCGTACCAGATAGCCCAGCTTCTGATTGATGATGTTTACCTTTCGGCCATTGTTGAATTTGGATGAGCGTTTCTTCAGCTCTTCCGCTACCAGATCCCCGATTCCACCCAGCTTCTTATGGCCATAGGCATCGGTGGTGGCATCCTGGAAAACCATTTCGCCGCCTTCAAACATGGCCCCTTCAGACACCATCAGCATGGAATAGTTGCTTGGATTGCGATCCCGATCGTAGCACATCAGTTCGGTCAGTTGATCCATATCAAATTTATATTCCGGGATCACACAGCGGTTGGCTGCGCCGGCCATGGTGGGTAACATAGCGGTAAAGCCTGCATAACGCCCGAATACTTCCATCACCAGAAAACGCTCATGCGAACCGGCAGAAGTCCTCAGTGTATTGGCCAATTGAATGGAACGGGTCACACAGGTACTGAAACCAATACAATAGTCAGTTCCGGGAACGTCATTATCCATAGTTTTCGGAATAGCGATGACTTTCACTCCCTCGGTAAACAGATGGACGCCGTAGCTCAGGGTGTCATCCCCGCCGATCGGAATCAGAAAATCGATGCCGAGAAATTCCAGATTCTTGAGCACTTCCGGCGTAAGATCATTCACATCCTCTGAGTAGCTGTCTTTCAAATGCTCGGGCACCACATCTTTTTTGACATGCGATGGGCGTGTTCGGGAGGTATGCAGGAAAGTACCTCCGGTACGGCCGGCTTTATTTACAATTTCTTCAGTCAGCTCCACATAATTGTTGGAGTTATCATGCTTTTTATCCCGAACAATGTCGATCATTCCTCCCCATCCGCGGCGAAGGCCGATGACCCGGTAGCCTTCTCTGAGCGCGCGAATGGTGACTGCCCGGATGGCCGGGTTGAGTCCGGGTACATCCCCGCCTCCGGTTAAGATCCCGATGGTTCCCTTAATGGTATTCACATTTGCCATAATCATCCCCTTTCTTTCACGATTGATCCTAATTACAACTGTCTTATAAAGTTTTGATGAAAAACGGCATAAAAACCGCTTTTCGCAAAAAGTACCTCTGCAATAAATCGAATATGTGTAACTTGTCCAAGATTTTATAAGCCTATGCGACACCTTATCTTATACATGATTCCCGCCGGTATCTGGGGCTCTACCTGGCTGGCCATAAAATTCCAGGTCGGTGAGGTGGATCCTATGGTATCTGTGGCTTACCGTTTCCTGATTGCAGGTACCGTTTTGATTGCCTTTTGCCTGATCCGCAGGATGTCCTTGAAATTCAGTCCTCAGGAACATTTTTTCATCCTGCTGCAGGGCCTGTTCATTTTCGGTTTCAATTACTGGCTGGTTTATATGGCTGAGCTGCATCTCACCAGCGGGCTGGTAGGCCTGCTTTTCTCCACGCTGGTATTCATGAATATCCTGAACAGCCGCATCTTCCTGAAAACCCCCTTTGAACCCCGCGTATTGATCGGCGGAGCAATGGGCCTTGGCGGAATGGCCCTGGTTTTTCAGAAAGATCTGGTTGCATTTTCTTTTTCAAGCGGCACCTCTATTGCCCTGCTGCTGGCCCTGTCCGGGGCCTATGTTGCTTCGCTGGGGAATATCACCTCGGCAAGAAACCAGATGCGAGGTATCCCGGTGCTTCAGTCGAATGCAGTTGGCATGATGTACGGTGGATTGGCTATGGCATTGGTTTCCCTGGTCAGCGGCAAGCCCTTCACTTATGAACCGACCATGGGATATCTCTTTTCACTGGGTTATCTGGCCATTTTCGGCTCGGTATTCGCCTTTACGGCCTACCTTACCCTGGTGGGCGAAATCGGAGCCAGTCGCGCCGGCTACGTAACCCTGATTTCACCCATCATCGCTCTCAGCTTATCCACCATTTTTGAGGATTACCGATGGTCGGCGGCTGGCTTGTTCGGGGTGATCCTGATCCTTGGCGGGAATGCACTGGTCTTGAGGCTCAAAGCAGGCCGAAAGCCTGCCGGACTGGCAAAAGCCTGATTTCTTTTTTCAAGGCTGAACCACTCCTCCTATATTCCCTGAAAACCGAATAAATGATGATTTATGGCCCGATTATTTGAAGAACTAAGCTTCCGATCCGTTACCGCCCGAAACCGAATTATGATGTCGCCCATGTGCCAGTACAGCGCTGAGGACGGCTTCACCAACGACTGGCACCTGGTGCACCTGGGAACACGGGCCGTGGGAGGTGCCGGTATCATTTGTACCGAAGGAACAGCCGTTTCACCGGAGGGAAGAATATCTTACGCCGACCTCGGACTCTGGAAAGATGAGCACATCGAGGGATTCAGCCGCATCACCCGCTTCCTGACCACGCATGGAGCGGTTCCTGCCATTCAATTGGCTCATGCCGGCCGTAAAGCCTCCAAAGCCAAAAATTGGGATGGCCATCATCAGATGCCGATTGGGGAGCATGGATGGGAAACGGTTGCCCCAAGTGCGATTCCTTTCAAGGAAGATGACCGCACTCCCATCGAACTGGATAAGGAAGGCATCGAAAAAGTGATTCAGGATTTTGTGGATGCAGCAATCCGGGCACGGGAAGCCGGTTTTAAAATTATCGAACTGCATGGAGCACACGGATATCTGTTTCATTCCTTTGCTTCTCCCATTTCAAATCAGCGTACCGATGAATATGGGGGATCATTTGAAAACAGAATCCGCCTGATTGTGGAAGTCACCGATGCGGTGCGCAAAGTATGGCCTGAAGAATTACCTATTTTCTACAGAGTTTCTGCCACCGACTGGATGGAAGGGGGTGCTTCCTGGGATATTGAGCAAAGCATTGAATTGGCTAAGGTACTAAAAGATCACGGGGTTGACCTGATCGATGTCTCTTCAGGAGGGGCCCATCCCGATCAGAAAATCGTGGGCGGTGCCGGTTATCAAACCGATTTTGCATCCCGCATAAAAAAAGAAGCCGACATCCCTACCGGAGCCGTAGGTTTGATTACCTCAGCCGGACAGGCTGAACACGCGGTTCGCACCGGACAGGCTGATCTGGTAATTATGGCACGGGAATTTCTTCGAAATCCCTATTTCCCACTGCAGGCAGCCCGTGAGCTAAACGCTGAGATTAAATGGCCCGATCAATATCTGAGGGCGAAAAAATAAGTTACTGTCCGGCTGCTTTTTTCTGTGCTTTTGGCCTGGTTGCCTGCAGACTTTGATAGGCGAAAGTGGCCGCACCAACTATTCCAGCCTCATTAAGGAAAGTGGTGGATTTGACCTTGGTATTCACGTTGATGTAAGGGAAAATCTTATTGGCCTTTTTGCTGGCTTTTCCACCGATTATGAAAAGCTCAGGATGGAAGATGCGCTCATAATTCTCCAGAATGTAGTGGATGCGTGCAGCCCACTGTTTGGAACTGATGCCTTCTTCTTTGCGGACTTTACTGGATGCCCGATCCTGCACGGAAACCCCGCGCAATTCGATTTGACCAAGCTCCATATTAGGTATCAGCTCACCGTTAAAAAACAGGCTGGAACCGATATTGTCTTCAATAGTAAGCACCAGCACCGTTCCGTTTTTTCCGTTACCGGATCCGAATTTCATTTCGGCAATACCAACGGCATCGGAATAATTCACCACTTTCACCGAACCATTGGTGATTTCTGAGAAAAGATGTTCTGCATCCACATCTTCCCACGATTCATGAATTTTGTCGGTACGAAGTACTACTCCTTTTCGGATGGGAGCCGGAAACGTACAGCCAATGGGACCTTTCCAGTCCATTTTTTTGGATAGCTTGTGAATAGCGGATACCAGCTTATGTGGCTCCAGATTCTGGTCGGGCTCAAGAGAGGTGATTTTGGTCAGGAGCTCTCCCTTGTGCACATCTACGATAGCTCCTTTGATTTTAGAGGAGCCAATTTCTATCCCTAATACGTCCAATTGCAGAACAGGTTTACTTAACAATTTGTTAACAAACGTTAAGCAAATATTCCTTTTGCCTCAACCCCAAAAATCATTTTACCGAATTTTTCAGGACTCTACCAGGATCCAGCCCTGTTCATCCACCATCCGTTTAGCCTGCTTCCATTTGATTTTTTTGACCTCACCGGTCGACATATTCTGAATGGAAACCACATCGTTACGGCCGGGTTCTTTGTCTACCGAAACCGGTTTCATTTTCAGCTGCGTACCGTTGGGCAGCGGTTTACCTTCTTCTCCCCGCTGAGCGCTCATGATACCCAGGTTGGTGGTTTCAGCATGAGAAGCCTGTGCTTTACTCATATCAAAGCGGGATTTACGCTGCTGCGCCTGCTGCAGGGAAGAACTCTCGGCTTGTACTTCCGGAACGGCTTTCCAGACTACGGAAACCACCTCCCGGTTTATTTCTTCCAGCAGTACTTTGAACATCTCAAAAGCTTCCCGCTTGTATTCCAGCAATGGATCTTTCTGTCCGAAGGCGCGCAAACCAATCCCTTCTTTCACCGAGTCCAGCTCGCGTAGATGCTCCATCCACTTATCATCAATGATGGATAGCACGGCGGTTCGTTCCAGGGCACGGGCAATTTCCCGCCCTTGGTTTTCGAGCGCAGCATTAACATCTACCACCACTCGTATTCTGCGGATGCCGTCCGTGAAAATAACCTGAACCTTATTCGGTCGGTTTTCATGATCACTTTCTTCAATGCGTTTCATCACCTCATAAAGCGGTGCCGATATGCGGTCCTCTTTGGTGGCGTAGCTGTCGATGGCTTTCTCAATGATCATATCCACCAGATCCGGCTCGGTCATATTTGACCAGCGCTCTTGATTGAAGCCAGCATCTACTGCCAGATTGCGCAGCAGGTCTTCATGCAGTCCCTCAAAATTGCCGGTAGCGGTGTGTTGATAAACCATGCTTTCGACGAAATCTTCCAGCATGTCGAGCAGGTCGTTCCGGATCTGATCTCCTTCCAGGGCGTGTTTCCGGAGGGCATAAATCACTTTCCGCTGGTTGTTGAGCACATCATCATACTCGAGCTGACGTTTACGGATGCTGAAGTTATTCTGCTCTACTTTCTTTTGTGCTCTTTCGAGAGATTTGGTAATCCAGGGATGGGTAATCACCTCTCCTTCCTGGAAATTCAGGCGGTCCATCACAGAAGCTACCCGGTCGGATCCGAACATGGCCATGAGGTCATCCTCCAGTGAAACGTAAAACTGGGATTCACCCGGATCACCCTGCCGGCCTGCACGTCCGCGAAGCTGAAGGTCGATGCGGCGCGATTCATGTCGCTCGGTACCCAGAATGGCCAGTCCGCCGTTTTTCTTGGTATCCTCCGTTAGCTTGATATCGGTACCACGTCCCGCCATGTTGGTGGCCACGGTAACCGCACCCGGCCGGCCGGCCTCGGCTACAATTTCGCTTTCCCGCTGATGCTGCTTGGCATTCAGTACATTGTGCCTGATGCCCTGACGGGTAAGCATACGGCTGACGGTTTCAGACACTTCCACTGAAGTGGTACCCACCAGTACCGGCTGACCATTTTTATGATACTCGGCAATTTTATCCAGGGCCGCGTTGAATTTCTCCCGCTTTGTTTTGAATACGAGGTCTTCCATATCAGCGCGGGCAATGGGCCGATTGGTCGGGATTACGATAACATCCAGCTTGTAAATCTCATTGAATTCCCCTTCTTCCGTTTCCGCTGTTCCGGTCATACCAGACAATTTGTGATACATCCGGAAGTAATTCTGCAGGGTGATGGTGGCGTAAGTCTGGGTAGCAGCTTCCACCTTTACATTTTCTTTGGCTTCAATGGCCTGATGCAAACCATCCGAATAACGCCGACCGGATAGCACACGACCCGTATGCTCATCTACAATCTGCACTTTACCGTTTTCAACGATGTATTCATCGTCCTTTTCAAAATTGGTGTAGGCTTTCAGCAGCTGGTTTACAGTGTGGATGCGATCGGCTCTTTCCGCAAAAAGACGGTTGAGATCCACCATCTTTTTTTCCTTTTCCAGAGCGATTTCTTTCTCCAGCTCTTCCAGCTTACGTTCTTTGTATTCCTCGCTGAAGTCCTTATTGGATTCAATTTCTACCCTTTTCTGTTTTTCCAGCTCTTCAATTTCACCTTCGATGACAGCCGTTTCGGTTCCCATATCCGGGATCACGAAAAACTGCGGGTCTTCACCGGCCTTTGTTACGAACTCCCTTCCCTTTTCCGTCATCTCGATAGAGTTCATTTTCATATCCACCGCATAGTAGAGGTATTCGTCTACCTCAGGCATGTTTTTGGCATTATCCTGCAGATAAAAAGACTCTGTACGCTGAATCAGTTTTTGCACTGAAGGCTCCTGAATCAGCTTTCGGAAGCGTGCATTTTTAGGAAAACCGCGTTGTGCCCTGAATAAAGCAAGGCCGGCTTTCACTTCATCTCCCTCGTCCAGATATTTTTGCCCTTCCTGCACCAGGTTGGCCACCAGTTTCTTCTGGGCTTTTACCAGAGCTTCAATTCGGGGCTGCATTTCAACATACTTACCGGATTGTGAATCATGGGGTACCGGTCCGGAGATAATGAGCGGGGTACGGGCTTCATCGATCAGAATGGAATCCACCTCATCAATAATGGTGTAATGATGCTGCCGCTGCACCAGCTGGTCTTTTTCGACCACCATATTATCGCGCAGGTAATCAAAACCAAACTCGTTGTTGGTACCGTAGGTGATATCTTTTCGATAGGCTGCCCTGCGCTCAGCGGTATTCGGCTCATATTTATCGATGCAGTCTACATGCAGTCCGTGGAAGTTAAAAATGGGTTCATTCCATTCGGCATCCCGTTTTGCCAGGTAATTGTTTACGGTAATCACATGAACGCCGCGTCCGGCCAGGGCATTGAGGTAGGCCGGAAAGATGGCGACCAGGGTTTTACCTTCACCTGTTTTCATTTCAGCGATTTTACCCTGATGCAGCACAATAGCACCGATCAGCTGCACATCGTAGGGCACCATATTCCACTCAACGGTACTCCCGGCTACATCCCAGCTTTTGCCCACAAAGCGACGGCAGGTTTCTTTAAGCACCGCATAAGCTTCAGGCAGGATTTCATCCAGTTTGACTTCCACCACATCCAGCCATTCTTGTTCAAGGGCATCCAGTTCTTCGGCCATCACGCGATGCTCATTCAGCTTGGCCTCCTCCAGATTGTCCATTTTTTTCTTGAGCTCATCGATATCGGCTTCGATGTCTCCGACCGCTTCTTTGATCTGATTTTTAAAATCCTGAGTCTTTCCTTTTAATTCATCATCGGAAAGTGCCTTCATGGCTTCATCGTAGGATTTGATCTGATCTACGATGGGTTGGATGGCTTTTATGTCCTTCTCACTTTTGGAACCAAAAACTTTGGAGAGGATCTTGCCTACGAATTCTTGCATATGTAATCCTGAACAGGGTTGATTTGACAGAACAGAAAGTTAACCTTTAGCTCAACGCACTTCAAACATAAAACATATTTAGACTATGAATAGAGCAATATTTAATTCGGTTTATGCTCAAAAGTCATTATCTTTGAAGTCTTTTTGCAATAGCATGTAGATAAATTATCAAATTCCATGAAACGCACATTTCAACCAAGCAACAGAAAGCGCAAGAACAAACACGGCTTCAGAGAGCGAATGTCTTCCCGCAGCGGACGCGATGTTATCAAAAGCCGGCGCGCAAAAGGCCGTCATAAGCTATCGGTTAGCGATGAGCAAAAAGGAGCAAAATAATACGTCTCCATCCGAGCATACATCCAGCCGGCTGCCAAAGTCACGGATTTTGCGAGGTAAACAAAATTTTGACCGGATCTTTTCACAATCGGAGCGCCTCAACGCTCCTTTTGTCGTTTTAAGATACCGTATCTATGATGATCCGACTGAAGGATTTCAGGTTGGGTTTATCACTCCTAAAAAAATCGGGAAAGCCGTTCATCGTAACCGAACAAGACGCAGATTACGTGAATCATTTCGACTGCAGCAACATCAACTTATGTCCTCTCTCCGAAAACTTAATTCAGGTCTTCATATGGTTTTGATGGCCCGAACGGCAGAAGCTGATGCTGCGCAGATTCACCAAAACGTTGGTAATCTGCTGAACGAACTATCCTCCCGAATTTCCAACACAGATCAACCCGAATCCTAAGCACTTCCCGAATTGGACAAGAATACTGCCATCGGTTTAACCCTCATCTTCATCCTTATGGCCGGCTGGTTTTATTTCACCATGCCCGATGCCGAAGAAATTGAACGCAGAAAACAGGAGGCCGCCCGGCAGGATAGCGTTGCCGCAGCCGAGCAACTAAAAAGTGATGATGAGGACTTCCCCATTGAAGTGGAAGACCAGCCTGTTGTGCGTGAGCGGCAGCAGCCACAGCGCAGCGCTCCGGTTGGCATGTTTGCAGAAGCCTCCATTCAGGATACCCTCATTACCAGAGTTGAGACCCCTTATTTTGTGGCCGAATTCACCAACCTGGGTGCCGGTCCCCGTTCCTATCAGCTGAAAAGACACGATACCTGGAGTGGCTCACCCGTTGAGATGATCCACGATTCTGTAGGATCGGTATATAACGTTGGTTTCCTCAGCACACAAAATTACAATGTTGAAACCCGTGATCTCCTTTTTCAACCGGTTGATACCAACCAAACCAGCATTCTGCTGCAAGATGGAGAGGGGGAACTAAGCTATGCTCTTGACATAGGCGATGGGAGACAGATTGTTTACACCTATACCTTTTTTGCGGACCGATATGAAATTGACCTGGACATCCGCTTCATCGGGGTTGCGGACTACATTATCGGGCGATCGGTTGATTTCGGATGGACCGTCCCATTACGCGCTACCGAAAAAGATCCCAAACAGGATGGCATGGGTACCTCAGCCTACATTTACGCTGCAGATGAACTGGAGCAGTTTAAACTGAGTGAAGCCGGGGCGGATGAGTACAATTTTAACGGCACCATCGACTGGGTTGCCACCAAGACCAAATTCTTCAGTCAGATCATCAAACCGGTCACCCCGGCCAACGCCGCGCGGTTAACCGGAACCCAGACCGGTGAGCAGGACGATGCGCTTACCCGTCACAACTATACTTCAGCGGTTCAGTCGCCTATTCCGCCTGATGGAAAAATCAGCTATCAGCTTTTCGTTGGTCCTCTGACCTATGAGGATACCAAAGCTTTTGATCCCAATGCCTTCAAAATGGTTGAGGTGGGATACAGCTGGATGCGTTTCTTCTCTGATCCCTTTGTCCGCTTCGCGGTAATTCCATTTTTCGATTTCCTGAGCCGTTTTACCTCCAATTACGGGCTCATCATTATCATTTTTGCCATTGTAGTTAAGCTGGTACTCTCTCCCCTGACACTGAGAAGTTACAAGAGCATGGCGAATATGCGGGAGCTGCAGCCTCAAATGAAAGAACTGCAGGAGAAATACAAAGATAATCCGCAGAAACAGCAGCAGGAGACTCTGAAACTGTACAGAAAAGCTAAAGTAAATCCGCTGGGTGGCTGTTTACCGATGCTGCTTCAGTTCCCCATTCTGATTACCCTCTGGCGCTTCTTCCAGAATTCGATCATCCTCCGGCAGGAAGAATTTCTCTGGGCTTCAGACCTCTCTGCACCGGATTACATCATCAACCTGCCTTTCCAGATTCCATTCCTGGGATCCGGCATTGCCGGCTTCGTACTTTTGATGACCGGAGCCATGATTGTTCAGTCTCGCATTACCGGCGGAATGAGCGGAGGCGGCGGAGCAGCAGCCAACCCGCAGATGAAGGTATTTCAGTATATCCTGCCGGTCATGCTATTATTTATTTTCAACAACTTTGCAGCCGGACTCAGCCTCTACTACCTGATCTTCAATGTACTCTCCATCGCTCAGCAATTCTATCTGAACAAGAGCATTCATAAGCAAAAGGTTGCTGAAACCAAATCCTGACCTGATCTCATGCACAGCCGGTCCCTAACGCATTATCCTCTTCAGCTCTTCAGAGACGGGGAGAAAATGCTGAAGAATCCGGTCACTAAAAGTGTTTTTAAAAACCGGCCAGAAGAGCGTATCCGGTTGAAGATCATTGAATACCTTATCCATGAATTGAACTGGCCGGCAAGCCGTATTGCCATTGAAGCTCTGCTGAAGCTGGACCCGCACAGCCACAGCAAACGGGCCGACATCATAGCCTACAACAAGAACTTTGAACCTGAACTGCTGATCGAATGCAAGGCCGATCGGGTGTTACTGGATGAAAAAGCGGGTTTACAAATCAGTCGTTACAATCAGCTGGTGGATGCCCGGTATCTGCTGGTTTCGAATGGAATTGCCGATCACTGGTTTGAAATTAATACCAAGTCTGATCCCCTTGAGGATGTACCCTATCAGGAACAGGATTTTGACGCGCATCTGACCTGGGCCTACTGGCAGGAACGGGGTTTTCTTGGCCATCAACCGGAGGAAGAGACCTTCAGCCGCTGGATAATCCGGGAATCGGAATACCTCTTCAAAAGACAGGTACTGCCGGAAAACATCCATTACTTCAACTTCGAAACAGCGCCGGTCGATTTCTACCTGCAGGGGTACTACAAAGTGTTGGCTCACGATCCCCGGCATCGCTTTGCCGTCGGATTTGCCTCAACACCAGAAGGCGGCAACCGGCTGAATGTAGTGTTGAATAAAGAAGGTCAGAATGTAGCCATATTGTCCATCATGCTGGATCTGCTGCATAACGGGCACGAATCCAATACCCTGCTGCATACCGAGGCGGGATATACCAATGCCGATTTCAGGCCTCTTTTCGAAGCCGATTTTTCAACCGGCATCGCCGATAAGATTGAGGATTTGTACGAACTGATCCTGAAGAACACTTAGTCAGCACATCCGGCTAAATTGTTCTATATTCGCTGAAAATCTCTCATCCAAACAGCGAAAATATGCATCACCTTCATCGCGAAAAACTGTTCTCTCTCTTTGACGATAATCAAAACGGCGTGGTTTACCTGCAGGGCGCGCAGGTAATGAACCGCTACAATACCGATTATGAATTTCCTTTTCGGCAGGAATCCAACTTCTGGTATCTGAGTGGAGTCAATGAGCCGGATTGTGAGCTGCTGCTGGATCTGAAAAAAGAAGAATTTCACCTTTTCATCCCCAAACGGGATGCCAACTATGCTGTCTGGCATGGTTTTGTAAAGTCACAGGAAAGCTACCGGGAAGAGTACAAACCGGATCATCTTCATTATGCCAATGATTTGTTATCGGTGCTGAAGCAGATCAAACCGGACAGTGTGTACTGCCTCAATGAAGAGCAGGCTGAATTCCTTGAAGATCTGGACCGGGATATCAAAGTGGAAACGGATACGCTGCAGGATGCCATCACCTACTGTCGCCTGATTAAGACCGACTGGGAACTGGAGCAGCTTCGCCGGGCATGCCGGGTCAACAATGAGGCTCATCTGGCTCTGATGGAAGCCATGCATCCGGGGATGTATGAATATGAAGCCAAGGCGGTTTTTGAATCCGTGCAGATGAAAAACGGACTGCTTCAGGACGCCTACAACGGTATTTTTGCAGCCGGGAGAAACGCGGCAATCCTGCATTATGTGTACTCCTCTTCACAGGTTAAAGATGGTGAGCTTTTTCTGACTGATGCGGGTTTCGAATACAACGGCTATGCTTCTGACTACACCCGAAGCTACCCGGCGAATGGTACGTTCACACCAACTCAGGCCGCAATTTATGAATCCGTATTGAATGCCCTGAATACCTGCATTGAAGAAACCAGACCGGGCATGGAGATGGAGCAGCTTCACCTTAATGCTGCAAAGATCATGATGCAGGGTCTGAAGGATGAGGGCTACATTCAGGGCGATCTGGATGAACTTATGGAAAAGAATATTTTTGCACTTTTCTTCCCTCACGGCCTTGGGCATTTTCTGGGCCTGGATACGCATGATGTGGGTGGATACCCAAAGGGCGTGGAGCGCATCGACCGGCCGGGTATCCGGTATCTGCGCGTTCGGCGCGACCTTCAGCCCGGTATGGTGATCACCATTGAACCGGGACTCTATTTCATTCCGGCTCTGCTTCAGCCGGCTTTTGAGGATGAAGAGAAAGCGCCCTTCCTGAATAAATCCAAACTGCAGGACATGATGGACTTCGGCGGGATCCGGATCGAGGATAACATAGTGATTACCGAAAACGGACATGAAAACTTCACCGATGTGCCCAAAAATATTTCCGACATCGAAAAAACCATGAAGTAATTCACTTCCCGGAGTTAACCCCAGACTCAAAGTTTGAATGAGTATGTGCCGATTTCAACCGAAATCACCCTAAATAAATAGGTCATTTTTTGTACATTCCGAGCAGGAGAAATCTTGTATGTCGGAAACCTACAAAGCACTTACCCGAACTTACCGTCCGCGCACTTTTGATGACATTGTTTCTCAGGAACATGTGACCAACACCCTGAAGAATGCCATCAAAAACAACCGTCTCTCTCATGCCTATATGTTCTGCGGCCCTCGCGGAGTAGGCAAGACAACCATGGCCCGGGTACTGGCCCGCACCATTAATGAAATTGACGATCAGGTTGACGGTGAAGCACTGAATCAGACGCTGAACATCAGCGAGATTGATGCCGCTTCGAACAATTCCGTCGATGACATCCGCATGCTAAGGGAAAACATCCGCATCCCTCCGCAAAACGGGCGCTACAAAATTTACATCGTGGATGAAGTGCACATGCTCTCCAAAGCAGCCTTTAATGCCCTGCTTAAGTCACTCGAAGAGCCACCGGAGCATGTCATTTTCATTTTTGCCACCACCGAACCGCACAAAGTACTGCCCACCATTCTCTCGCGTGTACAGCGTTTCGATTTCAAGCGTATTTCGGTACCCGAAATTGTAGAGCGCCTTCAAAAAATTTCGGCGGAGCAGGGCATCAGGATTGATATTGAATCCCTGCATGTGATCGCTAAAAAAGCGGATGGCGCATTGAGGGATGCCCTTGGTCTCATGGATCAGGCCATCGCCTTTTGCGGTACTGATATTCAATATCAGGAGCTGCTTAGAGCGCTTAATGTGGTCGGATCGGATCTCTACTTTCAGCTGATGGACTTTATAAAAGCCCACGATGCTGATGGTGGCCTGTCTTTCTTCGATTCGGTACTGCAGCAGGGATACGACATACAGGAATTCCTGGTTGGCTTGGCGGAGCACCTTCGCAATCTCTACATCGCGCAGGAAAGCAAAAATATGCATCTGGTTGAGGCCAGTGCGGAAACCAAATCCCGTTATACAGGCCAAAGCACTGCTTTTTCAAGGGATGACCTGATGCGCATGCTTCATCTGGTCAGTGAAACCCAGATTAGAATCAAAGATACCCAGCAGCCCCGCATTGTGTTTGAAATCATGCTCATCAAACTTATGCATATGGGACGCTCCGAAGAACTTGGTGTTTTGATCACTGAGCTCGAAGCCTTAAAAAAAAAACCTGAGAACCGGGAGCTGAACCCAGAAACAGCCGAAAAAGAAGCAAAAAACCCGGCTGAATCCCATGAAGGCCAAATAAAAGAGACCGCTGAGAAGGAGCCTGAACTCAGCTCGGAACAGGTTCATCCGCTCAGCAGTGAACTGAATGAGCCTGAGATTGAGTCTGTCACCCGGGTTGATGAAACAGAACTGACTGCTGAAAGTGACTTTGACCTGATCGGTCCGCCCGCGCTGGGCAATGGCAACGGTCAGGCTAAAATAAAAGCCCATGCCAGACTTCAGGTTACGGAACGTATTGAAGAACCTGTCTCATCTGAGACTGAAATTGAGCAGCCCCAGCCCTCAAAAAAGCCTGAATTGAATGTGATTCGTGAGGGATGGATCAGCTTCTGTGAGAAGCTGCAGGAGGAACTCTCCCCCACTCTTGTGATGGTGCTGCAGCGGGTGGAACCGGTTGAACTAAAAGGACTTGACCTCAAAATCAGGGTAGAGCATGCTTTTGCCCATCGGATGATTGAGGAACAGAAAACAGATCTGCAAAAACGCTTGAAAAGGGAGTTTGGCTGTAACTTCAGTCTCTGCATAGAGGTGGCCCGGCAGTCTGAGGAGAATAAATCCGAATCATTAAGTCCCTATGAGCGTTTTAAAAACCTGCAGGAAAAAGACCCTATGATCCGCACGATTGTGGAGACTTTTGGCGCAGAGTTAGAGTATTAATTCAAATCAGAAATTAAATGAATCAGTTTAATATGGCCGATATGTTCGGAAAGATGCAGGAAATGCAACAGAAAATGCAGGAAGTACAGGAAAGCCTGGAGGACCTGACCGTAGAGGCGGAGGCCGGCGGTGGTATGGTGAAGGTTACAGCCAACGGGAAAAAGCAGATTATTTCCATCAAGATGGATCGTGATGTGGTTGATAAAGACGACAAAGAAATGCTGGAAGATCTGATTGTAGCCGGCGTAAATAAAGCCATGGAAAAGGCAGAAGAAGCTTCCAAAGCCAAAATGGAAGAAATGTATAAGGGCATTCTGCCTGGCGGTATCCCCGGCATGGATATGTCCAAATTCGGTCTGTAAACCGCATGCAAATTACTTCTGAACTTCTGGAACAGGCCATCGAGCAGCTGTCGAAGCTGCCCGGTACCGGTCGAAAATCGGCCCAGCGCATGGCCATTCACCTGCTCAAGGCCAAAGACGAGGATGTAATCGGACTGGCAGAAGCGCTTATCCGCCTCAAAAGACAGATCATAAACTGCGAAGTCTGTGGAACTGTAAGCGACAGTAATCCCTGTTCCATCTGCTCCAATCCCAAAAGAGATAACGGCAGCATCTGTGTTGTCGAGGAATTCAATGATGTGAACATCATCGAAAAAACCAATGAATTCCGTGGTAAATACCACGTTCTGGGAGGTGTGATTTCCCCACTGGAAAATGTGGGACCGGATGATATCCGCATACGGGAGCTACTTCAGCGCATTTCCGGTGACGAACCCATCACGGAAATAATTCTGGCCCTCAATCCCGATGCCGAAGGCGAGGCCACATCCTATTACATCAACAGACTGCTGCAGGCCTATGAGGTTAAAGTAACCCGCATCGCCTACGGTATCCCAATGGGAACCGAGCTGGAATTTATTGACGAAGTAACCCTGAGCCGGGCTTTCAGCAGCCGAAACGAATTTTAACCTGCCTCACTTTGGCTGAATTATAGAATTGTGCTATAATCCATGCCATTCATTCAAGAAAAACAAAGCATTATGAAATTGTTCAGCTTCATCCTTACCGCATTTTTTGTATTCAGCTCAGCTGTGTGTGCCCAGAATCAGGCTTACAACTACTGGCAGCAGCATGTTGATTATACCATGGATATTGATGTGGATGCCGAAAAACACCAGTACAAAGGCAAGCAGAGTCTGGTTTATACCAATATTTCTCCAGATCTGATCGATCGGGTCTATTATCACCTTTATTTCAATGCCTTTCAGCCCGGATCCATGATGGATGTTCGGTCCCGCAGCATTCCGGATCCGGACCGTCGGGTACGTGACCGTATTTTTAATCTGAATGAGGATGAAATCGGCTATCAGAGAGTGCAAAGCCTGAAACAAGATGGTGCAGCTCTTGAATTCGAGACGGAGGGTACCATCCTGATAGCCAAACTGGCTCAACCTCTTCAGCCCGGTGCTTCAACCACACTGGAGATGGAATGGGATGCACAGGTTCCCCTGCAAATTCGTCGATCTGGACGGGATAATGCCGAAGGAGTAGAATTCACCATGACGCAGTGGTATCCGAAACTGGCAGAATACGATTACATGGGCTGGCACCCGAATCCTTATGTTGGAAGAGAATTTCACGGTGTGTTTGGCAATTTTGATGTCACCATCCACATCGATAAAAAGTATGTGGTAGCCTCTACCGGGGTTTTACAAAATCCTCAGGAAATTGGCCATGGCTATGAAGAAGAAGGTATGCAAGTGAAAAGGCCTTCGGGCGACAAACTGCACTGGAATTTCAGGGCAGAGAACGTCATCGATTTTGCCTGGGGTGCCGATCCGGATTATAAACACACTACCGCTCAGGTTCCGAATGGACCAAAACTTCACTTTTTCTATCAGGTGGATGAAGACAGTATGCTGGCTTTGAACAGCCCGGAAGAAAATCAGGCTGATTTTATAGCACGCTGGGAAGAACTGCCTGAGTACACCGTCCGTCTATTCGAATATGCCAATGAGAACTTTGGAGAATATCCCTATCCACAGTATTCGGTTGTTCAGGGTGGTGACGGAGGAATGGAATACCCTATGCTTACCATGATCACCGGAGCCCGTTCACTGGGCAGCCTGGTGGGTGTAACGGTGCATGAAGCCTATCACAGCTGGTTTCAGGCTGTACTGGCAACCAATGAGAGCCTTTATCCCTGGATGGATGAAGGTTTCACCAGCTTTGCCTCCAGCGAAACCATGGCCTATCTGTTTGACCGAGATGGAGATCCGCATCAGAATAGTACACGTGGTTACATTCAGATCGCAAAAAGTGGCTTTGAAGAGCCCCTGGTTACCCACTCCGACCATTACCAGCGTAACGGCGCTTATGGCAGAGCGGCCTATTCAAAAGGAGCCGTATTTCTAAACCAGATCCGATATATCGTAGGTGAAGAACCTTTCCGGAGTGGTATGCTCAGCTATTACAACACCTGGAAACTCAAACATCCCACATCACAGGATTTTATTCGCGTGGTGGAGAAAGAATCCGGAATGGTGCTCGACTGGTTCCATGAATATTTTGTGCAAACCACCAAAGTGATCGATTTTTCAGTGGATTCACTCAAAGCCAGTGATAAGGGTACCGAACTCTTCCTCAGCAAAAAAACCCAGTTCCCGATGCCGCTGGATGTGATGGTAGAGTACAGAGACGGAACGCAGGAAATGTTCTATATCCCCATTCGTTTGATGCGGGGCGAAAAAGCGAATGAATATAATATGAAGCGAACTGTACTGGACGACTGGGAGTGGGTACACAAGACCTATTCATTTGAAATCCCTGCCGAAGTAAGCAGCATAAAGCGCATACAGATCGATCCAAGTGAGCGTCTGGCTGACATCGATATGCGTAACAATCAGGTGGATTTGAGCACCGCAACCGAAGCCAAGGATTAAGCTTAGCCGGGTACAGACACATGATGAAAACCGGTGCGCATATCAGCTGGGATGATTTTGCGAAAGTAGATATCCGTACCGGCACCATCCTGAGTGCAGAAAAATTTCCGGAGGCACGAAAACCGGCATACAAACTTGAAATTGATTTTGGGGATGAGATCGGAATCCTGAAATCATCTGCTCAGATTACGGATCTTTACTCAACCCAAGATCTGACAGGAATGCAGATTGTGGCTGTTATCAATTTTCCACCCAAGCAGATTGGACCCTTCATGAGTGAATGTCTTGTGCTGGGAGCCATTTCTGAAAATGGAGAAGTGACCTTATTGAAACCCGAGCGGGAATCGAAAAACGGGATCAGAATAAGCTAGCCTGATCGTCCTGTTTCCGGGCATCTTCAATGGAAGGCCGTTCAGGGGCTTCATAACCTTTCAGCATTTCAGGCATAAAGCGTTTTTCATAAATGCGTCGGGCAATGCCATGCAGTGCTTTTTCTCCCCGTGGAGTAATCCGCAGATAACCTTCGGCATCCTCATCAAAAAAGCCAAAGGCTTTGAGATCATTCACGATTAGATAGGCCAGCTTGGGAAGAATTCCTGATTTGGTTTCTATAGTTTCGCGGTGAGGAGCTTCCTCTTCATGCATAAAAACCAGTCCCAGAATACTCAGTTCAGCTTCAGTGAGGGGAAATCCTTCTGAGCCCTTGGTCAGCAGATTGTCCCAGGCTTTCTGAGAGTAATACAGGCCAAACCACCACTTGGCTTCTTTCAGCAGCTTTTTGGTGACACTGCAGGCGAAATATTCCCCAACCGGTGCTTTGCGTGGCTCACCCCGGGAACGGTACATATTTACCATGGTGGCCAGATCCAGTTCCTGGATGTTGGGTGGGTAGCTGAAATGAAAATCAGAGCGTTTCTGCATAGATAACCGGGGTCGATTATCTGTCAAAATAAATTATCGTTAATAGAAATACTATTTCGATTTGGCCGCGATCAGCTCAACGGCTTTTTCGATGGTCAGATCTTCAGGGGTGATGTCTTTCGGCAGCCCGATATTCTTCTTCCCGTACTTGATGTAAGGACCATAACGGCCATCCATCACTTTGATGCTGTCTCCATTACTTGGGTGCTTGCCCAGATCCTTGATTTCCGAGCTACGCGCGGGCCCCTTTTTCTGTTTGATGAGCTCAACTGCGCGGTCCAGCTCTATAGTCAGAACATTGTCGTTCTTGGTGAGCGATTTGAACTGCCCGTCGTGCACCACAAAAGGACCATAACGACCCACACCGGCCTTCACTTCTTTACCCGTTTCCGGATGATTACCCAGTGATCGGGGCAGGGCCAGCAGTTGCAGGGCCGTGTCCATATCCACGTCTTCGGGCGACATCCCCTTCAGCAGAGAGACCCGCTTCGGTTTCTTATTTTCTTCGGTAACTTCACCCAGTTGCACATAGGGACCATAGCGGCCTGACAGCAGATATACAGGTTCACCCAGTTCCGGGTGAATACCGATGGGTTGATCTTCACCTTCAGAAATTTCAATCAATTCCTCCAGCTTCTCTACGGTGATGTCGCTGGGATCCATGTCTTCCGGCAGTGAGGTTTTAAGTTCTTCACCGTTTTTCATCATCTTGGCATAAGGTCCAAAACGGCCGATCAGCACTTCAATGTTTTCCAGTCCTTCCAGAGGCAGGTCCAGCAGTTTGGCATCACGGGGATCAATTTTATCCTCCTGCTTATCCACCGTCGCTTTCAAGCCCTTTTCACCCTTGTAGAAATCATCCAGATATTTAACCGGATCAATTTTACCGCTAGCAATGCCGTCCAGCTTGTCTTCCAGGTCAGAAGTGAATGTACTGTCGACCAGATCAGGGAAATTCTTTTCGAGCAGAGTGGTCACCGCAAAAGCGGTAAAGGTAGGAATCAGTGTTTTGCCGTCCTTCTTCACATATCCGCGGTCCTGAATGGTCCCGATAACGGTGGCATAGGTACTCGGCCTACCGATTCCCTGCTTTTCCAGTTCCCGAACCAGTGTCGCCTCCGTGTAACGGGCCGGTGGTTTGGTTTCATGACCGATGGCTTTCAGGTCTTTCAGGTCGGTGGCATCCCCTTCAGCCAGTTTTGGAAGCAGATTTTCCTGATTTTCGAGTGCGGCATCGGGATCGTCACTGCCTTCCACATAGGCTCGGAAGAATCCAGGAAAAAGGATTTTCTTGCCGCTGGCCCGGAAATCAGCTTTGGTGCCGTTATTGGTTGCGGTGATGGTAACACCCGTGAATTCCAGTACTGCTTCTGCCATCTGTGTAGCGATGGTTCGCTTCCAGATGAGGTCATAGAGCTTGAATTCAAGTCCGTTCAACCCGCTTTTTTCCGGATGGATGAACTTGGAACCGGACGGGCGGATCGCCTCGTGCGCTTCCTGAGCACTTTTACTTTTTGAAGAGTAATTCCGGACCCGTTCAAAGAGATAATCCTCTCCGTAATTTTCTTCGATTTCTTTGCGGGCAGCATCTATAGCCTGAGAGGATAGTCGGGCAGAATCCGTACGCATGTAGGTGATAAAACCTTTTTCATACAGCTTTTGAGCCACACTCATGGTGTCGCGGGCCGACAGGTTAAATTTCCGGTTCGCCTCCTGCTGCAAAGTCGAGGTAATGAAGGGCGGGGCCGGCGATCGTTTCTGAGTATTAACCTCAATTTTCGAAACCGACCAGGATGCCTTATCCAGTTTAGCGGCCAGATCTTCGGCTCCTTTTTCATCCAGCAGTACCACGCTGTCCGGCTTTTTCAGTTTACCGGTATTTTCATCAAAATCTTTGCCGGAAGCCAGACGCTTGTCATCCAGATGGGTGAGGTCGGCCTTGAACTGGGTTTTGTCACCGCTTTTAGTGAGCATAGCCTGAAGATCAAAATAGGATCCGCTTCGGAATTTCATGCGTTCCCGTTCGCGCTCTACCAGAAATTCAACAGCTACCGACTGAACCCGGCCAGCTGAGAGTTTGGGTCGGATCTTTTTCCATAGAAGCGGCGAAATGGTGTATCCGGTGAGCCGATCTAAATAGCGACGGGTTTCCTGCGCAAAAACCAGATCCATATCGATATCCCGCGTATTCGCAAGGGCATTCTGAACGGCTTCTTTGGTGATCTCATTAAAGACCATGCGCTTCACAGGAACCTTGGGCTTGAGGACCTCAAGCAGGTGCCAGGAAATGGCTTCCCCTTCCCGGTCCTCATCCGTAGCCAATATCAGTTCATCTGCATTTTTTAACTCGTCTTTCAGACGCTTCACAACCTTTTTCTTATCCGGCGGAACAACATAAATGGGCTCATAGCGATTCTCCACATTGAGCCCAAGCGTTGCCCAGTCTTCCTTTTTATACTTGGCCGGAATAAACTTGGCCGATGAAGGCAGGTCACGTATATGTCCCATTGAAGAATCAACCACATAACCTTTGGGCAGATACTTAGAAATGGTTTTGGTTTTGGTCGGCGATTCTACAATGACGAGTGTTTTCATACAAAAAGATTTACAGACTGCTGATCAGTTCTTTTAATTCTGAAGCGTGTTCTTTGGCGTTCACTTTTTCGATGACACCTAAAATAGTACCATCTGTATCAATCACAAAGGCTGAACGTGACGGACCTTCGTATGTTTTACCATACATTTTTTTCTCCACAACCGAGTCGGTAGCATTCGAAAAATGATAATCCGGATCAGAAGCCAGAATGTAGCTGATACCCAGTTTATCGGCATATCTCATGTGGGATCCGCAACTGTCTTTACTGATGGCGATCAGGTTATACCCTTTTTCTGCAAACCAGCCGGCTTCCTCTGCCAGGCTTGCATTCTGTTTATCACAGCTTCCGGTGTTGTTCTTCATATACACAGAAACAACTGCCGGTTTATCCAGCAGCTCACTGAAGTTGACTTCTTTTTCCTCACCGTCCTGTACAATTTTGAGGGAGAAATTGGTATCGATTTTAGATCCGGTGCTTACCATAAATCAGGTCCTGTTAGTTTAAAATTGATGTGGGTTGATATTAACCCGCATCCCTGTGAACATCGTTTCGGAACAGGAAATCAGGACCGGCAATGATACACATAAAGCAATGAATTGCGCAATTCTGTTGAATGACAATCACTTAGAGCAATTCAGGGTACTTCAGTAATACATATCGGGCAATACCTGCCAGTACCAGTGCATGATGAATTTCCTCATCTCTGGCCAGCTCAAAGAATTCTTTCAGGGGCAGGGTGTGTACTTTGATGAACTCATGTGTGCCCAGCTGCTGCTCCGATTTCAGGTAGGCATTCATCGCAAGAAAGGTATGGGTATAATTGGTCTGTATGGCCGGATTGGCGCTCACCTTCCCCAGGTCTTCCCATTCATCGGAGGCATAACCGGTTTCTTCCAGCAGTTCCCTTTTGGAAGTACTCAACGGACTTTCGCCCGGATCTACCATTCCGCCCGGCAACTCCAGCGTCATTTCTTCAATGCCGAAACGATACTGCTCAACCAGCACAATCTCATTTTCGGGAGTAAGGGCAATCACATTGATCCAGTCGGGGGGATCGATACTGAAAAAAGATCCGTGATGATCTTCTTCCTCATAATACATGTCCCTTTTTATCAAATTGAAGATGTTCGTCTTATATTCCACCTGCTCATGGGTGGTCTTCCAGGGACCTAACGTGTATTTAAATTTTTTTTCTTTCATGGGATGAATATATGCCGGATAAGCTAAGCATACATAAAGCAGAGATTAAACATTCAAATGGTACTGAGGGTGCGGTTGGTGAACTCATCAACCGGATGGAAGAAATTTTTGAAGAGGGGAAATATCCGAAATTGACGGTTGAACGGGAATGGTCCAGACATAATCCCGTGATCAGTGGTGAGTTTGCCTGCCCTGCAGTCTTTCGGTGGTATCTGAAAAGGGAATTTATCCGCCTGCTCAATGCAGGAGCTGCCATATCCGTAGAGGCCTCTCGGCCGGTTCTGCCTCTTGACGATCCCGCCATGCTGGACTACACCGATGAAAGCAACTGGGATTTCACCCAGAAAAAACTCTTCCTTTTCAGTGCTGAGCGGATGGATATCTCCATCAACCGGCTGGAGCATTACACTGGAACCCGGGCTGAGGATTTCCAGCGCTACATTCTATTCACCAATTATGATATGCATGTCGAGGTATTCCTCGAAAAATTTCCGGATTGCATAAAACCCAGCCGGGAAGGGGTTCAGATGCCGGCCTATCACCTGCCCGCTGAAAATAACAGTGGTTACACTATTATAAATATTGGTGTGGGACCAAGTAACGCCAAAACCATTACCGATCATGTGGCCGTGCTGAGACCGGATGCCATGATCATGGTTGGGCATTGTGGCGGACTCCGGAACCATCAGGATATCGGCGACTTTGTGCTGGCTTCAGGTTATATGCGGGAAGACCATGTGCTGGACGACCTCCTTCCCACCAGCATTCCCATCGCTCCCAATTATCTGCTGAATCTTTTTTTGAGGGAAGCCCTGGTGAACCATGACATCGAACACCGGCTTGGAACGGTGTACACCACCGCTAACCGGAACTGGGAGTTTTCCAAATCCGGAACTGTTGAGAAAATCCATTTGAGCCGGTCTGTGGCTATTGATATGGAATCAGCTACCGTAGCGGCAAACGGTTTTCGCTACCGCATTCCGAATGCGACTTTATTGTGTGTGAGTGATAAACCACTGCATGGAAAACCCAAGCTGTCGGAAGCGGCTCAGAGCTTTTACCTGAATTCCAAAGAGAAGCATCTTCAGTTGGCGCTGGATGCATTCGATCTGGTTAAAAAGCAGCATCCCGAAGGATTACCAAACTCAAGTATCCGTGCTTTTGACGAGCCTTTGATGGGCGGCAGTAATTGAATTTTCATCAATTTGACATCTATTTCACTTCTGCATAACGTTGAAGTGATCTTACATAGGGATATTTAACAAACTTAAGCTTCAAACAGACTATTCATCATGACAGGGGAATTAGAACTACTTCAGGAGAAACTGGGAAAGCCTTATCACGACCTGGAATTCGTGCTCGAGTGTTTTCGTGAAGTACTCATTGACTGTGGCGAGGAAGAACTCAGTAAAACCATACCCTGGATTAACAGTTTTGATCAGGATGTGGTCAAGAATTTTAATACCAAGCATGCGCAGGTCTACTCCATCACTTTTCAGCTGCTGAATATGGTGGAAGTTAATGGTGCCGTACAGAACCGCCGCCGGGTGGAAGATGAAGCATCGATGGATCGAATTAATGGCCTCTGGGCTAAAAACCTGCGACAGATGCAGCAAAGTGGCCTGACCGACAAACAGATTGCTGAACACCTGCATGAAGTACAGGTGGAGCCAGTACTTACCGCTCACCCCACCGAAGCCAAACGATGGACGGTTCTGGAACACCACCGGGCTATTTACCTGCTGCTGGTGAAAAGGGAAAACAGCATGTACAGCGCTGCCGAGCAGCAGCAGCTTCGTCACGATATTAAGTTATCCATCGAACGGCTCTGGAGAACCGGTGAAATTTACCTGGAAAAACCGGATGTGGAATCCGAACTGCGTAATGTGCTCTATTACCTGAGTACTGTGTTTCCGGAAGTAGTTCCCCTGCTCGATAATCGCCTTCGTCAGGCCTGGAAAGCGGTTGGTTTTGATCCCAAGCTCATCGCCGGCCATGAGCATCAGCCCAAACTCAGTTTCGGGAACTGGGTTGGTGGTGACCGTGACGGACACCCATTTGTAACCGCTGAAGTAACCCGATACACCCTCAAACAGCTGCGGCTTAATGCCCTAAGGGTTATCCGGGAAAGCATGTTGGACCTGATCGTAAAACTATCCTTTGCATTCAGCTCAGCAGATGCGCCTGAGTTCATCAGCAAACGTGCCCATGAACTGATTGAAGAACTGGGCGATGCCGGACAGGAAGCCTATCACCGGAACCGGGGGGAGTTTTTCCGTCAGTTTCTTGGGCTGATGCTGGCCAAATTACCCATTAACCGCAAAGGCGATGAACCCGGACTGGAAGAAGATGAAACCCGATATGTTCATGCTTCCGAACTGCTTTCAGACCTGCGCATTCTGCAGCAGGGACTCATTGAATACGGATCGGAAACCATTGCTTACAGTGATGTAAACAACTGTATCCGAATTGTGGAAACCTTTGGCTTCCACCTGGCCCATCTGGATATCCGGCAAAACTCAGCCTATCACGACAAAGCCATTTCCCTGCTGCTTCAGGCTGCAAGCGAAAATGGAAAAGACTATGAAAAATGGGATATCGAGAAGCGGCTGGAATTCATGAATCGTGAGCTTCAGACTAACCGGCCTTTTGCGCATCCCAAAGTGGAATTAAAGGATGAAGCCAAAGCTACCGTTTCAGCACTGAGTGTGGTTGCTGAGCATGTTGACCATTATGGCGCCGAAACCATCGGATCCCTGATCGTTAGCATGACCCGCTCCGTTACTGATCTGCTTACCGTTTATATCCTGGCTCGCGAAAGCGGCCTGACGGTACAGACAGAGGAAGGTCCGGCCTGTATTTTACCGGTGGTTCCTCTTTTTGAAACCATTGAGGATCTGCAGAACTCCAAGGAAATTCTGAAAGCCTTCATTCAGCATCCTTTTACACAGCGCAGCCTCAAACTGCAGATGAAACTTCGAGGTGACAAACGCCTCACCCAGCAGGTGATGATCGGATACAGCGACTCTAACAAAGATGGCGGAATCTTCACCAGCCAGTGGATGCTCTACAAAACCCAGCATCGTCTGGCCAAGCTGGGGAAAGAGCTGGGTGTACACATCCGCTTCTTCCACGGCAAGGGTGGTTCCATCAGTCGGGGTTCAGGTCCAACCCACTGGTTCCTGAAGGCCTTGCCCTACGGATCGGTGGATCGCAATATCCGACTTACCGAACAGGGTGAAACCATCTCCCAGAAATATGCACACAAGATTAACGCCACCTACAATCTGGAACTGCTGATTGCCGGAGCAGCCACTGAAAGCATCATCGACTTTCACTCACCACTTTCTTCTCATGAACTGGGCGATATCCTCGAAGAACTTTCCACCGAATCGAGGAAAGCCTACGAGTATCTGATCCATCATCCACACTTTATTCCCTTTTTCAGCGAAACTACCCCGATTGACGCTATTGAAAATTCAAAAATAGGCTCCCGACCAGCCAGACGCACCGGAAAGCGAAGCCTTGACGATCTCCGGGCCATACCCTGGGTTTTCAGCTGGGCACAGTCTCGTTACAATATGACTTCCTGGTATGGGGTGGGCAGCAGCCTGCAAAAGCTGGAGATGGAAAAACCGGATGATTTTAACACCTTCCAAAAAGCCATCGAATATGATCCCTTTATCCGTTATGTACTCACGAATGTGGATACCAGTATGGCGGCTACCAGCAAGGAAATCATGACTCTTTACGCCTCACTGGTACAGGATGAAGAAGTTCGGGATACCATGCTTCAGATGTTCCTCACCGAACTTGAAAAAACACAGGAAATGCTGAACAAACTGCTTGGCATTCCTATGGAAGAGCGTCGTCAGAACCATTTTTATTCCAGTATGATCCGCAGTAAGGCCATGGAGCATCTCCATCACAGCCAGGTGCACTTGCTCTCTAAATGGCGAAAACAGAAAACGGACAACAAGCCTGAAGCCGAAGAAACCCTGATCTCCCTGCTGCTCACCATAAATGCCATTGCAGGAGCAATGAGAAATACCGGCTGATGCAGCTTTTTGGAAGAGCGAAATCAGGTATTAAAGCCTTGTAAGGTGTTTACCTCCAGCGGGTCTTTGTGGTATGATGCATGAAACCTTCAAAGCCACTAAGAAATCCGTTAAGGAATGGTCGCCCGATGAGCAGCCCAGAGAAAAACTGATGCAGCACGGCGCGGAAGTACTCTCCAATGCGGAATTGCTGGCCATCTTACTTAGAACCGGAACAAGAGAGCAGAACGTTGTAGAGGTGGCACGCAATCTGCTCACTGAATTTGACGGACTTCCCCGACTTATCCGCTCCAGCTGGCAGGATCTGAAACGCATGCCGGGTATCGCTAAGGTAAAAGCCGTTACACTGGAAGCCGCCTTCGAACTGGCCCGCCGAATTCAGACCCTTGAAGCCGGACAACAAGTCGTTTTCCGTTCTCCGGAAGATGTCGCTGCCTTTTTCTCTCCAAAAATCCGTCATTTGAGAAATGAAGTATTCCTGGTGGCCTTTCTGGATAATGCCAAACACATGACCGCCTATCGGAAAATCAGCTCAGGTGGTTCTACAGCAACCATCGTCGACCCTCCCATGGTCATGAAGCAGGCACTGCTGAATGAGGCCAATTCTATTATTCTGGTACATAATCATCCCAGCGGACTGGCCCGCGCTTCACAGGCCGATATTCAGCTCACTAAACGCATCGCCAAAGCCGGGCAGATCATCGGGATTCCCGTGGATGACCATGTCATTATTGCCGGTTCGAAATATGTGAGTCTGCGATCCGAAGAATTATTCTGATCTTCTTATCTTCCGCCTTCACAAAACCGTACACATGAAAGATTATCTGATTCAAATCATCGGGAAAGCCCTGGACGGCTTCGACCTTGATGAACAGCCTGAAATTCAAATTGAAAAGCCTAAACAAGCCGGACACGGCGATGCTTCAACCAACATCGCTATGCTGCTGGCTCGCCCGTTGAAGAGTAATCCGCGCAAAATTGCGGATAGCATCGTTGAAAGGCTGGACTTCAATCGGGATTTGATTGAAGATGTATCTATAGCCGGACCGGGTTTCATAAATTTTAAATACACCGATGCTTACCTGCGTCAGCAGCTGAGTGAAATACTGGAGAAGGGTGATGACTTTGGCAAAACTTCAGATTTAGCCGGCAAGCGCATCCTGATTGAGTTTGTAAGTGCAAACCCAACCGGGCCTCTTACAGTTGGGCATGGTCGTAATGCCGTACTGGGCGACACGGTAGCCCGCCTGCTTGAGTGGACCGGAGCTAAGGTAGACCGTGAATATTATTTCAATGATGCCGGCCGGCAGATGCGTGTGCTGGGAAAAAGTGTTCAGGCCCGCTACCTTGAAGCAATCGGTAAAGATGCGGAGTTTCCCGAGGGCGGATATGAAGGGGATTACATCCGTGAAATCGCACAAAGCCTTGTGGATGAAAAGGGCGATAGCCTTCAAGCTGAAGAGGATGAAAAAGCTTTCAAGGAAAAGGCAGAGGAATTGATTTTTGAAGACATCAGCCAAACGCTGGATCGTCTCAAAATCCATATGGATTCATACTTTAATGAGCACAGTTTGTATGCTGATGGAGCCATAGACAAGGTGGTTCTAATTTTAAGGGAAAAAGACCTGGCTTATGATGCTGATGGCGCAACCTGGTTCAGGACAACGGAATTCGGAAAAGACAAGGATACGGTACTGATTAAATCCTCCGGTGAGCCTACCTACCGCCTGCCCGATATTGCCTACCATGCAAATAAGCTGGATCGGGGCTATGATCTCTGCATCGATATCTTTGGTGCGGACCATATTGATACCTACCCGGATGTGCTGTCCGGAATCAAATCGCTGGGATACGATCCGGACAAAGTGGATGTGGTGGTTTATCAGTTTGTGACCATCGTAAAGGATGGCAAACCCTTCAAAATGAGCACCCGGAAGGCCAACTTTATTACCCTGGATGAATTGATGGATGAAGTGGGATCCGATGTAACCCGTTTCTTCTTCCTGATGCGGGCCCCGGGAACCCATCTTGAATTCGATATCGCACAGGCCAAGGAAGCCGGAGAAAAGAATCCGGTCTTTTACCTGCAATATGCCCATGCCCGGATTTGCAGCATTCTTCGAAAAGTGGATGAAGAATATAGCTTCCATGAGAAAGCGGATCTAAGCCTGCTTACACACGAGACCGAACTCCAGCTGATGAAAACCATGATGCTGCTTCCCGAAGTGATGCAGAGCGCCGCAAGCGCCCGGGAGCCGCATCGATTAATCAATTATCTCAATGATCTGGCCTCTGATTTTACCGCTTTCTATCACGACTGCCGCATCATCGGTGAAGCGGAATCACTGGTACAGGCCAGGGCTCAACTGGCCTCTGCTATTGCATTGGTACTAAAAAATGGACTTACTGTTCTGGGTATTCATGCACCGGAGAGGATGTAAAACCGGGAACTGAGATTTGAGAAATGAGACTATTTGATATCAAATACCTGACCTTTGTATTGTTTCTTTTGTTTGCGGGTTGTGCCTCTTCTGATGGCGCAAAAGTTAAGAACGAAACCGCATCCTCCTGTAAGGAGGTAATCATGGATCCGGAGCAGCCGGCTCGAGGTACCCGTTAAATTCAGTTTAAACCGGCAATAGCCTGCTGAAGCACACAATGCCACGGGTTATCTGCTCGTCTACCCGGAAGCCCGCATTCTTAAACATTTCATTACTCTCATCCACGGTCCAGAACTGTAATCCGCCCAGGCTGGCTGATCCCTGCAGTAATTGTCCAACCCAGCTGTCGGATTTAATGAGATGCATCATAAACACCACCCCATGATCTTCCAGGATGCGTCGCATCTCATGGAGCACGCGATCCGGATCCGGTAATTCATTCAAAGTACCACCCATCACCAATCCGTCGAATGACTTACTAAAAAAGGGCATCTGAGTAGCATCGGCCCGGAGCAGATAAATATTGGCCTGTTCTGCTTCCGACTTAAGGCGGGCTTCCTGCAGCATCTGCTTGGAAAAATCCATGGCAACTACCTCTGCTTTAGGCTCAGCCGTTTTAAGTGCTCGGGCATACAAAGCTGTTGATGCCCCCACATCCAGATAATAACCCCCGGCTCTGGGAGTAGTCCACTCTATCAGCAGTTCCTGTTCTTTTTCAACCGGGAAACTCTCTCCGGTAAGCAAGGTCAGGGACCTTCGTCGCCAGAGGTCCTCATAAATAGCGGCCGTCAGTTTAAAGTGATTGCTGTACTGTGCTATGGTCTTTGATCCCGGCTCGCTGCCCAGCAGATCAATGATATTATTTTTAACCTGATATTCGTCCTCGCTTTTGGCGGAGGCAACGGAACCGTTAAAGGGAACACTCAGATTCGAAATTTCGTGAGCTACGTGTATAACCTCTCGTTCGTAAGCGGGTGATTTTAATTCTAAACTCATGCTGTGCGGTCTGTATTGAGTTGACTGCTACGTCAGGTGAACCAAGGTGTTACGTCAGCGCTGGCGAACCACGGATATCTGTGCTCCTTTCTGAATACCCAGCATAACCTCCGCATTTCCTTTGTTAATGCCAATTTCAAGCATATCTGAACTACCGAAAAAGACTACCGGCTCACCTTCTTCCACATCGGTGAAGGTTACCGAAGTCTGGTCCAGAATGGTGTTTCCAACGTAGATTTTGGCTTTCCGATTCCCGATCACTTCTTCATACAGAGATTTCGGGATGTTCGTGATCAGGTTTCCATAGTGATCAATGTGTACTACCCAGCCCTGCAATCCGTCTTTATCCGCAATTGGTACCGCCCAGCGATAAGATACCAGCTCACTGATCGGGGTTCCCAGTTCTTCAAGCGGAACCCCCATACTGAGGTGGGCGGCTACAGGCGCAAAAATATCCCGGCCATGGAAGGTGCTGGAAAGATTTTCGAGCCAGTATTTGGGATTATTCAGGTGGTAGGCTTTATACTCAAAATCATCAAAAAAGAGAGAAAAAAGGCCGTTATCCGGACCCACCAGTATATGATCTCTTACTTTCAGGGCGATGGGTTTTCGCTCTGAACCCACGCCCGGATCCACAACCACCAGATGGACTGTATTTTTCGGATAAAGCAAAGCACTGTTTCTGGAAACATAAGCACCCGCCATGATGTCCTGGGGAGGAATCTGATGAGATACATCAATAAGGCGTACATCAGGGTTGATCGATATGATCACCGCCTTCATGGCGCTTACATATTGATCCTGAAGACCAAAATCGGACGTAAGCGTGATGATGTTACTCATGCATCAGGCATAGGTATTCAGCATCACCGGCATCACAAGCATCAGTATTTCTTCTTTTTCAGACTGCTCACTTGGTTTTACAATGCCGGCTCGGTTTGGGGTGGAAAACTCGAAGTTTACTTCCTCACCGTCTATGTTATTTAATACATCCGCCAGATACTTGGCATTAAAGCCGATTTCCATTTCATCACTGCCGTACTCACAGTTGATAGTTTCCTTGGCCTCGCTGCTCATGTCGAGATCTTCGGCACGGATGGTGAGTCGGTCGGTTGAAAGCTGAAGGCGAATCTGGCGGGTTGTGGTGCTTGAAAAAATGGAAACCCGTTTAACGGTAGACAGCATCTGCTCTTTATTGATGGTCATCTGCTTGTCATTATCCCGGGGGATCACTGATTCATAATTCGGGTACTGCTCATTGATCAGGCGGGTGATCAAAACGGTACCGGCGCTTTCAAATCGGGCATGGTCTTTGGTTACTTTTAAACTGCATTCATCCCCGTGCAGCGACTTATTGGCCAGGGCCAGGGCCTTATCAGGCATAATGAAATTGATGGCATCACTGGCGTGCATATCTTTGTTCACATAGCGAACCAGGCGGTGTCCGTCAGTAGCTACAAAGCGGCTCTCCTCCGTACCCACCTCAAAGTAAACACCCATCATAGCAGGACGAAGATCATCGGTGGAAACGGCAAATATGGTTTTTGAAATGGCTTTGTGGATGGCTTCCGATGTTGTGTCTATGTTGACCGCATTATCCAGATCAGGTACTTCCGGAAACTCGTCAGCATCTTCTCCAACCAGCTTGTAATTCCCTTTATCCGTTTTGAACTGCACATTTTTGCGCTCATCCACCTCAAAAAATACCGGAATATTGGGGAGCTGGCGCAGGGTCTCAATCAATCTTCGGGCCGGAATGGCAACAGCTCCGGGTTCATCAATCTCCACCTGCATGGTTTCAATAATGGAAATCTCAAGATCGGTGGCTGTCAGCTTTAAGTGGTTATCCTCGACTTCAAATAGGATGGTTTCCAGAATGGGCAGGGTCGCCTTGTTAGGCACCGCGCCCACAACAGCTGAAAGGGCTTTATTCAGGTCATTACTGGATACGGAAAATTTCATATAAACGTGATTAGGGTTAAGGCTAAACCAACATTCAGAGCAGCAATGTTGCCCTTTTTCAAAAGTGTTCCTATACTAAGAAATACCACCTCGACCTGCAACTTGAGCAGAACTAAAATTATCATCAAATAAGCCTCCTGAGCTATCGTTTAAGCGCTACTGACTCCTACATTTTCTGAGACGTTTCACCAGATGAAAACCTTTTTAACGGCGCTTATTTTTGTGATGATACCTGCGGCCTCAGTGCAAGCCCAGGTTGAACTTGCCAAATACGGGAATGACTTCCTCACGGCTGGTGGAGGAGCCCGCGCACTGGGCATGGGTTCCGCTCAGGTAGCTGTAGCTGACGACATCACCGCTGCCTACTGGAATGTAGCCGCCCTCACATCTGTACAGGATCTTCAGATTGCGTATATGCACAGCGAGCGCTTTGGGGGCATCGTGGGCTATGATTACGGAGCAGTTGCTTATCCGCTTAAAGCATCAGACGGAGTCATTGCCCTCAGTTTCTTCAGACAAGGTGTCGATAACATTGCCAACACGCTGAATGCATTCGATCCCGACCGCGGTCTGCCGGTTGCCAATCCCGAAGATCGAATCACCTTCTTCAGTGCGGCAGATATGGCTGTTTTTCTGTCTTATGCCACCCGGAAAAGTGAACAGCTATCACTCGGGGCTACCGCGAAGGTAGTTCACCAGCGGCTGGGTCCATTTGCCAATGCCTGGGGGTATAGTTTCGATGTTGCCGGCCGACTTAAAACCGACTTTGCCGATTTCGGGGTACAGATAAATGATATCACCACCATGCGCAAGCTCTGGGAAGTGGATGCCTCCGAGTTCAATCTGGATAACGGCTCATTTCAGGACGTTTTCAATGATTCCATTCCGGATGGTACCAACGAGTTTGTGCTGCCATCTGTACGGGCCGGTGCAGCAAAAACAATCGAAATCAACGACTTCACCCTGATTACAGCCGCTGACCTGAATCTGTTTTTTGAAAACCGCAGAGCTTACTACCTGAATATGGGCCGGATGAGTATTGAACCCCAGATCGGTGCGGAAATCGGTTACCGCGATATCATCCACTTTCGAACCGGACTCACGGATTTCATTGATGATCCTGAAAATGGTTTTACCATGTCGCCCACTCTTGGACTTGGTCTCAACGTTTCCTACCTGCAGCTGGATTACAGTTTTGCCAGTTTTGCAGGTGCAACCAGCGATCTTGGTTTCACTCATCGCGTTTCCGTCAAGTTTGATTTGGGAAGAAAGTAATCGCCGTAGTTTAGTATGTTAATGCTGCATGAAGATCATCCTGCTCGGACCCACCGCCGTTGGTAAAACGGAATTATCCATTCAGCTGGCCGAACAGCTGACTGCTCCGGTTATATCCGTAGATGCCAGGCAGTGTTATAAATATCTGGACATCGGCACAGCCAAACCCACCCGGACGGAATTACGCAGAGTACCTCACTATAACATTTCTGTGCTTGAGCCCGATGAAAACGATAATCCCGTTGCATTCATGAATCGTCTGCAGGGATGGAATCATGAACTGCAGCATTATCCGCATCATATTTTTGCCGGTGGAAGTACTCTTTACCTGCAGAGCCTGATCCGTCCCATGGATGATATGCCGGAAAGCAATGCAGATAACATCCGCCAGCTTCAGAAACGCATCGAAACGGACGGCATTGAAAGTTTATATAAGCAGCTCAAACGGGTAGACCCGGCTTATACTGATCGCATGGACGGTATGAACCGTCAGCGCATCATCCGGGCGCTGGATGTGTGGATGCAGACCGGGAAACCATTTTCTGACTTCCATTCCAATGAGCGGTTTCAACTTCCGGAAAATACCCTTGTATTTGGCTTAAAGAGAGATCGAGAGAAGTTAGTAGATCGCATACACCAGAGGGTGGATTACATGATGCATTCCGGCCTGATCGAAGAAGTTAAATCGATTCTGGAGATGGGTTACAGCGGGGATGAACAGGCGCTTCAGACGGTAGGCTACCGGGAAATCATGGATTTATTGAATGGCGTGTATGAGGAGCGTGAGGTTGCAGCGGAAAGAATTAAAATCAACACGCGTCGTTACGCCAAAAGGCAGATGACCTGGTTCCGCCGGTGGCCTTTTATTGAATGGATCGATCTGGATCGATTCAGTATGCAGGAAGCTCTCGAATTAATCCTGAAGAAAGTAGCTACAAAGTCGAATAAAGGTTAACTTTCAGGCTAATCAAATCTTTCACCTGTGTACAACGCAATATGTACAAAGCAAAAGTAGACGTTACACTCCGGGAATCCATCCTGGATCCCAAAGGCAAAGCCACTCATCATGCACTGCAAAATCTGGGGATCGGAAAAGTGCAGAATGTACGCATCGGAAAACTGATTGAACTGGACATTGATGCCGGTACGGAAGACGAGGCCATGAACATTGCCAAGGAAGCCTGCACCAAACTGCTTGCCAATGAAGTGATGGAAGATTTTGAAATTCATATCCAAAAATGAAGCAAAGCGCGGTAATGGATTATCGCATTTATTTCTCAACCACCAATCCGGAAACAGAGACCGACTCCGAGGTGCTCACCGAGGAGGTTGTGGAATCGCCATGGCGACTCATTTTATACAATGATGACATCCATACCTTCGATGAAGTCATCAATCAGCTAATCAAAGCAATTAAATGCAGCGTATCAGAGGCTGAAAGCATAGCCTGGACCGTTCACAACGAAGGCAAAGCCACCGTCTTTGAAGGCACCTTTGAAGAATGCATGCGAGTGAACAGCATTTTACTTGAAATACAACTTATAACTGAAATTAAGGGCTGAGCCAATGGCTACCTTCGGCGTAATTGTTTTTCCCGGTTCCAACTGTGATCACGATGCCTATCATGCACTGAAGCATGTGATGCATGCAGACACCAAATTCCTCTGGCATAAAGATACGGACCTGTCTGGTATTGATTTTCTGATTGTACCCGGCGGATTTTCCTATGGTGATTACCTCCGTTCCGGCGCCATCGCACGTTTTTCACCCATTATGCAATCCGTCGTTAAATTCGCAGAAGCCGGTAAACCGGTCATGGGAATATGTAATGGTTTTCAGATTCTGCTTGAATCCGGCCTGATACCCGGTGCGATGCTACATAATCAGCATCTGAAGTTTGTGTGCAAAAACACCTATATCCGGGTTGAGCATACCGATTCCATGTTTACATCCGCCTTGCAGGCCAATCAGGTGCTGGATATTCCGGTCTCGCACGGCGAAGGCAATTATAAAATTGATGATGACGGTCTTAAAGCGCTTCAGGATAATGATCAGATCATTTTTCGCTATTGCGATGCCGAAGGCAATCTGAGCGAGGAAGCAAATTTTAACGGCAGCACCGATCACATAGCCGGAATCACCAATATTCAGAAAAATGTACTGGGTATGATGCCCCATCCCGAAAGGGCTATGGAAAAACTGTTGGGATCAGATGATGGGAAACCCATTTTCGAAAGCATCCTGAATTCACTTTCGGTTGCCTGACCGTAACCCTGTCTGAATGTTTGAATACCAGCTCACCCTGCATAGTGACAAACTCGTTAAACGGTATAAAAAACGTACCGTGGTTGACGAAGTCTCCATCGAAGTAAAGCAGGGTGAAATCGTAGGACTGCTGGGTCCGAATGGTGCCGGTAAAACCACTACATTTTACATGTTTGTAGGGCTGGTGAAACCCAACGATGGAAAAATATTTCTGGGCGGACATGAACTCACCGGAACCCCTATGTACAAACGCGCCCGTATGGGCGTAGGCTATCTGGCTCAGGAAGCCTCAGTTTTCCGCAATTTAAGCGTACGGCAGAATCTGGAAACGGTGCTTCAGTTTTTCCCCATCCCCAAAAAAGAAATCCGTGAAAAAGCGGATAAGCTTATTGAGGAATTCGGGTTGGAAAAAGTGGTGAACAGCAAGGGTTACAGTCTTTCAGGTGGAGAGCGCCGGAGAACCGAAATTGCCCGTGCACTCATCACCGATCCCAAGTTTATTCTCCTGGATGAGCCCTTTGCCGGAGTAGATCCAATCGCCGTTGAAGATATACAGGAAATCGTATCCAAGCTGAAATACCGAAATATTGGTATACTCATCACGGATCATAATGTGCATGAAACCCTGGCCATTACAGATCGCGCCTATCTGATGTTTGAAGGCCGTATTCTTCGCGAAGGCTCTGCTCATGTGCTGGCCGAAGACGAAGAAGCAAAAAAACTATATTTGGGCAAACAGTTTAAACTCGACCGATATCAACCTTAAGTAAATCAGACTATGAAAGAGATCAACGTTAACGACCTCAAGGCAAAGATGGATGCCGGTGAGGATTTTTTCCTGCTTGATGTGCGTGAACCTCACGAATACCAGATTTCAAACATAGATGGAGAACTCATACCCCTTGGAGAGATACCCGATCGATATTCCGAAATTGAAGACCAGCGCGATAAGGAAGTAATCGTGATGTGCAGAAGTGGTGGTCGTTCGGCTCAGGCTGCCAAATTTCTGGAATCAAAGGGTTTCAGCAACGTGTACAACCTGCAGGGGGGCGTTAATGCCTGGGCACGTTTTATTGACCCTTCTCTTCCGATTTATTGATTCCTTAGACCGAAGCAGCGATCTGGTTCAGCAGCTCCTGATTACTTTCAGTGTTGCCCAGTACCTTCAGCAGTCCAAGCATGGATTCTTTAGGTGATTTTTTCAGCAGATAGCGACGGACCAGATTTCGCTCTTCCAGGGAGTCCGTAATGAATTTATGCTCATTCCGTGTTCCGGAAGCTGCTATGTTGATGGCCGGGTAAATCCGATCGTTGGCCAGTTCACGATCCAATACCAGTTCCATATTACCGGTTCCCTTGAATTCCTCGAAAATGAGGTCGTCCATGCGTGAGTTGGTTTCGATGAGGCAGGTGGCAATGATGGTGAGCGATCCGCCTCCTTCAAATTTACGGGCAGAACCAAAAATTCTTTTCGGGATTTCAAGCGCCCTTATGTCCAATCCACCGCTTAGCGTTCTCCCGCTGTTCGACTGAGCTGCATTGTATGCTCTTCCAAGCCGGGTTATGGAGTCGATTAACAAAACGGCATCCTCGCCCATCTCCGCTTTGCGCTTTACATAACCCAGAGCCATTTCTGAGATACGGACATGTGATTCCGTCTTTTTATCATTGGATGAGGCAAATACTTCGGCGTTGGTTGAACGCATAAAATCGGTCACTTCTTCCGGCCGTTCATCCACCAGTAAAACACAGGTGGTGATATCCGGGTAATGCTCGATAATGCTCGTTGCAATTTTTTTCAGCAGTACCGTTTTACCGGTTCGTGGTGGCGCTACAATGAGGGATCGCTGTCCTTTCCCGATTGGTGCAACCAAATCCATTACGCGCATCTCAATATCATCCGGATTATATCCCAGCGTAATCTGTTCAATGGGCATAATGGGGGTTTGAAGCTCAAAACGGGTCACTTTTTCCCAGACATCCACATTTCTCCCGTTGATGCTTTCGATTGAGTAAACGTGGCGGTTTCCCTGCTGGTCTTCCTCAAACTCTCCTTCGATAATAAGTCCGGCCCGAAGGTCATAATGTTTCATTTCATTAGGGGTCAGAAATGGGTCCTGTTGCGTTAAACTGAATTCATAATCCAGCTTGCGAACAAAACCATAACCGTTCTGACTCACCTCTAATATCCCGCCGTATCGTCCTGCAACCCCTATAGAATTATTATGGTGAAACTTGGGTACAAAACCCTGTTGTTTCTTATTGTTTTTGTTGCCTTTACGACGTCTGTTCTTATTTCTTCGGTTGTTATTTCTTGCCATTAAAACTTAGGATTAGCTCCAATCCTCCCGATATCATTGGTTTTTGCGGTACAAAAAAGGGTTATCGTAAAAAAAGGGAGAGCGTGGTTGGAAGCGAATTAAAGAGGGTGCGGGTGGGAATCACCCGCACCGTTTTCGATCAGATAATAGAAGATACAAATGTTTTTAACTATACAAAATCAGCGCACGGTAGTGGTTTCGCTGATCCAGTCGTAACATGAATACAGGCTGGCGTCCACCTGAATTTTATCGCCTGTATTCCATCCCACAAAGAATTTGTCTTCCTGCGTTGGTGTTACCGGCTCATAGGTTTGGTAGAGTCGGTTAACCTGATTAGCAACAGATGCATCTGCATTCTTCGCTTTGTCCAGATAGTCAAGCACCAGCCAGTAAACCACACGGTCTTTACGATCCAGCTTTCGGTCGCTTGTACACTGGCTCACACTCTGTCCGTAAATATTTGCAATCTGTATGTAAGCCTGTCCTGAGTTAGGATTGTGCTGAAGCGCACGTCTTGCCCAGGTTCTGGCTTCCTGAAGATTTTCACGAGATAAATTCACACCGGCCAGTTCGCGTGCCATGCTTTCCTTGTCCGAGTCGTTTTCCGCTTTTTCATATGCTTCGGCATAGTACCTGGCAGCGTTATTATAGTCTGCATTGTTCTTTTCTACCTGACCAAGGGTTTTGGCGTTTTCAAAGGTAGGATTTAATTCATACAGCTTTATTGCGGTATCAATCGCTTTTTCCCGCATGTCCTGATCTTCGTACAAGTCTCTCAGTTCACGAAGTACATCCAGGTTTTCAGGGTCTTTTTCCAGCTCTTCCTCCCAGTAAGCAATCAGTTCTTCAGGTGAGTCGAATAAATCGAATTTCACCTTTTCGGCAAACTGTACAGTTTTTTCGTTCATGTAAGGAGTGGCCGTGTCAATGGCTTTCAGTGCTTCCTGTTTTTCACCACTGGACACCATATCCTGAAGGATCAGCTGAAAATAATACCCTTCCCCTAGTTCTGTAGTTCGTTTTGGGTCGGCCTCAAAAAGCTCTCGGTAGATATCAAAAGCCTGTTCTGCTCCGCCCTCAACAAAATCAGCATTGGTTTGAACAAACCGGCCCTTATCCAGTTTCCATTCAAATTCGTCAACATCCTCGTCACTGAAAATTTCGAAACCGGTGTCAAATAGAGTGAGTGCAGTATCAATGTAAGCTGCTTTTACGGCTGGATCTTGCTTTTCCTTCGCAATTTCCTCGTATGCTTTGATCATACGCTCATAATGGCGAGCTAATGAATATCGATTGTTACCCTCGATTTCACGGACTTCACACTCAACCATCCAGCGGCCGTACTTGAGTGCAAATTCATAATCACCGTTTCTGTAGTTCGAATAAAAGAGGGAATAAACCGCCAGTGGTGGCAGTCCGTCCGGAGTCTCACATTCATTCTGTTCGGCTACAACTACATTTGAAGCGAAAATAAGAATCCCAAGAATGATAGTTAGTTGTTTCATAAAGCAATCGGTTTGTTGAATAGCTACCTATATAAACTACTCAGTTAAATAAATTATTACGTCTAAGTTATTGAAGTTTTGGTCTGATGAACATCAGTTCTGTCAAATTAACCGACAGTCTGAAGCCAAGAATGTCCTCTTTTACCAGATTATTATTACGTGTTCCGCGCACTCCGTAGAGGATACTGAAATCCAGTGTGGAACGAGAACGGGTCGACAATATACCAAACCCGGCCGAAAATAAGAGTGTTTCTATATTTTGTCCATTAATACTGAGATGGCCGTTGTCGTAGCTGGCACCGAAACTGTATTTAAAGCGGGATAAAAATTTATTTGATCCCCTTCTGTAGGGATGAAATTGCCCGCCAATGCCCAGGCGGAAACGGTCTTTCAGCAGCGCCTCCTCATCTGCACTGAAATCGTAGGAAGCCTGACTCCATTGCTGAAACTGTGTTTCAACAGAGAAATTGGTGTAGATACCAGGATAGTAGGTTAAACCAGCACCCAGCTCAAGTGGCAGGTCGATGTCGCCAGAACCCAGACCGGGTCCCTCATTGATAACAACCGTTGCAAAATCATTACCCAGAAATTTATCGAACTCTTTGGTTCGGTTTGCATCTATGCGTACCGGCAGATTCAGGGTGGCGCCAACGGTAAGCACGTCATCCTCATTTGTAAGCTGCGGAATATTCCAGGCTACCCCAAACCGGCTTCCGAATCCCTGCCCGTCGACATTAAACTGGGTAAACTGCTGCCCGATAGAAAAATCATCCGTTTCAAAAAGAGTCTCGAGCTGAGAAGAAACAAACACAAAACTGGGGGCCCATCCCACATAAAAGTTATCCACCACCTTGAGTCCAAGCCCAACTTCAAACTTATTTATACCACCGGCTCCCTGGTCATTAAGTGAAAACTGTATAGGATCATCGGGGCCGTTTTGGGCACTTCCATCCTGAAATATGCGGAATCGGTAACGGGTAACCGGAAACAAACCGGTTGCCAGGCCCAGTCGCCCGCCTTTAAGGGGGTAGGATATAAGTATAGAATTAGGATTGATCAGCCGGTTGACCGATGAAGATTGATCATCAGAAGCAGAAAAACGTTCAGCCGAGATGGAGACTGTTGCTGCAGTGTAAAACCCCTGTGCGAAGAATGCCGGATTACCAAATCCTGTGGATCCAATCCCACGATAGGAAATACCGAATATTCCCATTGATTCTTCCTCAATCAGGCCCATATCCATAGGTTGACCGGCTCCAAAAAAGGAATATACACTGCCACTGCGCGCATTACCCGGATCAGAAACCTGAGCCAGTGTATCACTGCTGTTCAGGATGGTAATGAGAAGAAAGGCAGATATGATCAGGAGTTTATTCATTCTTCCTCAATCCGTGTGATAATGACAATTGGCCGCCGGTCTGCATCACCGGTACTGCTGTCATGCAGTAATTCACTTCTCACTACTCCGGTTCGCTCAAAAATGGTGAAATAGAAATCATCATCCAGTCCATCCCCGAAAAGATAGCGATTTACATAGGCTGTCAGATTGAAGCGGTATGCCTCATATACATCATCGGGGCGGCCGAGTGAATCCCCTCCGCTGATACTGAACTCATAGATCGGATCCAGATCAATGTTTTGATGTGCAAGCAGAAAATTGGGTTTTGGCCGGACGTGACCGGCAGGAAGATTATTCTGCAGGGTGAGGGTATCCCTGTAAAGAACCAGTTCAGCCTTGACGATGTTACTTTGTTCAAAGCCACTTAGCTGATCGAAAAAATTGCCCCGAATAAATACATCATTGTTTGTATTAATCATGAGGCGATCGTTTGGGGTTACTGCGTTTTCTCTTTCGATGGAGTAGGCCCAGTCGCCCAGTGGAATTTCCACAAACGCGGTATCCAGAGGGTTTTTAACCGCAAAAACGGTATTCGCAATATTAATATAGCCAATGGCTCCGTTGTCTGTAACCGGTTCAATCACCAGCCCGTCAAATTCAAAACTGAATAGGGAATCTTTGAGTACATCATCGGCATTATAAAGAGCTGCGTATTCTACGACCCAGTCCTCCGGTAAGGGGATGGTCACTATTTCCTCCAGGCGGCGATCAAAGGTTGCAAGCAGTTCCGCCTCATTAAACTGCACCTGGTCGTCGCTCAGCCATGGAATTCCTCTCCATAGATTTTCAACCCGGTAGATATTGTATTGATTGGTGACGGTGGTATCTCCCCAGAACTGACTGGTATCGAACTGTAAGCGCAGTTCCATTTCAGAGGTGTTAAAAACAGCTTGCAGATCGATCAGATCGGTGATGATGGGCTTAACGAGAGCACGAGTAATCATATCCCCAAAAATAGGATCGGTGTAATTACCTACGGCAATGCGCTGAAGCCTACCTGTATAAGCATTAGAACTTTCTGGCTGTAAGTTATTCACAAACAGGGTATCAAACTGAAAGCTCTGGGAGCTTTCTACAAAAGATTCACCAACCACTCCGGGTTCTTCCTTACATCCGGTGATAGCCAGAAGCAGAAGTAAGGGCAGCATCAACCGCGGCAGTCGTGCAGTTCTGACCTTTTTCACTGTTGAGTTCAGGATTGTGAGTACAGGATTATTCTGTTTCGATTTTATCAGCGATCTGCTGGTAATATTCGGCAAACTTGGCTGAAACATCTTCCGGTGAGCCCTGAATCTGATGAGGCTTTACTGACATTTCTTTAAACAGATCATCAAACTCATCGCGCAGGTTGTTACCGGTAACCACATGATCACTGTATTTGAGGCCAAGTTTTAGGAGATCCACTTTACCTTCATCCGTGAGAGAACCAAGGTCCACATCTTCAGGCAAACCAAGCAGTTCCAGAACGCGCGGATTGTCAAAATGTCCTTCATTTTCAGCATGATGGAGATTGTACACAATCTGTGTGTTATCAAACAATGGGTTGTCTTTGTATTTGGTTTTAACCAGCATGGGAATTAAGCCCGCTGGCCAGTCGTGGCAGTGGATGATATCCGGTTTCCAGCCAAGTTTGATAACCGTTTCGAGTACCCCTTTATTGTAGAAGGCCACTCTTTCATCATTGTCTTTATAAAATTCGCCGCTGTCCTGTTTTTTGAACAGGCCTTTTCTTTTGAAGTAGGTATCGTTGTCCAGGAAGTAAACCTGCAATTTTGCATTGGGGATACTGGCAACTTTGATTTTCATACTCTCTTTGTTCTCACCTACCTCCACTTCAATGCCGGAAAGTCGGATAACCTCATGAAGTCGGTTACGGCGATCGTTTATGGTGCCGTATTTGGGAAGTAAAATGCGGATTTCATACCCTTTATCCTGCAGAGATGCCGGCAGAAACCGGAGCAGGTCGGCGGTGTATGTCATGCGTGCAAAGGGAGAGATTTCAGCTGCAGCGTATAGGATTTTCATATGTTAAACGTCTTCTCCAGATTTAGTATTTGGTTCAATAGCCTGATCTACGTCATCATGATCAACGGAATAGAAGTCAAGAAGCGTATCGCCCCGGAGTCCCTGACGAATGGTTTCCAGTGAGATAACCTCATTCGGATCGATATTCCCGAGATTCACATTAGAACCGAATTTTCGGATAAACCAGACCTGCTGTTCTTTTTGGGGTGCTTCAAAAATCAGATCATCAACCGGAATTTCATGAGCAATCTCATCAATCAGTCCGGATCTGACTTCGCCATTAGGCCTGAAAACACCAACCGTACCGCTTTCTCTTGCTTCGCAAATAATCTTTTGAGCACCGGCTTCCAGTTCCGCTTTTATGATTTCCACCCAGCGATAGGGAGGCATGATTTCATTTGGGTTTTTACTGCCCACTTCGGAGAGCACGGTAAAGTCCTGGCTGAAATCTTTTATGATTTCCTGTTTTTTCAGATCAGAAAGCCAGATGGTACCATTTGAGACTTCAACCATCTCAATATCGTATTCCTTGAGCAGCTTTTTGTAATCATCGAGCTGATCACGCATAGCATAAGCTTCAAATAGTGTACCACCGAAATACACAGGTAATCCTGCATCACGGTATACAGCCAGCTTTTCTTCAAGGCGGTTAGTAATGTAGCTGGTTCCCCAGCCGAATTTTACAATGTCCACATAGTCAGCGCAGGTCTCAATAAAATCTTCCACTTGACGAACACTGAATCCTTTGTCCAATGCGAGTGTGATTCCTTTGTCCCTGGGCTTAACCGTGCGGTGGGGTAAATGATTTAGAGAAAACGGCATGTTTAGCGAATGAAATCAAAGCTTGTAAGATACAAAAAGGTACCTTAGGATGAAAAAACTCAATTTTAGGAGGGTAAGCGATTACCCAGTTCAATTAATTTTCGGATTCTTTCCCCGTCAACCTGCTTCAGCATATCTGTGGTATATCTCCAGAGCCAGTTACCGTCAACGGTTCCCGGAAAATTTACCCGGTGTTCAGTATCCAGACTCATGAAATCCTGAAGAGAAAAAATAGCCTGATCGGCCACCGACAGTAATCCCAAACGAATGAAGTCCCAGTTAATTTCACTGCCATCCGATTTACAGTAGGTTCGTGCATGATGTTTTTCATGTTCCGGTGCAGCATTGAACCAGCCAATTGAGGTATCATTATCATGCGTACCACTGTAGGTAACGCAATTCTGGCTGTAATTATGGGGAAGGAAGGCATTTTTAGAATCTGCATCGAAAGCAAACTGAATAATCTTCATACCCGGAAAATTATAGTGATCCCTGAGTTCTTCCACTTCAGGGGTCATCACACCAAGGTCTTCCGCTATCATGGGTACTTCCCCGCATTCTTCCATGATTTTATCAAATAGCTTATAACCGGGTCCTTTTACCCAGCGTCCTTTGATCGCGGTCTTTTCGGATGCCTTGACTTCCCAGTAGGCTTCAAATCCGCGAAAATGGTCCACACGAATGGCATCACAGAGAAAAAACATGTGCTTAAATCGGGCTACCCACCAGCTGAATCCGTCCTTTTCCATGGCATCCCATTTGTAAAGTGGATTTCCCCAAAGTTGACCGGTTTCACTGAAATAGTCGGGCGGGACACCAGCCACCAGCTTGCGATTTCCTTTTTCATCCACCTCAAAAAATTCAGGATTGGCCCAAACATCAGCGGAGTTATGATCCACAAAAATGGGAATATCTCCGATTATGCGGACACCCCTTTCATTGGCATATTCCTTCAGTTCCAGCCACTGATTATAGAATTCGAACTGCAACCAGTATTGATGGCGGATTTCATTTTCATGTTCAGCAGCAAATTCTTTCAGCGCCTTTTCATCACGTCCGGCCAGTGCTTCGTCCCATAAATTCCAGGGTTTTTTATCGCTGTTCAAAAAGCAAACCATAAAGAGTACGTAGTCGTCAAGCCAGCTCTGGTGATCGGTCTTAAAGGCTTCAAAAGCTTTCACTTCTGCTTTCCCGGCTGTATCGAAGAAATTTTCAGCGGCTATTTCAAAAAGCCGGTCTTTGTGCTGGAAAGCATGCTCATAATCGACTTGTACTCCCCCCTGAATCCTGGCCGTATCCAATTGCTCTTCGGTCAGTAGTCCTTTTTGGTGGAGTAATTCCGGGCTGATGAGGTATACATTACCTGCAAAAGCGGAATAACTGGCATAGGGTGAGTTTCCATAACCGGTGGGAGTCAGCGGTAATACCTGCCAGATACTCTGGCCCGTATCGGTTAAGAATTTGATAAAATTGCGGGCTTCTGGTCCAAAATCTCCGATTCCGAAATCACCCGGAAGAGAGGTAGGATGCAGGAGTGTTCCTGCGGATCTTGGAAATCTCATTAACTAAATACTGCTTTTTGGTTTTAAAATGATTCCTGCCAGCGGTGGTATGTTGATGAACATATGCGCGGGTTGATTATGCCACTCCCCTTCGTATGCAATCGCCAATTTATCGCCAGCATTGCTGCCCCCGTAAAACTCAGAATCGCTGTTTATGATTATGTCATATTCTCCCGGCGCCGGTGCCCCGATTTTATACTGGTTGTGAGGCGTGGGAGTGAAATTCAGTATGCATACGGTGAAGTCGTCAGGATTTTTGCCTCTTCTTACGAAAGAAAGAATGCTGTTATCTGCATCGGAAAAATCAATCCATTCAAAACCACGCCATTCATCGTCGACTTCATAGAGGGAAGCCTCTTTCTTGTATAGCTTATTCAAATCCTGAACATAGGTTTGCAATCCACTATGAATATCCCATTCCAGCAGGTGCCAGTCGAGAGATTTTGCTTCCGACCATTCATCCCATTGCCCGAATTCCGTGCCCATGAACAGCAGTTTTTTTCCGGGATGAGCGTACATATATGTTAACAGTAACCGCAGGTTTGCGAATTTTTGCCAGTCGTCACCGGGCATCTTGCTGACCATATTCCGCTTCATATGCACCACTTCATCATGGGAAAAGGGCAGTATAAAATTTTCGGAGAAGGCGTAGATCAGGGAAAAGGTGAGTTGATCCTGATGATATTTTCGGTAGATGGGATCTTTTTCGATGTAACTGAGGGTATCGTTCATCCAGCCCATATTCCATTTGAAATCGAATCCAAGTCCGCCACTGTGTGTGGGCCTTGAAACCCCACCCCAGGAAGTAGATTCCTCTGCAAAAGTGAGCGTACCGGGGAAATGCTCATGAACTACATCATTGAAAGTGCGCAGAAAGTCGATGGCTTCAATATTTTCGCGGCCACCGTATTTGTTTGGAATCCAGTCGCCCTCCTCCCGGGAATAATCCAAATACAGCATTGAAGCTACAGCGTCCACTCGCAGTCCGTCGATGTGGAACTTATCGCACCAGTAAAGGGCATTTGATATCAGAAAATTCTGAACTTCCGTGCGACCATAATTGAAGATGCAGGTTCCCCAGTCTTTATGCTCCCCTTGGCGCGGGTCATCATGTTCAAATAGCCCGGTGCCGTCAAAGCGACGCAGGCCGTGATCATCCTTGGCAAAATGGGCCGGTACCCAATCCACAATTACGCCAATATCGTGCCGGTGGCATTGATCTACGAAATACATGAAATCTTCCGGCTCCCCGAATCGGCTGGTAGGGGCAAAATAACCGGTAATCTGATAGCCCCATGAAGGATCATAAGGGTGTTCAGCGATGGGAAGCAGTTCCACATGGGTGTAGCCCATTTCTTTGACGTAAGGAACCAGCTCGTCTGCAAGATCCCGGTAAGTCAGAAATCCGGGATCTTCTCCGGGTACTCTTTTCCATGAACCGGCATGAATCTCATAAACTGAAATGGGACCATCATGGGCTTGCTTTTTCTGACGATTCTCCACCCATTTTTTATCACCCCATTTGTAGCCATTTGGTTCATGAACGATAGACGCCGTGCCGGGTCTCAGTTCTGTCCTGAATGCGTAGGGGTCTGATTTTTTCAGTGGCGGGTTCTGAACCGGGCTTAATAATTCAAACTTGTAGTAATCACCAACACTTACCAAAGGAATGAACAGCTCCCATAATCCCTGATCATGGTGTTTTCTCATTCGGTGTATGCGACCGTCCCAGCCATTGAACGATCCTATTACGCTAACTCGTCGCGCTGATGGTGCGGCCACTACAAAATGAGTTCCTTTTACCCCATCCACTTCTTTGGGATGAGCACCCATAAAATGATAGGACTGATGGTGTTTTCCCTCGCCCCAAAGCTGTAGATCAAAATCACTGAGCTGAGGCCCGAAGGCATAGGGATCGGCTGTTTCGTAGGTCTCACCATCTTTGGTGGTAACACTCAGGGAATACCCGAAGTAATTTTTGCGTCTAGAGAATACATATTCAAAAAGTCCATCTTCAGAAATGCGCTGCAGTTCGTAGCTATTATTCCCAACTAATGCAGTAATATGCTCAGCAAATGGGTTAAAAACCCTGAGGGAAATTACTTCAGTCTTACCTTTCTCAATTTTATGAAGGCCCAGCACGGAAAAGGGGTCTCCATGCGATCCATCCCCGATACTCTTAATGATCTGTTCCGAAAGCGTTGTTTTCATCACCATCCTTTTAAAGGTTGCAAAAGATAATAAATTAATACCAAATGCATTGTCTGAAATGAGATGCTTCAGACAGCCTTAACACCTATCTTTCAGAGATGGACACCTCAGGATTTATTGCAAGACGCTACCTCTTTTCCAAGAAACATATCTCGCTGATATCAACCCTTACGATTATCAGTATTGTGGGAGTAACTATTGGCACCGCCCTGCTGATTGTAGTGCTTTCGGTTTTCAATGGTTTCTTCGATGTAATCAAGAATCTGCTTTTATCATCAGATCCAGACATTCGCATTGAATCAACCGAGGCCAATTTTTTTACCCTGAGCGATTCCCTTCGGCAGAAGCTGGATGAGATTCCGGAAATCACTCAGATCTCACCCTATGTGGAGGGTAAGGCATTACTGGTTATGGGCGATCAGCAGAATGAGGTGGTGCAGGTAAAGGGAGTGGATCAGGATCAATATTTCGTTTTCTCCCGAGACCCCAACAAAATTACCTCCGGAATATTTGACACTGCGGTTCGTGGCCGACTGCCCGGAGTCATGTTCAGCAACGGACTGGCCAATGCCTATGGCGTAGCCTTGAATGATCAGGTAGCTTTATTGAGTGCGCGCGGCATGAAACGCGCCCTTACGCAGATTTCCCTCCCGCGCATGTATCGCTTTCAGCTGAGGGGAACCTATTCCATTCAGCAGGTAACCGGTGGAGAAACGGTAATTGTGGATATAGTTGCCGCCCAGCGCCTCTTCAATGCCAGAGATCAGATATCCGGTATTGATATAAAATTAACCGATAATGATCTGGCGGAAGGATTAAAATCTGAGCTTCATGCCGCACTGGGCACGGGTTTTAAGATTTCATCCTGGTATGATTTGCAGAAACCCCTCTATGATGTGATGTATCTCGAAAAGTGGGGGTCCTACATCATCCTCATGATCATCGTAATAGTGGCTGTTCTCAACATCCTGGGTTCGTTAACCATGATTGTAATTCAAAAACAGCGGGATATCGCTTTGCTTATTTCGATGGGGCTGAGCAGCCGTGATATAAAAAACATTTTCCGGAAACAGGGTTTATACATCGGCCTGATCGGTTGTGGCATCGGGGGAAGCCTTGGTTTACTGCTCAGCTGGCTTCAGAATAAATACGGTATTCTGAAATTATCTTCCGCATTCATCATTGACGCTTATCCATCCCAGATTTCTGCCGTAGATATCACCCTTGTGCTCAGTGCAAGTTTACTGCTATGTGTTTTAGCCAGCTGGTATCCCTCTAACAGAGCGGCGCGAATCAATCCGGCGGATGCGCTGAGATATGAGTGATTCGGTATTGGTTATTGGTTATTGGTTATTGGTTGAACCTATGGTTTTTGAGGACTAACGGCCGATGATGAACCATTTATCGACTAAATATCCCAGGTGGTCGTAGAAGGGGCGGCCAACCCAGAATCCAAGTAAGGCAGCAAGGGAAAGAAATGAAAGCAAAACCGGATTGTCATAAAGGAGAAAAATGGTAAAGGTTCCGAATAGGTGACCAAGTCCCCAGAACAATGCAGCCTGAAACAACAGGGCAGCAAGCAGTACCGAAAACAAGGCATCCCTTAATCTTCCCAGAAATCCTGGAGCCTCATACATTTGGCTCTCGTTGATATCAACCATGATCTATTCGTTGTACAGGTCCGGCAGATCGTTTTCGTAGAGCACCACATCGCCGGCAACAGCATCTTTGAACACAATCTCATTGGCCTCGAATAAGGACTGGACTACCGTCATTTTTTGGTCATCTCCACCGCCTTCCAGATATCCATCCTGAAGGGGTTTGGTTCGGTCTTTTCCGACAAAAACAGTGTGATCCAGACCGGCTTCGGCAATGTACGCGCCCAGCTTTTTGTTCTCTTCCTCCTCCAGTTCACCCAGTTCAATCATGCCGGGAGTGATGATGGTTCTGCGACCGGTTTTAAATTGACTGAGGATGTCGACAGCATTCCGGGCTCCGACCGGATTAGAGTTAAAGGCATCATCAATGATGATTACCTCACCCTGATTCTTCAGCTCCAGCCGGTGTTCGACGGGTTCAATATGTTTGGCTGCCAGTGCCATGGTTTTGAGCCTTATCCCCAGATGATGTCCCACAGCCACCGCTAACAGTAAGTTCTGAATATTGTGTTTGCCCAGTAACCGGCATTCAAATTCTTCTTCACCTTCACCTTTCACCTGTACTTTGAACCGGCTACCAAAAAGTCCATAGGAAATATCGGATGCGGTAATGTCTCCGCTTTCGATGCCTGCATCAATGGTGGTGAAATCATTTTCATACTGTTTCATACTCTGCACCCGCTGATCATCCCCATTCAGAATAGCTGTACCGCCATCAAGATTCCGAACCAGGGCCCCCTTTTCCCAGGTGATTACATCCTGTGAACCAAAGGTTTCGAGGTGAGCAAGGCCAACTACTGTAATCACGGAAATATCGGGCTTGGCGATGTCGCAGAGTTCCTGAATATTGCCAGCGTAACGGGCCCCCATCTCCAGTACCAGAATCTGATGATCGGAGGTCAAATCGTTGTTGATTACCCGGCAGATTCCCATCGGAGTATTGAAGGAACCCGGGGTAATGCACACATTGAAGCGCTCCTTGAGCAGGTCCCGGATCATAAATTTGGTGCTGGTTTTGCCGTAGGAACCGGTGATAGCAATCACTTTGAGATGCGGCATGGACGCCAGTTTGGCTTTTGCCTGTTTGATGTAGCCCTGATGCACTCTTTTTTCGATGGGAGAAGTGAGCAGTGCGGAAATGTACATCAGCAGGGGTATCAGCAGGGTACCCAGCAGCCAGCCGAATACCAGATACATGGCATCTACCATTACAACACCCGGTTCAAAGTTATTGGCCGGCAGGCCCAGTCCAGGCAGCACACCCGTAAATGCTACGAAACTGAGATGAACCGGAATCCAGAAAGAGAGCAGGTAAGTGGGCACGGCCAGGCGCTTCATCCGGGCAGTGTAAACCAGTGGCTTCTTCACTTTCTCTGGTCTGTATTTCCGTACAGATGCAAACCAGAAAATACTGTAAATGAATACGATAACCGCAATGGCCGAATTGGTGATGGATTCCGATCCGAAATAAAGCAGCGCAACCAGCAGCACATTCATCAGTCCGATTTCACGGGTCAGCACTTTATCATCCCAGTTCGACTTAATCCAGCTGCGATATTCGTTTCGTTTATAGCCCAGCTGCTGAAAAACCTGAAGGAAGAACTTAATCCGGTAGAAGTAATGCCGGAGCATTACAACGATGAAAAGTCCGATGAGGAAATCAATAAAAGTAATGTACCAGTTCAAGTGTGAATGTTATGCTAAGGTGAACAATTTGGGCTGAATTCATTTTAAAATAGCAAAACTTTATATTCTCCCGCCCAAAATAACTAAGAGCTTAGCACACATTTATGAAATTGATTATTCCGATGGCGGGTCGCGGAACGCGTGTTCGTCCCCACTCACACACTGTACCCAAACCTCTGCTTCCGGTTGCCGGTACCATGATTATCGAACGCATCATCGAAACTTTTGCCCGTACACTGGACCGTGATATCACGGATATCGTGTACATCCTGGGCCCTGACTTCGGAAAAGCCATTCGTGAAGAACTTACCGCCCTTTCTGAGCGCCATAATGCCCAGGCTTTCTTCAAAGTTCAGGAAGTTGCTCTGGGTACCGCCCATGCTATTGCATGTGCCGAAGAACAGCTGGATGGAGAAGTCATTGTGGTATTTGCCGATACCCTCTTCGACACCAAGGCAAAAGTCAGCATTGACGATGCGGACAGTGTAATCTGGCTGAAAGAAGTGGAAGATCCATCCCGTTTCGGAGTGGCCGTTCATGAAGGCGATACCATTACCGGTTTCGTGGAAAAACCAAAGGAATTCATCTCAAATCTGGCCATCATCGGGGTTTACTATTTCAAAGATGGTGCTGAATTGATGCAGCGGCTGCAGTACCTGCTGGATAATGACATTAAAGGTCCGGGCGGAGAATTCTTCCTCACCGACGCCCTGGATAACATGCTCAAAGACGGCAAAGTGTTTAAAACAGCAACTGTTGATGAGTGGCTGGACTGCGGCACCCTGCCTGCCTGGAGAGAGACCACCGGCGTAATCCTGGAAAAAGAACGGCACGCTTTTGATTCCGCAGCTTACCCGGACAGCAACATTATTGAACCCGTATTTATCGGTGAGGGTGTTCACATCGAAGGATCAACCGTTGGACCTAATGTGAGCCTGGAGAAAGGTGCTGTGATCAAAAACTCAACCATTACCGAGAGTATTGTGCGATCGGACGCCCATGTTGAAGATTCCAGACTTAATAAATCTACCATCGGCAGTCACACAAAAGTGCATAATGCCGAGGGAAGCATCCACATTGGAGACCATTCAGTTCTTGAAATGAATTAGTATTTTCCGGGATGCGTTTGAACGCAGTAACCGGAAGACTAGACCCAAACTGATTCATTGAAGGATCTGCCAGAAAAACATATTGAAGCCCTGCAAATAGTAGGCAGAGCTGCAGATTCCATTGGGCAGGAAGTGCATGTGGTGGGCGGCTATGTACGCGATTACTTTCTCGGAAGAATTGTAAAAGACGGCCCCCTGGATATCGACTTCGTAACCATGGGATCCGGAATACAGCTGGCTGAAGCGGTTGCAGAGAAAGTGCCCGGAGCTCATCTCGCCATTTTTAAGCAATTCGGTACGGCGCAGGTCAAATTCGATGACCTGGATCTGGAGTTTGTAGGCGCGCGCAAAGAAAGTTACCGCCGGAATTCCAGGAAACCCATCGTGGAAGACGGCACCTTTGAAGACGACCAGCTTCGAAGAGACCTCACCATCAATGCGCTGTCCTGGTCGCTGAATCCGGATAGTTTTGGTACCCTTCACGATCCTTTTCAGGGCTTGCAGGATATGAAAGACCGGATTATCCGCACACCCATCGATCCGGAGAAGACCTTTGATGATGACCCGCTCCGCATGATGAGGGCTGTTCGATTCGCCACTCAGCTTGACTTCCGCATTGAGGAAGAAACCTTTGCGGCCATCACCAAAATGGCCCACCGGCTGTCCATCATTTCCATGGAGCGTATCACGGATGAGCTGAATAAGATTATCCTATCGCCAAAGCCTTCCATCGGCTTCACCATGCTTTTCAAAACCGGCCTGCTCAACGAATTTCTGCCGGAAATGGTGGATTTACACGGTGTGGATGAAGTGAATGGTCATCGCCATAAAGACAACTTCTGGCATACCCTGAAGGTACTGGACAACACGGCAGAGATGACCGAGGATCTCTGGCTCCGCTGGACGGCCATCCTGCACGACATCGCCAAACCACCCACTAAACGCTATCAGGATGGAATTGGCTGGACGTTTCACGGGCATGATGCGCTGGGTGCCAAATGGACCGAGCGGATTTTCCGGCGATTACATCTGCCCCTGGATCATCGAATGAAGTTTGTGCAGAAAATGGTGCGGCTGCATCTTCGTCCCATTGCGCTGGTCGATTCCGATGTAACCGACAGTGCCGTACGCAGGCTTATTTTTGATGCCGGTGATGATATAGATTCGCTGATGACCCTCTGCCGGGCCGACATCACCAGTAAGAACGAATCCAAAGTGGCGCGTTACCTCCGGAATTTCGATGTAGTGGAGGAAAAGATTAAAGAAGTGGAGGAGAAAGACCGGGTCCGTAACTGGAAGAATCCGGTGAGCGGAGAAGAAATCATGGAAATTTTTGATGTGGGACCAAGCAGGCTTATTGGCGATGTGAAAGATGCCGTAAAGGAAGCCATCCTGAATGGTGATATTCCCAATGATCACGATGCAGCTATCAACTACATCCAACAACACAAAGAAGAATTTAGCAGCTGATATGAGCGACCTCTGGATTTCCGATTCTTTTGCCAAGATTAACCTGGGCCTGCACATCAAAAGGCGACGGGAAGACGGATATCATGAGCTGGAAACCGGCTTTTGTTTTATTGAGTGGAGCGACCGGATTAGTATGCGACAGGCTTCAGCCACACAATTTGTAACGGAACATCAGGAGCTTGCGGGTGAAAAAGACAATCTGATCGTTCGGGCTTTGAATCTGCTTCGAAAGGAAACCGGATTTTCGGAGCACTTCGAAATAACTCTGGATAAAAAAATACCCATCGGAGCCGGGCTGGGCGGCGGCTCTTCGAATGCAGCAACTACGCTGCGGATGCTGAATAAAATCCTTGTTCTGGGTCTTAGTGTTGATGAGCTGGCTGAACTGGGCGGACGGCTCGGAGCGGACATTCCGCTCTTTATCTATGGAAAAACCGGCATCGGAACAGGTACCGGAACAGAGATTGAGGAGCTTGATATACAACCGGATGCCTGGATCGTTACCGTTCACCCCAAGTTCTCCTCCTCAACCGTTGAAGCCTACCGGTTTTTCAATCCTGAAATGGGCAGTGAATATTCCGTAAAGGATATTTTATTGGATGAAGACCTGGATGAATGGCCTAATTTTCTTCAAAACGATCTGGAAACCTCCGTTTTTCCGCGGCATGACCTCATTGGCAATATCAAGGATCAGATGTACGACTTTGGGGCCAGCTATGCCAGCATGAGTGGAAGCGGTTCCAGTGTTTTCGGACTCTTCCGCCAGGATTTTGTTGCTATTCAGGCCTATGAGTCGTTTCATAGCCTCGGATTCCCGGCCAATCTTACCCGACCCGGATTTGAGCCTGACTTCGGTGTTTACAAAAAAGACATAGAAGAGTAATCCAAAGCTATTACATTTACTCAGCTTCATTTAGAATAAACTTCATCAGATATGTCAACCAAGAAAATTTCCGGAGAACAGATTCGCTCCGGCTTCGATGTAGATACCATCCGCGAAGATATCAAACTCCATCTTCGTCATACCCTTTCCCGAGATGAGTTCTCCACCACCGACTGGGACGATTACCGTGCCGTTGTACTCACCATTCTGGACCGCCTTCACGATGCATGGCTCAAAACACAACAGCATTACTACGCCATCGACACCAAGAGAGTCTATTATATTTCGATGGAGTATCTGATCGGCCGGTTGCTCGACAATATGGTGATCAATCTGGGATTACAGGATGTGGTTGCTGAAGCTCTGGATGATATAGGACTGGATTATAGTGAACTCCGTTTCGCTGAATGGGATGCCGGTCTGGGCAATGGCGGTCTTGGTCGGCTTGCCGCCTGTTTTTTGGATTCAATGGCCACGCTGGGTATTCCGGCAATGGGCTACGGTATCCGCTATGATTATGGAATCTTTTATCAGGACATTCAGAATGGGTATCAGGTAGAAAAGCCGGATATGTGGTTGCGATATGGTAATCCCTGGGACATTGTGCGCCCCAACCTGCAGTATGCGGTAAAGTTTTACGGGCATGAGCATATCTACAAAAAATCATCCGGTGAGCTGGAATATGAGTGGAGAGACACCAATGATACCCTTGCCATTGCTTATGATACTCCCATTCCCGGATACAAAAACGGTATTGTAAACAATCTTCGCCTCTGGAAAGCGGAATCAGCCAATGGATTGAATCTGCAGAGTTTCAATCAGGGTGATTATATGAATGCCGTGCGGGACCGGCAGCTGGAGCAAAATATTTCAAGGGTACTGTATCCAAACGACAAGGTATTTCACGGACTAGAACTGAGATTGAAGCAGGAATATTTTCTGGTTTCGGCATCTATGCAGGATATCCTTCGTCGTTTCCGCAAGTACAATGATGACTGGACCAAGCTACCTGAGAAGGTGGCTATTCAGTGTAACGATACGCATCCTAACCTGGCCATTCCTGAACTGATGCGGGTGTTACTGGATGAGAATGATATGCCATGGGATAAAGCCTGGGATATCACTAAAAATACAATGGCCTACACCAATCATACGCTGCTGCCCGAGGCTCTGGAAAAATGGCCGGTTTCACTGATGCGAAACCTGCTGCCTCGACATCTGCACATCATTTATGAAATAAACCGCAGATTCCTGGATAAAATTGAAGCCAAGTATCCCAAAGATCATAACAAGCAAAAGCGCATGGCCATTGTAAGTGAAGGGGAAGATCCGGTGGTTCACATGGCGCATCTGGGTATTGTGGGCTCCAAGAAAATCAATGGGGTGGCTGCGCTGCATTCACAGCTTCTAAAGGAGAATATGTTCTCTGAATTTTATGAAGTCTATCCTGAGCGATTTACCAATAAAACCAACGGAATTACCCCGCGTCGCTGGTTACGTCAGTGCAACCGTAAACTGGCCGATCTCATCACCGAGAAAATCGGCGATTCCTGGATTACCAATCTGGATGAACTCAAGAAACTGGAGCCTTATGCAGATGATGCTGACTTCAGAAAACGCTTTGATAAAATTAAGCTATACAATAAAGAACAGCTTGCTGCTTACATCGAATTTAAAGACAAAGTGAAAGTGGATCCGAACAGTATGTTCGATATTCAGATCAAGCGGATTCACGAGTACAAACGTCAGCTGATGGCGGCCCTTCATGTGATTACCTTGTACAATCGCCTGAAACTAAATCCTGAGATGGAGTTCACCCCCCGTACGGTAATTTTTGCAGGTAAGGCGGCACCTGGCTATCACATGGCTAAGATGCACATCAAGCTGATTAACAGTATTGCAGACCGGATTAATAATGATCCGGAAACCTCAGATAAGCTGAAGTGCCTGTTCCTGAAGAATTACAGTGTTACAGTGGCCGAGAAAATGATTCCGGCAGCTGATCTTTCCGAGCAGATTTCAACAGCAGGAATGGAAGCATCAGGTACTGGTAATATGAAGTTTGCCCTTAATGGTGCACTGACCATTGGTACGCTGGATGGTGCCAATGTGGAAATCAAGGAGGAGGTAGGTGATGACAACATTTTCATCTTCGGTAATACGGTTGATGAAGTAGAAGACCTGCGCCGCTCCGGATACAATCCAATGGATTACTACTATTCCAATAAAGAACTGAAGCTGGCGCTGGATCAGATCAAAAATGGGTTTTACAGTCCGGATGAGCCGGATCTTTTCCAACCGATTATTGATGCCATACTCCACAAAGGAGATTATTTCATGGTATGTGCGGATTTCGAAGCCTATGTTAAAACGCAGGAAGAAGTAAGCCAGCTGTTTACCAATAAGGATGAATGGATTCGCAAGGCCATCCTGAATGTGGCTAATATGGGTAAATTCTCCAGCGACCGTACCATCATGGATTATGCGGAAGAAATCTGGGAAGTAAAGCCAGTAAAGCTGGACGAGAAATAATTCAGCGCATTTTTTGCTAATCTTTAGCGTCTAACCAAATTTGGACGCTATTAAAACTGAACCTGACATATCCATTTCCCTGCTGAAGCAGGGTAACCGGGAGGCTTTCCGCAAGCTGGTGGAAGCTTACAAAAATCCTGTGCTTAATCTTTGCTATGGATTTGTTCAGGACCGGCAGTTTGCTGAAGACCTGGCACAGGAGGTATTTGTTGAGGTATACCGTTCACTTCCCGAGTTCCGGGAAGATTCAAATCTCTTCACCTGGATTTACCAAATCGCTACCCGGAAATCACTGGATGAGGTACGCAAACAAAAACGGCTGAAACGCCGGGCTTTCAATTCGGCAACCTCTGCTCAAAAAGAAGAACCCTCGCTGGAATTACTGCGGGGCGGATTGAATGATCCGGAAGAAGACCTGATCCGCAAGCAACAGGCTGAGGCCATTCGGCAGGCACTGAATCAAATACCCGAAAATCAGCGCATTGCCTTTACACTGGCCAATTATCAGGAACTCAGTTATCAGGAAATTGCAGCCGTCATGGAAAAAACGACCTCAGCCGTTGAATCCCTGCTGCATCGGGCCAAAACCAACCTCCGGACTGAACTGGAAGAATTCTACCGTCAACTGAACGAATGATTTTTATTTCGATGTCGTCTAACCCAACACAGGCATGAATAAACGAGAAGAACATATCAATCAAAAAGCAGCGGAAGCTTTAGACAAAATGACTTCCCATGAAATGCTGCAGGCATCCGATGACTTCTGGTCTGAAGTGGAATCCAGGCTGGAGCAACATCCACCTCAGGCCAGCTTCCACCTTATGGACTGGATGAAAGTCGCTGCCCTCATCACCATCATGCTCTTAAACGGAATCCTGCTCTTCAGTGTGCTTCAGGGCAGCAGTACGGCACCATCCGACGATTACAGCACGGTTGTAGACGATTACTTTCCTCAGTATCAAACCCTTGACGAGGAACTGGAATGAGCGAAGAGAAGAGCAGAAGCAATCGCCTTACCAAGTGGACCATCAGCATTCTGGTTGTACTGAATCTGATTACCCTCAGCATCATTGTGCTACAAAATGTGCGCTGGAAAGCAAATCAGCGACCTGAAATAAGACGCGATCTGACCACCCGGGTGCTTTCAAACCGCTTGAATTTCGATGAAGCCCAAGTGCAGGAACTGCAGCAACTGAGAAGAACCCATTTTGAACGTGTACGTCCTGTAATGAATGCCATGCACGAAAACCGGCAGCAACTGTATCGCCATCTGAACCAGCCTGAAATCGTCAGTACCTTTGTTGACTCCCTGGCTGAAGAGATGGGCAGTCATGTTAGCCGGATGGAAAAACTCACCTTCCAGCATTTTAATGACATTAAAGGTCTTTGCCGGCCTGAGCAGCTGGAGAAGTTTAATCAGGCAGCCGGACGCATCGCCATGCTGCTCAATCCTCAGGGCCGCCGTATGGAAGAGGGCCGAAATCAAAGAGAGCCGCGCAGTCGCGGCCCCCGAAGAAGTCAGAACCGTAACGGTTCAGATTAACTAGCGCTCGTTATTGATGGGTATAGCCGGATTCTCGATTTCCTGAATAAACTGTTCAAACTGCCCTTCCAGAATAGGTTTCAGGCGTTCCAGCTGAGCATCCACTTTAGCCGAAAGATCAGCAAATACGGCATACTGCTGCTGCGTGGGTCGGCCGAGGCCGGTTTCCACCGTAGAGGATAATGCTGCCAGTTTGTTATTCAGGCGAATCGGGAAGTTGAGCACATCCTGAATGGATTCCGCTTTGGTCTGCACCAGCGCCTGCTCAATTTCCGTTAGGGCTTTACGGATTTCTTTGGCCAGGTTTTTCGCTTCTTCATTATCACCTGATTCCGCAAGCGCCTCAGATATTTCACCCCTCACTTCACGGATTTTGTTGATGGCTTTATGCGTGGTATCCAGTTTGGCTTTGATATCCCGAACCAGATTAAACTGGGCCATGATATCATCCTCGGTCACATCGGTCAGGCGCGGATCTTTCAGCACATCCACTTCCTCTCTGGCGATCATTTCATCCCCTATCCACAGGCTAACCTGGTAGGTTCCGGGAGGGGCCTGCTGACCGCCGGTTCCCCCGGCCCATAGTATCTGAGTTCCGTTGATCCTGGTCACATCCGGATAGCGGAGATTCCATACAAAACGGTTCAGGCCCGCGTGTACGGTCGGCACTCCGTTTCGCTGACGTTCTTCTTCTTCATAAAATTCTTCGGATTCTTTTACCGGGCGTCCGCGTGGATCTGTTTTGCTGGAGAAGGTTTGAATCACTTCATCATTCCAGTCCGAGAACTGTAGTTTGATTTCCTCATCCAAATCCGCATTCAGCGTGTAATAGACTACGATTCCACTGGTCGGATTCTGCCCGGCGGTGGCTCCGGCCGGGATGTTAAAGGACCGTCCGAACAGGTAGGTGTCTTCCGGTTCAAGAAGCGCAGCCTGTTTGTTCATAAGTTCATCGTTGATCTGATGCAGAGCCTGCAGGTCATCCAATACCCAGAATGAACGTCCCTGTGTGGCCACAATCAGGTCTTTATGTTCATTCTGCAAGGCCAGATCTGTGACAGGTACCGGTGGCAGGTTCAGCTGAAAAGGCTGCCAGTTTTCCCCGTCGTTGAAGGAGACATACATACCGGTTTCCGTACCGGCATACAGCAATCCTTTTTTATTGGGATCTTCCCGCACAACTCTGGTGAAGTCGGTGGATGGAATTCCATTGTTGATGCGCTTCCAGCTTTTACCATAATTGCTGGTTTTATAAATCATAGGCTGGAAATCCCCGAATTTATAGCGTGTGGCTGCGAAGTAAGCCGTGCCCGGATCATGATGGGAGGCATCCAGAATGCTGACCATGGTCTCAGGCATTCCTTTGGGCGTTACATTTTGCCAGGTTTCGCCATTATCGCGGGAAATGTGGATCAGTCCGTCGTCTGATCCGGCCCAGAGCAGACCCGCTTCAATGGGCGATTCCACAAAGGTGAAAATGGTATTGTAGTACTCTACAGAAGTATCATCTTTGGTGATGGGTCCGCCGGATTCACCCTGCTTGGATTTGTCATTTCTGGTAAGGTCATCCGAAATGGTTTCCCAGCTCATGCCTTCATCGGTTGAGCGATGTACATGCTGAGAGGTAGCGTAGAGTACATCCGAATTGTGCGGGGAGACCACAATCGGGAAGGTCCACTGAAAACGATATTTGAGTACATCCGCACCGGAACCCATGGGATTGTCAGGCCATACATCAATGCGGTCACTCATGCGGGTTTTGGCATTGTACTTATTCAGATACCCCCCATAAGAGCCGCCGTAGGTTACATCCGGGTTTTCAGGATCCGGGGCAATGTAACCGGATTCCCCGCCTGCAACAGGCCACCAATCACGCTCTCCAATGCTGCTGCCCGCAGTCCGGCTTTTGATGGCAAAAGTACTGTTATCCTGCTGGGCACCGTAAATCATGTACGGGAACTGATTGTCCGCAAAAACCTGATAAATCTGGGCAGTAGCGGATGTGTAATAACTGGACCAGGATTCCCCTCCGTTGTAGGTAACCTGACCGCCTCCATCATCACCGATGATCATACGATTCGGGTCGGCGGATGAAATCCAGAGGTCATGGTGATCGCCATGCGGAGTTCCAATACTGCTGAAGGTTCGTCCTCCATCCGTTGATTTGTGGAACTGAACATTCAGCACATACACAATGTCTTCGTTTTTGGTATCAGGGATCACTTTGGTGTAATACCAGGCGCGTTGTCGTAATTTTCTTTCTTTGTTGATGCGTCTCCAGGTGTCGCCGCCATCGGTACTCTTGAACAAGCCCCCGTTTTCATTTTCGATCATGGCGTACACAATCTCAGAATTAACCGGTGAAACATTCACGCCGATTTTACCCAGCGTGCCTTTGGGTAATCCGGGACGGGTGGAAATATTGGACCAGTTTTTACCCCCGTCTCTGGACTGGTACAATCCGCTTCCTTCGCCGCCGGAGCTCATCTCCCATGGCGAGCGATAGGCTCTCCACATAGCGGCAAACAGAATCCGCGGATTATTGGGATCTACGCCGATATCAACCGCGCCGGTCATGTCATTCACATAAAGTACCCGTTGCCAGGTTTTACCCCCATCGGTTGACATATAAACCCCGCGCTCATCATTACCTTCGGTTCCGAAAAGCTGTCCCATCGCGGCTACCCAGACCATATCCGGATTGTAAGGATGTACTTCGATGTCGCCAATAAAAGCGGAATTCCCCAGGCCAATATGCTCCCAGGTTTTACCCCCATCGGTTGATTTATACATACCGTCGCCCGGGCTCATATTTCCCCGGATATCCGTTTCGCCCATACCCACATAAATTACATTCGGATCCGATGGCGCAACAGTGATGGCTCCCACTGAGCCCGTTTTAAAATATTCATCGGAAATATTAAACCATGAATTTCCGCCGTCCTCGGTTTTATAAACGCCCCCTCCGGCAAAACCGGTGTAAAAAACATAGGGATTGGAGTCGTGGCCGGCTACGGCAACAGAACGGCCACCCCTGAACGGACCAATGTTGCGGTATTCCAGCTCCTGAAGCAGCACGGGATCAACGGCAGGATCAGTGGTTTCACTGCCATGTCCGAAAACTTCCTGGGCAGTTGAATTCTGGGTTCCGAAGCTGAAGCACAAGATCAGCATTAAGAAAAGAGAAGAGCGCATTGCTTTCATAAATCAATCGTTGGTTTAAGAGAGATAACAGAAAACGAATCTAATGATTGAGATGCAACAAGTCGGTAAAAAAATGTGAATGGCCGTTTTTAGGGCTTTACTTCGGTTTCATGCCTTCTTGGAACGGCAGTAAGAGAGGTGCTTAAAAAATATGGTGAAGGAATTGTTGATGCGGGCTCTTTTATCGCCAATTCCCAGTTTTTCGACCAGCCAGTCGCTGTATAATTCCGGGAACAGGTACAGCACAAATATGATGACGATCAGGGTAAGCAGGTGTGGTTTGATGGGCTCGTAACCAAATATCAGAAGTGCTCCACCACCTAAAAATAAAGCAAGGTTTATTAAAAAAGCCAGGTTGGCAATGAAAGATATAATTAAAAGCCTGCAGGTGTTCACGGTGCAATGCAGTGTTAGTATTCCCAGCCTTTAATTTAGAACAGAATGGGCTATTTAGCTAAAAGCACTTTTATTGCCTATTCGGGTGCACACATATTGAGCTTCGTTTATAATGATGCGGGCGGAAGCTTGCACCAGGGTGGCCTAAGTCCTTGACTGGCGCAAGCCTCCGCTTGCGCCAATGTCCGCTTGCGCCCGGTTTCATATACCTCAGATTTTATCTGCCAATAAAGTCAATATCCAGTAGCCCTCGAGTACCAGCATAATCTTTGGCAGAACTCCAGATCCAGTGTTCCGGTGCATCTACATAACCAGCCTTTATAGGATTAAAGTGAATGTAATTGACAAAGTTAAAGAGTTTCTTATCGGTATCAACGGCTAGCGGGTGATTCTGCTGTTGCCAAAACTGCCAGTCCTTATTGTTTCCATTCGATATTCCTGCTGATTCAAATAGGTTTAACATCCATTCTTTCCTGCTTTCTCTGGCTTCTGATTTTATTGCCTGCCTGATGGATCTCGAGCTATGGCTTTTAAAATCCCGTAGGATATTTTGCATAGGTTCTTTTTCAGTACCAATAATCATATGTATATGTGATGGCATAATACACCAACAGTGTATCAGCAAGCCTTTTCTTATCTGTGCATATTTCAAATCTCTTATCAATAGTTCACAGTAACAGGCTCTGCTGAATACATCAACCCAGTTGACTGTAGCAAAGGTCACGAAGTATGGAAGTGACTGATCTCGAAATTTGTATTTACGACTCATATTGAATCGTAGGCAAATTTAGACTGTCAGGAAAACGGTTTGATTAGCTGTTTTGGGTGGGATTGTTTGGTGCAAGCGGACGCTTGCACCAGGGTATAGGGGCACAATTCGCAAGTTGCGGCAGGTTGCACCAGGGTATGGGGGCACAATTCGCAAGTTGCGGCAGGTTGCAGGCTGTTTGGTGCAAGCGGATGCTTGTACCATGGATCAGCTGAAAACGAAGCGGAAGGTAATTTCACCCCACTGGTTTTGCTGGGGCGCGCCGCTCTGGAGTCTGGAAAAACGCCAGCTTCGCAGCGTCCGCATTACTTCTCTTTCCAGTTCCGGATTCATTTTACGGGTGGGAATGATGCGTCCTACCGTTCCATTCGGACGAACTTCAAAACGCACGGTAATCACAGCTTCAACATTTGCGTTGTTCTGTGGCAGGGGCTGCACCAAAGGCGCCCGCTCCAGTTCGCCCTCCCATTTAAGTTCATAAGGTGAGGCCTTTTGCTCATCATCTCCGGTTCCCTCGTCTGAATCCACTTCGCCTTCCGTACCTTTTACATCACCGGACTCTTCCGCTCCCTCCTGTGCGGTATCATCCTGCTTGGCTTTGGGAGGTACATCCACATCCACTTCCTTAACTTCGGCTACCTTGGCATTGGGATCCACTTTTTCGGTTTCCGGAGTTTCAACCACCTCCTCCTTTACTTCTTCTTTCTGATCGGGAAGATCCACCGGTTTGGTTTCTTCTTCAAGTGCCTCTTTGGGTGTTTCTTCCGGTTTGGGGGCTTCTTCTTTGGGATCCTCGGTTTCCAGCTCAGAAGGATTCTCTCTTTTCGCTACCTGTTCATTTTTAACTTCTGAAAACTGGGTATCCTGACCGGTCTGATACTCACCCAGTTCCACTTCAATAAATGACGGCCTGAATTCCTTTGAGAAATCGATGGTATACCAAAGGGAAAAAATCAACAAGGCCAGGTTGATGCCCAGTGTAGCTATTGCCCCAATTCTGTCGTCTTTAGTAAAATTCATCTCTTTGTTTGATTCGAAATTTTAATTCGAAGCTCGTTCAGTGGCCATCACCAGCTTCAGATCCAGAGCCTTGCCGATATTCATGACCCTAACGGCATCATCAACTTTAGCGTCTTTGTCCGCTCTTAATACAATGGTTCCCTGAGGCTTTTTATTGCGTGCCTCACGAATTGCGGAAGCCAGTGAAGCTGCGGTTGTCAGATTTCCCTCCACATAAAATTCCCCGTCTTTTGTTACAGCCACTGAAATGTATTGTTTGGCCGTTTGAGCACCGCTCTCCGCCTTAGGCACCGTAACCTGAATTCCGAAATTGGTTACAAAGGAAGAGGTCAGAAGAAAGAAAATAAGCAGCAGAAGTACGATGTCGGTCAGTGATGATTGCGAAAAGAGCGTCAGAGGCGCCAGTCTTTTATCCGATCTTCTGAAATCGCGTGACATCAGTTTTCTTTTTTCTTGGGAGCGGGAGATTGAAGTAGGTCAATAAAATCGGCTGATGCATTTTCCAGCTCAAAAATAGTCCGGTTAATTTTACCCTGAAGAAAGTTATAGAAACCGAAGGCAATAAGACCTACAATCAGGCCTGCCGCTGTGGTAATCAGGGCTTCCCAGATACCTCCGGCCAGCACGCTTGGGTTTACATTCCCTTCCAGATTTTGAATGTCAATAAAAGCTTCGATCATACCGGTAACGGTTCCGGTGAATCCAAGCAGAGGAGCCACACCGGCGATGGTTGCCAGCCAGTTCATGCGTTTTTCAAGGTGAAAAATTTCTTTCTTTCCGGCATTGTCGATGGCGTCTTCAATATCCCGAATAGGGCGGCCCAGACGCTTAATCCCGGCTTTAAGTATATGCGCAAGCGGTTTATCGAAATCATCGCAATAAGCAAGGGCATCCTGTACCCGTCCGGTTTTCAGGTAATTTTCGATGCGCTCCAGAAAGGGTTCAATCTTAAGATTAGTTCGGTTCAGCGCACTCCAGCGTTCTGAAATTACATATACAGAAATTGCAAAAAGCAGGAAGATGGGGATCATAAGGAACCCGCCTTCCAGCAGCAGTTCAAAAAAGGTAATGGTGTCTGCTTCGAGGGATAGATTGTTCAGAGAGTCAATGGTAGTTGAATCAATCTGAATCCACAGCCAGTTTGTCATTTAGTTTTTGCCGTCGTTTAGATTTCGATGATAAAATAATCGTCTGTGTATGGAGCACCCAGCTCATCCATTGCAATAGCTGCATCCCGCAACTCACGGAAATGCCCCAGGCTGATTCTCCAGAGGGTGCCAAAGCGCTGGGATGACATCTGAGTGAGGCGGACTTTAAGCCCGGCCTCTTCCAGTTCAGCCACCTTATTCCTTGCCGCTTGCTCGTTCGTCAGTGAATACACAACAACGGTATACACGCCTGACATATTTGTGGAAGCACGACCGTACATACCCAAATCAGATTCATCGACAGGATCAGAGGGGCCATCTGATACTTGAACCATGACGTCCTCTGTTTGTTCCGTCACGTCCTGCACAGCAGCCATATTCTGATCCGGTTGCTGCTCTTGAGCGGTATTACCTACCTCAGTTGGGGACTGTGCGCCCTCATTGTTAACGGCTTCCTGAGTCTGGCCTATCTGATTTGGTGAAGTATTGTCACTGTTGTCTACCAGGTCGTTTTGAGGTGGCTGCTGCAATTGATTGTTGGGTGGAGGCGGCGGTAGCATGACAACCTGTGGTTCCTTTTCTCTGCCCAGCAGTCGGTCCAGGTCAATGAAGCCATAGGTAACGGCCACATATCCAATACCACCGAATGAGATGATAATAATGAGTAATAGCAGGATAGGAGAAGCTTTTTCTTTATTCTTTTCAGGCTTAACTTTTGGCTGCTCTTCTTCGACTATATCATCAAGCGATGCAAGATCCTCTTCCGGTGTTGTAACACCACTTCCCACATCCCGGATTACCGGTATAATATCCTCATCATCTTTGCCTGCATCCGAAGTCTTTTTGCCAGAATCGGCGCCCGCTTCTTCAAATGGATCGAGGCCATCCCCATCATCATCCATTTCTGCATTGAGAAGATCGTTCAGGCTGGTTTCGTCATCATCGTCATCATCCTGAGCACCAGCCCCAATGTTTTGGGCTCTTTCTTCATCTTTTTTATCACCCAGTAATGCGGCAAATGCGTTCTCATCACTATCCTTATAGGTGTCGATACCCCACTTATCCGGGCCCGGTTGTTGTTTCGGAGCATCCGGCTTTTCTTCAGTATCTGCATCTGATTCATCTAAATCCTCATCCAAGGATGTGGATAGTTCGGACTCTTCGCTGCCGGGTTCGGGTTCCGCTGAAACGGATTCCATCAGATCGTCGGTAGCACCTATCAGATCGTCAATATCATCACCATCATCACCTGCGATGATTTCATCCTCGGCATCCTCGGTATCCTGATAGTCTTCAATTTCCTGACTTTCTTCATCGCTGGCTGTGGCTTCATCGGTAGCTTCAAATACATCTTCAAGCTGTTCACTCAGTTCCAGATCCAGTTCATCATCTTCCGATTCCTGAAATCCTTGAAAGGACTCACTTTCTTGTCTATCCAGTTCTTCCAAATCTTCATCATCGATAAGTCCGGCAAATGGATTGCTGCTTTCCATACTTTCTGCAGCTTCATCCTGTACATCCCCTTCTTCACCTGATTCTTGTGAATCAATTTCTTCATCCAGCTCAATGGGCTGCATTCCGGCGTACTTGTAGTTGATTTCGGTCTCCAGTTCTGTGGAAGGCAGGAAGGTAATATTCTGACCGAATCGGGTAAAAATACCGAAGCCTTCAACCTCATATGCATCACCCTGTTCAAGAGCTTCATTGATCTCCGTAAGCAGGTCGGCCAGCTGTTTTTCAATTTTGTCGATGTCCTGCCCCGTGGCTTCAGAGAGCAGTTCGATAAACTTTTTAGTATCAATAGTCATGAGACGCCCCTCCGTTTTCTGCCTTAAATTCTACGCCGTCTTTTGGGGGAAGCATTACTGTTTTACCATCAGCACGTTTTTCCTGCTTCTGGTTTCTGTGCCTCACCGAGAATGTGCCTAAACCGTCTATTTCCACGGAATTTTTCATAATGATCTGATCTCGTATGATCATCCCGAATGCCTGTAAGAAGTCTTTAGTCATAACTTAGAACCTGTATGTTAACCCCACGAAAAACTGAAACGGTCTTTCCGTATAGCCTTGCCATAGCTGATAATCACTATTCAATAAATTTAGTGATTTTATGTAAGCTCCGAAATTATCAAGAATGCGGGCTTCAGCTCTGAAATTTACTAAAAGAAATCCGGATAAATCATTCGGAGAGAGCGGGTCTTTCCTTTCCCCAATATAATCCACCCAGCTTTCCAATAAAATGTTGTTCACAGGACGGTATGAAAGGCTTCCGGTTAAACCCAGACGTTCTTCAAAAGGAATGTCGCCCCCGGCCGATAATTTGGGACTCCGTGCGTAGGCTTCCACACTGAGCCAGAATACTTTCGGCTTGAATTCCTGAACAATCCCCCCATAGAGCTTGAAAATGGAAGCATCCCCGTTCTGTATGGTATAAAAAGTCTGATTGACGGCCGCGGTCGGCCCAGTAGCCTGGTTATTCAAGTAGAAGTTATAATTGTTGATGAACCGGTAATCAATACCTCCGAAAACCTGAAATCCCTGTAGCAGATTCATACTCATCCGGCCTTTTGCCCCGAATGAATAACTTTGTTTCAGGGTCGAATTAAAATCCAAAAAACGGTTTCGCAGATGGTGTTCGCTCATTTGGATGAGCTCTGGCCGGCCATAAACGGAGGCATCGATCAGGAACTGTTCACGGAAATTCTGTTTGATGTTTAGTTCGGGTGCAAGGTAAATGTTACCATCAATGCCATCGTCAATAAACTGCAGTCCGGCATTTGCCCGTACTTCCGTTCCGGTATCCAAAAGCCGCTGATATTGAACTCCACTCTTCAGGTCCAGCAAGGTATTACTTCCGGCCCCGGTAAATTCGTAAGCGCCCCCGCTTAATTCTGCATAAATGCTATAGGTTTCAAACAAATGGTTGCCGGCCCAGTGTTTTGAAATGGCTGCATCAACCATCTGCTCATTAACCTCCCCATTGAGGCCGGTAATCAGGTTATCCTGCCGGGTAGCATCGGGATCTACATCAATCGCCAGCAGATTAAAGTCCAGAGAGCCCTTCCAGTATTCCAGGCTGTTCTGGTATTTTCGAATTTCAATTCCTCCGTTCAGGCCAAGATAATCCTTGCTTGGGGTGTCTTTGGCCGATGTAGCCCCAATAACACCAGGTAGATAATTAAAGTCACTTTGCAATCCGGCTTTGGTGGTGATCATTAGGCCGCTTTGTGTGCGGGAATGGAGGCTCAATCCGGCATCCAAAAAACGGAAAGAGCTTTCCTGATTATCCAGATGACCTGAGGTAGAGCGATAATCCACGGAGGCCGTTGCAATCTGGGTTGCACTGAGTTCAGCCGCATAAAATCCAACCAGTTCCGGGGATGTATACGAACCAAATCCACCAAAAAGGTAACCGTTATTGCGGCCGGGATATTCAATTTCAGGGAGTTGCGGAGGCTGAGGACCACTGAGCTGCGAAACGGGGAGATTGGCTACCACCTGTTCACTGCTTTCCATAAATGGCATTCGATTCGGATCCACCCGGAATACCCGCGGACGAGGGTTAAAACCAAGTATAGGCTGACGGCGCAGACCCGGAAAGCGGGCTCTGAATTCACTTCGGATTTCAATATCCTGGGGATCAATTTCAGGAAGCAGGGAATTCCGGTCGCTTGCATTCTGCGCAAACAGCGGTGAGGCACAAATCAGAGATAATGCAAATGCAAGAAGTGCAGGGAAGCGTGTTTTCATCCTGTCCAAATGGGTTTTACCAATGTACTAAAAAGATTCTGTATTTCGAATGCTGTTGGTCTGTAGTTTGATGATCACAAATTGTTCCGCTTAAGACGCGGCTGTAGCATGATTATTCCTTTTCAGGGAATAATACTTATCCATTGAAAGTAAAATCGGGGTCACTATGATGATAATCAACAAATTGGCTGCATGTACGATGGTGGCGTAAGCCAGACCCAGGCTTTGAGGCACCGCATATAACACCAGCAGAGCCTGTTTGGTAAACCAGTGATAGGTGCCGATGCCACCCGGAGCTGGTATAATTATACCGATGGCCGCAATGATGGTCACTACCAGGCCGTCTACCCAGCCCAGCCCGAACACTTCATGAATATCGAACATCCAGAAAGCCACATAGGTGGTTGAGATGTAGCAGATCCAGATCAGGATGGTGTGCAGGATAAACATCGGCCAGTTTTCAAGCTTGCGTATGCTGAGTAATCCATCCACAAATGTTTTCAGGACGATCTTAATTTTATCCACAAAAGAGCTCACCTTCCCGTTTCTGCGATAGAGCAAACGGATGATCTGAAACAGGAAAATACTCAGCAACACAAAAGCAGATCCATAGATAACGAGATTAAAAAAGATATCACTGACTGCGTTGCTGCCGGTAAAATCCGTTCCGGCAATCTTACTGATGGCGTTGGTATCCGCAATCAGGAAAAAAACCACAAAAAGGAGCAGCAGCAGCATCGAAAGAATATCGATGATGCGTTCGAGCACGATGGTTCCGATCAGTTTGCTTTTGCTCACCCCTTCTTTCTGAGCCACATACACCGGACGTGAAATTTCACCCAGGCGGGGAAAGGGGATGTTTATCAGATAGGCAAACATCACACTGGTAAATAAAGTCAGCCTGTTGCCCTCCTGTTCCTTGTCCAGCAGCAGTTTCCAGCGTTCTGCCCTCAGGTAATGAGCCAGCAGTAACAAACCGGTGTAAGGCAGAATCCAACCAAAGGTCATGCCACGGGAAGCCTCAGCAAATTCGTCCAGATCCACTTCACGGAAGGCAAGCCACAGAAAAAGGGCCGCAATACCAATACTTAAAAGTAGTTTGAGGGTGTTCTTCATTCGATGCGCATATCAATAATATCGGCATCCTCAGGATATTCTACCTGGAAAGAAACCGTAGCGGCCGGAACAAAAACGGGATTTCGAAAAAGGGTAAGAATCTGATTATCAGCGGCATCGGTAGCCAGAATCTGACGGGGAATGATATTCTCATCCACCCAGATCTGAATTTCAGGAAAAATTGCGAAGTCGTCGTCAGTAGTCATCACAATTCGCGTAATCTTATTTTTCTCCCGTTCTTCGGTGATGCTGTAGGTAGAGTCAACCCCATTCAGGGTACGCGATGGGGCAAAATCATCTTCAGACTCATCATAAAAACTGATGATGACCCGGTTTTTAGTGGCATCATACACGGTTGAGGTTTCTCCATCCACTACTAAAGACTGATTTTCGGAAAGCAGTTTATAAGCATTACTGCGAATGAAAATCTGTCCGGTGGTCGTAAGCAATTCACCGGTGTAAGAATCCGTAAAGCGATGCTCAAAATCCGATTGCAGCACCATTTCATTGTCAAATTTGGTTTTGAGCTGGTTAAACACCGGGGTCTGAGCTTGCACACTCAGCATTGAGCAAAAGCTGATGCAGCTGATCAGCAAAAGTTTAGCGGCCGTTAATTTCATCCAGAATTTCCTGTAGTTCATCTTCCGTACTTACCAGTACTTCCCGGGCGGTACTGCCCTGGTAAGGTCCAACGACGCCAGCACTGAATAATTGGTCAATAATTCGGCCTGCCCGGTTATAACCGATTTTAAGTTTACGCTGCAGCAGGGAAACCGATCCCTGCTGATGCAGGAGAACCACCTTGGCCGCCGATTCAAAAAGCTCATCAATATCATCCAGCGGATTGTCAATGCCTGCATTTTCATCCTCAATAACCGGCAGGTAGAAGGGTTCATCAAAACCGGATTGCTGACCAATAAAGGCTGTGATTTTTTCCACTTCTTCCGTCGATACAAAAGCATTCTGAAGACGCACGGTGCCTGCACCGTTATGGAAAAGCATATCACCCTGCCCGATGAGCTGATCGGCTCCGCCCATATCAATAATGGTTCTTGAATCCACTTTGGAGGCCACCTGATAGGCTACCCGAGCCGGGAAATTAGCCTTGATGGTACCGGTAATCACGTTCACGGAGGGACGCTGGGTAGCTACCACCAGGTGAATACCAATGGCCCTCGCCAGCTGTGCCAGCCGCGCGATGGGTTCTTCAATTTGTTTGCCCGCGGTCATCATCAAATCGGCAAGCTCGTCGATGATCACCACGATGTAGGGCAGGTGGCGGTGGCCCAGCTCCTCATCCAGCGCTCCGCTTTTGAATCGCTCATTATAATCCTTGATATCGCGAACCATGGCCATCTTCAGCAGGTCATAGCGCTCATCCATCTCCTTACACACAGAGTTCAGGGTTTCCAGCGCCTTGGAAGTATCGGTGATGATGGGTTCTTCCGCATTCGGCAGCTGGGCCAGGAAATGATCTTTGATGTGCTGATATAGGGAGAGTTCGATTTTTTTGGGATCAATCATCACGAATTTGAGATTATCCGGATGGCACTTGTAGAGCAAACAGGTGATGATGGTGTTAACCCCGACCGATTTACCCGATCCCGTGGCACCGGCCATCAGCAGGTGAGGCATCTTGCGCAGGTCAATCATGAAAACCTCATTCTCGATCGTTTTCCCGAAAGCCACCGGCAGGTCGAAACTGGTTTCCACAAATTTTTTGGTGTTGATCATCTGTTTGATGTACACCGTTTCCCGAGTCCCGTTTGGCACTTCAATCCCCACGGCCGATTTTCCGGGAATAGGTGCGATGATCCGTAATCCGAAGGCTGCGGTCGCCATTTTAATGTCGTTGGCGTAGCTCTCAATTTTGGAAATTTTCACATCGGGTGCGGGTTCCAGTTCGTAGAGGGTAACCGTTGGCCCCACGATGGCATTGATGCTCAGGATGTCAATTTTATGGCGCTTCAACTTATCCAGGATGATGCGTTTGTTATCCTGAATTTCGTCGTAATCCACCTGTTTGCGGTTTTCAGGGGGCGTATCCAGCAAGTCGATACCCGGGAATTTGTATTTGATCACCGGAATTTCTTTCACCACTTCCTTCTGCTTCTTCTCCAGCTCTTTTTCATCCGCGGATTCATCCTCTTCGCCCACAATCACGTTGATATCCACATCGTCATCTTCTTCGTTCTCGGCTGAATCATCCTCGCCCGCTGTCTTCTCCGGTTCAGGTCGCTCTTTGTGCAGAATCACGCGCTGTCGGGTATCCAGTTCCTGCTCCTCAGCCGCTTCTTTCTCCTTGCGCTCCCGCTCTGCCTGCTCTGACTTCTGAATAATTTCTTCGATGGGAGGAGTGGACTCTTCTTCCTCTTTTTCCACCACCGGGATTTCTTCCATCGGTTTGGCTGCCTGCTTTTCCGATTCTTTCTGAGCCTTTTCTTTTTCCCTTTGTTCTTTCTTTTCGAGGCGAGCAGCTTTACGGGCTTCAGCAGCTTCGGCCCGCTCTTCCTTCCACATATCCCATCGCTCTGCAAGGTTTCCGAAGAAGGCTTTCAGATGGTCAATGCTTTTCTGCAGGTCGCTGTCTATGAGCAGCACCCCTGTAATGAATGCAAACACAAAGAGCATAATAATAGAGCCTACACCCATAATATTTTGCAGGATCTGTGCGATGGCAATGCCGGCCGAGCCGGCCCATTCCGATGAGGGTGCATCGGAAGAATTATAGAACCAGCCCAGGATAGAGGAAAGCAGAATCATGCCCCAGAGTGAAAGCGCTGAGGGCCAGTAAAGCTGTTGATAGGGCCGCTTCCGGAAAATGTGCCATCCACTCACAAGGATTACCAGCGGCAGGATGAAGCTGGTATAGCCGAACAGAATAAACACAAAAAGGTGGCCAAGATAGGCTCCCACCGGACCCAGCATGTTTTTCACCTGCTGTGCAGGGGAATCCTGATCAAAAATATCCAGGAAGGAAATTCGGGATGCCTTGAAATAATCGCCGGAGGAATAGCTCAGAATACTGAGTGCAATGAGCACAGCTACCGCTATCATCAGTATACCGGCCACTTCCGGTTTCCGGTTTGAGAGTGGTGAGGTTTCCGGTTTATTGAGGTTTTTCTTAGCCATCTAGATCAGATGCTGATGATCCCATCTTTGTATTCAGGTACGATATCAAATTTGTCGATCTGGCAGCAGTAATCGATTTCATCTGAGCTTACCAGTGATTTAAGCCGTTGTGCGTGGTCTGATTGTTTAACGATACCGCTAATATCGTCGCCATATTTTTCAAACAATCCAAATGCGACTTTGGCACCGTCTTTGGCATTCACGGGCAGTTCCCCGCTGCCCAGGGTATGAATCAAGGCTCCGGCCAGCAGGCTGTCTTCAAAAGAAATCCTTCCTTTCCAGCCGGCACAGATAATCACAATCTCATTATCATGCCCGGAAAGTTTATCGGCAATGGCACCCATATTCAGAAAAGAGGCAATGTAGCTTTGAAGGGCCACTCCTGTTTTCTTTATGGCTTTGGTACCGTTGGTGGTATTGAAAATGATTGTTTTGCCCTCAACAGCTTCTTTGGTGTACTCCAGCGGGGAGTTACCATAATCATAACCGTCGATGATTTTACCGTCTTTTTCGCCGCAGAGCAGGTAGGAATCTGAATCGATGGTGCGCTGCAGTTTACTGGCTTCGCCCATATCCTCAACAGGGATGATTTGTTTGGCCCCGTTGCTGAGTGCCGTGGTTATGGTAGAGCTGGCGCGCAGCACATCAATGACGACGGCCGTTTTCCCCCTGAGTGTGTCTTCCTGCAGCGACTGCGAGGTAAAGAAGACATCCATATTTAGTAATTCTGCCATGTAACCCCCTATTTTTTCAGGAATGGTGGTTTCACCACCCTTGCCGGCGCTTTTTTCTTCCGGATTGCAATTTGGATTTCGGTATCCTCGGTATTGAATGGTTTGTTCACATATCCCATACCAATGGCTTTACCCAAAGTTATGGACATTGTTCCGCTGGTTACAAAACCAATCACTTCATCTTCCATATTCAGGATTTCGTACCCATTTCTGGGGATGGAGCGCGGTTCCTGCATTTCGAAGCCAACCAGCTGCCGGGTTGTTCCTTCCTCTTTCACTTTCCTGAGTACATCTGAAGCCACAAAATCGCCCTTATCCAATTTGGTCAGCCAGCCCAGGCGGGCTTCCAGCGGGTTTGTTTCCTTGGTGATGTCGTTGCCGTATAGGGCATAGCCCATTTCCAGACGCAGGGTGTCGCGTGCGCCCAGTCCACAGGGCTCCAGGCCGAACTCTACACCCGCCTCCCGGATGGCATTCCACACCTGCTCTGCGTCATATTTGGCTGCATCGAAATACAATTCGAATCCTTTTTCACCCGTATAGCCCGTAGCTGAGATAATCATTGGAATACCGGCCAGCTCTCCCTGTTCAAAACTGTAAAAACCGATGTCATCAAGGGTGGTTTCCGTAAGCTTCTGAAGCAGATCCACTGATTTCGGTCCCTGAACCGCCAGCAAAGCGTAGTCATCGGAGCGGTTTTCAAGCACCGCATTCATGGTATTCTGCGACTGAATCCAGTCAAAATCTTTTTCGATGTTGCTGGCATTCACCACCAGCATGTATTCCTGATCGCCGATCATATACACAATCAGATCGTCCACGATACCGCCATCGGCATAACACATAGCTGAATACTGAGCCTTACCCGGGTGCAGTTTGGATGCATCGTTGATCGTCACTTTCTGAATCAGATTCAGGGCTTCCTCTCCGCGCACGAAAAACTCACCCATGTGCGACACATCAAAGATACCGACGGCTTCCCGCACAGCCTGATGCTCCACCTTAATTCCTTTGTACTGTACCGGCATTTCATATCCGGCAAAATCGACCAGTTTGGCACCTTCTTTCTGGTGAATGGCGTTGAATGGTGTCTTTTTCATATTCAATCAGGATCTAAAATCAGGATTCTCTGTTTGCGGATTCAGGGCTGAAGGCAGGGATGCAGACGGCCCAGTATTCATTTTCTTCATCAAAAGGATTGGAGTACTGCACTTTGGTTCCGGCTTCGGTAAATATAACCTCACCGGCATTCAAAATGACTTCTTCCTCATCATCTACAAGGATATGCATTTTTCCCCTCAGCATGATGGTAATTTCCTCAAAATCCGGAGTCTGGGCGGGTTCACCCCATCCGGGTGGGGCAATCATGTGCGCAACCGATACGTTTGCATCGCCTGTATTCAATCGCCCGATAAACTCCTCAATCAATTTATTACCCGGCACCGGGATGCGTTCGGGAGTGCTGATTTTCTTGTAGCCTTTGGTCATAGCCATCTGTGCTCTGTGATGAAGCAGAAGGTAAACATATTCCCGCTAATATTGGGAAGGCGGAACCAAAAAAACCTGCATTTCATTATGTAAACTGCTTTGTATGGGGCTTCTGTGATAACATTCTTATCTTCAGGCGGAAACAAATAATTCATCATCAAGCTCAGTTTAATGCCGATTAACAAAGAGCAGGTTCTTACTGCACTCTCCCACGTCCTCCATCCCGAAGTAAAACAGGATCTTGTGTCTCTGGGGATGATTCAGGATATCATCGTTCAGGAAAAATACATCAGCTTCAGCCTGGAATTTCCTGCAAAAAATGAAGCCCTGGAATTACAGCTTAAGCAAAAATGCGAAGAGGCCATCAAGAATTTCATCGACAAAGATGCCGTGGTTGATATCACCACCGCAATCAATGTGTCCAAACGCAAAGAGGCTACCGACACCCAGCCACCTCAGCAACAGGAAGAACCGCTGAGCGGGGTAAAGAACATTATAGCCGTTGCCTCCGGAAAAGGGGGCGTGGGTAAATCTACCGTAGCGGTAAACCTGGCCTGCGCGCTCGCTGAACAGGGTTACAAGGTGGGTTTGATGGATACCGATATTTACGGGCCGAGTATCCCAACTATGTTTAATATTTTTGAGCGTCCGAATATCACCACGCGCAAAAAACTGGTTCCGCATGAGAAATACGGCATCAAGCTGGTTTCCATGGGTTTTCTGGTGGATGTGGACCAGGCCATGGTGTGGAGAGGCCCGATGGCTACCTCAGCCGTGAAACAGTTTATGACGGAAGTGGAATGGGGTGAACTGGATTACATGGTACTGGATCTGCCCCCCGGAACGGGCGATATTCAGCTTACCATCGTGCAAACCGTTCCACTCACAGGCGCAGTGATTGTGTCCACGCCTCAGGCGGTAGCCCTGGATGATGTGCGCAAAGGGATTGCCATGTTCGACAAGGTTAACGTACCGGTGCTGGGGGTCATTGAGAATATGGCTTACTTTATTCCGCCCGACATGCCCAATAAAAAATATTTCATCTTCGGGGAGCGTGGAGCACGAGAGTTATCGGCTAAGCTGAATGCTCAGTTTTTGGGTGAAGTCCCCATCGAACAGCCCGTTCGCGAAGCCGGGGATGCCGGCAAGCCAGTTGTGCTGCAGGACAAAGAGCTGGCCTCAAGTAAAGCCTTCCTCAGCATTGCTGATGAAGTAGTGAAACAGCTTGAATTGCGCAATGAAAGCGAGCCGCCCACGAAGAAGATTGATATTAAATTTCGTCCCTGAGTCTGCGGCCGTTCAGATTAATTAATTTGTGATTAAAGCCTCCGATAAATTTATTGTGACTTAACTCATAATCAGTTTAATCGCATGGCTTTATGGAAATTCTCTTTCTGATTGCCGGTCTTTTCATGTTCCTGCTCGGAGCCTTTGTATTCTGGGATCATTTCAGCTATATGCAGGATGCCATCGAGACCAAGGGATGGATCAAAGGATATAAAAAGGTGGGCGGCAGCAACAAAAACCTGAGTTATTATCCTATCGTGACCGTAAGTGTGGGTGGCTACCGGGAATTTGTTGCCGACAGTGGCTCCTCTTCCCTGCCTCATATGATCGGGGATGAAGTCACCGTATTCTACAAAGAAGGGGAAGTACCCAAGTTGAAATCCAGTGTGCCTTATGTTGTGGGCGGGTTTCTGCTGGTCTTCGGTTTCGGATTCATGCTTCTCTTCTATCATATTTTCAGCTTCGATTCTCTATCGATGGCGATTGCAGCAATGATTCTGCTCACTACCTTTTTCAATCTCAGAAAAAAGATGCTGAAACACGGCGTTCGCACCTGGGCCGACATTAAAAGTGAGATACAGAAAGCCAAACGGGAACATGCCGCCATTCGGGCGAGCATAGAAAAACCGGATATCCTGAAATTATCAGAGGATGAGGAAATCCTGGAATCCAATCAGAGTCTTTATTCCCGAAAGGCAGAAATGGGAAAAAGTTACAAAGTAGTGGGACCCATCTTTCTGCTGGTTGGGCTTGGAGTGATGGTAGGAGGCATCCTCTTTTTTCAGCATCGCTATGATTTCATTCAGATTGCTCAACCGTCATTCGGGGAAGTGGTTGATCTGGAAGAAAGCTATTCCGACGATTCCTATGTGTACTATCCCATCGTGGAATACACCCCGCCCAACTCGTATGACCGGATCCGTTTCAGGCACAAAAGCGGCAGCAATCCGCCCAGTTACCGGGTAGGGGACGAAGTGAATGTACTCTTAGATCCTGCTGATCCAAATAATGCCATGATTGATAACGGCATTTTCAATTACTTCCTGCCCGTTTTGATCGTCCTTTTTGGATCCCTGTTTGCTCTGGCCGGCTGGCATACCACCCGCCTCAGCCTTAAAAGAAAGAAATATCTGGAGCTGAGCGGAGCTCCGATGGGGATGGGATGATCACTTAAAAAGTTTGGTCATTAAGTGTTTTTATATGATTTCCTGATTCAATAAACTCACACTATCTGCTTTAAAGTCGTTTAGATAATGACGTCTGTTATCACCAATGAAAAAAGAAGAACTGGCCCGTTTATCAGATGAGGAACTGCTCAAGGTTGCCGATCAGAATGCGCCCACTCCCGTTGTGGATGCCTTTCTGATTGGTTTCCTGATCGGGATCATCATTTATGGAGTTGCTGCCAATGCCCTGGGTTTCTTTGCCCTGCTCCCCTTGTTTCTGATTTATCTGTTGCTGAAAAAACCGAAACAGCAGGCTGCTTTGAATAAGGAATTGAAAGCGAGAAATCTTTAGTAAACTACTCTTCCAGCCAGTTTCTAATTTCAGAAAAGGGAAAAGGCACGCCCTCATTCCGTACCACCCGATTGCCTATTCTCCAGGAGGCTTCAATATCAATGTGACCCGAATCGTAGTAAATCGCTAAACCATTGTCTTCATAGGCGAAGCAGACCCCTTCCGGGCAGATATATTTGTTATAATCCGCGTATTCAATTTGCTCATACTTTTCGGCAATATTCTGTAGCTCACGGTTAACCCTGTAGTTCTTTTCCGGAATAGTGTAGGGTTGATTCCTGCAATTCAGCCAGGGCATTCTAAGCTTCTTTTTATTACAAAGAGGATCATAGGAATTGAGTTGAGGGGCCTTACCAAGCAATATGATTTTTTTTCCCATCTCAGACAGACTGTCCGCCGTCCTGTAAAATGCATTCATGAATTCATCCGAATTACGCTGATACCAAAGCCAGCTGGCCGAAATGATTATGATTTCATGTTCATCAATGGCTTTTCTGATGCTGGGCTGGGAGTTTCGGCAGTCCTCAACTCTCCACGATTGCACAAAATCGCCAGGATCTGACAGCAAAGGTGGGCAGGCCCCGATGGTCACATTCCTGAACCTGAAATCAGCCCGCTCAGCAAATAAAGCCACCATTCCGGTATAGTGTGCTGCGTTGGAATCGCCCCAGAGCAATACCCTTGCCGGTTCATTACTATCAGGACCAAGTACACATTTTGAATCCCTGATAATCTGGCCATCAATCAACGGCTCCATACACACATATTCATACTCGGATGCCCGCTGCAGCAGCAGCCGGTCATCTTCATAAGGTGACAAGAATTTGTCGCGATCCTGCCTGAAAATATAACCGCCTGTAAATGCTGAGGTTAATATAATCAGCAGCAGCAATGCCGATGGATACAAATACTGATCGGTGAGTACACTGCCAAATCCATTTTTGGAATACCTGAACGGAACTTCAATAAAGGTGTAACTCAGGTAAGACAGAATAAAAGTGAGTAAAAAGATGAGAATACCGGTTTCCAGCGTCACATTGGTGTAGAAATACCGGTAGAAGGCCAGAATCAACCAGTGCCACAGGTAAGCTGAGTAGGAAAGTTTGCCGATTTGAACCAGAAAAGGCAATGAAAGGACTTTTTTTATGAGATTGCTGCTGCCATGTCCGGTATAAATGAGCAGAGCCGTGAACAAGGTAGGAGCTATGGCCTGAAAGCCGGGAAAAATCCGCTCTTCCGAAATCAGAATAAAGGATGCCGTTAGCCCAATCAAGCTAAGCATAGCCACAGGGATTCCTGACCAAAACGTTGTCAGCCAACCCGTGTTAACCTGTTTGAAAACTAGGTGGGCTGCAAGTGCACCGGTGAGCAGTTCACCCATTCTTGCCGGCAGCATGTAATACATGAATGAAGGATCCCAGTTGTAGGCAAACTGTCCGAACAGAAAGGAAAAGATGGTGAATCCGCCGGCAACAGGAAGAAAAAACTGCCCCCTTTTTTTATTCAGTAAGAATATTAAAACAACCGGCCAGATCAGATAGAACTGCTCTTCAATACCCAGTGACCAGAGGTGCAGAAAGGGGATTTCCTCACTGGAAGGTGCAAAATAGCTGGTATCCTCAAACAGCCAGAAATATACGTTTGCCAGCGAAAAAATAGACCAGAGCGCTGAATTTGCGGTTTTGGTGGCATCACCCGGAAGAAAAAAGATCTGTGAAAACACCAGTCCGATACCCACAATAACCAGCAGCACCGGCATAATTCGTTTGATTCGTCGGCGGTAGAATTCAAGGTAGGAAAAGCTCCCTTCCGCCTGATTCCGCATAATCTGCAG
>CAYPTY010000013.1:14743-16164 GCA_964413935.1 uncultured Balneolaceae bacterium | reverse complement strand
GAAGAGGCTTTTAATTTGTCCTCAGGCTACTGGTATGAAAAATCCTTCAAAAAAGGTGAACTCTTCAATGACTATAAAAATGTGTGCAAAGAGCTTGGATATGTACTTCAGGGCACCTTTCGATCATACATTATTGATCATAAAAGCGGGGAAGACAAAAACATATTCTTCTTTTCTAAAGACGGCATCGTAACGGCTTATAAAAGCTTCGTCAGGCAAATACCCTGCGAATATTATACCGAGGCATTAACCGACGCCCGAATTATCTGCATCAATATTTTTGACCTTCAGAAGCTCTACAGGGAATCGCATGAATGGGAATGTTTTGGACGCTTAACCGCGGAGCTGGCAGCAAATACGGTGATTGAAAGAATGGAAAGTTTCCTGCTGAAATCCCCGGAAGAGAGATACATCGATCTCATTGAAAAACATCCCGAACTCCACAATCAGATTCCCCTCTATCATATTTCCTCTTATCTGGGGATTCAGGGGCCCTCGCTCAGCAGAATCCGAAAAAGAATTGCAGAGAGATAGCGATTTTAACCTGGGTTAAAGTTTTCCTCTGTTAAGTTTGTGAACTTTGCTTGTGAACAAAAACAACAAGTAAAACAAACATACAGAACCATGAAAAAACCAATCCAATCCAAAACCATTGTTTTTATCCACGGACTCTTTCTTAACAACACAAGCTGGAAGGAGTGGCAAGCCTATTTCGAGGAAAAAGGATACACCACCCATGCACTTTCCAATCCTGGTCATGATGGAAATCCTGCAGAACTGAGAAATAATGCCCCACAGAACCTGGGCAAAGTGACTTTCTCGGATGTGGTACAAAGCTATGAAGGCTTCATTCAAACATTGCCGGAAAAACCCATTCTGATAGGTCACTCGATGGGTGCACTAGTAGCTCAGAAACTGGTCGAAATGAATCTGGCCGAAGCAGCGGTTGCCATAAGCAGCGCCCCTCCTCAGGGAGTCATAACCTTGAAACTGAGCTTTGCAAAATCCAATCTGGGATTATTGAATCCTTTCAAAGGTAACTCTGTGTATTATCCCACAAAAAAGTGGTTCCATTATGCATTCACCAACACCCTTTCCAGAGAAGAATCCGATCGTATTTTTGAAGAGCTTGTGGTAGCTGAAAGCAGAAATATTCCACGGGAAACACTGGGCAATGCAGGCCGAATTGACTTTAAAAAGCCGCATGTTCCCCTGCTCTTTATCTCCGGGGAAAAGGATCACATCATTCCGGCTTCCCTGAACAAGACCAACTTCCGTAAGTACAAGCATGGCGAAAGCATCCGGGAACATAAAATCTTTAAAGGCCGTGATCATTTCATCGCCGGTGAAGAGGGCTGGGAAGAGGTGGCCGACTACGTTTATGACTGGATTAACTAAGATCATTGCCTTTCGGTAGTCCG
>CAYPTY010000013.1:0-14643 GCA_964413935.1 uncultured Balneolaceae bacterium | reverse complement strand
TGGCCGACTACGTTTATGACTGGATTAACTAAGATCATTGCCTTTCGGTAGTCCGGGACCTAAATATGGCACAAGCGAATGCTTGCGCTGTTTTAGGTTTGATCACATAAAATTCAGGTCATCCTGAGCGGAGCGAGGGATCTTGCCACAACATGATGAGATCCCTCGTTACCTCGGGATGACTTAATATGGGGCTATAACTCTTAGTCACAAACGAATGCTTGGTCAAAAGCTTGAGTGTAGCGATCTGCTTTCCCTGGCCACATAATCAGATTTTCTACCATCGGGCTTTGATTGGTAAGGCTATGATCATTGTGGAATATTAAACCACCAAAAGTGCGCCTATCCCCCTGTTTCACTATGTTATCAGGAAGGAATCTCCGCACAGCAAAAATTTTCTTTACCCTAAAATTATGACTGCCACCACAACACTATACTTAAAGACTTTTTTTCTGACTGCAATCCCATATGGACTGATAATGTTCGGATTAGATTTAGCTTACGGAAATGGATTTCGAGTCTGGAAGCTACTTTTTATGGCCATCATTTTCGGAATTGCCATGACATTAATCATGGCTGTTTTCCGCAAATACGGACCGAAAAAGATGAAGTCCGATAAATAACTAGGTATGGGCTGAGTGTGGCAATTTGCATTCAAACCTCAATTCGCCAGCCTCAATTTTGTCTGGCTAAATTGTGTACCGCTTCGGACTCCCCTGAAGGGGAGTGACAGGGTAGGTGGATTGACAACTAAGCGCAAGCGGATGCTTGCGCCATAGTTTATGGTGATCAAAAAAATATTACAGGTCATCCTGAGCGGAGCGAGGGATCTTGCCACAACATGATGAGATCCCTCGTTACCTCGGGATGACTTAAACCAGGGCAACACAAATCTGGGAGACACAGCGTGTGGTTAACAACTAAGCCCAAGCGGACCGCCTGCGCCATAGTTTGACAGGGTGGCTGTATTGATAAATATGGCACAAGCACATGCTTGCGCCATATTATGGTCCAAAGCTTGCGCCAGAATTAGCTTGGCTTCAGATCAAAAACCAAACATGCCATTTTCATTTGCGAGTCCTTCGGATGGGATTTCCTGAATCACATCCCAGTGCTCTACAACTTTTCCATCTTTCATTCTGAAGAGGTCATAAAACACCTGCGGCTTTCCGCTCCACTCTCCTTCACTGATGCTCAGCACAAAGTTACCTTCGCCCAGTACTTTGTGGATCTTTGTGTATTTGAACATGTTATTCTGAGCGGTGAGATACTCCACGGCTTCTACAATACCATCCAATCCATCTTTTATACCCGGATTGTGCTGATCATATTGCTCCGCACTGATATGTTCGGTGATGTTGCCCGGGTTTTTGCCCATCAGCACATCCTCAATCAAGGCAATCGCCAGCGCTTTGTTTGCTTCGGTTTTGTCCAGGTCTTCCACGGTGGTTGGCCCATCGGTTTGAGATCTTCCACTGGCTGTTTCACTCACCAGAGGAGTCATGGCATCCCAGTGTTCGGCTACTTTACCCTGTTCATCCAGGCGGATTATATCAAATGAAACCATTTCATCCGCCCCGAAAGGCTTCGCGTTTCTCCAGATGTTATGCATAAAAACATAATTACCATCCTGGAACATCCTGATGTTTTCGGCGGTAGTCCCGTTTTCCTGAAGAAGGGGCAGCATTTCAATAAATGGCTCCAGTCCGGTTGGAATAAAGGGATTATGCTGTTTGTAATCGGCCCGGGCCAGTTCACGCATGGTATCGGTGTCGCTCTTCAGGACCGAAGCTAAAAAAGTGCCTACAATTTCTTTATTGCTCATAATTGGATTATTAGTTTGTTGATGATGAATGTTTTCTTCTGCTGAATCTCCGGATGCAAAGAAACCCGGGATCAGCAATCCGCTGCACACTAAGCAGATGTTAAAAACTTTAGTTATTATGACTTCCAAATCGAAAGTAATAATACTGAATTACTTTTATTTTGCAAGTTAAATTTTAATTAAATCAGCAGATGGCACAAGAATTCAGATGCGATTGTCCGATTACTTCTTCCCTCGACGTCTTAGGTGACCGCTGGATGCTGGTAATCATAAAACAAATGCTCATACAGGGCTTGAGGACCTTCAAAGAGTTTTCCGAGAGTGATGAAGCCATTTCCAGCAATATCCTTTCTACCAAGTTGAAGTACCTGGAGAAATACGGATTGATACAGAAGTCGGACCATCCGACCAATAAAAAGACCAAACTCTACTTCCTCACCGAGAAGGGTTTATCACTTACGCCGGTCATCGTTGAACTGGCACTCTGGAGTGACCAGTACCTGCGGGAATTCAATCCCATAATGTGTAAAAGCAGTATTCTGGAGTCGGCCAGAACGAATAAAGATGAACTCGTTGAGTGGCTCAAAGAGAATTACATGAGTAACCGAAATTCCCCGACTACATAGGCAGAGGGTATGCTTTGGTGTTGGCTACTGCAGGCTTTACTTTTCTCCGCTTTTACTAATCCCTCATAACCTATAACTATTAGCCCTCATCTCCGTACCTTTCATATCAAACCTCAATAACGGGATCTGTATGATAAAAAAATTACTGCCGGCTGCCGGAATCATCATTGTTACCGTGATTCTGATTGCTATTAATGAATATACAAGTGGCTCCTTCATCAAGGATTATGCTTTGATTTTGATTGTTGCCGGTATGCTACTTGGAGTCGGACTTGGACGCTGGTCTGATCGCACTACCAAAGAGAAAACGGCATAAAAAGAACAATCAGAGGGAGCTTGTATGTGGGTATCCCCTTCTCACCTAGCCTGCCTGTCGCCTCAGACTCCACTGAAGGTAAGTGACAGGGTAGGTTGATTGATGAATATGGCAAAAGCACATGCTTGCGCCATATTTTGGGCGAAGGCTTACGTTTTAGTTTAGGATGATCACAAAAAACCCGGGTCATCCTGAACGAAGTGAGGGACCCTGCCAAATCATCATGAGATCCCTCGTTACCTCGGGATGACGGTGTGGGGCGATCTGCTTTCCTTTGTCACTTAGCCTGAAAGCCTTCACCGGACAATGCTGTGTGACACCACGGAATCCCGGGTTATAAGGCTAGCCCTAAACCTATCACCCCTCCCCAAATCCCCGGAACAGCTCTTCTACCTCTTCCGGTTTCTGAGTGAAGAGACTTACCAGCCAGGTGGCCAGGACGCTCAGCAGAAAGGCAGGGATCAGTTCGTATATATTGTCTTTCAGTACGGGGATGTAATACCATAAAATGGTAGTGAGCGTACCGATGAGCAATCCGGCAATCACGCCCCATTTGGTGGTGCCTTTCCAGAAAAGGGCCAGGATGGAGGTGGGACCGATGGCGGCGCCCAGTCCGGCCCAGGCAAAAAGCACCAGCCAGAATACCAGCTCCTGTGCTCCCAGCCCAATAAGCAGGGCCAGCAGCACCAGCCCAAACACCACCAGGCGGGAGTAGGCCACCAGTCGTTTATGGGGAATTTCCTCTTCTCTGCGGATCAGCTTGTCGTAGAGATCACGCACCACAGACGAGGCCGCTACCAGCAACTGGGAGTCGGCGGTGGACATAATGGCCGCAAAGATACTGGCCACCACAATACCGAAAAGGGCCGGATGCAGATGCTCCTGAGCCAGGGCCGGGTAGAGGTTCTCGGTATCCTCTGCGGGCAGCAGGGCGATGTCCGGGAAATAATAGCGCCCGATCATCCCGATGAGAATGGCTCCCATCGCCATAAAAATATTCCATGCCGTGCCCACATAGGCGGCAAAACGCAACTGCTTCGCATCATCAATGGCCATATAGCGCGACAGGATATGCGGATTGCCGGGCGACCCAAGTCCGATACCGATAAACCCGATAAAGGCCCCTGCACTCAAGGCAAAGGGATCCACAAATCCATCTATCTGCTTCAGTTCGGCCAAAATGTTCATTAATCCGCCATCAATGACTGCAACAACGGGAAGAGTGATCAGGGCCCCGATCATCAGGATGGCCTGAATCATATCGGTCAGGCTGACGGCCAGGAATCCTCCCAGAATGGTGTAAAGAAGGATGATGGCGGCGGAAATGAGAATACCCGTGTTCTGTTCCAGTCCAAAGCCGGAGGCGAAGGCTTTGCCCCCGGCCACAAACTGCGCCGAGACATAGCTCACCATAAAAATCAGAAAGATGATTACCAGCAGGATGCGCATGTGGCCGGCATGATCCCGGAAGCGTTCGCTGAAGAAATCCGGTACCGTGATGCAGTCATATTTTTCGGAGAAGCGGCGCAGTCGGGGCGCGTAATACAGAAAGAGAAAAAACTCCGCGATTATATAACCGGCTACCGCCCAGACCGCGCTTGCTCCCTGAACCCAGGCAATGCCCGAAACTCCCAGCAGCAGCCAGGCCGACCGGCCGGAGACCACGGCAGAGAGGGCAATCACAAAGCGGTTCATCTTGCGTCCGCCGATAAAGAATTCCGAAATGCCTTCCGATGAAAAACGAGCGGAATAAATACCGACGCCGATCAGAATCAACAGGTAGGCCACAAATGCAATAACGGCACTGTTACCTGCGGCAATTTCTACAATCTGGGTTTCTTCCATTGATCATTGTTGTGATTCCGGTTCCCGCCCGGCTTGGGATATCTCGCAGGGATAATAAGCCTGATCATGACCCGGTACAAATATGGCACAAGCACACGCTTGCGCAAGAGGTTGAGATCAAAATGTAAAACTACAGGTCATCCTGAGCGGAGCGAGGGATACTGCCACATCACGATGAGATCCCTCGTTACCTCGGGATGACTCCAAAAAAGAGTAGCTCCAATCAGGGGAAAATACCCATCGACTCGTAGAGCAGCCCGATCTTATTAATGGCGTTTATGAAGGCCGCGGTACGGTAATCCACCTCATGCTTATGGCGCAGCTCCAGAATCTGCAGATAGGCTGTGGCCATGGTTTCTTCCAGTCCAGAGTCGACCAGGTCTCTTTCCTCTGCTCCGTGTGCCAGGTCCTCTACTTCGTGAGGGGTAAACTTTCGATCCGAGATATTTTCAATGGCCTTTAGAATCTTTCTGTACGAAGATTCATCAAAACGCTTACCCATGCGCCCGAAGCGAACATGGGATAAATTTTTCAGCCATTCGAAATAAGAAACAATCACCCCACCGGCATTCAGATAGGTATCCGGAATAATAATGGCCCCGCGTGCTTTGAGGATGTCATGAGCATCCGAGGTTACCGGACCGTTCGCCGCTTCCCCGATGATTTTGGCTTTGATGTTGGCGGCATTACCGGCATGTATCTGGCTTTCCAGTGCAGCCGGAATCAAGATGTCACACTCCGTTTCCAGCACTTTGGTATTATCTTCGAGGGTAACCGAATTCCCGAAGCCCAGTACGGATCCGGTTTCTTTGCGGTAGTCCATCAATGCATGAATGTCCATGCCCTTCAGATCATAAATGGAACCTTCCAGCTCAGCCACACCCACCAGTTTGGCTCCGTTTTCCTGCATATACATGGCCGCGTGGAAACCCACATTACCCAGGCCCTGAACCACAAAGGTTTTACCTTCCAGCCCAAGGTCGAGGCCATAACGCTTCATTTCATCTTTATTATCGCACACTTCCCGAATACCGAAATATACTCCACGTCCGGTAGCTTCGGTTCGACCTCGGATACCCCCCATGGCTATGGGTTTGCCGGTTACACAGGCTTCAGCGTTCAGGTCGGAACGCATCTGCCGGTAGGTATCCAGGATATAGCCCATTTCCTTTGCTCCGGTACCATAATCCGGAGCAGGCACATCTACACCCGGGCCAATAAAATCTTTCTGAATCAGCTCATAGGTATAACGCCGGGTTATTCTCTCGATTTCAGAGGGTGAAAAATCCCGGGTGCTGATCTTAACCCCGCCCTTAGCTCCTCCGAAGGGTACATCTACAATGGCGCATTTGTAGGTCATCAGGGCAGCCAGCGCCATGGTTTCATCTTCATCCACCTTGTGGCTGTAGCGGATACCACCTTTGGTTGGTGTCTTGTGATGACTGTGTTCAACCCGCCATCCTTCAACCACTTTGATACTGCCATCATCCATGCGAACCGGGAAGGTCATATGATAAACCTGATTACAGATTTTAATCTGCTTCAGAATACCTTCATCAAAGCGGGTGTATTTTGATGCTTTGTCGAAGTTTCGATTAACCTGTTCGTAAAATTTATACTGCCCTGCCATAAGTGGTTAAATTCGTTTGTTTCAGAATGCATGAGTGTCGCAATTCTGCAAGTTACTTACAACAGGATTCTTTCTCAGGAAGGGAGAGAAATATGCAGGTGATCGGCCGTTCCGGTATGCCGGAGGGTATCAAATCCGAGTAATTCGAATGACCATTTCAAAATGACGTTTCTAACTTCGCTCTGCCCGATGGTGCGGAGGTCCACCGCATATACAAAACCATCTTCCTGTGGATAGTGCTTTGAGTACTGAAGCGGCGTTAAACCCATCGCGAGATAATCATCCGGCGTACGGCTGATGTCGGTAATGATAAGTCCGGAGTCGGCCAGGGTTACCACCGCCAGAGTGACGCGCATCACCGGGTGCAGGCTTCGGTACACACTTCTGATTTCTTCGTTTTTGGTGTTCTGACCCGAAATAAACAACAGGGCATACAAACAAAAACCGATTACCAGCAGAGAGGCTCCTTTCCAGGTCCAGTTCAGCAATCGCTTTTTCTGTTTTACTTTTCTAAAAAGCACAAAAACACCGGCAATCAGTACCAGCATGGTGAGCGCCGCCCCGGCTGCCAGTGCCAGCCAGCCATTGAGCTCATAGTGCTGATGAAAGATCAGTGAACTGCGAATGAGGGTGATAAAGGGCAGCGTAGCGACGGTCAGAATCAAAATCAGCCAGCCAATCGCCTCCCTCAGAAGATTTCGTTTCCGGATTCCGCTGGGTGATGAAGGCACTTTATCGCCGCGGAGCTGTCCCTCAAAACGGGCTTTGAATTCCTCCGGTGATTCCGCCAGCCATTGTATTTGCTCGTCCAGTTTTTTTGACATAGGCTTTGCACGCAGTGATGCCGATCTTGTTACCCCGCATTTTACAAAATATGCAGGTCAGAATGCCTCATTTAGGTTATACTGTGGCCGAACCTTAAGCATTTATGCCCTAACTGACTTTATGAAAAAACTTTTATTGCTCTCAACCCTTTTGTTTACCTTCAGTGCCTGTAATCAGACCGAAGAAATTGATCCTGAATTACTGGCCGAAGCCCAGGACATCCACGAACGGGTGATCACCCTGGATACGCATGTAGATATCAGTACCTCCAATTTCACGGATGACCGGAATTATTCCACTCTGCGGAATACACAGGTCGACCTCCCAAAAATGGAGGAAGGCGGACTGGATGTAGCCTTTTTTGTAGTCTATACCGGTCAGGATACCCTTTCGGATGAAGGCTATGTCGCGGCCTATGAAAATGCGGATGATAAATTCAAAGCCATTCACCGGCTGGCTGAGCTCTACGCTCCCGACCGCATTGAACTGGCAACTACTTCGGATGATGTGCGTCGCATTGCAGCCTCCGGAAAACTGGTGGCCATGATTGGCGTAGAAAATGCCTATCCACTTGGAACAGATCTGAGCCGTATAAAGGAATTCGCAGAGCGTGGCGCCACCTACATGTCGCTGTCCCACAACGGACACAGCCAGTTTAGTGACTCGAATACCGGTGAACGCGATTCGGTGTGGCTGCACGATGGGCTCAGCGATCTGGGCCGGGAAGCCATCAAGGAAATGAATAAATGGGGTATCATGATTGACCTCTCCCATCCCTCCAAAAAAGCCAATATGGAAACCATGAGGCTGTCCAAAGCTCCGGTGATTGCTTCGCATTCGTCCGCTCGGGCTTTGAACAAAGTAAGCCGCAACCTGGACGACGAAGAACTGATGATGCTGAAGGAAAATGGTGGCGTGGTTCAGACCGTCGCCTTCCGCTCCTACATCGATGCGGAAAAACACCGGGCTTATCTGGATGCCTACAATGAGGCGCTGGAATCGGTGGCCGAAGACAATGACTTCGAAATGCTGAGTCGCCGGGAAATCCGCGCGCTGGATACCGAAGCTCAGGATGCCTATTACCAGCGTCTGGACGAAGTTCGGGAAATGGCCAAACCGGATCTGGACAAAGCCATGAAAAAAGCACCCCCGGTGGATGTGGCTGATTTTGTGGATCACATTGACTACATGGTAGAGCTGATCGGTATCGATCATGTGGGCATTAGTTCTGACTTTGACGGCGGTGGCGGAGTCTACGGCTGGATGGATGCCTCTCAGACCTTCAATGTAACCCTGGAACTGGTGAAAAGAGGCTATACCGAGGAGGAAATTGAGAAACTATGGAGTGGCAACCTGCTCCGCGTTCTGGATGAAGTTCAGGCTGTAGCCGCGGAACTGCAGGAGAGCTGATCCGCAGAAAATCTTCCCGAAGGGCAATCTTCACTATAGACTTTTGCCCTTCTTTTTTGCACCTTTTACACATGAATCACACATATAAAAAGATTATTCATATCGATATGGATGCCTTTTATGCGGCTGTGGAGGAGCGGGATGATCCCAGCCTGAAAGGCAAGCCTGTGATTGTGGGTGGTTCACCAAATTCAAGAGGAGTAGTCTCAACCTGTAATTATGAGGCCCGGAAGTACGGTGTGCATTCCGCCATGCCTACGGCGCAGGCCGGCCGGCTTTGTCCGCATGGCATTTTCCTCAAACCCCGTTTCGAAGCCTATAAAGAAGCCTCACAGCAAATCCGCGAAGTATTTTTTGAATACACTGATCTGGTGGAGCCGTTATCCCTGGATGAAGCCTATCTGGATGTGACGGAAAATCATGTCGGGAACCCTTCCGCTACCCTCATCGCAAAGGAGATCAAAGAAAAGATCAAAGAAAAGACCCGGCTCACTGCCTCGGCCGGAGTTTCGCATAATAAGTTTCTGGCTAAAATTGCCTCCGACTACGACAAACCCGATGGACTCACCGTCATCACTCCGGATAAAGCCGAAGCCTTTATCGAATCCCTGCCCATCAAGAAATTTCACGGAGTGGGCAAAGCCACCCAGAAAAAGATGAAAAGCCTGGGCATCAAAACCGGTACGGATCTGAAGAAATGGTCGGAAATAGACCTGGTGAACAGCTTCGGAAAAGTGGGAAGATACTATTACCGCATTGTGCGGGGTCAGGACGATCGGGAAGTAAAACCTCATCGTATCCGGAAGTCCTATGGTAAAGAGCGTACTTTTTCTGATGATAAGGGCGACATCAACTGGGTGCACAGTTTTCTTGAAGATCTGGCCCGGCAAATTTCAGACGGGATGAAAAAGATTCAGGCTAAGGGCAAGACCATAACCCTGAAAGCCCGCTATTCCGATTTCGAAACGGTGACCCGCAGCGTCACACTGGCACATCACACCAACGATGCCGATGAGATTACAACCGCTGCAAAAAACTTACTGGAAGATACCGAGGTGGGTTCGCGTGAAGTGCGGCTGCTTGGTATCTCTCTCTCCAACCTGAATCTTGGTGATCAGCAGTACGCCGAACAGCTTGAACTGGACCTTTTTCGCTGATTTCACCCCTTCTTCCATTTATTTTAGAACTAATACGCATACTGCTTCGTCTTAAGGGCGAAACAGAAAAGAAATTGATTTGAAACAGGATACAATGGAAGATGCCCGTCTGGTACAGCAATTCACGGGTGGGGATGTGCAGGCCTTCAACCTGCTGGTGAAACGCTGGCGCAACCCTATTCATCGTTTTGCCTACAGGTTTTTCAACAATCAGGATGATGCACATGATATTACCCAGAAAACCTTCATCAAGGCTTATCAGAAAATGGACAGCCTGGATGATGCTGCCAAGTTTCGCTCCTGGCTGTATCGCATCGCCAATAACCTGTGCCTGGATGAACTGAAACGCAGCGGACGCACCCGTACTTCTTCCCTGGAAGCCCTTAAGCAGGCTCCGGCCCAGCCGGTTACCGCTTCACCCGAACATGGATACAACCGGGCAGAAGCAACGGTGCTGCTCAGCAAAGCGCTGATTCAGATCCCCACCGAGCAAAGGGTGGTCATCATCATGAAGCAGTATGAAAACCTGACCTTTCGGGAGATTGCAGAAATCCTGGACGAGTCCGAAAACACCGTGAAATCACGTATGTATTATGGACTTAAAAATCTGAGAGACATTTTTAACCAATGGAATTTAACCAAAGAGGCCTTCGAATATGAATCATGAAGAAGCACGCCGCCAGTATATGGACTATCTCTATGATGAGATGGATGAACAACAAAAGGCGGATTTCGAACAATACCTGAATGAACATCCGGAACTGAAAACCGAACTGGATGAGCTCGGCGAAACTGCTGATCTCCTCAGCTTTATGCCCGCGGAACAACCTGAAGAGGATCTGCTGATTCTTCCAATGGAAGAGCAGAAAGAGCAGGCTCGTATTCTGCCTCTTGGCTCCCGCTGGAAAAGCCTGAGCGGCGCCGCGGCCGCCATCCTGATTTTCTTCATCGGTGTGCTGGCAGGCAACCTGAATATCTCAACCGAAAACGGGCAGCTGGCTTTAAGTCTCAGCAAGGCCGAACCGCTTCCTGAATTCACCGAACCCGCAGAACCCACTTTTACTGTGGGGCAGGTAGAGCAGATTATCAATCAACTGCAGAGCGATCAGGAAGAGCGTATGAATCAGCTCATCAGCACCCTGCAGACACAGCAGCAGCAGCAACTGCAAACCACACTCACTGATTTTGCCGACTACCTGAGCCAGCAGCGTAATGAAGACCTGAGAATGATTTCCCTCGGCTTCGAAAGCCTTGAAGAATCAACCTACGACCGTTTTCAAAGAACCGACGAAGTACTGGGCAGCCTCTTTCAGGCCGTAGGAACCGAACGCTAAACCGAATTTACTCACTCACACTAACGCACTATTATGAAAAACCTATACTCACTACTCTCTTTAACCCTGATCCTGCTTGCGGGAAGTTTTGTGCAAGCCCAGGACATCGACACCAAAAGGATGAACCGGGACATCCGGATTCTGGAAAGCGTACTCAGCGAATCCTTTAAGACCGGACCAATCCGCAGCATGAATGCAGAGAATGCTTTCGTTTCCTCCATTGAGCGATCAACCGTAAAAGGAACCTATCTGCCGGGTTATGGCGTGATCTTTATGGTTCCGCATCCCAAACAGTATGGCCGTATCGTAGTCCGAAGTTCTGAATCGGAGGAAGACAAATCCATCACCAACGGTTATACCTTCTACTATGGAGAAGAAGGCAATGAAGTCATCAATGAGGAAAATGTGGAATCACGCATCCTTGAATTCCTGCGCGATTACGCGGCAACCATTGGTCAGCTGAAAAATAACGAAAACGTAATGGTGATTTACGGGGCCAATGCTACTAAGTCCAGAGCCCCCTTATTTGTAATCAAAGGTAATTCCCGTACTGAAAAAGCCCAGAAAGACCTGCCGGTGATTTCGGCTTCGGCCAGCTGGAAGGATATACAGGATTACCGGGCCGGCAAACTCAATGAAGCTAACTTTAATAACAGCGTATCCATATCCAAGACGGAGAATAAACCCGATGAAAACCTGGATCTGAAGGTGCTTGGCAACATCTTTGAAACCGCTCTGGAAGAAGGCGAGGGCTACGAATTTCACATCACCCGAAGAGGAGCGCTCAGCTATCTCTATCTGGAAAATTTCGGGGCCTTGTACACCATTGATGTACACCTGGGCCACGGCAGTCGTGCTTCAGTTACCTACTTTGGTACCGTTGATGGCCGAAACGTAATTGTTGAAAATGAAAACGGACAACAACGCATCACTGTGGAGGAAATAAAGGAGAAAAAAGAGAAAGCCGCTGAAGAACGTAACAAGATGATTCAGGAAGAATACGATGCCCTGCTCACCAAAATGCGTGAATTCATCGTGGACTATGCCCGAACACTGAATACCGTGAAGGATGATCAGTTCCTGCTGGTAACCCTGAACATCAAAGACCGACTTAAAGATGTCCCGGATCGAGTGGACTTCCAGATAAAAAAATCGGTGCTCAGCAATCTGGACCGCGGCAGCATGAGTCGTGAAGACGCCCTGAAAGAAGTAGTAGTCCGGGAGTACTGATCTTAACTCAACCCTTGTTGTAATCTAAGCCATCAGGAGAGCTTACCTTCAAACAACCGTTGTCCGGATTTAATCGCCATCCGGGCAGCGGTTTTTTTATTTATTTAGCAGAACAGTCGGTTCAAAGTTTAAATACACATTCCTTATTTAAGGCAGAGGCCAGCGATTCCTCATATTCAGCTGCTTCAATTTCCATGCATCCAAACCGCCCCAGATGATTGGTGTAGAATTGAGTGTCCCATAGTTCGAATCCCTGTTCCGCCAGTATTTGGTGGCAATAATAGAGCGCTATTTTATCTGCCCCTTTCTGATAGCGAAACATGGATTCCCCGAAAAACGCCGCGCCCAGGCTCACACCGTATAGTCCGCCCACCAGCTCATCTTCCAGAAATATTTCCACCGAATGCGCATATCCCATCTGATTCATTAGGCTATAGGAATCCAGGATGATGTCGTTGATCCAGGTAGTTTCCCGGTCGGCACAGGCTTCCACCACCTTTCTGAATACCGTATCCACCCGGCATTCGTAAATACCCTTGCGGATTTCGCGCTGCACATTTTTGGAAACTTTAAACTGATCCAGCGGGATGATGCCCCGCCGGTCGGCCGTGTACCAGTCCACATTTTCCGCTTCCCGGCTCTCAGCCATCGGAAAAATACCCTGTGAATATGCTTCGAGCAGTATTTCAGGCGGAATAATGAGAGGCACTGAACTCAGTTATAGCTGCAAAATGCATTCAAATCGCTGCCGATGGGTGATCCAGGCGGAGCAGGAAGTACTTCCATGCCTTCAAATTCCTCAGGATTCTCGAAATATTGGGTTAGCAGCATTTCTGCGTAGATCCCATCATCCCGGAAAGTGCCCGTCTGCATGCGGTCTTTGAGGTTTCTGAGGCGTTTTATGACCGCAGATTTCACTGCTGGATGAGCCGAATCAGACATGGATAATTTTATGAGATTATTCAGCGCTGCATAATTGGCCATAATTTGCACTGCTCCTTCATAATCATCGCCCGATTTCTTATCCCAGGTGGCTTTGAATATAGCATTCAGCAGATCATCCAGGCTGTAATGTTCATTGCTCAGCGAGGCCTGCTCAACCAACCGATTTGCACGATAAGGGTGCAGCATCATGCTAAAAATGAAATCGGCGGTGGTATGGGCGATACCCAGTGGATCCAGTGTAGGACCGGTATTGCCGCGGAACAGCTCCCGGGTTGAACCAATACCTGCGGCTCTTGGCGGGATGGTCTGCAGTATCTGCTCCGGCATGGCCAGATGCTCCGGCTGAATGGTCATCAGCAGCGAATTTGCCGCTTTGGCCTGTTCCTTGGCCGGCAGGATTACGGGGCCCGGCTGATTGTCGCCCTTGATTTTATAGGTGTAATCCACACCACCAATTAACTTCACTGCAGCCTGGGTCTGATAACGATGGAAAAGATAAACGGGCACAAGCACATCCTCCAGTTCAGACATAGAACGGCCTGTCCGTATGTTTGCTTCACCAAATTTCTTCAAGGCTTTTTTTCTAATAGACATCACATTTTCGAGTTCTGCCACTGCATCGGCACCATTGTCCCAAAGATGCGCTTTTGGATGCGCTACTTCCAGCCCACGAGCGTCCTGATCGGTGATATAACGGTAACCTTCGGCGTGGGCTTGTTCCAGAATGCGGTTCAGCTCGGCTTTTTCATCCGCACCATCCGGGAAATCCTGATAGCCGAAAGCAATGGCCACCTTATCCCACTCGCCAATACCGGTATCGTATGCATCGCTCAGGTCAATTTCTCCGTTGACATCCAGCTTCACGGTTGGATGCGGGTAGTCCATCACAGATTCTCTGCCATAGGTGGATGCGGCAAAGTTATGTGCCAGCCCCAGGGTGTGCCCAACTTCGTGAGCAGAAAGCTGCCGGATCCGGGCCAGCGCCATTTCCATCATGCGTGGATCTTCTTCCACGCCGTTCTTGTAAGGCGCCAGCAGTCCCTCTGCAATCAGGAAATCCTGTCGAACACGTAAGGAACCCAGCGATACATGCCCTTTGATAATTTCACCTGTTCTCGGATCGGTAACCGATGCCCCATAACTCCAGCCTCGGGTTGATCGGTGCACCCACTGAATCACATTGTAACGCACATCCATCGGATGGGCATCTTCCGGCATAATTTCTACCCGATAGGCATCCTTGAAACCGGCAGCCTCAAAGGCCTGCGCCCACCAGCGGGCTCCATCCAGCAGAGCTGAACGAACCGGCTCCGGTGTACCATTATCCAGGTAATACACGATGGGCTCAACTACATCACTTACTTCCGCATTCGGGTTTTTCTTTTCCAGCCGATGCCTTGAGATAAAACGTTTCACCAGTGATTCATCGATGGGTGTTCCGTAATCCTGATAGCTGATACCAAAAAAGCCGCCTCTGGGATCATGCTCGCGAGGTTCATA
>CAYPTY010000012.1:60727-102679 GCA_964413935.1 uncultured Balneolaceae bacterium | reverse complement strand
GGGGGCTTTTTTGTTAATTCAAATTGTATTGAATCTATTGGCTGAAATAAAAAAAAACCTCAGCAGTGGTTACCGTGAGGGTTAATGATTGCTAAGGAAGAACAAGATGTACGCCCGAGAGGATTCGAACCTCTAACCGCCTGATTCGTAGTCAGGTACTCTATCCAGTTGAGCTACGGGCGCATGCCAAATAAAGATGCTTTTCAAAAAAGGAAAGACCATAAATATAAGCACATTTAAGGCTTCAGACAACGCCTGAAATCAGCATCAAAAGGGATTCTTGCGATACTGCTTCCACAAGGCTACGACTTCCGCATCCGATGAATTTGAAATAATTTCATCAATCCGGCTGTCAACCTGAGATCGGGGCATTTTAACGGCTGAATAACAAATAACCTGCTGCGGCCTGTTGCTTTCGAAACACTGAGTGGCAATGGTGCTCACTTCCGAAAGCTGAATCGTCTCCAGCTTCAGATTGGAGATGACTTCAGTAACTTTGGTAGGTTCCGTTTTGAACTGATCCTTCAGAATATCCGCCGCCTTTTTCTGTTCATCTTCCACCTTATCACTCAATTCCATGCGGGCATTGTTCACTGAACTTTGCCGTGCAGTCTGCATCATTCCTTCTTCTTTGCCCACCGCATAGAACATGGCCTTATCGGTGAATACTTCCTTCTCCCATTTTTTGATCAGCGCATCCCCGTTCTCCTGGGCCATAATCGGCTGGCTAAGCAACATCCCAAAAAATAGCAGCACTCCGGTTAAATAAGCATTGTGTTTCATCTTCAGTCTCCGTTTGTGTTAGCAGCTGCAGATTAGTCCCTGAAAGCCCAAGATTCAAATGAAATTTGGGTTAAGCCGCGCCCTGTTCAATTGTAAAAAGAATCATTCTCTGCTTGAAGAATGCATCTTACTTAGCTTACTTGCGTGCTTTGATGCTTTAAACCCTAACCAAACCCGGAGTTTTATGAAAAAGATTAGCTTCTTGCTTCTCTGTGCATTCTTATTGGTGCCATTTTCTGCCGAGGCTCAGCGCAAAAAGAAAGATGATAATGCGGAGTCCAAAGGCAGCAAATACGAGGAAGCCATTAAAGATGCCGAAAAAATGGAAGGCTTCTTTACCCTCTATAAAAAAGACGGTTCCCTGATGATGGAACTGACGGAAGAACAGCTTGACCGCGATTTCCTCATGAATTTCGAAGTATCCCAGGGTATCGGTTCTTCCGGACTCTACGGCGGAACCATGCTGAATATCTTTGAGGCTAAACTGGTTGCCCTGGAAAAACATGAAGGACAGATTTTCCTGGTACAGAAACCCCATCGATATAATGCTGATGAAGGTTCGCCCAGAGCGGAAGCGGTAGACCTGACCTATGGTTCATCCGTTCTTGAAACGGCCAAAGTAGCCGCTGAGGAAGACGGCAAAATGCTGATCGATGTGTACGACTGGTTTGTGGGCGATCTTTCCCAGGTTTCTGCCCGCGTTCAAAGAGCGGTTTCCAGTCGGCCTGGCCAACCCGGACGTGCATCCTTTGATAAAACACGTTCCTATCTGAATTACGCCAAGTCGTTTCCTGAAAACACCACTATCGATGCCAAACTGACCTTTAGAAACAATGAGCAAAATGCCCCCCGTACCGTGCCTGATGGACGCTACATTCCGGTTTCCATCCATTACAACCTGGTTCAGCTGCCGGAAACACCGATGCAGCCCCGGATGGCGGATGACCGCACAGGCTATTTCATGACCGTGCACAAAGATTTTTCTGATGAGAAAGATCGCTTCTTCAAGCGCTACATCAACAAGTGGAGACTGGAATGTGCGGATGAGCCCGGAGCGGATGGTCTGTGTACGCCCAAAGAGCAGATTGTATATTATGTAGATCATACCGTGCCTGAGGAATACCGTCAGGCTTTCATGGATGGTATCAATGCTTTTGATGTGGCTTATGAAGCAGCCGGTTTCCGGGATGCCATGGATGCACAAATGTTACCTGAAGGTGTTGATGCGGAAGACATCCGCTATGCCACCATGCGCTGGAATGTTTCGGATGAATCCGGTTACGGAGCCATCGGTCCATCTGTGGTGGATCCACGCACCGGAGAAATTTTAGATGCTGACATCCTCTATGAAGCCAATATGGTACTGAGTTGGAAACGTTTCTATCGGGCCAATGTGGATCCGGTGGCTGCCGTGAATGAGATGTTTGAGATGAGTGCCGATGAAGCAGAAATGCTGGCCAATGGTGGCGAAATGGCTTCCCTGGCTGATGAAATGGCCGCTCAGGGAACCCTTCTTCGCACAGCCCTAATGGCTCGTGGCGAACTGGCTCCGGATTCTGAAGTTCCGGATGAGTATGTGTATCAGGCCATGAAGCGGGTGGTGATGCACGAACTGGGCCATACGCTTGGCCTGCGTCACAACTTCCGTTCTTCTGCCGATACCCCCTTTGACCAGCTGCACGACAAAGCCTTTACCGAAGAAAACGGACTAGCTTCTTCTGTGATGGAATATCCGGGTATCAACATAGCACCTGAAGGCGAGCCGCAGGGTTACTACTATTCACCTTCCGTTGGATCTTACGATAAGTGGGTGATTGCTTATGGATACACTCCGGATGATGCCCGTGCCGAAGAACTTGCCCGGCAGGCGGCTGAACCCGGCCATGCCTACGGTCCGGATGAGGATGCGCGTGGCTACGGTGCCCTGGATCCCGATGTGAATGTGTACGACCTGAGTTCTGACCCGATGAAATGGGGCATGCAGCGTACTGAGCTGATAAACGGACTCTTCGAGGAACTGCCGAATTACGTACTCGCGGATAATGTGCCTTATTACGAGGTAACCGATGCTTTCAGTCTGCTGGCCAGCCAGTATGGTCGGGCGGTTTCCACCGGTATTAAGTACATCGGCGGTCAGTATCAGTATCGTGATCATTACGGTGACCCGAACGGGCGTGATCCTTTTGTGAATGTGCCCAAGGATCGGCAGGAGGAAGCCCTGCAATTCATAATTGACGCAGCTTTTGCAGCCGATGCCTTTGAATTACCGGCAGAGGTGTATGCACAATTCGGTGCCGATCGCTGGAGTCACTGGGGCAATGACAATACCTATAACGGCCGCATTGACTATCCGCTGCACGAGCAGCTTTCCGGCCTGCAGGCTTCCCTGCTGAGCCAGGTGCTGAGTTCAGCCCGCCTGTCGCGCATCCGTGACGCGGAAGTGAAATTCGGTGAAGAGAACGTGGTCATAATACCTGAACTTTTCAACGGACTCACTTACGCCATCTGGTCTGAAGTGTGGACAGCTCCCGGCGGCAATGTTCCGAGCCTGCGTCGTGATCTTCAGCGTGCCCATATCGACCGCATGACCGCACTGATTACCGACGCTCCAAGCCGGGTTCCGGCCGATGCCCGTTCGGTTGCCCGCTATCAGCTGAAAGACCTGCATGACCGTCTTTCCAGAAGGCTGTCGCCTCCCTATGATTTCGATACCTACACCGAAGCTCACCTGCGTGAGTCCATGGCCCGTATTGAAGCTGCACTGGAAGCTGGTCTCAGCCTGGAAAACTAATTGAGCGCACACATAGTGCAGACATAAAAAAAGCCATCCTTCGCGAGAGGGATGGCTTTCTTTTTAGATCGATGTGATCGGGATCAGTAGCGGTACTGGTCTGATTTGTATGGACCTTCAACCGGTACGCCGATGTACTCGGCCTGATCTTCGTTCAGTTCTTCCAGCTCAGCACCGATCATCTCCAGATGGAGTCGGGCTACTTTCTCATCCAGCTCTTTCGGCAGCAGGTGAACGCCAATTTCAAAGCTCTCATGATCATTCCAGAGGGCGATCTGAGCCAGAGTCTGGTTGGTGAATGAGTTGGACATCACAAAAGATGGATGGCCGGTGGCATTACCCAGGTTCATCAGGCGTCCTTGCGACAGGAGAATGATCTGATTGCCGTTTGGCAGGGTGAAGAGATCAACCTGAGGCTTGATGTTTTCTTCCTCAGCATTGGCTTTCAGCCAGGCTACATCAATTTCATTATCAAAGTGGCCGATGTTTCCGACGATGGCTTTGTCTTTCAGTGCCATGAAGTGCTTATCGGTTAGAATGTCTTTGTTGCCGGTGGCGGTAATCACCATATCGGCTTCTTTCACGGCATTTTCCATTTTCAGCACTTTAAAGCCGTCCATGGCAGCCTGAAGGGCACAAATCGGATCGATTTCAGTTACGATTACCCGGGCACCGGCACCGCGCAGGGAAGCGGCTGTACCTTTACCCACATCTCCGTATCCGGCAACAACGGCAACTTTTCCGGCCATCATTACATCGGTAGCGCGACGAATCGCATCCACCGCTGATTCCTTACAGCCGTACTTGTTGTCGAATTTCGATTTGGTTACCGAGTCGTTCACATTAATGGCCGGCAGGGTGAGCGTACCTTTTCTCATTCTCTCGATGAGGCGAAGTACACCTGTTGTGGTTTCTTCAGAAATTCCGCGGATGCCGGAAACCAGTTCCGGATAGTCATCCAGTACCATGTTGGTGAGGTCACCGCCATCATCCAGAATCATGTTCAGGGGCTGACCATCAGGGAAGAAGAGGGTTTGCTCGATGCACCAGTTAAACTCTTCTTCGGTCATGCCTTTCCAGGCGTAAACCGGGATACCTTCTGCCGCAATGGCTGCTGCGGCATGATCCTGAGTGGAATAAATATTACAGGAAGACCAAGTTACTTCTGCACCCAGTTTTATCAGTGTTTCGATCAGTACGGCGGTTTGAATGGTCATGTGAAGACAACCTGCGATGCGGGCACCCTTCAGCGGCTGCTGATCGCGATATTCTTCTCTCAAAGCCATCAGACCGGGCATTTCGGCTTCGGCCAGTTTGATTTCCTTGCGGCCGTATTCCGCCAGGCTGATGTCTTTTACTTTGTAGGCTAACTTTTCTTTAGTATCAGGCATTGTGGTTGTTTCTGCTTTCAGTGGTTTGATTAAATAGGTCTATTAAAAAGAATATTCTTCGATAATTTGTTTGGCGTATTCATAATCGCCTTCGGTTCCGCGACTGCCCAGCTCCGATTTTATGATTTTTCCATCCGGAGAAACGAAAACCTTAAAGGGTATTCCCGGTACTCTGAGCTGCTGCAGGATGTTTTCGGTGTCTTTTACAAACCTGAAGTCGTAATCGTTCTCTGCGATAAAAGAACTGGCATCGGCTTCAGTATCAGACATCTGAGTGTTCACGGCAATCACCGCAAAGGTTTCCGGATATTCGTCCAGTAGTTTATCCATGGCGGGAAAAACCTGCAGACATGGTCCGCACCAGGTTTCCCAGAAATCAACCAGCACAATTTTTCCGGAATAATCCTTCAAAGATACGCTATTTCCCTCAAAATCGGTAAAGGTGGCATTGGCCATAACCCGGTCTATCAGAGGAGCGGCATCCTTCAGTTCCGGATCCATTGGTTCTTTTTGGGTTTTATCACAACTGATAAGCAGGAGGGGGATAAGGCTGAAAAGAAGCGTCTTTTGCAGTATATTCATGCGTCTTTATTAAGGCTGGTTTACAGGGCTGATTTTGACAGGTTAAAAATACGACTTTCGTATGTGATTTTTTTGGCAGAATTTCATAACAAAAGGGACTGCCTGCCGGTTCATTTTCGCCCCATTTGCACATATACCAAAACAGCCCGATAACAACAGTTAAGCAAAAGTATAAGTATCTCATAGCTCTTTAAAGATTGTATTCAGAAATGCATTATGATTTTGTTGTGGTCGGCGCGGGGATTGTCGGTTTGTCTACCGCGTATAAATTACTGAAAGCCTATCCGGATGCCAGTTTACTGATCCTCGAGAAAGAAGATCGGGTGGCAGCCCATCAGACCGGTAAAAACTCAGGTGTGATTCATTCAGGTATCTATTATACGCCGGGTTCCTACAAAGCCCGAAACTGTGTGGATGGCCGGCATCAGCTGGTGGAATATTGTCAGGCCAATGATGTTGCGGTGGATGTTTGCGGTAAAGTAATTGTCGCAACCGATGAAGAAGAGCTTCCAAGGCTGCAGATGATCTATGAGCGTGGCCTGAAGAATGAAATTGAAGGTATCAAGCTAATCGACCGGGATGAACTGCTGGAAATCGAACCCCATTGCGGTGGCATTGCAGCCATTCATGTTCCCTGCACCGGGATCGTGGATTACACCGGTATGTGTGACAAGCTGCTGGAGGATGTAGAGGCAATGGGCGGTATCATCAAGTTCGGGCAGCAGGTTAAGGGTGTTTTTCACCGGAATGGCGGATTGCAGGTCAGAACCCGAAAAGAGCGGTTCAATGGTCGTTATCTGGTAAGCTGTGCCGGACTCTACAGCGACCATGTGGCAAAATCAGCCGGTATCAATCCTCCGGTTCAGATAATTCCTTTCAAAGGGGAATATTACATGCTCAAGAAGGATGCAGAATATCTCGTGAAGCATCTGATTTATCCTCTTCCCCATAAAGATTTCCCTTTCCTCGGGGTGCACTTCACCCGTCTGGCACTGGGCGGCATAGAATGCGGCCCGAATGCGGTACCAGCCCTGAAGCGCGAGGGCTACAATAAACTGGATTTCGATCTGGAAGAAACACTGGAGAGCATCAATTATCCGGGTTTCTGGAAGCTTTCCTTCAAGCACTGGCGCATGGGTCTGGATGAATATCACCGATCCCTGTCCAAAAAGGCATTCGTTAAGGGATTACAGAAGCTGGTACCCTCTGTGAGGGCACATAATCTGGTAGTTTCGCCCACCGGCGTGCGAGCCATGGCCCTGAAGCCCAACGGGGAAATCCTGGACGATTTCCATTTTGAGGTGGATGAGCGGCAGGTGCACGTGCTGAACGCTCCTTCTCCGGCGGCCACCGCCGGACTTTCCATCGCGGATGAGATTGTGCGCAAGATGCACGATAATTTCGGCCTTTGAGAACATAGCAGGTTAGTGCACAAATCCACATCTTAAAGGGTGGAATTCCAAACCGATGAACTGACCCGCCGGCTCTATGCCAACGACGCTTCCATGTACGAAGAGCTGCCGAAGGCTGTGGCTTTTCCTAAATCTGCCCGTGATGTAGCTGAAATTGTAAGGAGAGCCGAAGCGCAGGATTTTTCCATAACACCGCGCGCCGCGGGAACCAGTCTGGCCGGACAGGCCACCGGAGGGAGCCTGGTTATGGATGTTTCCCGTTTTATGACCGGCATCATCGAAATAAATGCGGATGAGGGCTGGGCCAGGGTGGAACCGGGAGTAATCCGCGATAGCCTGAATCGGGAGGCCGCAAAATATGGACTGCAGTTTGGCCCGGATACCTCAACCACCAACCGCTGCATGATCGGGGGCATGATCGGGAACAATTCATCCGGTTCGTTTTCCATCAAGTACGGAACCACGCGGGATCATGTGCTGGAAATGGACGTGGTTCTGTCTGACGGTTCAGAAGTCACATTTGGCCCGCTGAATGATGATGAACTGAAAGCAAAAATGCAGCTCAGCACGCTGGAAGGGGATATTTACCGGGGTGTCATCAAACTGGTGGAAGAGAATCTGGACCTGATCCGGGCATCATATCCCCATCCGGAAATCATTCGCCGCAACAGCGGTTACGCATTGGACAAGCTGGCCGAAATGCGGCCTTTCAGGGTGAACGGGCCTGATTTCAATATGTGTGCGCTGCTTTGCGGCAGCGAGGGAACCCTGAGTATGACCACCTCTGCAAAGCTGAATCTGGTTCCCCTTCCAAAACACAAAATGCTGATCGTGCCCCATTTCAAAACACTGAATGAGGCGCTCAGAGCAACGGTGGACATTGTAAAGTTCGAGGTATCCGCAGTTGAACTGGTAGATAATGTGATTCTGGATGCCACAAAGGAGAATATAGAACAGCAGCAAAATCGTTTTTTCCTCTTCGGAGAACCCCGCTGTATCCTCATTGTGGAACTGGAAGGAGATGACCCGAAAGAACTGGAATCCAGGGCAGAGGACATCAAGCGGAGGCTGATCAGCCGAAAAATGGGCCATGCCTATCCCATCATCAAAGAAGATGAAAAAATGAAACGGGTCTGGGAGCTGCGCAAAGCCGGTCTTGGACTGCTGATGGGGCTTGGTAAAGATTCCCGAACGCCCACTTTCTGTGAGGATACCGCTGTACGGGTGCAGGATTTACCCGATTACATTCGGGACTTCAATAAAATTCTGGAAAAACATGAAACCGGCTGTGTGTACTATGCCCATGCCTCGGTAGGGGAGTTGCATCTTCGTCCCATGCTGGACATCACCACTGATGAAGGATTGCAGAAAATGAAGATGATGGCGGCCGAAATCGCTGTTCTTGTTAAGCGCTACCGTGGATCCCTATCCGGTGAGCATGGGGATGGCAGAGCCCGGGCACCCTTTCTGGAGAGTTTATATGGCCCTGAAATGATGAGGGTGATGGAGCAGGTAAAGGAGCTTTTTGATCCGGCATATATCTTCAATCCGGCAAAAATCATCTTTCCGCGCGATATGGATGTGAACCTGCGTTTTCATCCCGGATACAAGGAACCGGATGTGGAAACGGTATTCAAATGGCGCAAGGCAGGTGGATTTGCCCGCGCTTCTGAGCTGTGTAACGGAGCCGGTGTTTGCCGGAAGCTAAGTGAAAGCGGGGGTACCATGTGTCCTTCTTATATGGTCACGAAGGAAGAAAAAGACAGCACCCGGGGGCGGGCAAATGTATTCCGGCAGATTTTCGCGGGGCGGGGGGTAGATGCTTTCCGGTCAGACGAAATTAAGGAAGCCCTGGAGCTCTGCCTGAGCTGTAAAGCATGTAAAAGTGAATGTCCGGCAAATGTGGACATGGCCAGCCTGAAAGCCGAATTTCTCAATGGCTGGCACCGCAAGAAGGGTTCAACACTCAGTGAAAAAGTATTTGCCAATCTTGAACAGCACTATAAACTGGCTTCCAGATTTCCTGCAGTCACCAACTATATTTCCGGGAACAGCCTGATGCGCAAAGGAATGGAGATGCTGATTGGAATGGATTCCCGAAGAACGCTTCCGCCTTTTGCCGATCAAACCTTCCAGCAGTGGTGGTTGGGTCGCAAGGATCGCCATAAAAGCAAAAAACGTGTGATCCTTTTTGTGGATCTTTTTAACAATTACCACGAACCGGATATCGCCAAAAGTGCGGCACTTACTATGGAAGCGCTGGACTGGCAGGTTGAGGTGTTCTCCGTTCAGGATACCGGCCGGCCCTTGATATCCATGGGTTTTCTGGACCGGGCAAAGGATGTCTGCCATACGGTAATCGAGTTACTGGCTCCTTTTGTAAAAAATGGAATTCCGGTGATCGGGCTGGAACCTTCTGAAATCCTGACCCTTCGGGATGATTATCTGGATTTATGTGATGATCGTTACCTGGATTCAGCCCGAAGGCTGGCATCTCAAACCATGCTATTTGATGAGTTCATCCTTCAGCAGGAAGTTCAGGTACTTGATAAGAACTTTGAAGCCATTCAGCAGAAAGTACTGCTGCACGGGCATTGCCATCAGAAAGCACTGACAGGAAACAGGCCTACCATCGACATGCTGAAATTATTCGGTTTTGATGTGGAAGATCTGCAGACAGGCTGCTGCGGAATGGCCGGCAGTTTTGGTTACGAAAAGGACAAGTACGATCTTTCGATGGAAATCGGAGAGCTTATATTATTCCCTGAACTGAGATCAAAATGTGCTAAGAACCTGATAGCCGCACCCGGTTTTTCCTGCCGCCATCAGATACTTGATGGGGTTAATCAGAGGGCGTATCATCCGGCAGAACTGGTATATAAACGAATTCAAACCTTAGGTAAAAAATGAGGCAGCTATGAAATGTGTAATGTTTAAAAATGCGATGGGAAACCAGATTATCCTGAATCTTTCCATTATCACTTCTGTGGAGAAAATGAATACACAGAAATCCATCCAGCTCTCATTCGGGAAAGAGCATATGCATATAAACTTCAAGTCTTTTGAAGACCGGGATGAGATTTTTGAGCAAATCAAAGAAGCCTACGGAGTAGAATCCGAATAATCCGGCAGTTTAATTTCGGCTGGCGGATTGCTGTATCAGGTTGCGGGCACTTTCGAGTGCTGCCTCGCTTATATTTTCTCCACTCATAAGACCTGCTACCTCACGGATATGATCTTCATCACTCAGGTGAACAATTCGGGTGATGGTACGCTCACCGGTTTCCACTTTTTCAACTTTGAAATGCTCATCGGCCTGTGAGGCTATTTGAGGCTGATGGGTGATGGCCATAATCTGACAATGCTGCCCCAGGCTTCGCATGGTCCGGCCTACTTTCTCGGATATGTGTCCGCTGATACCGGTGTCAATTTCATCAAAGACCATTACCGGCAGACTTTGCTCTTTTGCCAGTATGGATTTCAGGGCCAGCATCACCCGGCTGATCTCACCACCAGAGGCAATCTTCGCCAGCGATTTGGGTTCTTCTCCTTTGTTGGTGGAGATATAGATTTTGATGTCATCACAACCGTTTTCAGTACATTCGATACGGCTACCGTCGATTTCTATCCAGCCTTTATCGTTGAGCATCCAGTTTACATGCACCCGGATGGTGGCATTGGGGATACCCAGCTGTGCCAGTTCAGCCTCTATATCCCTGCTTAATTTGTCTGCTACATTCTGTCGTTGCAGATGTAATTCCGAGGCATGGCTGCCAAGAATTTCGGCCTGTTTGCGGATTTCACTACCGATCTTCTCCAGCTCAAGGTCAAAATTCTCAGCCAGATTCAGTTCACGCCGAATTTCCTTGAGGTATTCTATGAGTTCCGGAATCTCCTTCCTGTATTTTTTCTTCAGTGCATTGAGTTCCGATTGCCGCCTGCGCAGACTTTCCAGTCGCTGTGGATTATGCTCAATGCGATCACGATAGCGTTCGGCAAAATGGATGGCTTCCTGAATGCTGATGCGGGCCGCACTAACCTCTTCCAGATAGGTGTTGAAATCCGGTTCGATGCGTGCGAGGTCTTCCAGGTTTATTTTCAGCTGATTCAGGAGTTGTATCAGGTCAAATTCCTCACCCGACATCTCTGAAATTGCCGCTGCTTTCTGATCCAGCTCTTCGGCATTATCCAGCAGGTTCATTTCAGCTTCCAGCTCCTCTTCTTCTCCATCGCTCAGGTTTGCTTCATCCAGTTCCTTTACCTGAAAATGGTACAGTTCCAGTTTTTCATTCAGCTCATTTTCCCGCTTTTTCAGATCACTCCAATCTTTCTGCAGGGATTTCATGTCCACATAAGCTTCTCGATACGCAGTGAGATAAGGTTTGATTTCACCGAAAGAATCGACCACTCCCAGATGATTTTCTTCTTTCAGCAGCAGCTGATGATCATGCTGACCGTGGAGATCTACCAGCTGATCACCCACTTGTTTCAGCACCGAAATGGTAACGGGATGGTCGTTGATAAAAGCCCGGCTTCCGGTATCCCGGATTTCCCTTCGCAGAACCAGGTAATCCCCGAATTCGATGTCTTCTTCTGCCAGCTTCTTCTTCAGTTCCGCATTCCCTCCGATAGCAATGGTTGCTTCAGCAATGGCTTTTTTAGAGCCGGTCCGAATCACTTCTGTATCGGCCCGCTCACCCAGAACCATATTCAGCGCTCCGATAATAATCGACTTTCCGGCCCCTGTCTGCCCCGTCAGTATATTCAACCCCCGAAAAAACTCAATCTCCAGTTCATCAATGAGGGCGAAATCTTTGATATAAAGGCTTTTGATCATAAGGGATAATTCGAAATTTGGAATTTGAAATGTGGAATTACTTGTATTTGCTGGTCGTGATAATTGCACTCAGAATATTGATGATCTCTTCAATATCTACTAGCTCTTGTTTCAATTCGATATTAGTCAATTCACTTTGATTCAACAACCTTAACCAATATCGGGTTTCTCTCACTTCTTTTGCTGCAAGTGCAATTTTATAAATAAAATCCGCTCTGGATGATGCAGCCCCGGACTCTTCAATGTTGGCCCCGATACTTTTTCCGGATCTTAGAAGCTGTTTCGAAAGTACATATTCCTTCTAAGCAACTAATTCTTGATATACCCGGACGATGCTTAAAGCAAAGTCGAAGCTTTTATCTTTAATGATATTCTGTTTACCAGCCATAAATTTCAAATTTCACATTTCAAATTTCACATTCAAAATTCTCCATCTTCTTAATAAGACCCCAAATAGCATAGGTCCTTACAAAATGCCTATCTTCAGAAAGTGAGTGAGCAGACGACCATTTATGAATTTGAGGTGCCGTCAGGGCAGCAGGAGGAAATCCGGCTGGATGTGTATATCACCTCTTTTGTTGAGAATGCAACACGGAATAAGGTGCAGCAGGCTATCAAAGAGGGATACGTTCAGGTGAATGGTAAGAAGGAGAAAGCTTCCTATAAAATGCAGGCCGGCGACAAGATTTTTATTGAACTTCCCAAGCCACCACCGCCTGAAGCCAAAGCCGAAGAACTCGACCTGAGTATAGTATATGAGGATGAGGACCTCATCATCGTAAATAAAGAAGCCGGAATGGTGGTGCATCCGGCCTATGGAAACTGGACCGGAACCCTGGTAAACGGCCTGATGCATCACGTGGAAGAACTGGCCGGGGATGAAGATGAGGAGAACATCCGCCCGGGAATTGTGCATCGCCTTGATAAAGACACCAGTGGCTTGCTTGTAGTCGCCAAAAACGAAGAGACCCTTTCTGAACTCAGTAAACGTTTTGCCGAAAAAGACATCGAAAGAACCTACTGGGCGGTGATCTGGGGCACTCCGGCTGAGGAAGAGGGAACCTTTGAAGGCAACATCGGCCGGTCAAAAAGGGATCGCAAGCTGATGGCAGTGCTGCCCGAACCCATGGGGAAGCCCGCGGTAACGCACTACAAGGTGCTGGAATATTTTGATTACCTGAGCCTGACTGAAGTAAAACTCGAAACCGGCCGTACCCATCAGATACGGGTTCACTTTGCCCATCACGGATATCCCGTTTTCGGGGATCTGACCTACGGCGGGGGCAGTGTAAGATACGGCTCCAATACCGGAGCCCGTAGAACGATGTTTTTCAATCTGATTAAGAACCTGAATCGGCAGTGTCTGCATGCCAAAACACTGGGATTCATCCATCCGCGCACCGGAGAAATGGTGCAATTTAATTCTGAATTACCCGGGGACTTCGAACTGGTACTCGAAACCCTGAGAAAAAACTGCAAAAAGGAATATTAGCATGGCTGTAAAAAGCAAGGACATCAATATTAAAGTGGAACTGGACGAACAGAATATTCCAAGTGATATCATCTGGTCGGCCACTGACCTGCAGGGTGCTGATGAGGTAAGCTGCCGCGCCATGCTTTTATCCATGTGGGATGCCAAAAATAAAGACACCCTCAAGCTTGATCTCTGGACCCGTGATATGACGATGGATGAGATGAAGATTTTCTTTCACCAGACGCTGGTGACCATGGCTGATACCCTGCAGCAGTCCATCAATGATGAGCGCATTGCAGGTGATATGCGTGATTTCTGCGCCTACTTCGCGGAAAAAATGGAAATAGCCGAATAGCTTGTCCGCCCACCCCTAAAGCAGCTTTTTGCGATTAAATCTATTCTGATTTTATATCCAAATAACCTGACTGCCGTCAGGCAGGCGAATAACGAATAACGAATAACGAATAACGAATAACGAATAACAATTCACGAATAACAATTCACGAATAAAGAATAGACCCAAAAGTAACTGCGGAATCTTTTTCTTTCTCATCCCACACATCATAACTGATGCGCCTGCCTTTGAGATCAGGCATACTCTTCATCAGGCTCATCAGCGGGGAAAAGCCGCATATGCGATAGGCATCGAAATTGCTTTTCATGAGGCTGAGCAGATCCTCCTCCCTGTTTTCCACCGCGATATCCAGAAATTCCTGATCAAAAGCATTCACCTGTTCGATCATAGCGGATGCCGGTTGTTCATCCCCGAACTTTTTTCCGATGTGGGATAAATCACCTGAGACCAGAATAAATGTGTCCGGATCGCTTAGAAATTCATCTGACAGTACACCAGCCATTTTATCCACTTCTACGCCCAGAGAAGATTGCTCCATGTACATCAGCTCATCAAAGGAACCGACAAGCAGCGGGACAATCTCATATTCATGATCCCAGATATAATTGAGGAAGAGGGCATGCAGCTCCAGGCTGTGTTCCACCCGGTGCGCCCGGTCCTGAAAGGTCAGGCTCTGAAGATCTGCCGTTTTCTGAGCTTTCTTCAGCTGTTCAAAAGCAGCTGAGGAAGAGGGAATACTCCCGTTTACCATCTCAAATTGCTTATCCACAGCGATGAAAGGTTTAAAATCATACAGCTGCCCATACAAACCCGAATAATGTGAGGTGCCCAGCATCACCACCCGTTTTGGTTTGAGATGCCGGATGGCCGAAAAGGCTTTCACATAGGATGAAATGCCGATGCGTGGATCAATATGCGGAGCAAAGAGTGCTTTGGCTGATTTTGCGCCATTTTCATCCTCCGCAAATCCCTCAAACATCTGATCCAGATAGGTCTTCAGCTCAGCTTCATCCTCTGAATAGGAAAATCCGGCTGTGGTGCTATGGTGAACTTCCGAAGCCTCATAATCCAGATCGGTCTTCTCTGCTCTGGCTTTGAAGTTTTTGGATTCCAGCACACCATGGGAATCCAGAAACTGAATGTAATCCAGCAAATCCTCCGCTTTGATTTCTTCCGAACAGTACATCAGCATCTGTTGAACGGAATACTCCCCGTTGATGAGTGATAGCAGTTGCCCTGCTTCCGCCGGTAAAGCAAAATGAGGGGTGGCATAGGCTCTTTCATCATGAAAACCGATGACCGGCTGCCCGTTTACCTCCTCCTCAAATAAATGAATGTCCCGGCGCAGGGGAGGTACCGGTTTGGTCATAGACCGGAAGAGGGTTGAATCCGAATCAGCCATTTTCTTCTGCTTCTTTCTGTTCTCTTTCGCGCATTTTCTGGCATTCACAGTACTTGCCGTATTTCACGCAGATATGATGATTGGGGGCTTTGGAAAATCGTGCTTTGCAGTGAGCCCGACCGTGGTGGATCAGTAAATGGGAAAGATCGGTCCAGTTTTCACGTGGGAAAAGGGCCATCAGGTGTCGTTCAATCTTATCTGTATTCTTCTTTTCCCGGGTTAAGCCAAAGCGATTGGAAAGTCGTTTGACATGGGTGTCTACCACAACCCCTTCATTGATTCCGAAAGCATTTCCAAGTACTACATTTGCCGTTTTTCTTGCCGCTCCGCGCAGCTTCAGAAGGTCGTCCATATTCTGCGGAACCTCGCCGTCAAAGTCCTCGACCAGGGTTTTGGAGGTTTCCTTCAGGGAACGGGCCTTGTTTTTGTAGAAACCCGTTGATTTCACCAGCTCTTCCAGTTCTTCTATGGGAGCTTCGGCCATGCGCTCAGGGGTGGGGTAGAGCTCAAAAAGTGCTGGTGTTGTTTTGTTCACCCGTTCATCGGTACACTGAGCACTCAGGATGGTAGCAATCAGCAGCTCGAATGGATTTCGGTGGTTCAGTTCACAATGCGGATTGGGATATTCCACGTACAATTCATTCAGGATTTCAAGTGCGCGTTCTTTTTGTTGCTTCGTTTTGCGGGGTAATTTCATGAATCTGTTTTGCTCAAAATCTTTTGTGCCCGCTTCATCTGATCAGCCGACTGTAAAATCTTCATGCGAAGCTGGGCGTTGTAATTCGGCCGTTTATCAAGAAATGATTGGACTGTTTCAACGGCTGAGGCACTGTTATAATTTCCCAGTGTGGCATCAAGCCAGCGCTTGGGGAAAAAGATATCACCCGTTTGCTGAATGGCCTCAACCAGAATAAGACTGGGCAATAAATACTTTTCGGATGCTTCCCTTCTGGAAGGATGGTGAAGGGCACTCAAACCAGCCAGCACCCAGCTTTCATTTGCACGGTTTTCCTCCTCCATCAGTGAAGTGAAAAACTCATCCCGTATTACCTGAGAACCCGAAAGTGCCTGTGTAATAAACTCAAACCGACGTCTGCGATCTTCATTCTTGATGCGCCCCAGCTGTGTGTTGATGAAGAACTGCGCCCGATCCGGATTCCGGATTGCAAGTGCAATAGCCAGGCTGATGTAATCATTTTCCGATAAGCTAATGCCTTCTGGTGTTACGTTTTTATTCCAGACCTTTTCAAGCCAGTTAAGGGCTTCTTGCGTTTGTGCTACTCGGCGATAGGCATCGAAATACATTTTTTTGAGGCTGCTTTCTTCCCGTTTCTGCATCTGTTCCCTGAAAAGCTGCTCCAGTTCTTCTTCCGTTTGGATGCGGACATCATCAGCCAAAAATGAGGTGCTCAGGTTTTCCACCTGAGCCATAGCCCGGTTCAGAATTAACTGATTCTCCTCTGTTTCCAGAATTCCTTTCAATTCGCCGATGTATTCTGATGGACTCAGTGATTTCCCCTCAACCACATTTTCGTAAAGCGAAATCAGCAGGCTGCCTTTCTGAACTTCATCCAGATCTTCCCAGCCACTCAATAATTCCGGATCCGTTTCGAAAAGGCCATATCCATACCCATCTGAGTTCAATAAAACCCGTTCTCCTTCCCGGATATTCAAAGACGCTTCTCTTCCATTCAGTTCAATATCTTCCTTTCGGATTTTTTCACCAATGTAGCTTACTTCGAAAACCTGTGGCCAGATCCGGTTCATCCCTGAAGGATCACGCTGAATTAGTTTACCATTTTGTATTTCGATGTGAGGCCTTCCCGGGGTATTCACCCACACCTCGCTCCAGCTTTTCAGATCTTCCGTACTCAGCTCGTCCAGAATTTCGATGAGATCGGGCCAGGTGGCGTTTGAGTTTGCATAAGTACTCAGATAAGTGCGCATGCCCTGTTGAAAAACATCTTCACCCAGCAGCAGCTCCAGCTGACGCATCATGATCGGGGCTTTGTTGTAAATAATAGCTCCATACAGAGTGCCGGCTTCGTTCAGATTAGGCAGATCCTGCCGGATTGGATTGGCACCTTCAGTCCGGTCCACCGAGTAAGCCGACGGATAATGCCGAAGCAGAAAATTGAGCTCGTGGTTGATCTCCGGAAAACCCGGATTCACAATCTTAGCTGCCATGAAATTGGCAAACACTTCTTTGGTCCACACATCATTGAACCAGTCCATGGTTACCAGATCCCCGAACCACATATGTGCTGTTTCATGGGCAATTAAACTGGCCCGGCTTAGCAGTCGACTTTCGGAAGGGTCTTCATCCAGAAAAAGAGAAGAGGCATTATACTGTATGGCTCCTACGTGCTCCATTCCTCCGTACTGGAAGCTGGGGATGAGGGCAAAATCAAACTTCTGAAAAGGATAGGCGACACCGGTGTACCTTTCGAGCCATTCCAGACTGGCCGCGTGCATCTCAAAAATATCATTAAGATTACGCTTCACTTTTTCGGTGTCATTCTCCCGGTGCAGCATGGTCATATCCCGACCATTCAGGTTCCGGCTCACCTTCTCAAAATCACCGGCTACGAAAGAAAAGAGATAGGAGCTGATCAGGTCTGATTCGGCAAACTGAAGCTCGCGGGTGTAATCATCTTCGATGTCGGTCACTAGGGGAGCGTTCGCGATGGCTTCCCATTCCTTTGGGATTACCAGGGTTAGCTCATAGGTAGCCTTCAGGTTGGGCTGATCGAAGAGGGGGAAAGCTGTTCGTGCCCGGTCGGGCACAAAGAGGGTATACAGATAATCCGGATTCCGGTTCAGCGAGCTTTCACCTGCATAAAATCGAATATCAATCTGGTTTTCCCCTTCCTTGAGGTAATCTTTGGAGATCACCAGGTGATCAAGGGCAAAACTGTAATACACATTCTCACCATTTACACTCAGTTCCTGAATGTGATCCGGACTTTCCCGGAAATCCAGCTGCAGGTCCTGAAAGGTATTGGACAAACCGAAGGTGATGCGCTCTGTCGCAGTGATACGAACATCCTCATCCTTCGGAATTACAAATCGAAGCTCATATTTGATGTCGCTCAGTGAAGCTTTACGGTAATCGGCCAGTTCCTGAGAAACGCCCTGTTTTACTTCCACCTCGTTAAAGGTGCAGGAAACCATGAAGGTTAAAAAGAGCAGTATTAACAGCTTTTGATTGATTCTCATGCCCAAACCCATACTTACTGAACGTTAATCCGAAATCGGAGATTGGCGTTGGGCGGAATCACATCCGCAAATCCCTGCTGACCATAACCGTAAACTGAAGGAATGAACAATTCAATTTCACCACCTTCCCTGATCAGGGGTAATCCGATTTGCCAGCCACGGATCAGATTGGAAAGCGGAAAACGGACGGGTTCTGTGGCTGAATCAAACACTTCATCATTGCTGATCAGCTTGCCGGTATAGGTCACACTGACATTATCACAAAGCGTGATGGCTTCACCGGTTCCGGGTTCAGTAATTCTATAGCGGAGGCCGCTGGGATGCTCCTCCGTTTCAAAAGGCCGATCCGTCAGATATTCTTCAATAAGCTCGATATCAGCCGCCAGTTGGATTTCATCCACATTGAGATTTACAGATCGGTTGCATTCTGTGGAATCATCCGTATTAAGGCAGCTGCTTAGCAGGAATACTGAAAGTACAAGAACAGACAGATAACATTTTTTCACGGGAATCAGGCGCAGAATTCAGGTTCAAACATCATTGAGAGCTTCATTCAGCTCATTGAGTGATTTCTTTGCATCCCCGAAGAACATCTGGTTCTTTTCAGCATAGAACAGGGGATTGTCGATGCCGGCATAACCAAAACTGAGTGAGCGTTTAAAGACCACGGTTCGTTTGGCCTCGTCTACATTCATGATCGGCATTCCATAAATGGGACTTCCGGGATTTTGCTTGGCTTCCGGATTCACCACATCATTGGCCCCGATAATCAATACCACATCGGTTGTGGCAAAATCAGGATTGATTTCATCCATATCATAAAGGAGATCATAGGGCACATCCGCTTCCGCAAGCAGCACATTCATGTGGCCGGGCATACGTCCAGCCACCGGATGAATTCCATATTTAACAATAACTCCTCTTGCTTCCAGCTTGGAAGCTACTTCTTTTAAGACGTGTTGTGCCTGTGCTACAGCCAGTCCGTAACCCGGTACGATCACCACTTTGTTGGCATAAGCAACCTGAATGGCCAGATCTTCGGCAGAGGTTTCATTTACAGACTGATCTCCTGAAGTCACCGCTTTGGATCCGGCAACCGCACCAAAGGTTCCGAAAATCACGTTGGTGAGGGAGCGATTCATGGCCTTGCACATGATATTGGTGAGTATAAGCCCGGCTGCTCCAACCAATGCACCCGAGATGATGAGCAGATTGTTGCCGAGTACAAAACCGGCCATAGAGGCCGCGATACCGGAGTAGGAGTTCAGCAGTGAGATGACCACCGGCATGTCGGCTCCTCCGATTGGAATCACGGAAGTAATTCCGATGAACAGGGAAAGCCCCAGAATAACCCAGAAAATGGTGAGATTGGATGGATCAAAGGTGAAGAATCCGATCAAGACTACTACCGCTATCATCGCACCGATGTTGATCACATTCAGGCCGGGAAAAGTGACGGCTTTTCCGGTGATGAAGCCGCTTAATTTCCCATAGGCAATGAAGGAACCGGTGAAGGTGAGTGAACCGATGAAGATGGAAAGTCCGGTGGTGACCAGCGATACATCATCGATCATGAAAACATCAGAGCTTCGGGCGAATTCGCCCCAGGCGACGAGTGCAGAAGCCCCACCACCAAAACCGTTGAAGATAGCAACCATCTCCGGCATGTCGGTCATGGGTACCCGCTTGGCAGCCACGGCTCCAATCACAGAACCAACCAGCACACCGATAATGATATATTCAAAGGAAACAATCTGCTGGTCGAATAATGTGACCACAATACCAATCAGCATCCCGATGGCCGCAAACTGATTACCGCGCCGGGCGGTCTGGGGGGAGTTGAGCAGTTTGAGTCCGCGGATAAAGAAAAAAGTCGCAACCAGATACAGCAACTGAATAGTATCCGGTAAATAGGCTGCAATCTGCTCAGGAAGAAACTGGCTCATTGGTCATCCTCCTTCTTCTTGAACATCTCCAGCATGCGATCGGTTACCATAAACCCGCCCACCACGTTGATGGTCGCAAAAATGATGGCGATAAGCCCGAGTATTTGTCCCATTTGTCCGCCCACGCTGCCGGCCACCACCAGTGCACCAACAATGGTAATACCGGATATTGCGTTGGCACCACTCATAAGTGGTGTATGCAGGGTTGGAGGCACCTTGGAAATGAGTTCAAAGCCGATAAAACAGGCCAGTACAAAAATGAAAAGTGAAAAAATTAGTGCAGACATATCAGGACTCCTTCTTTAGCATGGGAGTTATAATTTCGCCGTCGTGGGTGATGGTAGTGCCTTTGATAATTTCGTCTTCGAAATCAAGATTCAGTTCCCCTTCTTTAATCAGAAGATCCAGCAGAGTATGCATGTTTTTCGCATACAGCTGGCTGGCATGAGTTGAAAGACGACTGGCTAGGTTCAGTGGTCCGTCTATGACAACATCGTGTTTCCGGATCACTTTACCGGCTTCGGTGAGCTCGCAGTTACCTCCGGTCTCCGCTGCCAGATCCACAATTACAGAACCGGGTTTCATATCGGCTACCATTTCCCTGGTTATCAATAATGGGGCCGGCCGGCCGGGAATAAGGGCGGTGGTAATCACCATATCCGATTTCTTCACATGCTCATGGATAACCTCCCGCTGCTTTTCTTTGTTCTTTTCGGATAATTCTTTTGCATACCCGCCACTGCTTTCGGTGTCTTCCTCCTCGAGAGGAACATCCACAAACTTAGCACCCAGGCTTTCCACCTGTTCTTTAACAACCGGCCGCACATCGAAGGCTTCTACCACAGCCCCGAGTCGCCTGCAGGTGGCGATGGCCTGGAGGCCGGCAACGCCTGCGCCCAGAATTAGGGCTTTGGCGGGAGGAATCGTACCCGCTGCAGTCATCATCATGGGCATATATTTATCGAGGTGATTTGCCGCGAGCAGTGCTGCTTTGTAACCTGCAATATTACTCATGGATGAAAGGGCATCCATGCTTTGTGCCCGGGAAATCCGGGGAATAGCATCCATCCCCAGTGCAGTAATTTTTTTCTCCTGAAATAGGGAAACAAGCTCCGGGTTCTGTAAAGCCCAGATGAAGGAAATCAGGATGCTGCCAGCAGGGATCTGATCAAGATCCGCATTACCCGGACATTGTACCGCCGTTAGGATATCCGATTCTTTCAAAATAGTCAGTCGGTCGGGAATTACAATCGCTCCTGCTTCTTCAAATTGCCCATCCGGATAGCTTGAAGCAGTCCCGGCATCTTTTTCTACCAGCACCTTATGACCGGCCTTCACCAGCTTCCCGGACACTTCCGGGCTGAGGGCAACCCGGCGCTCCAGTTCTGCAGTTTCTTTGATGACTCCTATTGTCAAAATACTTCCTCCAAAATTTGTGTCTGCTAAACATAAACAAAAGCCTGAATAGGCAAAAGGAAGCAGTTTATGTTTTGTATTTTCGTTGAGATAACTTTTATTTCCATCCGTATTTAAAACCCCAATTAATTTGTATTAAAATGAAACTACGAGAGTTATGTATCCTGGGTCTGTGTTTGATTATTGTTACCGGTCTTTCATGTAAAAATAATGACGACGATGACGATTCCGGAGGTTCTTTCCCCGAGTCTTTTCAGAAAGTATGGCAAGAGGAAGTGTTTGATGATGGCGATGAAATCGGAGTGTATTTCACCGACGACAAGCTCTTCTTCTGGGATTATTTTGGTGATTCTTTTGATCAGGGAGATGATTGCTACATTAATGAAGAAATTGGCACCATCGTTTCTGTAGACGGTGATGTGTATACCATTCGTGTCCGGGATTTCTTCAGTGATGAAACTGAAGATGTTCCCGCCAGAATTGTGGTTCAGGGTGATACACTCAGATTTACCGACATCGCAGACGATTTTGAAACTCCGTATAGCGATACCGGCATGAGCAGCTCAGATCTGACCCCTGAATGTACTTTCAAAGTATCTCAGGAAATGAAGAGCCGGAAGGATTACCTCTTTCAGGATTAATCCGGGATTTAGCTATAGTCTTGATCGAGAATAACGACCATATCAAAGAAGGGTTTTTCGTACTTTTGGCTCAAATAAATAAAACACATAGAGTATGAAAGATATAGCAGGAAAAACCTTTAAAGTGGTAATCATTGGTTCGGGGCCGGCCGGTTTTACGGCTGCACTTTATGCGGCACGCGCCGACCTCGCTCCGCTGGTTTTCGAAGGGCCGGAACCCGGCGGACAGCTTATGACCACCACAGATGTGGAGAACTTTCCAGGTTACCCTGATGGGGTAATGGGACCCAAGATGATGGAAGATTTTCGCAATCAGGCTGCACGTTTCGGCGCCGACATCCGGTACGGGTATGTAACCGACATCGAATTTGATGAACGTCCTTACAAAATAACCGTGGATGACGAACTCCACGTGTTTGCCCACTCCATCATTATAAGCACCGGAGCTACAGCTAAATGGCTGGGCATCGAGAGTGAGCAGCGACTGCGTGGTGCGGGCGTTTCGGCCTGTGCAACATGCGATGGTGCTTTCTTTCGCGATCAGCATGTGATTATCGTTGGCGGTGGTGATACTGCAATGGAAGAAGCCCTCTTCCTAACCAAATTCGCCTCAAAGGTAACGGTAATTCACCGGCGGGATGAACTTCGCGCCTCTAAAGCCATGCAGCACCGTGCTTTTGCCAACGACAAAATTGAATTCATGTGGAACAGCCAGTTGAAGGAAGTTCTTGGAGATAAGGTAGTGGAAGGGGTTGTAGTTGAAAACCGCGAAAGTGGAGAAGAAACTACACTGGACGATGTGACAGGGGTGTTTGTCGCCATCGGTCACAAACCCAATACCGATCTCTTCAAAGGCAGGCTCACAATGGATGAAGTTGGATACATTCAAACCAAAGGACAAAGCACCAGAACCGATTTGCCGGGTGTTTTTGCCTGCGGCGATTCTATGGATCCAATCTACAGGCAGGCGGTTACCGCAGCTGGAACCGGCTGTAAAGCCGCTCTGGATGCCGAAAAATATCTGACAGAGGAGCTGGAAGCAGAAGTTACAGCCTGATTGCTTCGGCCAGGAAAATGAAACCCTGATGCAAAATGATGTATCAGGGTTTTTTTATGTTAGGATTTCGATTTACCCTGATCTCCATTTACAAAAGAAGCAATAATGATGGTCATCACCATAAAAAAGAGGGAAAGGGTGAGCAGCTCATTGAAAGAGGAACCCAAAAGCTTAAAAAGCACCAGCAGGGAAGCAAAGCCGGTCATCACGCCAACCATAACCTTGTTCTCGCTCAGATTCCATACCTCTTTTTTCATGATCTGCTCCTTTAAATGAAAATTACTTTTTCTTTTTCGAATCCGGCTTCTTTTTGCCCACGGTCTTTTCTTCTTTGGGCTCTTCTCCTTTTTCTTCGGCCTTGGTTTCTTCCTTTTCGGCTTCCTCGTCCTGCTCATCTTCATCGATGATCTCAATCACATCTGCGTCCACTTCATATTCATCGTGGTCTTCGTCAGCTACTTTCTCAACCAGGATCTGATAATCGTTGAGGAACATGGCGAACATGCCGATGGCTGAAATAACCGGTGCCATGGCTGAGATTAAAGCTGCTCCGGAAACTCCGAAAGCTAGCTGGGTCTGGAAGACGGTTTCGCCTTCCTTATTCTTGATAATCAGTCTGCGGGCACTGCCTTCTTTAATAAGCTCGCGAATCCGGCTGATCACTTCATTCACCCCGCCTTTGATTTCTTCAAACAGGGTATCGGCTTTAGATTTCATGTTTTCCTTATCCATAATGTGCCAGTTTTGTAAGGTCTTTCTGTGTTTTGGGTCTTAGTACGGTAACCATATTTCAAAAGATTCAAAAATATGCCGGCAAGAGTTTATGGGGCTTCCACCATTGGCGTGGATGCCAGAGTCATCGATGTAGAAACCAATTTTCATAACGGAGTCCCCAAGTTTTTCCTGGTTGGGCTGCCCGATCGGGCGGTGAGTGAGTCCAATTTCAGGGTGGAGGCCGCTATCCGGAATACCTGCGGCTTTTTCCCGCTTGGACGCATAACCGTAAATCTGGCTCCCGCTGATGTACCCAAAGAAGGGTCCGCTTTTGACCTGCCCATCGCGGTTGGACTGCTAATGGAGGCCGGCCTCATGCAATCCCTGAAGCTGGAAAGCTGCATGATCGTGGGTGAACTGGCTCTGGACGGAAACCTCCGGCCGGTGAAAGGCGTGCTGCCTATAGCGGTCGAAGCACAAAAGCTGGGTTTCAAAAACCTGCTACTTCCCAAAGAAAATGGGGCTGAGGCATCAGTGGTGGAAGGGCTGAATGTATTCGGATTCGGGCATCTGGAGGAAGTACGCAAATGGCTGATGGGTCAACTGAGCCTGAAACCGGTGAAAGGAAATGTACATCAGCTGTTCCGGCAGAACGGGCATTACAAACATCTGGATTTTGAGGATGTGAAAGGGCAGGCCAATGTGAAACGCGGTCTGGAAATTGCTGCAGCTGGTGGACATAACGTAATCATGGTGGGCCCGCCGGGTGCCGGTAAAACCATGATGGCCCGACGTATTCCCACCATCCTGCCACCGCTTTCTCTGGAGGAATCACTGGAAACCACCAAAATCCACTCGGTGGCGGGTTTGCTGGAAAAAGGCAATGCCCTTGTCTGCAAGCGGCCCTTCCGGTCACCTCATCACACCGTTTCCGATGTGGCTCTGGTGGGAGGCGGCTCCATTCCCATGCCGGGCGAGATCTCACTGGCCCACAATGGAGTGCTGTTCCTGGATGAACTGCCCGAATTCAAACGCTCGGCTCTGGAGGTACTTCGTCAGCCGCTGGAAGATGGATTTGTGAGTATTTCACGGGCGCGGATGAGCGTAACTTATCCCTCCAACGTAATGCTGGTGGCATCTATGAATCCTTCTCCTTCGGGCGACTGGTTCGATCCGGATCAGGCCAGTCATCAGTCAATGATGCAGATGAAACGGTATCTGGGTAAAGTCAGCGGACCACTGCTGGATCGCATCGACCTGCATATTGAAGTGAATAAGGTGAGTTATGACGAGCTGTCGTCCAAAGAAAAAGGGGAAAGTTCAGCGGCCATCCTGGAGAGAGTGATGGAAGCCCGGGAAATTCAGAAAACACGATTCTGGTCCTTTAATGGCATTTACTCCAATGCACAGATGTCGGCCAGGATGGTTAGAAAAGTATGTGTACTGGATGATAAGTCATCCGATTTATTAAGGAATGCCATTAATCGGCTTGGGCTGTCGGCAAGAGCTTATGACCGCATCCTGAAAGTATCCCGAACCATTGCGGATCTTGAAAAACAGGAGCGAATCCGGCCGGAGCATATTGCCGAAGCCATTCAGTACCGCAGCCTGGACCGAGAGGGGTGGCAGATCTGAGAATGAGTTGTATCATATACGTCAATGGCGTACTTTATATTCATCCATTGCTAAAGTGATGGAGTATTTTGAAACGCCCATATTTTCGAAGCTGATCAAAAATCTGATTACAGATGATGAATAACATCTGCTTCAATTGTATTTATCTGTCAGGCCTGAAGCCGGAAAAGTGATTAAAGGCACTGCTGGCATCAGGAAGGTCAGATGGACTGGGTCAGGTCGCGGTAAAAGTGGTGGAATGAGGGTGATTTATTATATACTCACCTCGGAAGAAAAAATCTTTTTGCTATATGCATATCCTAAAAACAAGCAGGATAATCTAACAGCAGAGCAGACAAAACAACTTAAAAAGATGGTTGAGGATTTTTTGCAATGAAGGATGAAATGTTCAAGGAATTGCTCGATAGTGTAAAGCAGGCCGGAGACATCCGGAAAGGATTAATTAAAGCATCCGGCCACAGAGTGATTGAGGAGCCTGATGTTCTTGCTATTCGTGAAAAGTATGGAATGACTCAGCAGGAATTTTCTTCTTTGCTTGGAATCAGTGTGGGTACACTGCGAAACTGGGAACAGGGAAGGCGAAAACCTCAAGGCCCGGCAAGGGTGCTTCTGAAAATTGCAGAAAAGAAACCAAAAGCGATTCTGGATTCTTTATCCTGAAAAACCCAATCGCTTTCATGTTGACATCCCCTTTCCAAATAATTTAGATTCAGACCAATTCCTAGCATATCTCATTGAATCGCTACGCCGAAATAGCTCTTTCTACCCCGCTTCGTAATACGTTCACTTATAAAGTTCCGGATAACCTGCAGGATGAAATCCGTCCCGGCAAACGGGTGTGGATCCCTTTCCGCTCGCGGAAATCCATCGGTATGGTGGTAAAACTGCATGATCAAAAACCGGATTTTGAATGCAAGAATATTGACCGGATCCTGGATGAGGAGCCCCTGATCTATGAGCAAGTCATGGAACTGATTCAATGGATGAGCAAATTTTACTACTGCGGCATCGGAGAAGTGATTCAGGCCGCACTGCCATCCGGGCTGAATTATGTAAGCAGAGCTTATGTGCATATCCTGAAACAGGTGGAGGATATCAAACTCACTGATACTGAGAAAAAACTGCTTAATCTGTTTGAGGATGAGAATAAAATCCTGCTGAGTGAGTTCGAACGGCGCTTCAAAAATACTCCTATGTGGAAAACGGTGGCCGCCCTGCGAAAGAAAGGCCTGATCGAAACCCGGGAAGAGCCGGAAATCAGGGTGGGTGCAAAAAAAATCAAGATGTGGGACTGGGCCGAATCAAGACTCGAAGGGGAACAGCGGCTGAAAGAACTGACTGCGGAAAAGAATCAAACCTATAAATGGATGGAAGCGGGTTTCAGGATGCTGGAAGTTGATCTGCCAAAGCCCCAAAATAGTCTGACCGGTGAACTGGACTTCAAAGCTCATGAATTAAACCGATTAGATAAGGCAGGGCTTATCCGCCACTTCGAGGCAACAGAGGAGGATGAATTCCTTCGTTTTCCGGAAGAGCTTGCCGAGCCCTACCGCCTGAATGAAGAACAGTATGAGGCATATAAGCAGATCTCAGAAAGTCTTGATTCCGGGCAGGCACAAAGCTTTCTTCTGCATGGTATAACCGGTTCGGGAAAGACGGAGGTATACATCCGCCTGCTGAAAAAGGTTTTGGATTCTGGAAATTCGGCTATGGTTCTGGTACCCGAAATTGCATTAACGCCCCAGTTTCTTTCCCGCTTCTCCCGCATCTTCGGGGATGAACTCACCATCTACCACAGCCGGCTCAGTGATCGCGAACGCAAAAAAGCCTGGCTGCAGGTATACCGGGGAGAGAAGAAGATTGTAATCGGTACGCGTTCTGCAGTCTTCATGCCGGTTCAGGATCCTGCGGTAATCATTCTGGATGAGGAACATGATCATTCCTACAAACAGGAAGACCCCGCACCCCGATATCATGCCCGTGAAGTGGCCATGATGCGTGCCCGCCAATATGGAGCAACAGTTGTACTGGGCTCAGCCACACCCAGTATGCAGGCTATGCAACTGGCCAAAAGCGGTAAGCTGAGGTATCTGAGGCTGAATCAGCGTCATTCTGAGGCTGCTCTCCCCGAGGTAAATATTCTGGACCTCACTCAGTATCGCAGTGCGATGAGAGGTCCGCTTGCTGTGCCGCTGTTCAATGCCATTCAAGAAGCTTTAGAACGAGAGGAGCAGGTAATTCTGCTGCAGAACCGGCGTGGTTTTTCCAGCTACCTTCAGTGCATGAATTGTGGCCACATCCCCCAGAGTCCGGAGACCTCTGTCAGCCTCACTTATCATAAGCATAAAAATATGCTGCTCTGTCATTACAGCGGATATTCGAGACGGGCTGATACCATCTGTGAGGAATGCGGATCCGAAGATTTGCAGGCTAAGGGTACAGGAACCCAGAAGATTGAAGAGGAACTGGCTCACTTGTTCCCCGGTGCTCGAATCCTGCGCATGGACCGTGATACCACCAGTGGCAAGGACGGGCATTCCAACATTATTCGTGCTTTCGAGAGGCAGGAGGCCGATATCCTGCTGGGTACTCAGCTGGTAACCAAAGGCCTGGATTTCCCCAATGTGACCGTTGTTGGGGTGATTGATGCCGATACTGAACTGGCTTTCCCATCTTTTCAGTCAGAGGAGCGTTCTTTCCAGATGCTGAATCAGGTTTCTGGCCGGGCAGGACGCAGCACCAAAAAAGGCGCTGTCTTTATTCAGACCCGGCAGGCCGACCACCCATCCTTCCGGTATATCAAAACCCACGATTACAGCAGCTTTGCAGAGGAGGAGCTCAAATTTCGTGAAAGCCTGCATTATCCTCCTTATTCAAGACTGATCGGAATTACATTCAAAGGCAGAAAAGACGGGGAGGTGAAAAGAGCGGCCTTCCTCTTCACCGATCTGATGCGCAAGGCCATGGATGAAAGCCTGGTTCTGGGTCCCTCTCCGGCTGCATTGCATTTCCTGAACGGAAATTACTATTGGGAAAGCAGCCTGAAACTGGAATCGGAAAAGGGAGCAAAATTTATTGAACACCTTTTTGATACCCTATTTTCCCATTATGAAAAAATGCAACCTCCGGCATCGGTCCGGATCAATATCAATGTGGGTAAGGTCAACTGAAAAAAGAACTTGCAAAAACTCCTTAAAGTGGATTATTTACCCTTCATAAAGTAAAGGGTAAAACGATGGGTGAACAACGCGTAACGCTCGCCACCACGAATGATCAGATTCAGAGGTTTGAAAAGACTATTCTGAGAGACATGCGTGCCCTCGACACCATGCTCAACAATGGCATGTTCAATGATGAGGTGACCCGAATCGGGGCAGAGCAGGAACTGAATCTTATAGATAAGCAAGGCAAGGCTTTTCCGGAATCCATGCGGGTGCTGGAGTTGCTGGGTGAGGGTAATTATACCACCGAGCTGGCCAAATTCAACCTTGAAATCAATCTGGAACCGCTGGAATTCACGGGTGATTGTTTATCAACCATGGAATCCAACATGCATAACGAGATTGAACGTGTTCGAAAAGCGGTTAATGAGATTGGAGGCGACCTGCTGCTGAGCGGAATCCTGCCCACCATCCGCAAGCGGGACGTGGAAATGGATAACCTGACACCGCTGAATCGCTACAAGGCTTTGTGTGATGCTATCAACAAACTTCGGGGTGAGCAGTTCGAATTACGTATTCAGGGGATGGATGAACTGCTGATGAGGCTGGACTCGCCCCTACTTGAGGCTTCAAATACCGGTTTTCAAGTACATCTGCAGGTTAAACCCGAAGAATTCGTACATAAGTACAATCATGCACAGGCCATTACCGGTCCGCTGCTGGCAACTGCGGTAAATTCGCCCATGCTTTTTGGTAAACGTCTCTGGGCCGAAACCCGGATTGCCCTGTTTCGGCAGGCGGTGGATACCCGAATCACCGGCGATCACCTGCGCGATAGCTTGCCTCGTGTAACTTTTGGCAGCTGCTGGCTGAAAGACAGCATCCTCGAAATTTATAAAGAGGATATTTCCAGATACAGGGTTCTCTTGAGCACCAATCTGCAGGAGGATGTAGATGATCTGCTTAAGCAGGGTATTCCGCCTAAACTCTATGCCATAAACATCCATAATTCTACTGTTTATCGCTGGAATCGTCCCTGCTATGGAATTACAGACGGAAAGCCACATCTGAGAATTGAAAACAGGGCCCTGCCATCCGGTCCTACCGTAATTGATGAAGTGGCCAATGCAGCTGTGTGGCTGGGAGTGATGAATGGAATAGAGGATGAGTGGCCGGATATCACCGAGTTTATGGATTTTGACAGCGCTAAAATGAATTTCTTTGCAGCTTCCAAATTGGGCATGGATACCAAATTTACCTGGACTAAAGACCAGCGGATGAATGCCAAAGACCTTGTTCATGATGTGCTGCTGCCCATAGCCAGGCACGGATTGGAAAAGGCAGATATCCGAAAAGATGATATCAATAAATACCTGGATGTAATCAGCGAGCGAATCGAAGAAAGTCAGACCGGATCCTACTGGACGGTCAAGTCTTTCAATAACCTCATAAAGCATAACACCCGTGAACAAGCCCTGACAGCCGTTGCCAAAGCTATGCTGAAAAACCAGAAAAAAGGAGAGCCGGTGCATAAATGGTCGCTGGCTAAAATTGACGACATCGAAGACTGGAAGCCTTCCATGCTTCTGGTGGAGGAATTTATGACCACTGATCTGTTTACTGTTCAGAAAGATGACATTCTGGAATTTGTGGCCTATCTGCTGGAGTGGCGAAAAATCCGTTATGCACCCGTGGAAAACGATCAGAAGCAACTGGTGGGTATTGTGACCATGCGAATGGTGCTTCGTGAATATGCCAAAGAAATTTCAGATCGCGGAGACGATATGCAGACCGTTGAAGAGATCATGATCAAAAATCCGATCACCGTACATCCGGAGGCTTCCATTCTGGAGGCTATTAACATCATGCAGGATAACAAGATCGGCTGTCTACCGGTGGTTAAAAACAACCGACTGGTTGGCGTGATCACTGAACATAATTTTATGGACATCACCCGAAACCTCCTGAACCGATTAAATCACAGCTGAGCAATTGACTGTACATCTGTTAAAAAAAGAAGCCGAAAAGTATCCTGAACACATAAGACAGCACGTAATCGGGGAGATAGACGGAAAGAAAGAAGGCCCCCGAATCATTGCAATAGCCGGTTTGCATGGGAATGAACCAACCGGTGTGCGCGCACTTGAAGACCTGATGGAAATCATCCGACCCTATGAGGATCAGGTGAACGGAAGCCTGCTGGCACTTAAGGGTAATATCGAAGCCTTGAAGTTGAATAAGCGCTACATCGATGAGGATATGAACCGGCTGTGGAGAACCTCCATCCTGGATAAAATCCGCCGCACCAAACGGGAAAACCTGCTTTCCAATGAGCGGAAGATGATCAAAGACCTGCTGGATATCATGGACCCGCTGATCCTGAACCATGACCGCCCGGATAAAATCATTCTGGCCGACTTACACACCTTTTCCGGTCAGCGTGGGATGTTCACCATCACCAAACGGGATGAGGACCACATCAAACTGCTATCCCAGTTACGCATGCCTCTCATTTACGGCATCGAGCATACCCTGCACGGAACTACCATGGACTTCGCGGATGAATGGAATCACATTGGCTTTGCCTTTGAATCGGGTTCTCATGGTACCGAGGAATCCCATAAAAATGCCGTAGCGGGAATGCTGGTTCTGCTGGTTTCATCCGGTTATCTGAGTGCATCCACCATTCTGGATTACAGCCAATATTACGATTTCCTGATGGAGCAGGTGGCTCATCTGCCCAAGCATGTGAAATTCATTTACAAGCATATCATAGAAGAAGGGGATGATTTCAAAATGCGCCCGGGCTTCCGCAACTTTGACCGGGTGGAAGTGGGTGACTGGCTGGCTAATGATAACTCCGGTAAAATAAAAGCGCAGGCACGCGGCTATCTGCTTATGCCCCTGTATCAGGAACAGGGTAATGACGGTTTTTTTGTTGTAGAAGACAGCGATTAAATCCCATTTTTGCCTGAATATTCTTTAGTTTAGTTCGATGGAAGATTATCAATTTATTGATGGCAGCAGGCTTTCTGCTGTTATTGAAGCCCTTATTTTTGCCAGCCCCGATCCGCTGGAAGCTGAAAAACTCATCGAGATTATTGGTGAGGGTGATGAGCAGCTACTGCTGGATCGGGAAGCCATTCTCGGCTTCATCGAAAAGCTGAACGACCGATACGAGGAAAACGGATTGAGCTTTATGATCAGTGAAACCGGTGGCGGTTTCACCTTTGTGACCCGACCTAAGTACCATCGCTGGCTGAGTATTTATCAGCATCAGAATGCCTATCGAAGACTTTCCCAATCAGCGATTGAAACGCTGGCCATTGTTGCCTATCGCCAGCCTATCACCAAGCCCGAAGTGGATCAGATCCGGGGCGTGGATTCCGGTTACATCTTGCGTCAGCTGATGGAAAAAATGCTGATACAGGTTTCGGGTAGAGCCGACAGCCCCGGAAAACCCCTGCTCTATAAAACCACCAAGCATTTTCTGCAGCATTTCGGCATTAACTCTGTGGATGAACTGCCCAAGCCCAGGGAAATTGAAGAAATCCTCAAAGATGATGACATGGCCGAGCACCGTCAGCTGCTTATAGAACGACAGATGCAGCTGATGACCGAAAGTGAGCTGGAAACGGAAGATAATCAGGAAAATGAAGCCGATCAGGAATCGGAAGACACTCCCGGAGAGAGTTCAGAAATATGAAAGCAGGAAAGGGAAGCAAAAGGGGTGGTCGGAAAAAGCCTGCCAACCGAACCTCAAAGAAGCAGCAGCAGCCCGGGAAAAAGGACAAAGCCGGGAATCAAGGGGAAAAAATCCGGCTGAATAAGTATATCAGCCATGCCGGTTACTGCTCACGCCGGGATGCCGATAAGCTGATTGAGGAAGGAAAAGTTCTGGTGAACGGCAGACAGACTACAGAGCTGGGTACTTCTATTTCACCCAACGATGAAGTGGTGGTGGAAGGGCAGAAAATCAGCCTGGAATCCTTTGTATACATACTGCTGAATAAATCCGCAAATGTGATCAGTACAACTTCGGATGAGAAAGACCGAAAAACAGTACTGGATCAGGTAGAAAAAGCTACGGGTAACCGCGTTTATCCAGTTGGCCGGCTTGACCGCAATACCACCGGCTTGCTACTGCTTACCAACGACGGGGATCTGGCTCACCGGTTGATGCACCCCAGTTACAAGGTTAATAAAACCTACAAAGTGGAATCTGAAAGACCGCTCACGGATGAGGAATTATTAGCTCTGAAGGAAGGTATTGAGCTTGAAGATGGAGCGGCCAAAGCATATAATATTCAAAGGTCATTGGATAATCCTGCCGCCTTCAGCTTATCGGTTCATGAAGGCAGAAACCGGCTGATCAGAAGGATGGTGGAATATTTCGGGACTGAGGTAAAAAAACTGAAAAGAACAGATTATGCCGGCCTGAATATGAAAGGAGTGCGACGCGGAAGGTGGCGTTATTTGAAACAGGGGGAAATCAACCAGCTCAGAAAACTGGTAAAACTGGAACCCCTAAACTTCAATAAGGAGTAATCATGGAATTCACAAGTGTCAGCATTTCATCCGGTCAGATTGAATCAACTGAAGGGCTACCCATCCGCTACGATCTTTTTGCTCCACAGGGTGCCAACGCTCACCCGCTTCCGGTGGTCCTTTTTGTGCATGGATTCAAAGGCTTCAAAGACTGGGGCATCTGGCCCGATGCCTGTGAAGAAATGGCCCGGAATGGGCTGGTAGTTTGTTCCTTTAATTTGTCTCGTAACGGGATCGGTGAAAAAAAAGATGAGTTTGAACGTCTGGATCTCTTCGAAAAACAAACTTTGAGCCAGGATCTGGACGACATCGGCAGTGTAATTGATGCCTTACAAAATGGTACCATCGCCGACGAACATGCCCACATGAATACCGATCTGATCGGGATACTGGGGCATTCCCGGGGCGGACACACCGCAATTGCTGCGGGTGTGGAATACGAACATATTCAGGCTGTCGTTACCTGGAATGCCGTTGCCGATTATCTGGGTCGCTGGAGTGATGAAATGAAAAAAGACTGGCAGGAAAAGGGATTCACTCACATCCTCAACAGTCGAACCGGACAACAGATGAAACTGGATAAGGTGGTTTACGAGGATTCCAGGGATAATGCGGATCGTGTGATTGCTATCCGTAGAGTTGAAGAGCTTCGGGTTCCGGTCCTATTCATTGCCAGCAGGGAAGATGAATCGGTTCCATATACCGATTCCGAGAAACTTCACATCGCCTGCCCGGCTCATGACAAAGAGCTGAGGTTGATTGCCCATGGCGGCCACACGCTGGGAGCCAGTCATCCCTACACCGAGCCTGAGTTTCCTGAGCCCTTTGCGGAAGCGCTGGAATGGACTTCCGGCTGGTTCCGTGAATACCTGAAGTAAGCTCGTTTAAGAAGCTGATTCAAAACTTTTTACAGGGCATAAGGCTGTTTTTCTTGCAATAGTCCTGCAGAACCTTCACTTTTCCGCACTTTTTTAATTAAAACTAATCTTAAGGCAATGCTAAAGTCATTTAAAAGCCTAAGCCGTGCAGTACTGATGATTACCTGCTCGGCCGTAATTCTAACCGGCTGTAAGTCAGCCGAGCCTGCAGCAAGCCGATCCGGCGATAATGCGGCATCCTCCTCAAAGAGACCTCCAGCCAAGAAAAACGGCATCAAAAAATTCTCTGACGTCATCAAGAAAGAAGCCCAGAAAGATGAAGGTCTCTTTAATGTTTACAAACAAGAAGACAGCTATTATTTCGAGATTCCCAATATTCTGCTTGAAAGAGAAATGCTGCTGGTTACCCGAATTTCAGGATATACTGAGAACCTCAGCTTTGGCGGTGCCGGCCAGAAGCCAAGAGGTCAGCAGGTAGTAAGATGGCAGCGTAAAGGCGATAAAATCATGCTTCGCCATGTATCCTACTCCAGCGTTGCTGATGAGGAAGATCCCATCTACGAATCTGTTCGAAATAATAATTTCGAGCCGGTAGTTTATTCCTTTGATATTGAAGCCTTAGGTGAAGATTCAACCTCAACGGTAATTGATGTAACTAATCTTTATACATCGGATGTAAAGCTGTTAAGTGGCTTGAGAGATTTTCAAAGAAGACAATTCCAGGTACGAAGACTGGATGGCAGCCGGTCATTTATTGATTCGGTGCGTTCATACCCTCAGAATATTGAAGTGCGTCATGTTCAGACCTTTGATGCAGGCGAACCACCTACAGACCAGGAAACCGGTACGCTCTCTCTTGAAGTGAACCAGTCCATGATTCTGCTTCCGGAAGAACCGGTTGTGCCAAGAAATTTTGACCCCAGAGTAAGTTACTTCTCTGTAAGTCAGTATGATTATTCTTCTGATGAGCACAGAGCTGATCAGAGAAGATACATCACCCGTTACAACCTGGTTCCCAAAGATAAGGAGGCCTATTTAAGAGGCGAGCTGGTAGAACCTGAGAATCCAATTGTGTACTACCTGGATCCTGCAACACCAAAGAAGTGGGTTCCTTACCTGATTCAGGGTATTGAAGATTGGCAGATAGCTTTTGAAGCAGCCGGTTTCAAAAATGCCATCATCGGTAAAGAAGCTCCGACCCCTGAAGAAGATCCGGAGTTCACCCCTGAAGACGTGAGATATTCAACCATGCGTTACATCACGAATCCGATTCAGAATGCTTCCGGCCCGCATGTGCATGATCCGCGCTCCGGACAGATTCTGGAATCTGATATTCAGTGGTACCACAACATTCAGAACCTGCTCAGAAACTGGTTGTTCATTCAGACTGCAGCCGCAAATCCGGAAGCCCAGAAGGTGAAGGTAGCGGATGATGTGATGGGTGAATTACTCCGTTTTGTGATGGCGCACGAAGTTGGCCATACGCTGGGACTGCCACACAACATGGGTTCAAGTGCGGCTTACACAGTTGAGCAACTCAGAGATCCTGAGTGGACTAAAACCCATGGTACGGCTCCATCCATCATGGACTACGCCCGTTTCAACTATGTGGCTCAACCCGGTGACGGCGTAACGCAGTTCTACCCAAAAATTGGTGAGTACGATAAATGGTCGATCAAGTGGGGTTACACCTGGTTCCCGGATGTGGAAGAAGCGGACGACGAAAAGGAAACCCTGAACGCCTGGATTGTTGAAAGAGCTGATGATCCGCTGTACTTCTTTGGTAATGCGGACGGTGTAGATCCCCGGTCTCAAACCGAGCAGATCGGTGATGATGCCATGAGAGCCTCCGAGCTCGGACTGGCAAATCTTCAGGTAATCACCGCAAACCTGATGGATTGGATTGGTGAAGAAGAAGCCGGTGACGATTATTCTGATCTTGCTGAGCTTTATCAAAATATGGTAGGTCAGTGGAGAAGATACATGGGCCATGTTACGACCTACATCGGTGGGGTTTATCGTAATGACAAAACCTTTGATCAGGAAGGTGAAGTATTTACCCCGGTTGCTGAAGATGATCAGCGCAGAGCGATGGAGTTCCTGCAGCGTCATGCTTTTTCGACCCCAACCTGGGCATACAACAAAGAAATCCTCAGCCGAATCAACCAGTCTACTGCAGTGGAAACCTTCCGTGGTGTTCAGGCTGGTGTGCTGAATGGCGTATTGAATCCATCCAGAATTGCCCGACTGGTAGATGCGGAAACCCGTGTTGATGGGGATACCTATACTGCCTTTGAAATGATGGACGATCTGCGTAACGGAATTTTCCGTGAGCTGAGAGCCGGTCAGAATATTAATGTTCACCGTCGCCATTTGCAGCGGGCCTATGTTGAGCGTATGGAATACCTGATGACTCAGGAACCATCCGGTTTCTTTGCACGAGGTGTGGATGTGAGCCAGTCTGAAATCAGGCCGATTGTACGAAACGAACTGCAGATTCTGCAGCGCGATATTCGTAACCGCCTGAATGCCGGAAGCATTGATCGTGCTACCCGTGTTCACCTGGTTGACATGAGCGAGCGCATTGATATGATTCTGGATCCGAAGTAAACATTCGGAAGCGATAAATTTAAACCCTGTTGCCACCCGGCATCAGGGTTTTTTTATGTCTTCGATTTTGTTTTATTGGCTTCTCAATGTGAAATAATCTCTCAGGGGATGAAAAAAACCATATATCTGCTTGTTTCGCTCTTTCTTTTATCCTGTTCAGCTCAACAGGAATGGACACCTGAAACTCAGCCAAATATCATCCTGATTATGTCGGATGATCATGCCTATCAGGCCATCAGTGCCTATGATTCCAGTCGTATAAAGACTCCACATATTGACCGCCTGGCTGATGAGGGCATGCTTTTTACTTCTGCCTATGTGACCAATTCCATTTGTTCACCAAGTCGGGCTGTCGCCCTCACCGGAAAATTCAGCCACCTGAATAGCGTGAGGGACAACATCGATCGCTTTGATTCATCTCAGGTGACGTTCCCCAAATTACTTCAGCAGGCCGGATATGAAACAGCGGCATACGGTAAGTGGCATCTGAAGTCGGCCCCAACCGGATTTGATTACTGGAAGGTACTGCCGGGACAGGGTCAGTATTATCATCCGGAATTCAAAACAGAAGAGGGTATCGTCAAAGAAGAAGGTTATGTGACCGACCTGATTACGGATTTCGCCATCAGCTATCTGGACTCACTCAGAGATAACAGCAAGCCTTTTTTCATGATGTACAACCATAAAGCCCCGCATCGGGAGTGGTGGCCCAGCATGCAGGATCTCGAGGAATTCAAATACCATAAAATCCCGGTTCCCGAAACCCTATTTGATGAATATCAGAACCGGGGAAGGGCGGCAAAGGAAGCGGAAATGAGGATACATGATCACATGGCCTTAACGGCAGATAATAAGATTGCTCCTGAAATTGTGAAGGCTTTGAATTTTGAGGACTTCCTCGACTGGTACGAAACCAATTATACCCATAAAATTAATCGTCTTAGTCCGGAAGAGAGGGAGCAGTGGATGCGCATTTACGGTCCGATTAATGAGGATTTCCGTGATAACACTCCGAGGGGAAAGGCATTGACGATGTGGAAATATCAGCGTTATATGGAGGATTACCTGGGTACCATCATTAGCGTGGATCGCAACATCGGCCGTTTGCTGGATCATTTGGATGAACAGGGACTAAGCAACAATACCATGGTCATTTACACTTCAGATCAGGGCTTTTATCTGGGAGAGCACGGCTGGTTTGATAAACGTTTTATGTATGAGGAATCTTTCCGCACTCCTCTGCTCATTCGTTATCCGCAGATGATCAAAAAGGCTTCGGTTAACAGGGATATGGTGCAAAATATTGATCTCGCGCCTACCATCCTGGAGGCGGCAGGTGCCGCGGTTCCAGACGACATGCAGGGCCTCAGCATGATTCCCCTGCTTCAGCAAAAGGAAGGGAACTGGAGAGATGAGCTGTATTACCACTACTATGAATATCCCGGAATTCATATGGTGAAACGGCATTATGGAATTCGTACAGACCGCTACAAACTCATTCATTTCTATTATGACATCGACGAATGGGAGCTATACGACCTGGAAGTGGATCCGCAGGAAATGAATAATGTGTATGCTGATGAAGCCTATGCAGATATTCGGGAAGAGCTTCATGAGCGGCTCAAAAAACTGAGGGCATTTTACAAGGATTCTGAAGAGCTGGATCGGCAGTTTCTGGAAAAGGATCTTGCTCGCCTGGAAGCCATGGGCTGGAACTGATTCCGGGGAATTTCAGGCTACAATATTTAACAAAGGTCGATTGAATTAGGCCAAAGGAATGTCTACAATGACGGTCTTGCATTTAAAAACCAAAACTTTACACCTGAATATGATCAGAAAAGTACTCTTGAGCGCCCTGTTTATCACACTGGCGATCAGCACACAGATGTCGGCACAACAGCTGGACATGGAGAAATTCGAGGGCATGGAGCCAAGGAATATTGGACCGGCCGGGATGAGCGGTAGAATCACCGCCATCGATGTGGTTAACAGCAATCCTGATATTATGTACGTGGGATCGGCTTCCGGCGGAATCTGGAAATCTACCAGCGGAGGCATTAAATGGGAGCCCGTTTTTGATGAATACGGGGCTGCATCCATTGGTGCCATCGACATCCACCAGAAAAACCCAAGCATCATATGGGCTGGAACCGGAGAAGGAAATCCCAGAAACAGCCAGTCATCAGGTGCAGGGATTTATAAAAGTATTGACGGCGGGCGAAGCTGGCAGCTGATGGGACTTGAAGGTACTCGTAATATCCACCGGGTCATCATCCATCCTGAAAACCCGGATGTTGTTTATGTGGGCGCGCAGGGCTCAGCCTGGGGCGATTCAGAAGATCGTGGTGTGTATCGTACTACCGACGGGGGTAAAACCTGGCAGAAAATTTTATACAACAACAGCCGTACCGGGATTGGCGATATGGTGATGGATCCGACTAACCCGAATAAGATCTTTGCAGCTATGTGGGAATTCCGGCGCTGGCCCTGGTTCTTTAAATCAGGCGGGGAAGGTTCAGGCCTCTATATGACCCTTGATGGTGGTGATACCTGGAAAAAGCTGACTTCAGATGACGGACTTCCGGAAGGGGAACTGGGCAGAATTGGTGTGGCCATCGCTCCGAATAAACCCGATGTGGTTTACGCTCATATCGAATCCAAAGAGAATGGTATTTACCGTTCTGAGGATGGCGGTTTTAGCTGGGAACTTCGACAAACCGTAGAAAAAGACGGTGATGTGGGTAATCGTCCTTTCTACTATGCTGAAATTTATGTGGACCCATTCAATGAAAATCGGGTTTTAAGTATCTACACTTATATTTCCAAATCTGAAGACGGGGGGAAGTCCTTCGAGAGCCTCTATCCTTATTACAACTGGGTGCATCCCGACCATCATGCCTTCTGGCTGAGCCCGGATGATCCCGGTTTTATGATCGACGGTAACGACGGCGGTCTGAATATTACTTATGATGGTGGCGATACCTGGGAATTCATCGACAATATTCCGGTAGGGCAGTTTTACCATGTAAACGTAGACAACGATATCCCCTACAATGTGCATGGCGGGATGCAGGATAACGGATCCTGGCAAGGACCTGCTTATGTATGGCGCTCCGGCGGCATCCGTAACAGTTACTGGGAGGAACTCTATTTTGGTGATGGTTTTGACGTGATGATGGACCCGAGCAATGACCGCTATCTCTATGCGATGTCGCAGCAGGGTAATATCGGTCGTGTGGATCGCGAAACGGGAACTTCCAGATTTGTACGACCTACCCATCCGGATGGGGAAAACCTGCGCTTCAACTGGAATGCACCTGTAAATTTTGATCCATTTGATGAGGAAACCCTGTATTTCGGATCACAGTATGTGCATAAAAGCACAGATCGTGGCGAAAGCTGGACCATCATTTCACCGGATCTGACCACCAATGATCCCAAAAAACAGAAACAGTATGAAAGTGGCGGACTCACCATGGATGCCACCGGTGCTGAAAACCACACCACACTGCTGGCTATAGAGCCATCTCCGCTTGAAGAAGGCATCATCTGGACTGGCTCGGATGACGGTAAGCTGCATGTAACCCGCGATGGCGGTGAAAACTGGACCGATGTTTCCAGAAACCTTAAGGGCGTACCAGAGGGTTCTTACATAGCTCAGGTTAAAGCCTCAACTTATAATGCGGGTGAAGCCTTCGCGGTTATTAATAACTATCGCCGTGACGACTGGACCCCCTATCTGATGCATACCACGAACTTTGGCAAAAGCTGGAAGAACATCGCGGAGAAAAAAGGCCTGGAAGGCTACGCTTTATCTTTTGTTCAGGATCCGGTTGAGCCGAATCTGATGTTCGCGGGTACAGAATTCGGACTTTATGTGACCATCGATGGTGGTAAAAATTTCACAAAATGGACCACGGGTTATCCTACCGTTTCCACCTATGATATGGTGATTCACCCACGGGAGCATGATCTGGTGATTGGAACCTTTGGTCGCTCCTTCTGGGTGCTGGACAACATCCGCCCATTGAGACGTCTGGCTCAGGAAGGTGCGAATGTACTGGAAAAAGCCATTGCAGTGTACGAGCCTTCAACCGCTTATCAGGTTGAAAGCCGTCAGGCAGCCGGAACCCGTTTTGCAGCGGACGGAATGTACGCCGGGGATAACCGACCAACCGGTGCACTTATCACCTATTCCATCAATACAGAAGCCTTAAAAACCGGTGATGAAAAAGAAGATGCCAAAGCTGAGAAGGAGAAAGTTCAGGTTAAGGTTTTTGACATGGATGGCAATGAAATCCGCAGTTTTGAGCGTACACCGGAAAATCAGGGTATGAATAAACTGACCTGGAATCTTGATCGCAAAGGCGTCATGGGGCCAAGCAGAAGTCCACGCAGAGGGAATGGTGATTATGAACCATCCGGAGGCGACGTGCTACCCGGCACCTACAAGGTAGTGATGCACTATGGCGATTATGCCGATTCCACCATGGTTGAGGTGGAGTATGATCCCCGTATTGAAATTTCAATGGAAGCCCTGAAAGCAACTTACGACTTCCGGGATGAATGGAATGCACTGAATGGCCGGCTTGCCGAGGCGGTAAATCAGCTGCATGAAGCGAATAAAATTATTGAGCTGCATGAAGAACTGGCCAAAGCCGATACCCGCGAGAAGGAAGAGCTGGAGTCCATTAATGAAATGAATAAGCAAACCAAGGAAAAAATCTCAGAAATGATGGATATGATCTTCGGAAAGCGGGATGAACGGCAGGGCATCACCAGCGATCCAACGGTTACGGTAGTTGAGCGACTTCGCGGTCCTGCCCGATATCTGGGTAATGATGCTGATGGTCCGGGTGAAACTGAGCAAAACCTGCTGCGTCTGGCCCGTGAAGCGGTAGATGATGCGGTGTCTCAGATCAACAGCTTTGTAACAACCGACTGGGCTGAGTATCAGAATAGTATGGAAGAGGCGAATTTCAGTCCCTTCAAAGAGCTTAAGACAGTTGACTAACTGTACTTATATCACGTTGGCAAAACGAACCCCGGCCGGTTATCCGGTTGGGGTTTTTTATTTCCCGCTTTGTCACTTCTAACCTA
>CAYPTY010000012.1:35837-60627 GCA_964413935.1 uncultured Balneolaceae bacterium | reverse complement strand
CCGGCCGGTTATCCGGTTGGGGTTTTTTATTTCCCGCTTTGTCACTTCTAACCTAGCCTGTCATTCCACTAAAGTGGAATGACAAACAGGGGGCATTGAAAGATTATAGGATTGATCATAAGGAGCAGGAGATAATCCAATTCTGTTTCAAACCAAAGCCTGTCACTCCACGGTACGTGGAGTCTGAAACGCAAATGGTGGTTACATTACTACAGATTCCACTGAAGTGGAATGACAAGCGGGGGGCATTGAAAGATTATAGGATTGATCATAAGGAGCAGGAGATAATCCAATTCTGTTTCAAACCAAAGCCTGTCACTCCACGGTACGTGGAGTCTGAAACGCAAATGGTGGTTACAGTACTACAGATTCCACTAAAGTGGAATGACAAATGGGTGGAATGATAAATTCGTACAAAGTGACAAAGCAGCTTCTGCGATCACTCAACTTTACTCAAATTCAACATTTCCCGATATTGACAGCCTATGGAATCATTTATAGCGTTTTTTGAGGATATCCCTACAGCCTTTAGGGCCGGCATTTTAATCGGTGGGATCTTCCTGTTCTGGATCGTTGAAGGGGTTTTTCCTTTATTTGAATTCGGATACAGAAAAGTACGACATGCACTGATCAATGCCGTTCTGACCGGATTTTTCGTGGTGATCGGGCTGGGCTTCGCCGGTCTACTGCTTTGGTCATCCGACTGGGTAACCGCCCATAATTTCGGCATCCTTAACTGGATCGAAATGCCCATCTGGGCACAGATGATAATCGGCGTAATGATTCTGGATTTCATTGGTGCCTATTTGGTTCACTGGGTTGAGCATAAAGTGAAGTTCATGTGGAGATTCCACCTCATTCATCACAGTGACACTACCGTGGATGTGACTACCGGACTTCGTCATCATCCCGGCGAGGCCATCTTCCGGATGGTCTTTACCATCTTCGGAGTCATCATAGCCGGCGCTCCCATTTGGATTGTTTTCCTCTACCAGACTTTGTCTGCCGCTTTCACGCATTTCAATCATGCAAATATTCAGATGCCCAAAAAGCTGGATGATGCACTGTCCTGGGTTTTTGTTACTCCTTATATGCACAAAGTGCATCATCACTTCCAACAGCCGCTCACAGATACGAATTACGGTAATATTTTTGCCATCTGGGACCGTCTCTTCGGTACCTTCGCTCACGTAGTTGATATCAAAGAGCTGAAATATGGTATTGATACTCATATGGACCCCAAAGAACATGATGATGTGGTGAATCTATTTAAGATTCCCTTTCAGAAATACCGCTCACCGGAGGGATCCAAATTTCCGGATGAAGATAAGTGACGAATATCATCTCGTTCTTAGTTCATGGGTTTTGATAAAGCACGAAAGCTGTTTTTCAGATTTGACTGAAAAACAATAAAAGATGAGCTCGGTGCTATAATGATAGGAACAAACAACCTGTAGTTTATCTATGTAGAAAAAACCATAAGGGATATAGTTTCCTTCAACCAGACAGAAAAACTCTGGCATGAATTCTTTTATATCGTCCTGAGATTGAATCTTAACTCCACCTTTGAAATCCTTTTCCCCAATCTTCAAAACCATTGAATCATAAGCATCGATAGTCTCAGTGTGATATTGTGAAATATCTTCACTGAACCATCCTTTTCGGAAAAAAGGAATAACTGTAAACTCTGTTTCAAAATCTGATTGAAGATTGATCAATACTTGGATCAGGGAAATACGGTCATCAGGTTTATGAGGGAGAATTACTATAGTTTTTGTTACTTCAGCTTCAGAATGTGGTTTTTTATCCATGATTTGCTGAAAGGCTCGAACTTCTTTTTCATCAGGTGAATCTTCAAGGACAGGATTTGACAGGTTTTGCCAATGATATATAAAAGAAGCAAAGTTTTGATCCTTCAGGGCCTCGTCACGACTTATTAATTTCATTCAGAAAGACCTTTCTTCTTTGGAAAAGCCTTACTCACAACAAAGCCTACCACAACCACAGTAATCGCTCCAACCGGATTCAGCCATAAGAATTCGATGGCTTTGGAATAGGTGTAAGGTACTTCGGTCCATGGAAGGAAAAAGGCGTAATCGCCGGTAGCTTTATCTACAAAAAGCCGGTCGAAGGTGAACACGGCCAGCATCCCGGACAGCAGTCCGGTAAAGGCACCTTTGCCATTAGCCTGTTTTATCCAGAGCATCAGCACAAACACACCCAGGATGGATCCATAAAAGTAGGATCCGATCTTGTTGATCAGCTCGATGATGGAGCGGGTTTCACCCAAAGCCAGCGCCGAAACGGTAGCCAGCAATCCCCACATCAGGGTGAAATAACGGGAGCGTTTCAGGTCGGATAAATCGGAAGCCGGTTTTTTGCGCAGCCGGCGGTACCAGTCCACAATGGAAACGGTAGTGAGGGCATTGAGCTCGGAATCGATGGAGGACATTGCTGCCGCGAAAATACCTGCAATCACCAGTCCGATAATGCCTACGGGCAGGAACTCCAGGATGAAATAGGGAAAGATGTAGTTGGTATCGTTTACATCAGCCTGCAGAATTTCGGATTGTCGCTGCAATTCAGCCTCCCTCACTTTGTTCAGGCGCTGATCGGATTCAATAAACCATTCCTGATCTGAACTTGAGCGCGAAACAGCAGCCTGAGAAGCCGCCATCATGCGTTCTTCATAGGCTTCCTCATACAATTTTTCATGCTGGGCATCATGCCCCAGATTATTGGTCCGGAAAGTGATAGGTGCCGGTTCAAAAACAAAGAAAATGTAAAGCATCACCCCGAGCAGTAGGATGAAAAACTGCATGGGCACCTTGGCGTAGGCCGACATCAACAGTGATTTTCGTGCATCACTGAGTGATTTTGTGGTAAGATACCGCTGCACCTGTGTCTGGTCTGTACCGAAATAGGATAGCATCAGAAATAAAGCCGCAAAAACGCCACTCCACACATTATACTTTTCACTAAGATCGAAATTCAGGTCCAGAGCTGTGAGTTTATCCAGACTTCCGGCCAGATACAGAGCATCATCAAAACCGACATTAGTTGGCAGATGAGTCCAGATCCAGAAAAAGCAAAAGATAAGGCCCCCCATCATCACGGTCATCTGTTTTACATCCGTTCGAATCACACCCTCTACGCCGCCCACAACCGTGTACAGGGTTGCCAGAATGCCGATCATCAGAATGGTAGCAGAAAGAGGGAGGTTCAGCAGCAGAGAAAGCACATAGGAGGGTGCCGCGATTACGGTTCCGAGCGCCAGTCCGCGGGAGATCAGAAACAATCCGGAAGTAAGCAGCCGGGTTGAGATCCCAAAACGATCCTCCAGCACCTCATAGGCGGTGAACGCTCTAAGGCGGTGGAAAAAGGGAACCAGCGTCATACAGAGAAAGATCATCGCGAAGGGAATGGCCAGATAGGTTTGTACAAATCGCATATCCTCCACATAGGCCAGTCCCGTGGTCCCGATAAAGGTAATGGCCGAGGCCTGTGTTGCCATCACCGACAGGCCAGCCGCCCACCAGGGCATAGATCGACCGGCCAGCAGATAGCCTTCGATGTCTTTGGATTTTTTCCCCGATCGTGTGCCGTCCCAAACGGTGTAAGCCAGAAAAGCGATTAAAACAATCCAGTCGATCCAGCTCATAATCCGGGCTGATTAAAAACCTGAGTGAAAAGCAGGAAAAGCAAAATATACAAGACGCCTGCAACGGCAACCCCGATGTAGGTCTTAGTCCAGTGCTTTTTGTTATTTTGCGGGTCTTCCATATTGCTGAATTTGGTCTGCAAGTTTAAAGAACTCAGGTCCCAAAGCAAAAAAGAGATGCAGCATAGATTGGTTGCCCTGAAAACCATCGGTCTTGAGATCATGCTCCATTATTTCCTCCGGTTGAGGCAGATAGTTTGAAGAATCGGATTCGAAATAATAAGGCGGATCCGGCAATTCCCTTTCCGATTGCCGTTCTATGGGGATGCGGACTTCCATAAAGCTCAGAATCTGCTCCAGAAAGGCATGATTCCAGTCGAGCAGGAATTCATATTCATAGCCCTGCATCACAAGTGCTGAAAGTTCGGCCTCGAAATAGTCATAATAAGTTGCCCTGCTGCAGATGGATTCAATCTGTTTCAGCATCATTTCCGGCCACTTTTTTGTCTGGTCGATGCGGACCTCCCGTATGGCCTTTTTGCGGTCTTCGGTCAGAACAGGGACACGGATCCAGGCCGACTCCCCCTCGCTCATCAGCAGGCTTCGGTGGGTACGTCCTTTACGTGACCAGCCGGCATCGTCCAGCCAGATCACCCGATCAGCCAGTAACATACTGATGAAATCCGCAATGCTGGGTGCGAACTGCGGAGTGATGAGGCAATATGTGGGTTCAGAATGTTGAATATGAGTCCGGATAACTGCAAACGAAGAAAATTAAGATAATTCATAACTCATAATTCAACACTCAAAATTGTATATTTAAAGTCTTTGAATGAATCGAAAAATCAGATTACAGAATGAGCATACGCGTACGATTTGCCCCATCTCCAACCGGATTCCTGCACATCGGGGGTCTCCGAACCGCACTATACAATTACCTTTTTGCCCGACACCATGAGGGCACCTTTGTTTTAAGGATTGAGGATACCGATCAATCGCGTTATGTGGAGCAGGCAGAACAGGATATCATTTCCTCTCTGAAGTGGTCCGGAATTGAAATTGATGAGGGACCCGGAATCGGCGGCGACTTTGGACCCTACCGTCAAAGTGAGCGCAAAGATTTGTACCGGGAATATGCGGAAAAGCTCATCGAAGCTGATCATGCTTATTACGCCTTTGATACTACCGATGAAATTGAGCAGATGCGCGAGCGCCTAAAAAAATCCGGGAACCCCTCCCCGAAGTATGATTCCATCACCCGCATGAGCATGAAAAACAGCCTCACCCTTTCAAAAGATGAAGTGGAGAAAAGGCTGGAAGACGGTGAAGAACATGTGGTTCGCCTGAAAGTACCGCGCAGAGAAGAAATTAAATTTGAGGACGAGATCAGAGGAGTGGTTTCATTTGATACCCGGGGACTGGATGATCAGGTTCTGCTGAAATCGGATGGAATGCCCACCTATCACCTGGCCAATGTGGTAGACGATCACTTAATGGAAATAACCCACGTGATTAGGGGTGAGGAATGGCTGAGTTCAGCACCCAAACACATGCTGCTCTATCAGTATTTCGGCTGGGAACCACCGGTGATGGCCCATCTGCCCCTTATTATGTCGCCAAGCGGAGGAAAACTTTCCAAACGTAAAGCCGAGAGCGAAGGGATTCCCATCAACACCAAAGATTATATCACCGGACATTATGAGTCTGATGCGCTGGTAAATTTTTTGGCTTATCTTGGATGGAGTCCGGGTGATGATTCTGAAGTTCACAGCATGGATGAACTGATCAAGCTCTTCACGCTGGATCGGGTGGGGAAATCCGGTGCCGTCTTTAACCACAAAAAACTGATGTGGTACAATGAGCATTACCTTCGGGATCGTGATTTCGAGGATCTGCTGGCCGAATTTAAAGAACTGGCCGGAAATGCCGGGTTTGATCTTTCGAATGAGTATAAAAACCAAAAAGTACTGGAACTGCTTCAGGAAAGGGTTTCCAAAGTGGATGAGCTGGTTGATATGTCACGTTTCTTTTATGAGGATCCTGAAGAATATGAAACTCAGGCTCTCAAAAAATGGAAAGATGATTCATCCGAGCTTGTAAGCGCTTATCAGCAAAAGCTGGAAGCAATCGGTGAAGACGATTTCACTGCCGCCAATCTGAAAAAAGAGCTGGAAGCACTGGTTGAGGAAAAGGAAATCGGTTTTGGTAAAATAATGGCTCCGGTAAGGTTGTGCATCTCGGGTAAAGGATTCGGTCCGGATCTGTTTCCCTCTTTGGAGTTAATCGGAAAAGAAACGGTATTGCGTCGCTTCGTGAAAGCCTTAGGAACGCTCAGCTAACTCAGTGATCGGAGCATCATCCACATCCACCTCAGTAGTAGTGGTTTGAGCCAGCCGGCGAATTTTGATATTTGCTGCCGCAAAAAGCATGGTCATGAAGGGACTCAGCAGATTGAAAAAAGCAAAAGGCAGATAGGTAAAGGTAGCTACCCCAAGTACTCCTGCATGATAGGCTCCGCAGGTATTCCAGGGAACAAGGGCCGAAGTAACGGTACCTGAATCTTCCAGTGTGCGTGAGAGGTTCTCCGGTGCGAGATCCATGTCTTTGTACAAGTCAGTGTACATCCGGCCGGGAACTACGATCGCCAGGTATTGATCCGATGCTGTAACGTTGAAAAAAATGCAGGTCCCAACCGTTGAAGCAACCAGTGAACCGGCTGAGTTAACCACACTCATCACGGCTTCCGCAATACGACGAAGCAAACCCGATTTTTCCATAACGCCACCGAAAACCATCGCCGACATAATGAGCCAGACCGTACCAAGCATCCCGGCCATACCGCCCGAGCTAAGCAGGTCATCAACCGCAGCATTTCCACTGCTGATACTTACATCACCATAGAAAGAAGTCATTACACCCACAAAGGATCTTTCTAGTGGGGTATCGCCAAAGCCGGCAACTGAGCGGACCAGACCCGGCTGAAAAATGAGGGCAAAAATTCCGCCCATTACCGCACCAGCAAAGATGGCTGGAATGGCAGGTACCTTCCGGATGATCATGATCACCAGCACAACCGGAACCACAAAAAGCCAGGGTGAGATATTGAACGCTCCGCTGATGCTGTTGAGGATGTCGTCGGTATTCAATGCCTGTGATGCATCTCCGTAAATAAAACCCAGAATCAGAAAAATGACCAGTGAGATGGTTATGGAAGGCACGGTAGTATATGTCATATACCGAATGTGGGTAAACAAATCCGTTCCGGCCATAGCAGGAGCAAGATTGGTGGTATCAGACAAAGGCGACATTTTATCACCGAAGTATGCACCTGAAATGATGGCGCCTGCCACCATTCCCTCACCCAAACCAAGAGCTTTTCCGATCCCGATTAAGGCAATGCCGACCGTAGCAGCTGTGGTCCATGATGAACCGGTAGCCACCGAAACCAGGGCACAAACTACGCAAGCTGCAAAGAGAAAGATGGTGGGATTCAATACCTGCAGGCCATAGTAAATCATAGCCGGAACAATACCACTCAGCAGCCAGGTACCGGCCAGAGAACCGATGAGCAGGAGAATGATAATGGATGACATCGCCGAAGAAATACTGCTTACCATCCCTTTACGCAGCTCTTTCCAGGAGTAACCCAGTCGCATGGCCACTATGGTGGCCACCGAAGCTGAGATCAGCAGAATAATCTGATTAGAACCATCAAGGGCAGCATCCCCAAAAATCCTGACATTTATGAAGAGGGCAATGATCAGGAAAATAATGGGTATAAAAGCCTGTAGTAGGGTAGGTCTGCTGTGTTTGTAGGTCATCCGCTGAATCTATTGTTAGCGCTGTAAATACTCAAATAAATTGTAAAAGGCTTGTTTTTATGAGGATAGCCCGGGGATGTGAAGCTGGAAGCTGTTTTCTTCTTTCACCCGGTCATCTTCGTGTTCATATCTTCTTTCGATGATATTCACTTCACCATCATAGGTAAGGGTAAGTACGGTTGAAGAGCGGGTACCATATCCTTCTGTTTTGATGAAGATTGAAGATATTGCTTTTTCCCATTCAAAGGGAATACCGGTTGAAGGCAGTTGCTCGTCTTTTGCTTTTTCGGTGTCGGTGAGGAAAGAAAACAGTTTCTCCTCACTGAATGAATCCTGGAGAGTTTCGGAAAAACGCTGTTGTGCTTTTTGAACTTTGGGCCATGGAGTGTTCAAGAGAGCATTGCTGAGGCCATGAATACCCGGTTTAACCGGTTGAATTTCATTAGTCTGATTAGAGAAATGATACAGCCCTTCAGCGCCCATGGTGAGCAGATTGAAACCCTCATAGCGTTTGGCGTCTGAATTCAGTTTTTGAAGGTAGCGTTCAGGTTCTTCCTCTTTGAGGAGAAAATCCTTGACCAGATGTCCCCGGCTGGGTGGGTCTTCTTTTTTAATCGTCAAATCTCTGTAGTTGGTAAGTGCAGCAAACCGGCCGGCTTTATGTAAGCCCAACCAGGTTCCGCCTGCTTTCAGATCTTTCCCGGCAAGCAGATCCGGATGCTCATCCCAGTAATGCATGGCTGTTGTGGGGCGTTCGTAAAATTCATCCCGATTAGCCGCCAGAATAAGCTTATACTTTGGGTGCTGATCGTAGGAAAAAACTATTAGGCACATTGGATTTGATGCTGTTAAAGGAGCTTAAAATACTTATTCTGTTGCTTAATAATGATGGATTTACATATTTGTGATATTTGGACTTAAACGGATACAGCAACAAAATCTGATATATCCGTAACAGGTAAAGCATGAAATCAGACCAATACATCCACTTTAGGGACATACTGATCATAATCGGAGGCATACTCGGGGCAGCCTGGTATTTCTTTGACTATGGTAACCATAATGTGATGGATACCGCGGAAATTAACTTTGATCAATCTGAGATTGAAGCCAGAACCGATTCCCTCCTGGAAGAACTGGATTATGAAAACGGGGATTATGACCGCTTGTTGAATTTCAGTAGCTACAATAGTCTAATTGATACCCTCCAAAAAACCGAGGGTCGCACTGATCTGGTAAGTGACCTGCGAACAGATTCCATAACCAATCCTCCTCTTTTTTACTGGGATCTGCGTTACGGCTGGTCCACTTTTGATGAACCTTTAGATGATCTTGAAGATGAATTTATTCGTCTGCAATATGCTGAAAATGGAGAGTTGCTTGAGTTTGAAGCTTCTGTTGCCGTGGTTCGAAAGCAAAAGCCGTATAACCGCAGCATCATCAGGAATGGGATGCTGCAGGGCAGAGCAGATAAGGCCGCTGAAGATAGCCTGATAAAAACCCTGCTGGGCTATCAGCATATTGAAAATTATGATTTACCTGCACTGGAGGGGGGTAATCTTCCCAGTCTGGTTGATTTATACAAACAGCAGGTCGGGGAGGTTTCTGAGGAAATGTTAACCGGTATGGTTTGGAACCTTGGTGATTATTATCTGGCCAATTCGTACTGGAAAAATTTTGATCTTCAACAGGATAGTCTTGGATTTTCTGATGGAAATGGACTGAGAGTGGCCACCGCATACTACAGTATTGAAGATGCGGGTAATGGAATTCCCGTTGTGCTTACGCTGGATGTCTTACCGGCCGGTTCCCTGAAAAAAATGGATGCCGATATGCCGGGCGCGTATGATAGTGACAGTGAGGATGTAGTTCGCGGTGCAGTAATTCTCGTTGTGCTCTTTGCTTTTGCAGTCTGGATTCTGGTCGTATTCTATCTTCGTATCAAGGCCAAAGTGATTGATACACAGTCTTCGCTGGTAATTGCATTGATTGCCGGTTTTTTGCTGCCTCTTGGAATCCTGCTGCAGGATATTACCTCACTGCAAACCGCCTTTTTGGTGACCGGTGTGAACGAGCTTGTTCGCCGGGTCATACAGTTTGGTTTTCTGGGTGCTGCGACCTCCATCATCTTTTTTGTACTCACCGCTGTCAGTGATTCCATTACCCGACAATATATGCCCGAAAAGCTGGAAAGTTTTGACCTGATCCGAAATGGGCACATCAACAATAAACCTATCGGGTGGGTTGCTGTGCGTGGTGTGAGTTTGGGTTTGTTTGCACTGGGCCTGTTCAGCGCAAGTCTGTGGCTGATTCCGGATGCTACATTAAGTAATCCGTTTACCATAACAGCAAATTTCAATTTGTTTAAGCCCGTTATGATCGTGGTGCTTGGGCTGCTGCTCGGTTTCTTCCTCACACTGGTTGTCTTTCAACTGGTGGGTAATCAGCTTTATGCCTTTACCCAAAATCAATGGGTTATTCCCATTGCATCTGCCCTCATTTTCGGTCTGATTCAACCATTCGGGAATCTATTTGACTTCACACAGGGCGGATTGATATCAGCAATTCTTGGATTCTATTTCGGTTATATCTACCTGCGAACTGATTTCCTGACAACCGCAGTCACCTTTGTTACCTTTTCCATTCTGAATAGCATGGAGCAAACCTGGCTGATTGACGGAACACATGAGATCATCGTTTTTTACACCATAATCAGCTTTTTTGTGATACTCTTCACCGGAGGTGCTGTAGCTATTGCCCGCGGACACGATGTGAATGTGCTGCCCTCCTACATCCCGGAGTACATGGAAGAAATGGCCAAAGAGCAGCGCATCCGGCAAGAGCTGCACATTGCCCGGCAGGTTCAGTTTTCATTCCTTCCAACCTACATTCCAAAAATGAATCACTACGACCTGGCAGGTTATTGTGATCCTGCACAGGAAACGGGTGGTGATTATTTCGATATGGTAAAACTGGACGATGAAAGGGTTGCCATTGCCATTGGGGATGTGAGTGGCAAGGGTATACAGGCTGCTTTTTATATGACCTTTGCTAAAGGCGTCATTCACAGTTTATGCAGCATTCTCAGCAATCCGATGGAACTGTTGAGCAAGGCCAATCAGCTATTTAACGACAATGCCACCCGGGGTACTTTTATTTCGATGATTTACGGAATCCTGGACCAAAAGAACAGAACCTTCCGTTTTGTGCGTGCTGGACATAACCCCATCCTTCTGAAGAAAAAAAGCGGTGAAACCGAATGGCTGCAGCCGAAAGGGGTGGCTATCGGTATGATGAAAGGTGAAGGTTTTGACCGGGCTGCAGAAGAAATGAATGTGCATCTGGATGGAGAAGTGGATTGCCTGGTATTATATACCGATGGTATCACTGAAGCTGCAAATCGCAAAAATGAGTTTTACGGTGAGCACAGACTGAAGCGATTGGTTGAAAATGCCAGTTTTGACAGCTCACAGGAGCTCATTGATCTGATTATTAAGGATGTGAACCGGTTTAAGGGAGCAGCCGAACAACATGACGATATCACCTGCGTAGTTATCAAAGCAAAAAGTTAATAAAGCAAAATAGCTTCGGATTTTTTTTAACTTCAGTACATGAAAAAAACGCTCTTCACACTTATGCTGCTTCTGCTATGGGGCAGTTTTTCAATTGCACAGGATACCTTTACCGAGGAGAGTCCACTCGAATGGTACTCCATGGAAAAGGCCCAGCAACTGGCAAAGGATAATGACAAAAAAGTACTGATTTTCGGGGATGCACTATGGTGCGGTTATTGCAAACGAATGAAAAGCGAAGTTTATCCGGATACCGGAGTCATACATACCATTCAGCAATACTACTATCCGGTTCTTTTGAACAGTGAATCAGAGAAACTGGTGAATTTCAATGGCATCGAAATCACTGAAATAGAGCTGGCACAGGCTTTCAGGCTGAGAGGCACCCCCACACATTATTTTGTTGGTGCTGACGGCAAAGTGCTGGGGCAGCAGCCTGGTTTTATTCCGGCTGATATTTTTGAACGATTACTCAGCTTTGTGGGCAGTGATGCATATATGAATCAGAGCTTCGATGAGTATCAAATGCCAGAATCCAAATCGGGTAGTCCGGATTAGCAATAGATGGGAGCTTTGTTATGCGTAGAGTACTGAGCCAGTCAATCGAAGATTACCTGAAATCCATTTACATCCTCAATTCAGAGGGAGCAGGTGCCAGTACCACCAACATCGCCAATATGCTGGAAGTGTCATCCGCATCGGTGACCAACATGATCAAGAAACTGGATGAAATGGGTCTGGTGGAATACATCTCATACAAGGGCGTAAAACTTACTGAAGCCGGTGAAAAAATAGCACTCGAAATGCTCAGGCATCACCGGCTGCTGGAATTATACCTGAAAGAAGTAATGGGTTACTCCTGGGCCGATGTTCATGATGAGGCAGAGAAGCTGGAACATCATATCTCTGAGCAGTTTGAGGATCGCATCGCAGAAATCTTGGATAATCCAACTCATGATCCGCACGGTGATCCCATCCCAAGTAAAGACGGTATAATCCCTGAAGTTGCTTTACTTCCGCTGACCGGAGCTGAAGCCGGAAAACGCTATCTCATCGGCCGTGTAAAAGATCAGGACTCTGAATTACTGCGTTTTCTGGAAGCAGAAGGTTTGGTACCGGGTGTAGAAATAGAGATCATTGAGCTCAGCCCCTTTGAAGGTCCGGTTAAACTGAACATCAACAGAAAAGAAAAGGTAGTGGGCAACCAGGTGGCTGCCCAGATTTACCTTTTTGACAGAGGTCAGTAGAGCTGAGTTGCGGACTAGTCTACCCAGTCTGCAACAAACACATTGGTAGAGCGGTCGCCACCATTAAATCGATTTGAAGAAAACACAATTTTCTTACCATCACGGGAGAACATGGGGAAGGAATCAAATTCACTGTCAAACGTGATTTGCTCCAGGCCGGTACCGTCCACATTGATCATATACAGGTTGAATGGGAAGCCCCTAACGGATTCGTGGTTGGAGGCAAAGATAATTTTCTCGCCACCAGAGTGATAATAGGGAGCCCAGTTCGCTTTGCCCAGATCCGTAATTTGTGTGAGTTCAGATCCGTCAATGTTGACGGTGTAAATTTCCATATTGGTTGGTTCTACCAGTCCTTGCTCAAGCAGCTCTTTGTAGCGGCTGATTTCCTCATCGGTTTTTGGTCTGGATGATCTGAATACCAGTTTGCTGCCGTCCGGTGAGAAAAAGGCACCACCATCATAACCAAGCTGATCGGTTACCTGCACAACATTTGAACCATCCACATCCATGATGTAGAGATCCAGATCACCGTTTCGTGTGCTGGTGAAAACGATTTTGCTGCCATCCGGTGATACTACCGCTTCAGCATCGTATCCGGGTTCATCGGTCAATTTTTCGATGATCTTTCCATTGAGGTTAGCTTTGAAAATGTCATAATCGTCATATATGGGCCACACATAGGCTCCACCAGGTCCGCGCTCCGGTACCTCTGGACACTCTTTTCCGCCCAGATGGGTGGAGGCATAAACAAAAGTCTCATTATCGGGCAGGAAGAATGAGCAGGTGGTGCGGCCTTCACCGGTACTCACCATGGGCAGTTCCTGATCGGGAGTCTGTGTTTCATTCAGATCGATGTAGAAAATCTGGTCGCATCCCAGGCCCCATTCCGGATTGTCGGATTGCAGAATCAGCTTGGAATCGTCGTAGCTCCAGTAGGCTTCAGCATTATTGGCGCCAAAAGTTAGCTGACGCACATTGCGAAAGTGTTTTTCCTCTTCGTATCGGAGGCTGTCAGTCTCAGGGTTGTAGCTGTCCTGCTGCTTCTGGGTCTCTGTACAATTTATGGCTGCTGCTGCCAGCAGGATCAGGGTAAAAAGTCTCTTCATGATGGATGGTGGATTAAAAAATTTACAGCCCCGATGATGAGAATTCTTTATGAAGATTTTGTGAAGAAAGGGGTGAAGTTGGCGGTCTTTATCGTCTGAGATCACGGGAAAATACATCCATCACCTGTGCAAGAATATTCCGGCCGATGTGGATGAAGCTTTCGTTTCGTCCCATACTCAGATAACGAAGCAGGGAACGCAGTTCCAGTAATAAAACAGGCGGATTGGAAACCAGACTGTCTTCCCGGATGATGAAATCCCAGTCCATAGGGCGCTCAAATTTCACACCGGCTGCATGCATGTATTCATAATACACACCGGCCATGAGGCCATAGCCTATGGTGGTGGGATGGAGTCCGTCCAGGCTGAAAATCCCCCCCTTTCACTAGTTTCCCACTCTCTTTATCAAGGCGCAGATAATCCGTTGAGAGCAGACAGGTAGAATCCTCATTCACCAGATTCTGAGTAGCTTCATTTCGGCGCAGGGCTTCTAGGAAGCTGGGTGGAAAACGGCGTCTTAATTCACCACCCAGTCGGCGTCGGGCAATGGCCGATACCCTTTCGCCTACCGGTACAACAATCCAGTTGTATTCCCGGGCAACCTGACGAATCACGCTGTTGTAGTCGTCCACGGTCTGATCCAGTTCTATAGCCTGCTCACGGGTAAGGAAAGGATGGCGGTCGGGGTTGAAATCATCATCCCAGATCCAGAACCGGGTGTAGTAATCGAAGTAACCATCTCTGGCACCACTGAGGTCAGAGTTCACCCCACGCATAACCGGCGGAATGGTCACATACGGTATGCTAGGTACAAAAATTCGTTTTGCGCTCAGTTTTGAGATGCGCTCAGCCAATGCCCGATACTCCAGTTCGAAGTGCTCAGGCCGGGAGACTGTGCCCAGCCGGTCGGATGGAAAGGTGTAAAGCTCCTCCGGTTCAGACCACTCAAAACGCAGGCTGGTAACCGATTTAACGATATTGTTATGGCCGAGACATACGATCAGGTTTTCAATGCCCCAATCCTCAGAGAAATGCTGAATATTATCCAGCATGTTTCTGAACTGTTTTTCCGGGCTGAAATCGGGATTCAATACCAGCCTTGCCGTGGTATACATTGCATTATCCGGGAGCATGTCAAAGACATTGAATTCTGTTTTCCGATGATTTTCAACGTAACTGCTACATTTTTCACTGTTCACAATCCAGGAATCCGAAACAGCCATACCCCACACCGATTGATTGTGATAGGGGATAGGCCTATCCACCCTCAGTTCTTTATACTTGCCTTCCCAGTATTTCTTGATGCGCCTCAGGGTTTTTATCAGATGGGAACCTGCAGGGATGTACTCATTCCATTCCAGGCTGTCTCCGAATTCATCATGTAAGCCGCGGACCAGTACCTCCAGATTGATGGGAAGCCCGGCTTGAGCTGTAAATGAGGGCTGTTCGAATGGTGTTTCTGCGCCAAGAGCTCGCGCCAGAATAGCCGGGAAACTGAGATCTGTCCGGTAAATTCCCCCGTTATTAAAACCCTGCGAAAGGCTGTCGCCCATCACTACAAGTTTATGTTTCGGACTTTTAGGCCATCCAATCTTCATCTCTTTCCGGTTGTTTTGCTTATCTTCGATGCCACTTGTGCATCTGTTGAAGAAAACAATGTTTAAAAAATACTACCGATCCCATGTCCGATAAAGTTAACAATCGTCTTGATGATTTCAGGGAGAAAAGAACCCTGATGAATGATAAAATCTTTGATCTAGACCATCTTGGAATCAAGCGTTTTTTCAATCTGGATACCAATACCTACAAAGACGGAGCGCTGCCGGCCAGAACCAAGGAATTGCTGGGATTGGTGGCATCGGCTGTGCTGCGCTGCAACGACTGCATCGACTACCATCTGGAGCAGTGTGCCCGCAGCGGATCCTCCAAAGAGGAAATCATCGATGCTATGAATGTGGCCCTTATTGTGGGCGGCTCTATCGTGATTCCGCATATGCGCCATGCCGTTGAAACCATCGAACTGCTGGAGCAGGAAGGTGCTTTCGGATGAAAGTGATCATCACTACGGCACTTGAAGATTCAAAACCTTTTCAGGATGCACTGAATTACCTGGAGCATGAGTGCTTCAATCTGCCTCTTAAAAAATATACTCTGAAAGAGGAAGATGAATTTATACGGGAGACATTTGAAGGTTTTTCAGCTTATGAGAATGTGATCCACGGAAGTCTCCGAAATGCGGAATTCTTCTGGGATCTGGTCACGAATTTTGACAAAAAGGATGAACTCAAAACAAAAGTGAATTTTGTGATTGATCCGCACACCCAGAATTTTCTGGAAGAGAAGGGCATTCCGGCTATCCTGCCCCATTCAAAAGCCAGAGCTATTGATGTGCTTGAATTCATGATTCGTTTCAAGCGCATGGGAACCACGCTCTATCCAAGTGGGGAGAACACAAAGGAAGAAATGCCCGGACTGCTTGAAGAGCTGGGTGTAGCTTATAATGATCTGGTGGTATTCCGGGAGAGGGCGCTGGATGAGGCTGAGGTGTCAGCGGCCCGCGTCGAACTGAAAGCTAAAAACTGGGATGCCATCCTGTTTCACTCGAGGTCGTCTGTGAACCGTTTTTTTGCTTTGGATGATGCCTTCGACTTTGAAGGGAAAAAACTCTTAGCCCTGCATGAACCGGTTGCTGAGCGTCTGGCCGACTTTGGTATTAAGGATGTGCATCAGCTGGATGGGGAGCTGAAAAATATTCCTTCCTGATTCGTCAGGATTGTAGTTCCACGATGGTACAGCCATCGCCTCCGTGGTCTTCATTGGCCAGATAATAGTCGCTCACTTCCTTGCGATTTTTGAGGCTGGCATGGATTTGGTCCCTCAGAATTCCCTCCCCGCGACCATGAATGATTTCCACTTCCCGCAATCCACGATAAACAGCGCTGTCGAGGTATCGGGTTACTTCCTTGAGGGCGTCATCAGCCCGCATCCCTCTGAGATCGAGTCGTGGCTGAACCAGTTTATCCAGAAAACTGGAATCACCGATGATCACATTGGATCGCACACGTGATTTCTGTTTTTTGGGTGCCTGTGTTTTTAGCAGATTTTTGAATTTGGTTTTAAGCCGCAGGCCATCTGCCTGAACCACCGCATTTTGTCCTTTTATTTCGATGAGTTCTCCGGAGGTATTCCCATCCCGAAAGCGCACATGATCTCCTACAATGGGCGGTTCATCCGAATCCACCATCTCATCCAGCCCATGCTCTTCGATTTCTTCCAGTTCATGATCGATATCTTCATGTAAATCCTGAACTTCTTCCCGGATCTTTTTCACCTTCTCTTTTTCATATTCCTTCTGCTCCACGATTTTCTGCACAGCTTCTTCGATGCGTTTATTGGCATTATCCATGATGGATTTAGCCTCTTTCAGCGCTTTTTCGCGGATTTTCTCTCTTTCCCGCTCCAGAACTTTCAGTTTATCCTCATATCGATTCTTCTGGGCTTCAGATTTATCAAACAAGCTCTGATGCTTTCTTTTGAACTCCTCGGCTTCCTGATTTTTCTTCTCAAGTTCGGTGATCAGGCTTTCCATACGCGCTTTGGATTCGCCGGTGAGCTGCCTTGCCCGGGCCAGCAGATCTTTGTCCAGCTTCATGCGCTGGGCAATTTCGAAAGCAAAAGAAGAACCGGGAACCCCTTTTTTGAAACGATAGGTGGGAGATAGGCTGGACTGGTCAAATTCCATGGAACCATTCACGGCACCGGGATAATCATGCGCAAAAACTTTGAGTCCGCCGTGGTGTGTGGTCAGTATGATTTTCACCTGCTGCTTCATACTGATTTCAAGAAAAGACCGGTAAAGGGCACTTCCCTCGTCCGGATCGGTTCCGGAAGCTGCTTCATCGATGAGGATCAGCGAGCGCCCTACTAATTGCCTTTGGGTTTCACGGATCCACTGCAAACGGGAGGAAAATGTGGAAAGGTCGTTCTCAATGGACTGATCATCACCCATATCCACAAAAAGGCCCTTGAATACAGGCAATTCTGAGTTTGGATCCGCGGGAATACCAAATCCTGATTGATTCATCATGGCGCAAAGGCCCAGGGTTTTCATAGCCACTGACTTACCACCGGCATTAGGTCCGGTAATTACTAGGCAGCGCTCCTCCTCGCTCAGGCTCAGATTCAGCGGTACGATTTCTTCTCTTTCCCCTTCTTTGAGTTCCAGATTCTTAAGCAGCAGATGGGGATTGAAAGTTTTCTTCAGATGAACTTCAAAGCCTTTTGATAGCAGTGGGATGATGCCGTTGATTCTGTTCGATACTCTGGATTTTGCACGGATCAGGTCAAATTCGGCCAGAGCCTCAAAATTCTGCTGAATGAAGGTGCGGTTTTCCCGCACATATCCGGTGAGCTCCCTCAGTATGCGTTCTATTTCGTGCTGCTCCTCAATTTCAAGCTGGCGGATTTCATTGTTCAGCTGAAGAGCTTCCACCGGTTCCAGGTACACTGTTTGCCCGGTTGAGGAAACATCATGTACAAAACCCTGAATTTTTCTTTTGAACTCGGCCTGAATGGGAATTACCATGCGCCCGTTTCGGATCGTGGCGCCCTCATCGCTGGCCATACCATCTTTGGTAGCCTTGGCCATCACCCGGTTGATGGCATTGCGCAGGTCATTTTTCCTGCGATTCAGGTTTCGGCGGATGTTCTTAAGTTCCGGGCTGGCATCGTCTCTTAAAGATCCCTGATCGGTTACTTTATCCTTGATATTCTTTTCTACTTCTTTGAGCGGAATCAGATTTTCAGAGAGCGCAAAAAGCTCGGGTTTCTCCTCCTGCCGGGATTTCATGAAGTTTTTTACGAGGCGGGAGGTACCCAATACAACCAGCAGATCCCGGAATGCGGACAAGGGGATAAGACTGCCTTTGGCTCTGGATTGCATCAGATAACTCCTGATTTCAGGAAGTTCATTCAGTGGAAAGGATTCTCCATCCAGCAGCAGATCCATCATTTCGGCTGTCTGTCGCTGCAATAACTGTACCCTGTCTGCGATGGAAGAAGGTTGTATTTCTTCAGCCCATTCCATGGCCAGATCCGAAACGGCTTCCTGCACGGTAGCCATGCGGATCACATCAAAACCAACTTTCTGGGTTACATTTTCGGGATACAGTTTCATGTAAAAGATGTGTAAGCTTGTTTATACGGGCTGTCTTAACACAAAAAAGTTTATTAGACTTCCCTTCTGTCATAAAAACTACGGAAGTTATGAAGATACCAATATATCAGGTTGATGCCTTTACCCGGAAATTGTTTTCAGGAAACCCGGCCGCTGTTTGTCCGCTGGAAAGCTGGCTGCCGGTAGCAACCATGCAGAAAATTGCGATGGAGAATAACCTGTCAGAAACTGCTTTTTTTGTTGATGAGGGTGATACTTACGGTCTGAGATGGTTTACTCCCACGGTTGAGGTGGATTTATGTGGGCACGCAACCCTGGCCACTGCGCATGTTTTGTTTAATCACCTGAATTATGACGGGGATGAAATCACATTCAGCACAAAAAGTGGTTTGCTCACCGTAAAGAAGTCGGGCGATGCCCTGCTGATGAATTTCCCGGCCGATGAAATGCCGGAAACCGATCCGCCGGATGTGCTTTTTGATGGTCTCGGCCTACGCTCCGACAAAGTATTTCGCAGTGATGATTATATGGTTGTGCTGGATAATGAGTACGATGTCGCTGATCTGACCCCCGATTTCAGATTGCTTTCCGAAGTGGATGCACGCGGTATTATCGTTACGGCACCCGGAATTGATGTGGATTTTGTGTCCCGTTTTTTCGGACCACAATCCGGAGTGGATGAAGACCCGGTGACCGGTTCAGCCCATACCAAACTCACACCATACTGGGCTAAAGTACTGGGCAAGAACAAACTAACCGCGCGTCAGATTTCAGATCGCGGAGGGGATCTGATTTGTGAACTGAAAGGTGACCGAGTTGAGCTGCAGGGTCATGCAGTTTCATATCTAAGCGGGGAGATCGAGGTTTGATTGAAACCATTGCAGGGTTGCTGCTGATTGGCCTGATAGCGGGGATCATCGCAGGATTGCTGGGCGTAGGTGGAGGGATCATATTTACCCCGGTTCTTTTTTTCCTATTCACTGAGGAGGGCGTAAATGATCCCGTTCTTTGGACCATTGGAACCGGATTGCTGTGTACCTGTGTGGCATCCATCGGGGGAAGTATCCGGCAGAAGCTTCAGGATAATATATTTCTGCACGAGAGTCTGAGAGTTGGGATTCTGGGCAGTATCGGGGTTTTTGCGGGGAAGCTGATCATTATTTCACCCTATTACAGCGATCGGATTTTTGTAATCGTATTTGTGACCTTACTGGTCATCGTTTCAGTGATGATGTTTATGCGCGGGAGGGACAAAAACCTGGAGGATGAGCGGAAGTATGAGGACATCACTTACAGTAAATCCTTTTTTGTTGGGGGGATCGGAGGCCTAATCGCATCGCTGGCCGGAGTTGGAGGGGGAGGAATCATGGTTCCCATTATGAATCTGGTGTATAAGCAGCCATTCCGAAAAGCAGTGAGTATTTCCTCACTGGCCATTGTGTTGATCACTTTTTCAGGCGTAGTACAGCTTACCGCATATGAAGTGAATGAGGTGCCAATTTCGCCCTATTTCTGGGGATATGTAGATTTTGGTGCTGCTTTTCCGCTGGTGGTTGCGGGTCTGGTTGGAGGATTTGCAGGGGCCCATTTTAATCACCGCATCGGAAGAAAAAAACTTCAGTGGGGATTTGCCCTCCTCGCGCTGGCTATGGCAATCAGACTAGTCTGGACCATTGTTTAAGCACATAACCTGCCTGCCCTGGCTGCCGTCAGGCAGGCGGCAGGCAAAGGATAAATGAAAAATAAATAACGAATAACGATACCCATACCCATGGAAGTCATCTTCGCACCCGAGAATATTGTAGCCTTACTGACCCTGATCTTTCTGGAAATTGTTCTTGGGGTCGACAATATTATTTTCATATCCATCGTCTCGAATAAATTGCCGGAGCATCAGCAGGCAAAGACGAGGAATCTGGGTTTAATGCTGGCGCTGGTATTCAGGCTGATGCTGCTGTTCAGTATTACCTGGATCATTGGGTTTACAAAGCCTCTTTTTACGGTTTTTGAAATGGAATTCAGTACAAGAGATCTGATTCTGTTTGTGGGTGGTTTGTTTCTGTTATTTAAAAGTACCGTAGAGATTCATCATAAGATGGAAGGGGTACATGATGAAAAGGGGAAAAAAGTGGTCTCTTCCATGTTTCAGGCCATTGTTCAGATCGTTGCACTGGATCTGATATTCTCTTTTGATTCCATTCTTACCGCCATTGGTTTGACGGATGTGATTCAGCTTATGGTGGTTGCTGTTGTAGTTGCCATTATTGTGATGATCGTGTTTGCTGGTAAAATTGCGGACTTCATCAAAAAGCACCCTACACTGGAAGTGCTGGCTCTGGCTTTCCTGATCCTGATTGGTTTTATGCTGATGATCGAGGCATTCGAATATCACGTGCCAAAAGGCTACATCTACTTCGCGGTATTTTTCTCGCTGATTGTAGAGGTGATTAATATTCGTGTTCGAAAGCGCAGGGAGAAGCCGGTTCAGTTGCGCAAGCGGTATGAGGAGGGTTAGGGATTGGTTATTAGTTATTGGTTAATAGGTTTATTGAGTTGAAACAGAGCTTGGATTCTTAGCTATTCGTTTTGTTTGCCCCTTTTGTCTTGACACAAAAGGGGCGAAAAGGTCAAGAAAATTTCAAACTCCTCGTTTCGGTTTGTGATCTATACTTCGAATGATTGGTATGCTGAAACTCGTCAGACATGAAATTTTCGGGTGGGTTCAGAGCCTTTGAATAGTTTTTTGAGGGCCGTTTTCATCCAGAAAGGCAGAAAGAATCAGCCGGGCCTGGATTAAAGATGTGAAGGTATTAAAGCTTTTCTGTGATACCTGGAGCTATTCGTTTTGTTTGCCCCTTTTGTCTTGACACAAAAGGGGCGAAAAGGTCAAGAAAATTTCAAACTCCTCGTTTCGGTTTGTGATCTATACTTCGAATGATTGGTATGCTGAAACTCGTCAGACATGAAATTTCCGGATGGGTTCAGAGCCTCTGAGTAATGAGCCTAAGGATATAGGTAATCAGAATATTAGTTCATTGAATAATTTTTACCTGATGATTCCCCAAAATAAAAAAGGGGACCTCGGTCAGGAGATCCCCTTTGGTTAGCAATCTATAGCTTTTAGCAAAGCTATCGTTATCAATCCATGTCGTGTCGTTTTCCTGTATTACAGAGATACCACAGCCATGCAAACCGACTATTTGCTATGAGTTAAAGGACAATTAGTCCATTATTTTTCTCAAGAAAGCGGGCTGCTCAGAGTCGCTTTTGTTGATTCGCTCCTCACGGTTATTCGGCAGGTTTCCCGTGCCGGTCGCTTTCTTTTCGATGGAAGTATCTTCCGGCATCGGATTTTCAGCCGCTTCCTCCTCCATTTTTCTTACCCGAAGTTCTCTTCGGTGTATAGCCGGCGCATCCAGTTTTTTCAGGTTACCTTCACCTTTATAGAAATCGGAAGTGGTTCGGGTAAATCTGCTTGGGATTTCAGATGCTTTTGGCATGGCAGCATTAACCTGTATTCCGGTTTTACGCTGGCTCTGTGCATTTGGAGCAACCTTTGGGGTGTTTCGGTCCTCGGCCAGATCAAATCCGGTAGCAATTACCGTAACTCTGATCTGATCTTCAAAGGATTCATCCAATACTGTACCGAGTATGATTTCTGCATCATCACCGGCTTCCTGCTGAATAATGCTGGTTGCCGTTGTGGTTTCACGCATACCCAGGCTTCCGCCGGCCGATATATTAACCAGTACATTGCGTGCTCCGCGAATGCTTACACCATCCAGCAGAGGTGAGTTTATCGCCTCGCGGGCTGCAATCTCAGCACGTTCCTCACCACCGGCTGTGGCTGAGCCCATAATAGCTGCTCCACCATCCAGCATGGTTGTGCGAACATCGGCAAAGTCAAGGTTGATCAAACCGGGCATCAGGATCAGATCGCTGATTCCGCGGGTTGCATTGTACAGCACCTCATTGGCCATGTTGAAAGCATCCATCAGGGAAGTGGTTTCATCTGAGATATCGAGCAAACGCTCATTTGGAATCACGATTACGGTATCGCAATTCTTTTTGAGTTCTGTGATACCCTCAATGGCGTATTTCTTTCTGATTTTACCTTCGCATTCGAAAGGGGTGGTCACAATACCAACGGTAAGGATTCCTTTTCGTTTTGCGATGCCGGCTACAACAGGTGCACCACCTGTACCGGTTCCACCGCCCATACCGGCTGTGACAAACAGCATATCGGCATTGTCGATGGCTTCTTCAATTTCGTGTCTGTTTTCTTCAACCGCTTCGCGGCCGATTTCCGGGCGGGCTCCCGCTCCCAGACCATTGGTCAGGGAAGAACCTACCTGTATACATACATTTGCCAGGCTGTTTTTAAGAGCCTGTGCATCTGTGTTAAGGGCGATGTATTCCACACTCGTTAAACCCATGGTAATCATGTTATTAACTGCGTTTCCACCGCCCCCGCCAACGCCTACAACTTTTATTTTGGCGTTATCCTGACTTTGTTCGTCAAATATAAATCGGGAATGGTCATTCATCATGATATCTCCTGTTTGGATTGATTTGTACCGTCTGTTTTTTGGATTGATGTTGATTGTCTGATCATATTAAAGTTCTTTGAACCAGCTTCTCATCCGGTCAGCAATTTTAACCATCACCTGCTCTACACTGGTGCCTTTGCTGGAACCCGGAATCATGTTCTGGTTATTAGCCGCGTTAGTCCGCAATGCGTGCATCACAAGACCAACACCGGTCGCATAAATGGGATTGTTCACCTCATTCACCAGTCCGCCGGTTAGCCCTCTAGGCAAGCCGATTTTGGCATCCATGCCCAGTACTTCATTGGCAAGCGGACAAATATTCTTAATCAGCGATCCTCCACCGGTGATCACCAGTCCTGCGCTCAGTGAATCCACATAGCCTGATCGTTTAATTTCGATGCCAACGATCTCAAGGATTTCTTCTGTGCGTGCCTGGATAATTTTGGCGAGAATGCTTTTGGTGATTTCTTTTGGAGGCCTTCCTGCAATTCCGGGAACCGTAATAATCTCGTCTTCCTGAATCAGGTCGGCGAAAGCCTCACCGTGATCTCTTTTCAGTGTTTCAGCCTGTTCATCCAGCACGCTGAGTCCCAGTCGGATATCATCCGTCACCTTTTGACCGGCAATGGCAATTACCGCAGTGTGTCGAATGGTGTTATCCTGGAAGATGGCCAGGTCTGTGGTTCCTCCGCCGATGTCGACCAGCACCACGCCGGCTTCACGTTCTTCCTGGTCCAGCACGGAATAGGAGGAGGCCAGTGGTTCCAGAATGATGTCTGCAACCTGATAACCGGCTCTTTCCACGCAGCGGTAAATGTTCTTTGCTGCAGAAACCAGTCCGGTGATAATGTGAACTTCCGCTTCCATGCGCATGCCGCTCATGCCAACCGGATCGGCGATGCCATCCTGACCGTCAACCACGAATTCCTGAGGAATCACATGGATAATCTGCTGATCGGTTGGGAGCATGATGCGCTGGCAGTCTTCCAGCAGGCGCTCCACATCCTGAGTAGTAATTTCGTTGTCTTTATTGTTGATGGTGATAACGCCTTTGCTGCGCATGCTTCGGATGTGATCACCGGCAATACCCACGTTAACGGATTTAACTTCGATGCCTGAGGCCAGCTCAGCCTGATCGATAGCCGCTTTGATGGCATTAACCGTTTTGTCGATGTTCACCACCACGCCCCGGTTCAGTCCCTCACTGGGAGCCTTACCCACTCCTAGAATATTTATTCTGTTCTGCTCGTCACTGGAAGCTACAATTGCGCAAATTTTTGTAGTTCCGATGTCGAGACCAACTACGATGTTTTCTTGTTCCGCCATGACTATTCGCTTATTTGTTGATTGCTAAATTTCTTTTGTAACAACCTGTTTTTTGAACCTGAGGTCAATCAGCTGCATGCTGTCCATCCCTTTTACACGGATTACTTCTGTGTAAAAAGCTTCCCAGTTACTGAGTTTCCAGTCAAACTCATTTCGTCCGAAGATGAGTTTAACTCCGTTTTCGTAGGTCAGGGCAACCACGCCCTCTTCAACTGAATAACCAACTTCTGAGATGGTTATCCAGTGAAAAGGGTTGGTTTTAGCCGTCTGTAAAAAATCGCTGACCTGTTCAAATTCTTCATTCTGCAGGGTATCACCGGTTTGGATA
>CAYPTY010000012.1:0-35737 GCA_964413935.1 uncultured Balneolaceae bacterium | reverse complement strand
ATCCGTTTCATTTCATCAGTTTGATAAATTCTTCACCATACTTGTAGATATCACCCGCACCCATAGTGATGACGATATCGCCTTTGGTCACAATTTCTTTGAGTTTCTTTGGCACTTCTTTTTTGTCTTCCACATACACCACTGATCGGTGTCCATATTTTTCTGCGGTGTCCGCTATCAGTTTGCCGTTTACTCCTTCAATGGGAGCTTCGCGAGAGGGATAAACATCCGTGATCACCATCACATCGGCATCGAAAAAGGAAAGACCAAATTCCTTGTACAAATCCTGAGTGCGGGAATACAAGTGCGGCTGGAATACTGCTACAATACGCCGCTCCGGCCAGCCTTTGAGTGCAGCCTGAAGGGTTGCCTGTACCTCAGTTGGGTGATGAGCGTAGTCATCAATCACCAGAATGTCATTTTCATGATATTTTTGCTGGAAGCGACGGAAAACACCTTCGAATTTCTCAATTCCTTTTTTGATGGCAGCAAAATCCATATTCAGCTCCAGTCCGACCGCGATAGAGGCTAAAGCATTTTTAACATTGTGCTCACCCGGAGCCTGCAGAGTCACCACGCCAAGTTTTTCACCCTGATGCAGTACGGTAAAGGTGCTGTTGAACTGGTTCATCATGATATCCACAGCTCTCAGTTCAGCCTGCGGGGTCATTCCGTAGGTTACAATGCGGCGTTCAATCTGAGGAAGTATGGAACGCACATTGTGGTCGTCAAGACATACCACAACCGCCCCGTAAAAAGGCACCTTATTGGCATAATCGATGAAGGCGTTTTTTACATCCTCTAAGTCGGAGTAAATGTCGAGGTGTTCTGCCTCGATGTTGGTTATAACTCCAATCGATGGTGTGAGGCGCAGGAAGGTGCGGTCAAATTCGTCCGCTTCCACAATAATGATGTCGCCTTTTCCCACTACGGCATTTGTTTTGTCGAAACTGTGCACTTTGCCGCCAACCACGATGGTGGGATCAAAGAGGCCTTCCCGAATGATGTGCCCGGTCATGGTAGTGGTGGTGGTTTTGCCATGGGTGCCGGCAATGCCGATTCCGAATTTCATCCGCATCAGTTCGGCCAGCATCTCCGCCCGCTTGATTACCGGAATGCGTTTTTCCATTGCTGCGATGGTTTCGGGGTTTTCATCCGCCCGAACCGCAGAGGTATACACAACCACATCGGCACCTTCGATGTATTCTGGTTTATGTCCTTTGAAGACCACAGCACCAAGCTCTTCCAGCCTGCGTGTGGTTTCCGTAATTGCTCCGTCTGAACCACTCACTTTATAACCCTTGTGCAGTAGAATTTCCGCGATACCGCTCATACCGATTCCTCCAATGCCGACCATGTGGATGTGTCGGGTTTTACCGAATACAGGTTGGGTTTCGATCTTCTTTTGCATCAGTTCAGTCTTTCGCGGCTTAATTTCAAAATTTCAGTTGCGATGGTATCCGCTGCATCGGGCTTAGACAGTTTCAGAGCGCTTTGGCTCATCCGGCTCAGCTCCTTAGCATTAAAAATCAGTTCTTTTACAATCTCTGGCAGGCGGTCTGTAGCTTCATCATCCCTTAAAAGTACTGCAGCACCCTCATCAGCCATCTCACTGGCATTGTGGGTCTGATGATCACCTGCAACAACAGGAGAGGGCACCAGCACACTGGGCTTTCCGGTTAGCATAAGTTCAGAGCAGGAGGAAGCACCGGCCCGGCTCACCACCAGATCGGCCGCTGCATAAGCCGCGGGCATGTTATCCAGATAAGCCTGAAGCCTGAGTTCGGGATAAGAACCCTCATCAATCTCACGTTTCAGATCATCTACATAACGCTTACCGCATTGCCAGATAATCTGAAGCTTGAAATCGTTGTGCAGCTGGTCCAGATTCTGTTGAATAGCCTGGTTGATGGTTCGGGCACCCAGACTGCCACCCAGCACCAGCAGTACCGGCTGATCAGCTTTAAAACCAAAGGCTTTGAGTCCCTGCGCTTTATCTACCTCGGTAAGCTGGGCCCGGGTAGGATTACCCGCCAGATTTACCTTCTCTTCTGGGAAATAATCGGCCGCTTTCTTAAAGGCTGTGAATATCACCTTCGCGAAACGGGCCAGCAATTTATTTGTGACTCCGGGATAGCTGTTTTGCTCCTGGATTACGATGGGGATACTCCGCTTTGCTCCTACATAGCCAACCGGACCGGCAACATAGCCTCCGCAGGATACAATTACCTGCGGTTTAAAGGAGGATAGTATCGAAATTGACTGCAAAAGGCTGCTCAGCAGCTTAACCGGAAACAGCAGATTTCGAAGGGTAAGTTTGCGATGGAAGCCGCTGATCCAGATGGATTTGATTTCGTAACCGGCCTTGGGTACCGCCTGCCACTCCATATGATTGCGTGTGCCTACAAATAAGATTCTGGCATTCTCTGCCTGTTTCTTAATGGCATCCGCAATGGCAATAGCCGGATAAACGTGTCCGCCGGTTCCACCGGCTGCTATCATAATTCTTGGATCAGGCATAGAACACGCTCCTCCGGTCTCGTTTATGTTTCGAGATGTTGAGCAGCAGTCCAGCCATGAAACCGGCAAAGAGCATGGAGGTACCTCCGTAACTCACAAAAGGCATAGGCAAACCGGTTACGGGTAGTAAACCGCTGGCCACCAGCGCATTCACAAAGCCATAGAGTACGATCATGAGAGTGCATGCCAGTGCCAGCAGCATCCCCAGTGAATCTTCAGCATTTCGGGCGATGTAAACCACTCCGCGAATGAGTATGATTGTGAAAACCAGAATGAGGATGCCTGAGCCGAACATGCCGTATTCCTCAGCTACGATAGCAAAAATAAAATCATTGTAGGGTGCAGGCAGAAAATCGCGCTGTGTACTTTTACCCGGGCCAACCCCGAACATTTCACCTTTGGCTATGGCAATGAAAGCCTGCTGGGCCTGATAGCCGTCTTCCAGAACAAACTCTTCGCTTGGAATATCTTTGACCTGCTGCAGATACTGATCGATCCGGCTTTGCCGATTGGCAGACTGACTCAGCAGCAGGCTTCCTCCCAGAATTCCGATAGCAACCAGCGTTCCCAGCTGCAGCACGGAAACCCTGCCTACAAACATCAGAATCATACACATCCCCAGAAGCAGCCCTGCAGAAGAAAAATCCTCAAGGCCGATGAGGGCACAGGTTCCCAGTACCCAGAACATGATGGGTATAAAAGCTTTTTTGAAATCTTTGATGTAAGCCTGCTTCTCGCTGAGCAACACTGCCACATGTACCAACAGGGCTACAGAAGCCACAGAAGACGGCTGAAAAGAGATGCCGGCAATATTCAGCCAGCGTTTGGCACCAAAGGTCTCTATTCCGAAGAGTAACACGGCGATCAGTAAAATCCAGGAGACCACCATTCCCAGGTGACTAAGCTTGGCAATGGTGTGATAGTTGATTTTGGATGCAATCAGCATCACCACGAAGGCAATGCCCAGTTTGATTACATGCCCAAAGACCAAAGTGCCGGCTGAGGTATTTTTGGACTCAGCGAAATAGGCAATGGAGGAATACACCGCGAGTATGCCGAAGATCATCAGCGTAATGATGGAAATAAGCAGCCAGCGGTCCGATCCGCTTCTGGACGTATCGATGTCCTCCGGGCTGTTACCCATTACATATGAAACCGATCTGTTTGGCGAGGTGTAAATCATTTAAAGCTTATTAACCTCCTCTTTGAATACTTTCCCGCGGTGTTCGTAATCTTCAAACATGTCGAAGGAAGCGCAGGCCGGACTCAGCAGAACCACTTCGCCCTTTTTGGCCAGTTTACGGCTGATGCGCACCGCCTCATTCATGCTGTCGACGGTAAAGAGCTGTGGTGCAACTCCTTCCAGTTCTTCACTGATTTTATCCTTGCTTTCACCTATCGCGATGATGCTGTGCACTTTTTCCCGGATCTGCGGATGCAGTTCGGAATAGTCGTTTCCTTTGTCCCGCCCGCCAAGGATTAGCGTGAGTGGTACATTGAAACTGTCCAGCGCATACCATACCGCATTTACATTGGTAGCTTTACTGTCATTTATATATTTCACGCCGTCCAGCACACGAACCAGTTCCAGCCGGTGTTCCACACCCTCAAAGGTCTGAAGGCTTTCCCGGATCACGTCATTGGTAATTTCAGCTGCTCTGGCGGCAAGAGCGGTTGCAAGTCCGTTATTCAGGTTGTGATGGCCGGGCAGGCCTAAATCAAACACGGGCATAAGGGGTTCTTCCTGGTTGTTGAATTTGAAGATGATATGGTCGTTTCGGACGAAGGCGCCTTCGGGCACTTCGTTCTGATTCGAGAAGGCCCAGATTCTGGGCAACCGGCTGCTTTTGCTTAATTCGCCTTCCACAAAGGCTTTGATGACCGGGTCGTCGTAGTTGTAGATGAAAAAATCGTTTTGATCCTGATTATCGGTAATCCGGAATTTGGAAGCCGCATACTTTTCAAAGCTGTTCTGATAGCGATCCAGATGATCCGGAGTGATATTCAGAATCAGGCTGCAGAAGGGCTTAAAATCGTGGATATGATCCAGCTGGAAGGAACTTACTTCCAGAATGAAGTGACCCCTATCCAGCTGATTTGCGACTTCAGAAAAAGCCTTGCCGATATTGCCGGCCACTGCATGTGGTTTATCTGCGCATTTCCAGGTGTGGCCGATCCAACTGGTTACGGTGGTCTTGCCATTGGTTCCGGTGGTGGCCACCATGGGCAGATCCGTATATTTCGAAGCAAGTTCCACCTCGGAGTACACTATTCGGCCGGAATTCAGATAATGCTGAACAATCCGGCTTTCGGTAGGTACGCCAGGACTAACCACCGCATAAAGTCCATTCTCAGCAGCCGCAGTGTGACCTTTTTCTTCAAATGGTATTCCGAGACGTTGCAGCTCTTCTTTAACATGCTGAGCTATTTCAGAATAATCGGAAACAAAGACATCCGCCCCTCTTTGTTTGAGTAAAGCTGCTGCTGCTACACCACTTCTGGCTGCTCCGATGATAACGATATGTTTGTTCTTCACATCCATCATCTGAGCTTCAGTGTTAGCAGGCTTATGATGGCCATGAGCACCGATATGATCCAGAAACGGACCACAATCTTGGGCTCCGACCAGCCTTTCATTTCAAAATGGTGATGGATGGGTGCCATCAGGAAAATGCGTTTACCCTCACCGTACTTTTGCTTGGTATAGCGGAAGTAGGTAGTCTGCATAATCACTGAAATGGTTTCGAAGAAAAAGACCCCACAGATAAAGGGCAGCAGTAATTCTTTGTGAATCATCAAAGCGAGTGCGCCGAAAGCACCGCCCAGGGCCAGTGATCCGGTATCGCCCATAAAAACGGATGCCGGATGGGTGTTGTACCAGAGAAAACCGATGCAGGCACCGATCAGCGCTGCACAGAAAATGGTGAGCTCAGAAGTAACCGGCAGGTGCATAATATCCAGGAAGCCGGAGTAATCTTCACGGCCCGAAACATAACTGAAAATGGCAAATACGATGCCGCAAATGGCGGAAATACCGGCCGCGAGTCCGTCCAGTCCGTCGGTTAGATTGGTCGCGTTGGATGTTGCCGTGATGATGAAAATGCAGATGGGGATGTAGATGATCCAGCCGAATTCGGGGAAGAAGTAGGCATAATCCACATTTACATTAGCCAGGAAGGGTACCGTGGTCAGGGTATTGAATTCCGAGAATTCAGGATGGAAGTAGAGTACACTGCCCAGGATCAGCCCTACGATCACCTGCCCGGCCAGCTTAAATCGACTGGCCAGTCCGCTTTTATCCTTTTTGACCACTTTAATGTAATCATCGATAAATCCTACAATGCCCAAAGAAAGGGTTACAAATACAATGAGCCAGGCATAAATACTGTCCATCTTCATCCAGAGTACAGCCGGTACGATAATGGCGAGGAGTATGATCACACCGCCCATAGAAGGTGTGCCGCTCTTCGTTTTGTGATGGTCCAGTCCAATATTCTCCCGGATCACTTCTTTGAGCTGCATCCGGCTTAGCCAGACAATAATTCTGCGCCCAAAAATGAGGGAAATAATGAGAGCCGTAGTAGCAGCCAGTGCCGTTCTGGTGGTGATGTAGCCAAAAGCTCCGAAACCGGGTGGCTGATACGTATCTTCAAGCCATTGCAGGAGTTCGTATAGCATCAGCCTTCCTCCCCGTTAACTCCGGCCCGCCGTTGGAGGGCTTCTGTTGCAATTTCGCGATCATCAAAATGAATGCGTTCACCCCGAATTTCCTGATAATCTTCGTGCCCTTTTCCCGCAATCAGGATGATGTCGCTGGGTGTTGCCTGCTCAATCGCATGAAGAATAGCCGCTGCCCGGTCGGTGATGGCCTCAACCGCTTCAGGACGGGCAAATCCGCCCATAATATCCTTGATGATGGCATCCGGATCTTCATTACGGGGGTTATCGCTGGTGACCACAACACGATCCGCGATCCCTTCTGAAATTTTAGCCATTTCCGGGCGCTTACCCACATCCCGGTTACCTCCACAACCAAATACCACCCATAACTGCTGATGTTCAGCTTTAAGGGACTGAAGGGTTTCCAGTACATTTTTCAGAGCGTCAGGAGAGTGGGCATAGTCTACAATTACATAGGGACAGGTGTCCACTTTGATGCTTTCCATTCGTCCCGGAGCACCTTTGGTTTCCCCAAGTGCCTGAACCACTTCATCGGTGGGTAAATCCAGCGCTTTGCAAACCAGAAATGCAGTAACCAGGTTATAGGCATTGAATAGGCCGACAAGAGCAGAGGAAATGGTAGTATCCTCAACATTTACGATGAGGCCGTCCGCATCGTTGGAAATCAGCGTGCATTCATACAGGGTGTCGCCGATGAAGCCATAATCATAAACGGTTGCAATGCTGTCCTCAACCATGTAGGATCCGTATTCATCATCGGTATTGATAACGGCAATGGCATCCCCTTTCAGATCATCAAAAAGTAGTTTTTTGGCTGCAGCATAAGCTTCAAAGGATCCATGATAGTCCAGATGGTCATGCGATAGGTTGGTAAAGGCGGTCACGTCGAAATCAATTCCTTTTACCCGGCCCTGATCCAGCGCATGGGAGGAGACTTCCATCACCATAAACTCGGTTCCCATATCCACCATTTTTTTCATGTCTTCGGCTAGTTCCAGTGGATCCGCAGTAGTGAGTTTACTGTCAAATTCCTCTCCCTGAATGAACTTGGCTACGGTACCGAGCAGCGCTGCCTTTTTGCCGAGCTTGCTTAAAATGTTATATACCAGCGTTGTAGTGGTGGTTTTACCATTGGTTCCGGTAATGCCAATCACCCTCAGTTTTTCAGCCGGATTGCCAGCAAAAGCCTGTGCCAGCTTACCGAAAATAGCCCGTGTGTTTTCCACCTCAATAATGCAGACTTCCTGGTCGGTGTAATAGGATTCCTCACAAATCACCACTTTAGCCCCTTTGCCGATGGCATCATCGATAAAAATATGGCCATCCACTTCCGTGCCTCTCATCGCAATAAAAACTGAACCTTCCGCTACTTTTCTGGAATCCTGAATCAGCGGACCAAAATCACCTTCCATCTTGGGTAGGGAAACATGCAGCGGGATTGATATGTCGGTGAGCTGTTTAATCGTCATTGGCAGCCACAACCGTATTGAGGGTTTCCATGGAACGGGCTTTACCGCGGATGGTAATGGTAAGTCCGTTGCGCATCAGGTCACCGGCTCTTGGATACTGAGTATAAACCGTTCCTGAACCAATCATCTGGGCTTTGAAGCCCGCCTTATTAATTTCATGGACAGCTTTCCGCATATTCATTCCGCGCAGCTGCGGGATGAGAGCATAACCTTCCGGTATTTTGGTGCTGTCATTCTCTGCTATGATTTCATTGAGTATCAGGCTGATTTTGATGTCTTCTGCCAGGGAGTCGCCGGGTTCCGGCCACTGATCAAGCACCCGATCGCCATTACCGTCAAAATCATGTGCAAAACCTAATTTTTTAAGCATCACAGAGGCTTCCTTTTTGGATAAACCCCGGAGGAGAGGAACCCTGGCTTGCGCCAGAAGTTCGCTCTCACCAAGGTTCATTTCTCTCTGGATGTGATCATCCAGACCCGCAATGCGGGTAGCCGTCTGTCTGAAGATGGGTCCGGCGGCATATCCGCCGTAAACACTGGTTTTGGGTTCATCCAGCAGGATGTAAATCACATATTTGGGATCGTCTGAAGGGAAAAACCCGGTAAAGGATGCCCGGTAAAAATTCTGGTAGCGGCCATCGACCACTTTTTTGGCGGTACCTGTTTTACCGGCTATAGCCAGTCCTTCCACATCCGCCCAGCCGGCCGTTCCGGAGTCTTCAAGTACACTTTCAAAAATCGGAAGCAGCGTTTGAAGGGTTTTCTTCTTGGCAATTTTCCGAATCTCAAGCGGTTCATTTTCTTTGATGATGTTGCCTTTATCATCCACCACTTTTTCTACCACATAAGGACGCATGAGTTTCCCGCCGTTTGCAAATGCTGCATAGGCGGAGGTAATCTGAAGGGGAGTAGTGAGTACTTCATAGCCATGGGCAATGAAGGGCAGACTCACGGCACTCCAGTTATAGGGTTTGCTCAGCGATCCGGGCACTTCGCCGGCTATATCCACATTGGTGAGTGTGCCGAAGCCCATATTTCTGGCATACTGATAGAAGACATCCGCCTCCATACGCATCGCAATCTGCGCAGTGGCTACGTTGGATGATTTCTGAATGACTTCCTCAAAATTGATAACGCCTAACGGATCGTGATCACGGATTTTAAGCCCGTAGACGTCCATTTCGCCTTCACCCGTATCGAATTGTTCCTCAAAATCGACCAGGTCCTGTTCAACTGCCGCAATGGCTGTAACCAGCTTGAAGGTTGAGCCTGGTTCGATGCGATCGGCAATAGCATAATTTCTCCGGTTTTCGTCTTCTGACATTCCGGGTGAATTCGGATCATAGGTAGGGTAATTGGCCATGGCTTTGATTGCACCCGACTCAGGATCCATAACGATAGCAGTACCATAGTTAGATTTGGTTTTGATAACACCTTGTTTTAACTCATCTTCCAGAATAGCCTGGATATAGGCATCGATGGTGGTGTGAATCGAATAGCCCTGTACCGGGAGCTTTCTCGGAGCTCCTACATATGCATAAATCCGGTTCATGGGATCACGGCGAACCTGCTGTTGTCCCTCTTTACCCTTCAGTTCCTCATTATAATAGGCCTCAACCCCTGACCGACCGGTCAGATCATGATTTACAAAGCCCAGCACATGGGCGGCAAGTGAACCGAAGGTGTATTTTCTTTTAAAATTCTCTTCAATAATGACGCCTCGTATGCCTAGAGCATCGATGGCCTCTTTCTGGGTTACACTCAGGTTTTTGTCAAGCACTATATACCTCGAGCGGAGGGGAGCATTGTTCAGTTTATTCCGGAAATAAGAAACCGGCTTGCCGGTAACGGACGAAATGGTCATAAAAAGGGTATCGATCTGAGCCTCATTCAGTTCCGGAACCTTTGGATCCAGTGCAATTTTATAGTCAGCAACATTTGTGGCGAGCAGGGTGCCGTTGGCATCGTAGATCTGTCCTCGTTCAGCCGGAATGGGGATTACCTCGATAGCCTGTTCACTCCACAATGAGCGGAGGTCATCCCCCTTGATCAGGTTTATACGCACCATCTGGAAGGCCAGGGCACAAGGAAGCAGCAATATTAAGCCCAGAACAAGAAACATCCGACTTAATATGGAGGTACGTTCATTCATGCTTACCTCCTATTCCTTTACTCGGATTATCTGATCGGCCGGCCCCTTGTCAATAAAGCCAAGTTCTTTGGCTTTCTGATAAATTTCGGAGGGACCAACCAGCTTATCGTATTCCAGTTTGTATTCATCGTGAATACTTTTGGCTTTCTGGTATTCCTGCTCCAGCAATTGAACTTCTTTAAGCAGCTGCTGGGTAGAAAACACATGATTCAGATAGAAAAAGCCGAATATGCCAAGGGCAAGTACCACCAGAAACACCTTGCCCGGCTTGGGTTTAGGTATGCTGATTTTGGTGGCTTCCGGTATGTCGGCTTTTCTGCTCTGTTCTTTCTGAAAACGCTCATTGATTTCCGGTATCTTAACTTTTCGAAGATTGGGCTGGAAATCGGTTCGGCGAAGGGGAGATTGTACCATCATGACGCACCTCCCTGAATTTTCTCCGCTGCCCTGAGTTTAGCACTCCGTGCGGCCGGATTTCGATCGGTTTCATCTGCATCCGGAATAATGACCTGTCGGTACAGGCTTTTCAAAGGGGAGAGGTCGTTGCCGTAAAAATCTTTTTCGATGCGGCCTTCCGTGTTACCGGCTTTCATAAATCGTTTTACGAGACGGTCTTCCAGTGAGTGGTAAGAAATAACTACAAGTCTGCCTCCCTCAGCAAGCAGTTCCAGAGATTGTTCCAGGACATCTTCCAGTGCTTTCAGCTCTTTGTTTACTTCAATCCGGATGCCCTGGAACACACGCGCCAGGCTTTTAACTTTGAATTTACCGGGTACCACTTCACCAATGATTTCACTTAGTTCTGCGGTACTTTCAACCGGACGGGCATTCACAATAGCGCGGGCAATCTCACGACTCTTCTTTTCCTCGCCATAATGAAAAATGACATCCCTTAAATCTTCATAGGAATAACTGTTCACCACGTCATATGCGGTGAGTGTGGTCATATTTCCCATGCGCATATCCAGGGGGCCTTCTTCCTGAAAACTGAAGCCTCTTTCACCTTCCCTGATCTGATGGGTTGATACGCCCAGGTCCAGCAAGATGCCATTTATCTGTCCATGATAATCTGATGGAATCAAAGTGGACAGGTAGGCAAAATTTCCTTTGACAGGATGGAAACGGGTATCGTTGCCGATGCGCTCACCAGCGGCCTGCAGAGCTTCATCATCCTGATCGATGCCGAATAGCATTGCGTCTTCCTGCAGGCGCTGAAGGATCACACTCGAATGCCCGCCTCCGCCCAGTGTTCCGTCTATATAAATACCATTGGGGTCGGTAATCAGGGCTTCGATGGATTCATTCAGCAATACCGGGATATGCTCATGGTATGTGGTCATATCAATGGTCATTGGAATCCAGGTTGAGTCCGCCAAGTACATTTTCGAAGAGTTCTTCACGGGCTTCATCAGTGAAGCTGGCATCCAGTTCAGCCAGTTTTTCAGGCGACCAGATTTCTACGAATTCACCGACACCTATAAATAGGGCTTTTGAGGTGATACCGGCATATTCTTTAAGGTGCTGGGGAATGGGGATGCGGTTTTGCTTGTCGAGGGTGAGGTCCTCTGCATAGCGAAGAAAATTACGCTTCACCAGCCTGCCTTGTCGGGAGAAGGAGTTGATACTGAGAAGTTTGTCTTCAACAACTTCCCATTCATTTTCGGGGTACAGGTAGATACAGGGGTCGATTCCTCGCAATAAGGTGAGCCGGTCCTGCGCATCAGGATGGAGGGCTTTGCGCAGCTTGAGCGGGAAGGCCACACGGCCTTTCTCGTCTACACTATGCTCATATTCTCCTTTAAATGTGGGCACGATCGGAATCGATTGGTTATAGATTGCTTATAAGCTGAATCGGGAAAAATTCCCCACTTTCTCCCACTTCGTCCCACAATGTACCCTAAATCCCGCCAATTAGTCAAGAATTAAAGTGCAGATGAATTAAAATTAATACGGTTTATTGTTCAGTAATCGTGGCCTGAATGCAATAAAAAGGGTAAGGGTAAAACCCTGCTGCAAACGGTGGTAAGAAGTGGTGAGTTCGGCTGAGTTAAAAGAACCGCAGTGGGGAATTGATGCTTCCAGCGGTCTGGTCGTAAGAAAAGCAGCTATCCGGTAATGTATTCCCGGTAATGTGATTATAACTTTATTCTATCACCCTATACTTTTTCAGAATCTCAAGTACTTCAGGAATGGGTAAGGCTTTCTGGGATCCCCAATGTCCATCCATATCCTCTGCCATAAATAAGGAATTCAGGATAGCTTCCTCTGTGGCCTCTGCCGTCGCCAGAAAGAGAGGGGTCATGGCATTATTTTCCAACACCGTAATATCACGTTCGGATCCTGCTTTATCTATACTGATGCGAACTTTTTCGCTGTTTGAAAAAGCAATCACATAATCACCGCTGCCGTTGGAGGCAAACCCACCCACTCGCGCAATGCCCAGAAAAGCTCTTTTAGCCAGGCGTTTGAGGTTTCTTGATGTGATTGGTGCATCCGTAGCAACGACGATCATGACCGAACCATCCACATCATAGGGCACCCGATTGGCCAGATAATGATTATTCAGTTCTTCACCCACCGGAGCACCATCAATCATGAGCACCCCTCCGAAATTGGACTGAACCAATACGCCTACCGTATATCCTCCCAGCTCCTGGGGAAGTACTCTGGATGAAGTGCCTATTCCTCCTTTAAATCCCAGTGCTCTTGTTCCGGTACCTGCACCCACATTACCCTCTTCGACCGAACCGGTTTTGGCGGCATCAATGGCTTCAAATACATTCTGCATGGTGATATTCCGGCCTCGAATATCGTTCAGATAGCCATCGTTGGTTTCACCTACTACAGGATTCACCGACCGTACCGACTCACTGCTTCCCAAAATATATTCACTCAAGGCATTGGCTACGGTGTGAATGCTGAGGGTGTTGGTCAGGGCGATGGGTGTTTCAATTTCACCCAGCTCCTCAATCTGGGTAAAGCCTACTGCTTTTCCGAAGCCGTTGCCTACAAATACGGCCGCCGGCACTCTTTCCCTGTACAGATTTCCTCCATGAGGGAGGATCACCGTTACTCCGGTGCGTATATGGTTTCCTTCTATTAGCGTTTTGTGACCGACCTCAACACCTTTCACATCGGTAATCGCATTAAGCTTCCCGGGGGTCAATATGCCCGGTGTAATCCCAAATGCTCGCGCCCTGTTTGCTTGCTGTGCCTGCAGCTGTGCCGACATCGAAATAGAAAAGGAGATTAAGAGTAAGAAGCAGTAAGTTTTATTTATGGACTTCATAGACAACAGCGTTGAATGTTCTCCGGCTTATTGCCGTTTTAGCTTATGAATTTGAACAAATTATAGGGACACATATGAGTACACTTAACAGAATAGGGCTTGACGCAGAAAAAAGTAAGCAGGAAGCTGACATGCTTAACGAACTGCTGGCAAACTACTCCGTGTTTTATCAAAATACACGCGGTTACCACTGGAATATCAGAGGTGAGCAATTTTTTGAACTTCATGAGATCTTCGAAGAGCTGTACAATGATCTTTTCGAAAAAATTGATGACGTTGCCGAGAGGGTTCTGACACTGGGTTACACCCCGGAGCATCGCTACGAAAGTTACCTCAAAGTTTCAGAGGTCAAAGAAAGCCGTGAAGTAAATGACGGCAAAAAATCGGTGGAGCAGATTCTGGATGCTTTCCAGATCATAATCGCAAAACAACGTAAGCTGCTTGAATTTTCAGATGAGATCAGAGATGAAGGAACCAATGCTCTGATGAGTGATTACATCAGCGAGCAGGAAAAGAAAGTGTGGATGTATTCAGCCTATCTGAATAACTGATCATACAAGCTCAGCGATATCCCAGATTCCTGAGCATATTTTCATTATCTCTCCATTTATCACGCACTTTAACATGCAGGTCGAGGAAAACCTTTTTATCTACCAGTTCCTCGATCTGTTTGCGTGCTGAGGCACCCAGTTTCTTAATGGCTGATCCGCCTTTCCCGATCAGCATTCCTTTCTGGGATTTTCGATTCACGATGATCTCTGCATTTATGTAGTCCATGTCTTCACGCTCATCGTATTGGATAACTTCAACCGTACATGAATAGGGCAGTTCCTCGTGAAATTGCAGAAAGATTTGCTCACGAATGAGTTCGGCAACAAAAAACCTGACCGGATGCTCACTCAGCATATCTTCGGGGTATAATTGGGGTCCTGCAGGAATCCGGCTCTTGACAGCTTTAATCAGTTGTTCAATACCTTCAGCATGCAACGCTGAGATGAAAATGGTTTCTTCTGCTTCCAGTCTGGATTCATATTGCCGGGCCAGGTCCTGAATTTCATCAGGCGTGGTCAGATCCATTTTATTTAGAATTAGGATCAAGGGTTTCCGGATTTTTTTTACCGAAGCCAGAAGTTCTTCATCTATTTCAATTACGGATGAGTCCACAATGAACAGAATCAGGTCGGCTTCCTTTTCTGCTTTTTCCACAAAGCGCATCATCACCTTCTGCAGCTCATATCTGGGATCGATGATGCCCGGGGTATCCAGAAATATGATCTGGGCTTCATCATCCGAATAGATTCCTGCAATCTGATGGCGGGTGGTTTGTGCTTTGTGCGTGGTGATGGAAAGTTTGGATCCCAGAAGGGCATTCATCAGGGTAGATTTCCCAGTGTTGGGCTTGCCTATAATGGCAACATATCCGCTTCTGAAATGCTCCTGATCAGCCATTCATGATATCCAGATATGCCTTGACGGTATTTGGTAGTCCCCAAAACAGGGCCTTGCTTACCAGTGCATGGCCAATACTGATTTCATTCAGGTGGGGTACATTTCGGATCAGGGTTTCAAGATTATCCAGATTGAGACCGTGCCCGGCATTTACCTTCATACCTAAATCATGAGCCTGTTCCGCAGCTTGCTTTAACCGCTGCAATTCCTTCTGTTCAATCCCCTTCGAACCGGCATTTGCAAAAGTACCGGTATGCAGTTCTATGGCATCCGCACCCAGTTTAGCTGCCTGTTCTATATCCTCTGGATTGGGGTCCAAAAACAGGCTGATTTCAATATTTTTTTCCCGAAGTGAAGGAAATACGCGGTTTTTGAAGTCATCATACACAACCTCCATGTTGAGTCCGCCTTCGGTAGTGAGTTCTTCCCGGCCTTCAGGAACCAGGGTGCATAAATCCGGATCAGTTTGCTTGCAGATTCTGATCATCTCATCCGTTGCGGCCATTTCAAAGTCGAGTGTACCTTTTACCACTTTTTTTAATTCGATGACATCCTCATCCCTGATATGCCGGCGGTCTCCTCTCAGATGGAAAACAATACCCGCGGCACCGGCCTCTTCGCACACAACTGCTGCTTCGGCTGGCACAGGATATCCCTCCCCTCTGGCATTTCTTAAAGTGGCAACGTGATCGATATTGACCAAAAGTTTCATAAAATCTTAGCCTTCAATACTTGAATTTTCAATTTAAATATAGATTATTTGATGTAGACAAACTTATCATCTTCAGTTGGGCTGTTTTGAACAGAGTAATTCCTTTTATCATTCTGAGCTTTTCCTTTATTGTGATGTCGTGCGGGGTTGCACCCCGAATGGCAGCAACCGGTGGAGCTACCGGCACAAGTGTACCGCCATCAGCCAGCGGAGGACAGGCTCCTCCAACCCTGTCTGCCGTAACTGCCAGCGATTCCGATAAAGTCAGAGCGGTGAAACTCGCCTATAACGACTGGAAAGGCATTCCCTATATGCTGGGTGGTTCATCTTACAATGGAGTCGATTGTTCCGCTCTGATGCAGATTGTGTATGAAGACTACTTCGGTTTGGAGCTTCCACGTCTCACCTCCGATCAGATGAAAACCGGTAAGAAAGTGAAGTTGAATCAGATACGAACAGGTGATATGGTTTTCTTTAAGACCGGCCGCAAAACTCTGCATGTCGGTATTATCGTTGAGGGCGACCGTTTTCTGCATGCCTCAACCAGCAGCGGTGTTATGATCTCATCACTCAGTGAAAACTACTGGAAGAGCCGTTACCTTGAAGCCAGACGTGTACTTTAATTAGTTCTGATCAGTCTTTTTCGTGCAGTGATTTCATCATGTTGATGTAATCGTCATCCGGCTCAAGGCCTCTTCTGTTCATCATGGCCCGCATGGCATCGGTTGCTTTATCAAAATTGTATTTGATGATTTTATCACCGCTGAACCATGCAAAGTTGGGGATCATTTTTGGTGGAAAAGTGTCGGATACAATATTGCAGCTCACGCCGGCAACCGTTCCGGTATTTAGCATGGTATTGATGGCGGTCTTGGTGTGGTCACCTAAAACGGATCCAAAAAACTGCTGCCCGGTTGCGGTATTCTTTCCAGTCTCCCAGTCAATTATTTTAACAGGGCTGTAGTTGTTTTTTAGATTGGAGGTGTTGGTATCAGCACCCAGGTTTACCCACTGCCCGATAAGGGAATGTCCGACAAAACCATCATGTCCTTTGTTGGAAAAACTGTGAAACACGGAATCGCTTACTTCACCACCAATTTTGCAGTGAGGACCGAAGCTGCAATTGCCGTAAATCTTAGCTCCCATCTTGATGGTTGAATGCGGACCAATGGAAACCGGGCCACGTATTAGAGAACCAGCCATGATTTTTGCACCGTCCTGGATTATAATGGGTCCGTCATCCGCAATCAGAATTGCACCGTGTTCAATGGTTACCTGTTTTCCGATAAAGATTTGCTCGGGGGTGGAGGCAGCATAAACCGGAGTATGGGTTACGGTTCCTATACTTTTTAGCTCAAGACGGCTAATGTCCTGCTTTATTTCTTCTCTGTTCAGTTCAAAGAAGTCCCACAGCTGGGTAAGCATTCTGCAATGCTCAACCTCTGCAATTGATGAATGCTTTATATCAGTCTCTACAGCATTGAAGTCGGGCAGCTTTTTTCTGAATGCTTCGGATTGATCCGAATCAAGCCTACCTGCAATGATGGTATCTCCAAATCGGAAGAAGGTGTTGATTTCTGAATTGACCAGTTGTTCAACCAGACTTTCATCCGGTAATAAACGGCTGTTTATCCAGATGATGTCGGATTCTGACGAGTAGGAACCTTTATTGTAAATGGGAGTTAAGTAGGGGGAAGTAGAGACCCAGTGGGTTTGAAGGTTCAGGTCAGATTCCCATTTCTCACGAACGGAAAGAGCTCCAAGCCTTAAATCACATGCCGGGCGAGTGAGGGTCAAAGGCCTTAGGTTGGATACAGCTACATCATCAAAAAAGCAGAGGTGCATGGTTTTGTATTGGAAATTCTTACTTTTGCCAATCTTAGTATACACTTTTAAAAAGAAGCAAGAAATCTCAGATGTGCGGAATAGTAGGTTATATTGGCGATAAAGAAGCCAAGGATGTGATTATTGATGGTCTTAAAAGACTGGAATACCGAGGATACGACTCAGCTGGTATTGCCATTTTAAATGGTAAACTGCAGGTAAAAAAATGCAAGGGGAAAGTATCCAGTCTGGAACAATTATTAAATGACAGTGATCACGGTCATGTTGGAATTGGCCACACCCGCTGGGCTACACATGGTGCACCAAATGATGTGAATTCACATCCTCATTTGTCAATGTCAGGGAAAATTGCGCTTGTACATAATGGCATCATTGAAAACTATGGTACGCTGAAAAAAGAGCTGATGAAGAATGGCTATACCTTCAAATCCGAGACGGACACTGAGGTCATAGCCAATCTCATCGATTTCATCATGAGCAAAGATGACAGCCTTAAGCTGGAGCACGCAATTCGAATAGCTTTGCGTGAGGTTCAGGGCGCCTATGGCCTTGCTATTGCTTCCGCAGATGAACCCGGTACGTTGATTGCAGCCAGAAAAGGGTCTCCCTTAATTATTGGTGTAGGAGATGGGGAGATGTTCATTGCTTCCGATGCCACACCTATTCTTGAACACACTGACAAAGTAGTTTATCTGGATGATGAAGAAATAGCCATCATCACCAAAGACGGTTACGAAGTTAAATCACTGGATGATGTTGCCCTCATTAAGGATGTATTCAAGCTTGAAATGGATCTGGAGCAAATAGAAAAGGGCGGCTTTGATCATTTTATGCTCAAAGAAATTTTCGAACAGCCCAAGTCTATCAATGATTGTCTCCGCGGCAGAATCAATCCTGAGGAAGGCACCATAACCTTGGGAGGTATACGGGATGTGATGGATAAACTCGTGAATGCCAAAAGATTGATCATCGCTGCCTGCGGTACCAGCTGGCATTCAGCTCTGGTAGGGGAATATCTTTTCGAATCCATCGCCAAGGTACCGGTGGAAGTTGAATATGCCTCAGAGTTCCGCTACCGTGACCCAATCATTTCAGAAGATGATGTTATGATTGTCGTTTCCCAGAGCGGTGAAACAGCCGACACTCTTGCAGCCCTACGAGAAGCAAAAGCCAAAGGAGCTACGGTACTGGGTGTCGTAAATGTTATAGGTTCTTCCATCTCCAGAGAAACGGACGCAGGGGTTTACATACACGCCGGGCCTGAGATAGGGGTGGCATCCACAAAGGCGTTTACCGGACAGGTCACCGTACTTACACTTATGGCCATCAAACTAGGGTTGGCAAACGGTAATCTTAGTGAAGAAAAAGCATCTTACCTGATCAAGGAAATGGCTGAGATACCCGGGAAAATTCAATCCATTCTAGATGATGTAAGCGAAATAGAAAAACTTGCTGCTATTTTCACTTATGCCCCGAATTTTCTTTATCTCGGACGGTCTTATGGTTTTCCCGTAGCACTGGAGGGTGCACTTAAACTTAAAGAAATTTCATACAGTCATGCGGAGGGATATCCCGCTGCAGAGATGAAACACGGACCTATTGCTCTCATTGATGAGTCTATGCCGGTTATCGTGATCGCTGCTACCCATCATATCAATGATAAAACCATCAGCAATATAGAAGAAGTAAAAGCACGTAAGGGTAGAATTATATCCATCGTTAATGATGATAATACAGAGGTTAAGGCCCTTTCTGAGTTTTCACTGTCCATTCCTGAAGTAGCGGACGAGCTCTCACCTTTACTCACTGTCATACCCCTGCAGTTACTATCCTATTATATCGCGGTGAACAGAGGAAATAATGTGGATCAGCCCAGAAATCTTGCCAAAAGTGTTACGGTAGAATAATTTTTAAGTAACATTTGATTTCTTAGCCCTCTTTTATTACATACAAAGCAATAATAAAGCTGGGCAATAACGTTCTCCGTGAAGAAAAATAAGATTCTGATTCTCAAAATTATGGTTCTCCTGATGATCGCCATTGTGATGTTCACAGGTTGAAGATCATCTCCCTTCTGTATCCACAAAAAGTACGGTAACTCACCGAGGGGTTAGCTACGTGTCCGGGCAGCTGCCACAATACACGGATGTTTATATGCACTTTTTAATATATATTCGGTGGAAATTATACAGACGATACTATGAGTCAGAAACTGGATTTGAGCTATCTCGAGGAAATCACCGGGGGTGACAATGAAATCATGCTCGAGATGATTGATATTTTTCTTACTGAATCCGAGACCGCTATTCAGGAATTAAGACAGATCTACGAACAAAAAGACTGGGCAGCGCTGGGGGCACAGGCACATAAATTAAAACCAACCTTACTCTATGTAGGCCTGAAAGAAATACATGAAATTACTCAGAAGCTGGAAAAGAATGCCAAGCAGGGTACCATGACGGAGCACTTTGATGAGTGGATACAACAGATAACGGATGGATATCATGAAATCAGGGGTGATCTGGAATCCGTGAAGAAAGAACTCAGCTCCTGATCATTTGAATATGGTCGATGCCGTCTACCGGATAAATATTCCCAACCGATCGGTAACCAAGCTCATTATAAAATTTTTGTAAATGCGATTGGGCTTCAATCCTGATAGCCGTATCCTCATAGTTTTGCCTGCAATACTCATTTGCCCTCGTCACCAGTTCCTTCCCTAATCCATGAGATCGTTTTTCCGGATTAACTACGATGCGCCCGATTGAAGCTTCTTTAAATTTCAGTCCGGGCCCGAATATTCTGGCATAAGCCACCAAAACCTGTTCCATATAGCCACACAAATGCTGTGCTTCGGGATCATAACCATCTATATCATCGTAGATACAATCCTGTTCAATGATAAAGACCTCCTGTCGAAGTTTTAGAATGTCATATACCTGCCGGCTGCTTAATGTATGAAAGGGATATACGGACCATTTAATTTTTTCCATTTTTCTCAACAAAGTGCACAAATTAACGTAGAGGCTTTCAAGACTTAATCAATTTTATAATAGTATGATTCTTACAATTTTTCTTAACAGCGTTTCAGTCTATATCACATCACGCTTGCTGAGCGGGGTTGAACTTAAGAACTTCTGGTCAGCAATTGGAGTGGCCATCGGACTTGGCCTGGTAAACTGGGCTATTAAACCTATCGTATCATTCTTGGCATTGCCTTTAACCATTCTGACGCTGGGTTTATTCAGCATAGTGATTAATGCTTTTATGATAATGATCGTCGATTATTTTGTTGACACCTTTAAAATTAAAAGCTTTGGATGGGCAATTGGTTTTAGCATAATTATGTCAGTGCTCAATATGATTCTTTTTGCCATATTCACCTGATATTCCATTAAGGTTCAGATTCTTATAAAGCAGGTACATGTACCTGCTTTTTTTTTGCCCACAGCATAAATTTTACAAGAATTTAATTTAAGGTCGTGGCCTTTTGGTTGGATAAAAGCACTAACAAAGTGCTGATGTTACTGCGTTAGAAATCTTAATAATATCTTTATAGCCGGGCGCTTGGCAATGACGAAATTTCAATAAAGTTTGGCTACGAATGAAATACCCCGTTCTCTTACTGTTTTTATTGTGTCTGGCATGCAGCAGCAACTCAAACGAACCGATTGAACCCTTGAAAATCGACGGATCAAGTACCGTCTATCCGATAACGGCTGAAGCCAACCGATCATTTATGGAGCTGGGGGAGAATGCCAACATTGAGCTTAATGTATCCGGTACTTCCGTTGGTATCTTTCGGCTGTGCAGCGGAGAAATCGATATCGCAAATGCCTCCAGAATGATATCAAAAGAAGAAAAAGAATTATGCCTGCAGAATGGAGTTGAGTACGAAGAATTTGTGATAGGCGTGGATGGGATCGCTGTGGTTGTGAATCAAGATAATGACTGGGTTGATTACATAACCGTGAATGAATTACGAAAAATATGGCAGGTTGAATCAGAACGGGTGATCAACCGATGGAATCAAATCAGACCCGAATGGCCCGACGAGGAGATTAAACTGTTCGGCCCAAGTACAGCTTCCGGAACACATTCTTATTTCACAGAACAGGTTGTGGGTAATGGTAAAACCACCCGTGGAGATTATGCAGCGACTGAAAATGATGAGGTGCTGGTACTGGGTGTTGCGGAAAGCATGTATGGACTGGGGATTTTTGGTTTGGCCTATTATCAGGAGAATTTCTACCGGCTTAAATTGGTGCCTGTGGATGATGAAATTGCTGAAAACGGTGACGGTCCTTTTCAGCCAACCAGAGAATCTATTAAGAACCGGCAATATCAGCCTCTGTTCAGGGATTTGTATCTCTATGTTTCAAAAGGATCACTGAATCAAAACAGAACCAAACGTTTTCTGAATTATTACCTGGAAAACGCGGCCGGCTTTGTGCAGGCAGTTGGATATATTCCACAGCCTCAATCGGTCTATAGAGGCTATCTCGAACGAATAGCAACAGAGGAGGAAAGCTGAGTATGCAAAATGTCCGGCAGTTTCTACTACTCATAGCTATTCTGCTCTTCAGTTTACCAGCCGTTTCACAAATTGCGGACATCAAGCAGTATACTTTTGAATCTGAAATAAACACAATTTTACAGCAGGATGACGGGACCATGCTTATAGCAACCCGTACCCTGGGATTAATTCAGTTTGACGGCCAGGATGAGGTTATTTTCGATAACGAATCGGCCTTCATCAAAGACAATAATGTGCAGTTCATTCACCAGGATAAAAGCGGAAGAGTTTGGCTTTCATCCGAACAGGGTGGACTTGGTTTAATGGAGAGCGGAATTGTTACCTACCAATTTGAAGACACAGATCTTAATGAACAATTGGTGGTTGGGCTGGAGGAATTGGAGAATGGTGAGATGGTCATATTTACCAAAAACCTCGCCACTTACCTGCTTACGGTTGATAATCAATTCATCACAATTCAGGAAGAGCGAAGCGATAATCAAATACATGATGTGCTTCGGTATGAAGACAAAGTATGGGTAGCCACATCAAGGGGTATTCTCATCCTGGATCTGGTGAACATGAATTATGTTGAATCAGTATCCAGGTTTGACGGCATGAAGATTAATGATATTTCCACAACTGCTGCAGGCCTGGTTGTAGCAACGGAGAATGGCATCTTTGTAGTAGCTGAATCTCAGTACTTTCATTATGAAAATGTGGAGACCAAGGCGCTTGGGGAAGTCTACGATGTGGAAGATAATGCAGATGGGCATGTGCTGATTAGTTCCTCCCTTCTTGGGCTGATAGAATTTGAGATCGATGAGTCCAGATTTTATCCCATACAAAACTGGGAAGAACGTCCAATGGGCAAAATTGCCCAGATTTATACCGATTATAGTAAGAATATCTGGTTTGTATCCCCGGAAAAAGGACTGTACCTGTGGAAGAATCCATCTTTCAGAAAAATGAATTCGGCTTTTACCGGGGGCTTCAGAAATTTCTACACGATCTATACTCAGGATGATGGCAGTGTCTGGGCGGGAGTTGAAAACGGTATGATGGTACTAAAACCAGATGATGATGGTTTCCGCTCGCACTATCCTCTTGACGGAATCGGAGTGTTGGACATAACCAGATATAAAGACCGATTAGTGGTACTTGGCAGCGATACCACCCTTCATTATTTCGATGATGGAGTGTATTCAAGGTTCAAAAGCTTTTCCAACGAAAAAATAGTGGTCAATGATGTTAAAGTACTTTCGAATGGGGAACTATGGGTGGGTACCGAATCAGGAATTCATATTCTCCGGGATGGGCAGTGGATCAGGGTGACAACGGCGGATGGATTATCGGATAACTTCATCTGGCAGATTTTTGAGGATGAGCAGAATAGGGTCTGGATCAGTACCAATCGCGGCGTAAGCCTGTATGAAAATAAATTGTATAGTCCGTTGCAGGAACTTACGCAGGCGGGTTATACCGGGCAGTTCAGGTTTGTAGTGCAGGACCTGAATGGCAATTTGTGGATGGGTGGACTGGAAGGGCTGGTTTATTATTGTCCGGATGAAGAGCATGATAACATCCGGAGATTCAATAACAGTGACGGCCTCCTGGTACTGGATACTCAGTTCCTGTTTGTAGATGATCATAATACACTTTGGCAGGGTACCAGTGCAGGAATACAGGCCCTGGACATCAATAATTTTTTTGAAGACGGTTCCCCGAATTTCACACACTACAGTCTGAGTGAAGAAGGTTTTGGGGTATCAACCTATCATAACGCAGTGGCAAAGGGACCGGATTTTCTATGGTTCGGTTCCAAAAACGGATTATACCAGTTGGATACGGATTCACAGAATAAGCCGGCAAACGGTCCTCTTCTGAAAATATCCAGCATAAGTTCTTTCAAAAGAACCGAACAGAATGTTTTGCAGGAAACCCGCATCGATCCCAGTCGATTTACCGGAGATCGAGGTCAAATTCTAACCCTGGCATCATCGGAGAATGACATCAAAATCCAGCTGAAAGGGATTGACTACGCAGACCCGGGAAAAATTCAATACAGTTATAAATTTGACCTGCCGGGTGCAACCTGGTCTCGTTTCGAAAATAATCCGGAAATAAGACTCATAAATATTACTTCGGGCGAATATACCCTGCTCATCAAGGCAAAAGGGCTGGATGGTTATGAAAGTGCCTCACCAATTTCACTCAATTTCAATGTGGTTGCACCATTTTGGCAAACAAGCTGGTTCTATGGATTTCTGCTCATATTCCTGATTGGAATCTATTACATCATCGATCGAATCAAATATCAGTTGTATGAAAGGGATCATTTTAAAATTCTTGTGGAAGAGCGTACCCAAAATCTGAGTAATGCCTTGAAGGAAAAGGAAATTCTGCTTCAGGAGGTGCATCATCGTATTAAAAATAATCTGGCCGTGATTTCAGGCCTTCTGCAGCTGCAAACCATTAATATTCAGAATGATGAAGCACAGCGAATCCTCATGGAGTCACAGCTCAGGATTAAAAGTATTGCACTTATTCATGAGAAGCTGTACCAAAACGATACCCTCGCCAATATCAACTTCCGAAAATACATCGAAGAACTGGTTGAGGTGATAGCCGATTCCTACAATTTTGAGAATAAATCCATAGATGTAAAACTGGAAGTGGATAATGTGAACATCACCCTCGACCAAAGCATCCCGTGCGGACTTATTTTAAATGAACTGGTTAGTAATTCATTTGAACATGCATTTAAGGGAAGAGATAGTGGGGTGCTACTAATCCAGTTTAAGGAACAACAAGACGGCAGTATTAAATTCGTAATCAGGGATGATGGGGTTGGGTTCCCGGACAACTACAGCATGGAAACTTCCGCTTCGCTTGGTGTAACACTTGTCCATACCCTGGTACAGCAGCTTCAGGGTGAAATATCCATGAACGGGAAGGTAGGAACTGAATATAACATCGTTTTTAAAAACGAGGGTTATTAGCGGAATGTTTAGTTGCATCAGTTGTTTGTACTGATGCTATGAAAAAAGGAATTGTCTGGTTCAGAAATGATTTACGTCTCCACGATAACGAGGCGCTTTACCGAGCTTCAAAAGAATGCTCTGAACTCATCTTATTATACTGTTTCGATCCGAGAGCCTTCGGGGAAACAAGCTTTGGATTAAGAAAAACCGGTAATCACCGACTGCGTTTTCTGCTGGAAAGTTTGGAAAATCTTAAGCAAACCCTGGCAAAAAAGGGGGGCGAGTTGATCATTCGCATGGGTGAGCCCGAAGAAATTATACCCCAACTCTGTAAACAACATGAGGTCGATGCGGTATATTTTCATGAAGAAGTGACCCGGGAAGAAGTGGATGTGGAAGAGGCCCTGGAAAAGAAACTACCGGATGGTACCTTGCAGGCCTTCTGGGGACACTCCCTTTTCCATTATGATGATCTTCCCTTCTCCATCGAAAAGTTTCCAACGGTCTTTACCGCTTTCAGAAAAAAAGTGGAGAAATACAGTGAAGTTCGAAGCCTTTTTCCAGAGCCTGAAAAGTTAACATCCATAGCGGCAGTTGAGTCTGAACCACTACCGGACTTTAAAACCTTCAACCTGCAATCTCCCCATGAAGATTCCAGATCGGTGCTGCCTTTTGAAGGTGGGGAGGATGCAGCTCTGAACAGGCTTAAGGACTACTTCTGGGAAAAGGATAAACTTAAAAGCTATAAGCGAACCCGAAACGGTTTGCTGGGTGCGGATTACTCCTCCAAGTTTTCACCCTGGCTGGCCAACGGAAGCCTCTCGCCACGATTTATGTACCATCAGGTGAAGGAGTATGAGCAGGACAGAACCAAAAACGATTCCACCTATTGGCTGATATTTGAACTGATCTGGAGAGATTATTTCCGCTTTTCTGCTGCACACTATGGGGATCGAATATTTTATGCTGGTGGAATTCAGCAGACTAATAGAAAATGGTCGCAGGATGCAGAACTATTTCAGGCCTGGAAGGAAGGTAAAACAGGGATTCCATTTGTTGATGCCAATATGCGGGAGCTAAGTGCTACCGGGTTTATGAGTAACCGGGGGCGTCAGAATGTGGCCAGTTTTCTGGCTCAGAATCTGAATCTGGACTGGAGAATGGGCGCTGAGTATTTCGAAGAACAATTGCTGGACTACGATCCCTGCAGCAATTATGGCAACTGGGCTTATAATGCAACAGTAGGGCACGATCCACGAAATCGATATTTCAACATTGAATCTCAGGCCGGCCGGTATGATTCAAAAGGAGAGTATGTCAAGACCTGGCTACCGGAACTAAAGCATGTCCCCATCGAAAACTTGCATCAGCCTTACACAATGAGTGATGCGCAAAGAGCGGATCTGGGTATTCATCCTGAGGTTTACCCCAAGCCGGCAATTGATCTGGAGAAGTCTTACGAAGCAATCCGCCAACGGGGATGAAGGAAAAAATCAACATTGTCTGGTTTAAGCGGGATCTCCGCCTGAATGATCATGTGCCGCTCAAGGAAGCCGAGCTGGATGAGCTTCCAACCCTTTTGCTTTACATCTATGAACCAATGCTTACCCAAAGCAGTCATTATGATGTCCGGCATTGGCGTTTTGTTTATGAGAGCCTGATGAGTATGCAGCAGCAATTAAAGCAGGAAAATTTGAAGATTCATATCCTGCATGGCGATGTATTTAACATATTCAATGCTTTGCATGAACAGTTCGAAATCGAATGTATTTTCTCTCATGAGGAAACGGGAATCGACCTGACGTTCCAGAGGGACATCGAATTTGGAACATGGTGCAAGGAAAAGGGGCTAAAGTGGTTCGAGTACCCAACCAATGCGGTTCATCGGGGTTTGAAGAACCGGGATGGCTGGAAAAGCAAATGGAGAGGCCGCATTGAAACGGAACCGATACAAAATGAACTGTCTCATTTAATCAGTCCGGAACATGAATTCCGCTTTAAGGGAAAAGAAATACCCGATGAATGGAAGCGCAGTAATGAGCATTTTCAAAGCGGAGGTCGGGAAATGGCAGAGAGCACTCTGAATAGCTTTCTGAAGGAGAGAGGAGCTGAGTACAGCAAAAGTATCTCCCGGCCGAGTGAAAGCCGTGAGGGATGCAGCCGTATTTCACCTTATCTGGCCTGGGGTAATCTTTCCCTGAGAGAGGTACATAAAGCCTTCAGGGAGGTCTATCCTGATTCCGGTTATAAAAGACCTTTGAGGTCCTGGGAGAGCCGGCTTAACTGGCACTGCCATTTTATACAAAAATTTGAAAGTGAACCGGAAATTGAGTCAAGGAATTTTAACGCAGGCTATGACGATATCCGAACAGAGGTCAATGAAGCCTTTGTGGAAGTCTGGAAGAATGGGCTTACCGGGTATCCCCTGGTGGATGCCTGCATGCGGGCGGTAAAAGCTACCGGTTATCTGAACTTCAGGATGAGAGCCATGGTGGTGTCTTTCCTCACCCATCATCTTTGGCAGGACTGGCGTACCGGTGCCAGATACCTAGGGCGTCAGTTTCTGGATTTTGAGCCGGGTATTCATTATCCCCAATTCCAGATGCAGGCCGGTTCCATTGGTATCAATACCATACGCATTTACAATCCGGTGAAGCAATCATACGATCATGATGAAGATGGGAAGTTTATCCGTGAGTGGGTTCCTGAGTTGAAGGATGTGCCTTCAAAGCAAATTCATGAGCCCTGGAAAATGTCTGATATGGAGCAGGAAATGTATTATTGCCGCATCGGTGAGAATTATCCGGAGCCCATTGTGGATGTGAAAGAAACCTACAAATCCGCAAGCAAGGCATTATGGGCGAAAAAAGGTGACCCAACCGTTAAAGAGGAGAACCAGCGCATTAAAGCCATTCATGTGAAGAGCAGGAGAAGCTATCAATCATGAAAATGAGGAAGAAGAAAGACCTCCCTTCAAAGATTTGTCCGGTATGCGGACTGCGATTCATCTGGAGAAAGAAATGGGAAAAAAACTGGGATGAGGTTAAATACTGCAGCGAACGCTGTCGCCGAAATAAAGGAAGCAGTTAAATGCGATTCCAGGCCCATTGAGGCAGCAAATCGGCTAAGACGGCTACAAGTTTCCATCTTTTTGTGATGTAGACCCTGTTCCTTTTACGCTCAATAGCCCTCACCATTTGGCGGCAGGCTCTTTCTGTGCTGGCTACCCAGAACATATCTTTAAAACCGTCTGTCATTTCGGATTCTACCCATCCGGGACGTATATCTGTAATGGTGATTTCAGCAACCACTCTACGGGCTTTCTGCCGGTAGCCTGTCATGTAGTTGGAAATGAAGTGCTTTGAGGCGGTATAGGCTGTTGCTCCGTGATGGGCAAGATGAGAGGCTATGGATGACATACCCACGATTTGTCCGCTGCTTTGATTGCGAAAATAATTGAAGGCCCAGTAGCAACCATGAGCAAAAGCCATCACATTTACATCAATGGTAGTTTGGTCAATTTTCCAGGGAGCAAAAGTCCGGTTTTTACCGTAACCAGCATTCAGAATCATGATATCCAGTCCGCCCATACTTTCAGCCAGATCAGCATAAACTTTTTCAGCCAGATCCAGCTGGGTAACGTCTAATGTCTGAAAAAAGAAATGCTCACCCAGTTCAGTTTTCAGCTCTTCCAGTCGTTCGGTTCTGCGTCCCACACCGGCCACAATGTAATTTTTACGTATGAATTGCCTGCACAATTCTGCACCAATACCGGATGTAGCACCTGTAATGAGGACTTTTTTCAAACTTCAGCCAGATTCGCCGATAATAAATGTACGCGTTTTTTGGCCATTTCGTAGCCACCAAAAAGAATGGCAGCGTACACAAAATTACTGAAGAGGGTATTTTTGAAGAAGGGGATGGCAGCAGAGTAGCATGCGGCTAATCCCTCAGCTGTAAGCGGATAGATTGTTCCACTCATCCATACGCCAAAGTTTGTGACCAGAAAGAAAATGTAGGATGCGGCAACACTACCAATAATGACCCTGCTGATGGTGATTTTTCTGAAAATGAGGATTCCAAGCAGTGTAATCAACAGGAAGGAAGCAAAGATCCATAAAGCACCTTCTGTAAACAGAACAAACCTTCCATAGTAATTACTGAAGAAAAGGTTGTTAATAATCAGATCACTCACCCACAATGCGATCAACGGTAGGGAAATAGCATATTTTTTTTCAGAAAAATAAGCGGCGCCAAAAAGAGCCATTGCTCCAATAGGGGCGAAGTTCTCCGGATGTGGAATTAATCGGCTTATTGCGGCAAGAAAAATTAAGCCGAAAATGAAGAGTGTTCGTTTTTGCATATGCTGCTAACTAAGTATACCTGTGATTGGCATCAATATAAAATTTGACATGCAAAATCGCAGGTGCTTTTCAAAAAAAAAGCACAGCCGGAAATGACTGTGCTAATTTGAGTTACAGAATATTGAACTCTTAGTTGCTTGCGAGCGGTGAGTTTAATTCAAGCTGAATTTGAATATTCACTTCGTTGCCGATTACAGCATCGGAAATATAGTCTCCGGTTCCGACCCCGAAGTCGTTACGAAGGATCTGAGTTTCAGCTGTGATTCCGGCTACTTTTTTGTTCTGTCGTTCAACATCCATTACCCCAAGCAGAGTGAAAGGAAGTTCAATTTCTTTGGTAACGTCCTTGATGGTCAGTTCACCTTTGGCTACAAACTGATTGTCGCCCGTTTTCATGATTTCACTGCTCTGGAAAGTCATGTAAGGGTAGGTTTCTGCATCAAAGAAATCCGGAGTACGCAGGTGTCCATCACGACGATCGTTATCTGTGTTCACACTGGCAATTGCAATCTGAACATTGATGCTGCTTTCCTCCAGATTGTTCGGATCGAATTTGATGTCAGCAGTATAGTCATCAAAGGTTCCGTTTACCGGAGTAAAGAAGTGACGTACTTTAAATGTAACGGCACTGTGTGATTTGTCTACAGTCCATGTTGTGGCCTCGTAGGTGGTTGCTGCAAGGGTTGTTATGGCCAGTACAGCCACCAGCATGAGAGCATAAGATTTGTTAAAGAGCTTCATAAGTGTTGTTTATTGGTTAATAAGATATCAGCAAAACAAGCAGGGAGATAGAATAATTCATTCAATGTTAAACTAATTTTGAAATTTAACGCGCAGGACTACTAAAGGCATTGCCCTGAATCCGGAAGCGCCAGGGGAGGAAGGCATCATCACCGGCTGAGCCCAGTCCGACCCGCGGACTTTCCAATATTCCGGCATCAGGGTAATGATTCCGGTCTTCAATCCAGATTTGATCGCCCAGCAGATCAAGGCCATAATGGTCATGGGTATTGATGCCCATTGCCTGACAAAGCAGGCTGGGTCCGCCTGCCGTGTTTCTTTTCAACTCCTGCTGGTTGCGCCGCTGTAATTGATACTCAATGCCCTCCAGCGGTTCCACAGCACGGATTAACACGGCATCTGCCTGACCTTCCAGGTTGGTGACCACATTGAACATATGATGAATCCCGTAACAAAGGTACACGTAGCTGAAACCCGGCGGCCCAAACATCACCCTGGTTCGATTCGTTAATCCATGCACACAGGCGTGGCAGCCTTTATCATCCCGACCGCGGTAGGCTTCCGTTTCCACGATGATCCCCGATGTGAACTTTCCGTTGAAACGAGTGCAGAGCGTTTTGCCCAAAAGATTGCGTGCAACAGAGGTGACATCCTCAAGTTCATAGAAAGTTCGGGGTAATTTCATGAATCAGCTGATAGCGGTATAAGGATTTGCATCAATGTCCGGGGCTTTTTTGATATAAGTATCATAAAAAGCTTTTGCCAGAATCACAGAAATCACGAAAAGGATGGCGGAATAAAAGGCCCACACCCCAATCACGATGAGGACCGCATATCCCTGATAAAAATAGCGGTAAGCGGAAAAAGCATAACCCAGATAGTAGGCCAGTCCGTATTTGGCAACTTCAAACAGCAGGGTATAGGTTGAAGCACCCATCAGAGCCACCTTCCACGGTATTTTTCGCTCACTGATAAATCGGAAAATGACCAGCTGTAGCAGAAAGGTGAACGCAACAGGAATGGTGAGATGCAGTACCTCGTAAACCCAGCTCAGCCTGATTACAATGTCGGTGGAGGGGATGGTGAAATCACTGAAATCGAACAAGGAAATAAAAGAAATGGACAGAGAGAAGAAGAGGAAAACGGTTCCCAGAATGCCAACCACCAGAAAATTCTGAGCCACTTCAATGAGTGGATGCGCTCTTTCTTCAATATCGAAAACATTATAGATCACATGTTTAAGGCTGTGAAATAAACCCTGGGTGAAGAAAATGAGGATGGAAAAACCCACTATCCCGAAAACAGTACGGGCGCCTATGAGTGGATTCAGCACAGAGCGAATGGTATCGGTTCCGCTGAAAACATCGTTGGGTTTGGATTCATAGGTAAACTGGGGGATAAGTTCCTCTCCGTATCGAACCAGTTCATTGTAGGCTTCATCATAAGAGAGCACATACCCGATAATGGAAATCAGGATGAGTACAAAGGGGATGGCGCAGATAAAAATATTGAAAGTGATGGCTGAAGCATTGAAGAAAATGTCACTGTTCGATGCTATACTCGCTGCCTTTTTCCAGAATTCCCGAAACTTTTCCGGAATGTACTCTGCTACACTCATGCCGTAAAATTGTTAATATTCTGCTAATATACACATCAGCCCGGATAGTATTTCTTTGATTTCCTCCCTATGTTCCAAAGCACACCGGGAACAAAAAGCACAGCAATCTGACCTACATGGCCGGCGGCAAACAGACACCTTTAATGCGGCAGTATTTTGAGATCAAGGATAAATATCCGGGTACTATACTGTTGTTCAGAGTGGGTGATTTTTATGAGACCTTTTCATATGATGCTGAACTGGTTAGCCGTGAACTGGGTATTACGCTAACCAAACGGAATAACGGGGGCGACCAGACCCCGCTGGCCGGATTTCCCTATCACGCCTTAGATTCTTATCTGCCCAAACTGGTGAAAAAAGGCTTTAAAGTGGCCATCTGTGAACAAACCGAAGATCCGGAGACAGCCAAGAAGGCCGGCCGAAAGATCGTTGAACGGGAAGTGCAGGAAATAACCACCCCGGGCATTACCCTATCGGATAAGCTGCTGGATCATAATCGAAATAATTACATATTGTCGGTGCATTTAACAGGCTCTGCGGCCGGAGTGGCATTCTCTGATATCTCAACAGGAGAATTTGCCCTGAGCCAGCTTTCCGAATATGCCCTTCAAACCCTGGTTAACACCCTCCAGCCTTCTGAAGTAATTGTATCCAAAACGGCGAGCAAGCAGCTACCTCATTATCTAAGTAACCTGAATATATCCACTCAGGATAACTGGATGTATGAGGGGGATTATGCATACAAACTGCTGACGGATCATTTCAAAACCCATTCCCTGAAGGGTTTCGGAGTCGAGGAGCTGAATCATGCTCAAGTGGCGGCGGGAGCCCTGTTGCATTACATGCAGGAAAACCAGAAGGCCTATCTGAAGCACATCCGCAGGCTTTATGCCTATCAGAGCGGTGATTTTATGGAGCTGGATGCCGCCACCAAACGCAATCTGGAGCTCACCTCGAGCATTCAGGAGGGAGGAACCGAAGGAACCCTGATCTCCATTCTGGATAAAAACGAAACTCCCATGGGGGCACGACTGCTGAGGAAATGGATGATGCGTCCGCTCAAGAATCTGAAAGGCATACGGCAGCGGTTGAACGCAGTAGATCAGCTGCATGAGGATCATGAACAACGCGCAAAACTGAGGGAGGAACTGGAACAGGTCGGAGATTTGGAAAGGCTGATCTCCAGAATCTGTGTGGGTCGCGCAAATGGCAGGGATTTAGTGAACCTGAAAGATTCACTGGCTCAGATTCCCGCAGTTAAGGTTTTGCTTGGGAATACGGAGGATGAGTACCTGCAGGATATTTCATCCCGGCTTCGCTTTCTGCTCGAGGCCAAGGAACACATTGAGACAAGCATTTCCGATGAACCGCCTGCCGGACTACGGGATGGGGGCATCATCCGTGAAGGTTTCAGTGAAGAGCTGGATGAGCTGCGCGATATCGCCCGCAACGGGAAACAGTACCTGGCAGGCATCAAAGAACAGCTGAGTAAAGAAAGTGGAATTCCATCCCTCAAGATTGGCTACAACAAGGTTTTCGGATATTATATTGAGGTGACCAACGCCCATAAGGATAAAGTCCCGGAAACCTTTATCCGCAAACAGACGCTGGTAAATGCCGAGCGTTACATCACTCCGGAACTGAAGGAAATTGAGGAGAAGATTCTTTCGGCTGAGGATAAAAGCAAGATGCTGGAATATGAGCTGTTTGAGGAAGTCCGGCTTTTTGTTTCCGAGTTTGCTGAAGAAATCCAGGCGGTTGCCCAAGCCATTGCCGAGCTGGATGTACTTCAGAGCTTTGCGGAGGTAGCATTCAAAAACAACTACTGCAAACCGGAGATGCTGGACTCGGATGTCATCGACATAAAAGCCGGAAGGCATCCGGTGGTTGAAAAATCCCTGCCCCTGGGTGAGCCCTTCATCCCCAATGATATTTACCTGGATAACAGTGAACATCAGATTCTGATCATCACCGGGCCCAATATGGCGGGAAAAAGTATTGTGCTGAGACAAACCGGACTGATCGTACTGCTGGCCCAGATCGGCTCTTTTGTTCCGGCTAAATCAGCCAGTATAGGACTGGTGGATAAGATATTTACCCGGGTGGGTGCATCAGATAATCTGGCCGCTGGCGAATCCACCTTTTTGGTTGAAATGAACGAAGCGGCCAACATCCTCAATAATGCCACTCCACGGTCGCTGATTCTGCTGGACGAAGTGGGCCGGGGAACCAGTACCTTCGACGGACTCAGCATTGCCTGGTCGCTGGCCGAGTTCCTGCATAATAATGCTGCCAAAGCCGCAAAAACCCTTTTTGCGACCCATTATCATGAGCTGAATGAGCTGGAGAGCATGTATGAGCGCATTAAGAACTTCAATGTGCAGGTGAAAGAACACGATGGGAAGGTAATTTTCCTGCGCAAACTGGTGAAAGGGGGCGCCGATCACTCCTATGGAATTCAGGTTGCCAATATGGCCGGCCTGCCGGAAATCCTGATAAACCGTGCTAAAGAAATTCTGCATAATCTGGAAAGCCACAGCCTGGACATCACCAACTCGAATGGTAAGCTGAACGGGGAGGCCCCCAAGAAAAAGAAAGCGGCCAGTAATCTTTCATCCAAATTGGAGAAGCAGGAGGAAATTGAGCAGATGTCTCTTTTCGGTAGTATGTCGGATCCCAGAGTAGAAACCCTGCTGAACAAGCTGGAAGCCTGCGATCCGAACCGGATGACGCCTGTGGAATCCCTGCTGCTGCTCAGCGAACTCAAGCGCCTGGCCGAACAATAGGAGATGAAGAACTCCTCCAAACATATAGCCGACCGCATCCGGCTGATGCTGGCCACCAAGCAGTTCCAGGTGGGTGAAGTACTGCCCTCCACAAGGGAGCTGGGCAAACAGCTGGAAGCCTCATTCCATACCGTGCGCAAAGCCTATCATATTCTGGAAGATGAAGGCCTGATTTCAGGAGAGCAGGGTCGTGGTTTTGTGGTTAACCGGCAGACACCCATGATTGATAAGTCGCAGCGACTGGAAGTGGGGGCTGAAAAAATACAGATGCTGGTCGAAGAACTGGTGGGCTACGGACTGGATGATGAGGAACTGGAAACACTCTTTTCCGAACAGCTGGATTTCATGGAATGGCCCAGCCGCATAGAGAGCTGTGCAACTGTGGGGGAGACCCGCGAAATCGCCCATATGATGAGCGAAAGCATCGCTGATCAGGTGGGTGTGAAGAGTAAGGTGCTTACAGCGGAACAGCACTCCGAGGCGGCCAACTTCGACGCGTTGTTTGTGCCTATTCAGCTGCTGAATAGCTTTCGTTCTCTGAGCGAGAGCCTGCTTATCATTCCCATCATCTACTCCTATAAGCCGGATTTACTGCTCAATATTACCGACCGCTCGGTCATTGAAACGATTGGACTGGTCTGTTCAGAAGAAAGAACCATTCCGAAGATTATCAATGACCTGAAGCATATCATCAACTTTGAAGGGGCATTCATTGCCGGTACCACGCAGGGACGCAGTTTACCCAATTTCGTGCGCACAACCGATCTTATTTTATACACTCCCGAATCGGCCAAACTGGTGGAACCCAAAATACCGGTTAAGAACAGGCTGAAGCTGGAATACCACCTTTCGGATAAAAGTGCAGAGATGATCCGGGCTGAGTTGTGGGATCAGTGATTGATAACTTCGTATGGTGTGTCGACCTGAACACCATCATTATCAATCCTCCATCGAATGATATGGGTCACGCTACCGGGAACGGGGCTGGGGTTATCGCCACCACCCGTTACTTCTGATCGAACTTCATACACAATCCGCGCATGATCACCATTGCCACGAAGCGTAAAACGAACATAATTTTTGGTAAGGTCAGGAGTATGACAAACTAGTTCATTTGAAGTAATGGTCAATGGACAGGTAATATTTCTGAAGTTGATCCACGAGGTATCATAGACTCCACCGCCTCCTCCAAGTCCGGTAGGCTCCATACCAAGTTTTTCAATTTCAGCACCCATTTCAAGGCCAACTTCCTGGTATTCCTGATAGGTAACATAGGTTGCCTCTTTTCCAATAAAGTTTATCGCAACTACAACCGCCAAGCCTATGATGATTACTACAACTAAAATGAGAAGGATTTGCTGCTGGCCCATTTGACGTATATGTTTGGTAAGATATTGTTGTTCAGATCTAAGAAAAGAATTTTTAAGTTAAGTAAAGTTGAAAAAAAAGAGAAAAGAGCTTTATATTTAATGCCGCTCCGGAAACGGAGTGCTTGACTTAAGCGGGAATAGCTCAGTGGTAGAGCATCACGTTGCCAACGTGAGGGTCGCGAGTTCAAATCTCGTTTCCCGCTCATTTAGATTAACAGGCCCTGTCGCCAGAAAAGCGATG
>CAYPTY010000011.1:0-104858 GCA_964413935.1 uncultured Balneolaceae bacterium | reverse complement strand
GAGTAGCTCATTGCGTGCACAGGATGATTCTTCTAGTATTGATTTGTGGATGGGTGATGGCGCTCGAGGATTTAGTATGGGTCTTGGTAATAATGGTGCTAATTTTGTTATAACTCCTCGTAACTCTGGATCACCTGTTTCTGGATCTGACGTAACAATCACGCAAGAGGGATCGTTAACTGCCAATTCAATATTCACCGATGAAGTTACTACGTCTACGCGATTTGTTTCAGACTCCTTCACATCAAATACAGCTACAGTGAACACACGACTCAACTCTGAAAAACTCGTTGTTGACAACACAGATGCTTCTGATTCAGTATCTATTAAAGCAACGGGTGGAGACATTTATGTTGGGGATAGTTGGGGCTTTGTTCTCCTTCGAGCGGGATATGACTCTTCTGACCCGCTAGCTTGTGTCCGTGTACGAGCTGCTGCAAGCGGCGCCTTAGTGACTACTAACATCGACTGTCCTGACAGAATCTGTGCTCCACTAACTGCGGATGATGTTTGTGGCGTTGGTATTTGTGGTTCACGGCGAGATGGTTGCGGCGGATATATTTCGTGCTCGAATCAGTGTACAAATGAGCAACTCTGTGATTCTTACGGAGATGTGGGTGTTTGCGTACCTGATGTTTGTACTCAGCCCGATGCTCCTGAATACTGTTCAGCATCAGGAATTTAGTCACGTATAAGTAACAAAATACAGTAATTTTATATAGCTAGAAATCCCTCTTCATGCATGAAAACAGGCTTGGAAGACTTTGTAGACAGCGCGAAGCGCTGGGGAAAACGCGCAGTAATCGCCGGAATGACGGCATTTATGCTCGCAAACTGCGGAAAAAAAGGCTCTACAGGACCTGATCTGAGCGATTCAGCACCCGTTTGGAGCGTTCAAGCACCCGCAACGCAGCTGGTAGGCGATGTAAACCTCAATTACAGTGCTCGAGACGAAGACGGAATTAGCCAGTTACTCCTTGACATCACCACTCCAACAAGCCAGTACCTTGACACCGTAGAGCTCTCCGGAACCACGCAAATCGGAGTATATAGTATTCCAGCGCTCCAAGCAGGAAGTGTAGACGTTCTCGCACGCCTGGTAAGTATTAACGGAGAAACAAACCAGAACGCGACAAGCGACATTCAAAGCACGACAACGCAGCTGACCAACCAAAACAGCCCTGCAAGCTTACAACTCCAAGTTCCCAATAGCGCTACTGGAACCTTTGACGTAGCATACAACGCGCAAGACGCAGACAGCCTACAAGACCTTATCTTTGATATTAGCCTTCCAGACACTGCATATGCCGACACGCTTGCACTCAGCGGAGAGCAAGTAAATGACACGTACAGCATTCCTGCTCAAGCACCAGGACAAGCACAAATACAAGCAACGCTGCGAAGCAACAACCTTGCAACAGGGGAGCTTGAGATTACAGTGCAAAACGCACAAACAACGATTCAAGCGCCAGACAACCAAAACAGCCCTGCAAGCTTACAACTCCAAGTCCCCAATAGCGCTACCGGAACCTTTGACGTAGCATACAACGCGCAAGACGCAGACAGCCTACAAGACCTTATCTTTGATATTAGCCTTCCAGACACTGCATATGCCGACACGCTTGCACTCAGCGGAGAGCAAGTAAATGACACGTACAGCATTCCTGCTCAAGCACCAGGACAAGCACAAATACAAGCAACGCTGCGAAGCAACAACCTTGCAACAGGGGAGCTTGAGATTACAGTGCAAAACGCACAAACAACGATTCAAGCGCCAGACAACCAAGCAGCGAGCCTACGTATCACTGCACCAAGCACGGTAGAGACAGGACAAGACTATAACGTACGCATCCAAGCAAGTGATGCAGATGGTCTACGAGAGCTCGTAGCATCAGGAGCGCTGAACTTCACACGACGCTTTAACAATGAAACAGCGTTTGATACGACGATTGTGCAGAACCAAGCAGACGCGCAAACACTGCAATACAACGCGCAGCTGACCAGCAACACCCCGACAGGCGAAGAAACGCTTAGTGAGAGTGCTCAGACACGTATTGAGCAAGCAATGGAGACAAGAAATCTAGACTTGTACTTTAACAATCAAAAAACCGGAAATCCCATTCAAGGAGTTGCCGTAGAAATTCCTTTTGGCGGACAAACACTCACAGGAACTACAGACGAGCAAGGATGCGTGCGACTGACATACCAGACTGCGGCAGGAGCAGTAGATGACTTGCAAGTGCGAGGACTGCGACACGCATACGACGATATCAGCACAACACTGCAAGCAGACGGCAACGAAGAGATGACCTATGAGCTTAAACCAAGCGATATTGTCTTTACTACCAACTCCGTAGATCTTGAACCGCGTTCACAAAGAACAGTCACCCTCAGCGATCTTGTAACGAGCGTAGATGAAGATACAAACACTCCAGTAGATGTGCAAGGAGACTATGTGAGTGCAGACTCGCGAGTAACCATTACAGAATCACCAGAAGGAGTCTACCTGGTGAGCCTAAATAATGACCCTGCAGGTGTGAGCATACCTGCAACGCTCTCGGTACAAAGTGAGAGCAACTCATTAGAAAGCATGCTTGACGTGCTCGTAGGACAGCGAGCAGTCATTGCTGACAACGGGATGGTACTCTTTGTCACTGAAGATGACAGTGCGCAGTACGATAACTTCATCAATCGATTCAGCTCAGCAGCAAAAATCGTGAGCTTCGCACTCAATGACAACGCAAATATCGACGTAGAGATAGCTGGAGCCGCGGTGAAGCTCAAACCAACACCAGACTACTTTGGAAGCACAACACTCACAGGAACTGTAGAGAACGCACACGGAAGCATACTGGACTTGAGCATTCCTGTAGACGTACAGCGACTTCCACGACTCACACTTACGTATGAAATAAACGCAACAGACGCAGCACCAAACACAGATGGTCTCGTATCAGCAATTCGCGTGCAAAGCGGACCTGATAGTAACGCGTACGAAGAAGCAGACGGAGAGGTAATTGTGAAGATGAAAGGAGACGTGTACGCGTCAATGAACTTCGAGCGAAACGGACAACCATTTGGGTACGTGACAACAGACACAGTCAGTAATACTGGAGTTGATCAGCACGTACTCATTCGAGCAGAGGACTGGTATTTGCGAGACGTACAAGGAAATGTAGTTGGCGAGCTCAAAGCAGCAGATGATCCGACCTCAGAAGGAATTGATAACGTAGAGACATACAGAACCTGGATTTTGGAGAAGACACGAAGTGGAATTAACAATTTCAATCTTGATGGACCTCGACCACAGGGATACTTTTTCAAATGGTTCACGGAAACACCGGGAAAAGGTCCTGCAGAAGTAATCCTCTCTCAAACCACCCGATACGCAACTGACAACAAGGGCAACTTTAGAATTTTTACCATGAATTCCATAACTGAAGACATTATACGAGATTTCCACGTGGTATACCAACAAATCATTGGAGACCAACTTCCAGACATCACAGACATTGACTCGATAACATACAACAACTTTGATAATGAGCACCGCAATCGGCTCGTCTACTCTGGTTTCGATGGAGGAGGACGTGTCAGTGTCTTTGGAACAGATCCAAATACGGTGCTAAGTGGAATTGCGTACACAACCAGTGACCAACTCAACACCAACATTCATGATGTCACGAGAATACATCTTGCTGAAAGTTATGGAATTATGACGTTTTCTCGAGGAGATGACGAAGATTTCGCAACTCGACAGCAATCTGTAGGAGTAACGGGACATCAACTTCAAGAACTCACACCATACAACCACGCAATGCTGCGCATCGTGTGGGAGCCAACATATACAGGAAGCACACTAGCGAAGTTCGGCATGCCAGATATGAGCAACTAAGACTATTGCTTCGTAGAAGTCTTTAAATAGTCGTTTCCGCGGATTTCAATAGAGGTGGCAGAGATTAATCGCGTATCCATTGCAACATGCCTACTGGCGCTACTTCTTGTACCTTTAGTTACAGCAGAACCACGACAAGCAGATTGTCAAATCACTGCTCGTTCTAGCTGTAGTGAAACAGCAGTTGCGAGTGTTGCAAGCGCATCTGGAGGTCACATCGCCTCTCCATCATATACGAGCTTTGACTACGTCTTATGCTGCCCAAACGTGATTCCAGGTTTTGAGGAGGACAGTAGCGACGTCATTCGAGTTGTCGATGCTGGAGGAGGACAAGGACACGCTACTGAAGGAGATAACTCCATCGTAAACTCCATTCCTCTATCGCACAGTTGGACAAGTTGTAGTATTGAATCCTCGTGTGACGAATTTGTAGGAGAAGCATGCCTCGCAGGAATCACTTCTGCAGATGGAAATACTCCTCCAGAACAAGGAGAACTTGCAGCATGTGGCAGTGGAACAGCAAATATTTGCTGCTGTCCCAGTGGATCGCTTTTTATCGCTGGTCAGTGTGTGGAGTCGGAAAATCTCGTTCGTATCGATACCATTGCTGATCAAGGAAGATCTGCACCTCCAGGAACAGAGGTGTATAATCACGGAACGGACTTTCCAAGAAGTATTGAGTTTCAAACTGACTGGCAATTTGAATTTCCCCTCGAATATCAAGTTTTTATTCGCAATCGAGGATCATCAACACTACCAACAAGCGGTTTCGAGCAAGACTCTCGCAACGGAGAGAACACCGATGTTCTTTTAACAGACTCCGTAGCTGCCCCCAGTAGCATTGGCCAGTACGAAATTTGTGCGTACGCTCGTCTGAATGGAGATCAGAGTATCAATGACATAGCGTGCTTTGATATTGAAGTGCGAGAAAGCTGTGACACTACAACTGCTAATGCTGCGGGCTATGACGCTGGTGAGTGCTCCGAAACACCTCCAACGTATCCTTATCCATACACTGCGCAGCCATTCTATGAGTGTGGCAGCGACACGTGTTACATGTTTAGCTGTCCAATCGGCTCAACGTACAATGGAGCTATTTGCGAAGAAACAGCATGCACTGACGGAATTGACAACGACCTTGACGGACTTACCGACCTTGATGATCCTGACTGCTCAGGAGAAGACAACGCTCCTGTCATTAACTCCTTTACTGCATCACCTACATCCGGACCAATAGTTCTTGATGTGGATTTCGACTTTGATATCTCTGATGAGCGCGGAGGGATGATTTACGAGCTCAACTACGGTGACGGCACGTCTCTTGGTCCATTCGTAGCCGGGGGAACAACCGTAGCTCCAGGAGTCATAACAAAATCATACAATGCGATTGGCACCTACACGGCTACACTTACTGTAACTGATTCCAAAGCAGACTTTAGCTCAGAGACAACAACACAGTCCATCACAATCACCGTCATCTGTCCAACAGGCTCAACGGACTCAAACGATGACGGAACGTGCGAAGAAACAGCATGTACTGACGGAATTGACAACGACCTTGACGGACTTATCGACCTTGACGACACCGACGTATCCTGTCTTACAACAGATCAAGACCCAACAATCACCTTTTTCACTACGACACCAGCAACCGGACCTGCTCCACTGAGTGTCGACTTCGCTTTCGAAGTCGCTGATGACAGAGTTCCGTTCAATTATTCACTGACCTACGGAGACGCGACAAAACTTGGTCCATTCATCGCAGGAGCTTCACCAATAAACCCAGGAGTACTCACCAAAGCATATGCAACTCCAGGAGTGTACGACGCAACGCTACAAGTCAATGGAACGCGAGCAGATGGAAGTGTGCAAATAACACAGCAAACTCTGCAAGTCTCAGCAACAAACGCAGTGCCGGTAATCACTGTGTTTAGCAAGGACATCACCGACGCTCCCGCTCCGCTGCCAGTAACCTTCAATATCCAAGTATCTGATGATAGTCAAGTACTCACTAATGATCTTGACTTTGGAAACGACTACGGAGGAAGCTTTGGAAGTGCAGAGACAGAACAAGATATAACCAACCAACCACACGCAGCGTACCAGAAGACGAAGACGTACCTGTATCCAGGAACCTACACTGCAACGCTCACCTCGACTGATGAGTTTGGACAAGAGGAGCTGAAGAGTGAGTGCAAGGATAAAATCGTCGAGCTGAAGAAACTCCGAATCAAGCTGGATAAGAAACTGGATGAGATGGAGGATGCCGGTGAGGATACCTTTGAAGAACTCAGAGCTGATGCTCAGCTGTTCCTTGATGATGCCAAAGAGGGACTGAAATCCATATCAAAAGCCATGCGCAATAAATAAGTGCCTCAGTTGTGATCTTTTTGTGATTCAGGGCATGGATCGACTGTCTACTTTACCTTCAAATAGATCATGAAACACTTGTTTATATTATCCATCCTTTTCCTGCTGCCCATTAGCCTGATTGCACAGAATTCAGCGGCTGAACGTCAGCAGGCCTTTAACCTGGGCAACAATCATATCGCCCTCAAGGCCTATGATCCGGTAAGCTACTTCACGGAAGAGGAACCACTTAAGTGCAAAAAAGATCTTTACAGCGACCATAATGGTGTGCGCTACCACTTCTACAGTGAAGCCAGTAAAGCGGCTTTCGATGAAAATCCCGACAGATACGAACCTGCGTACGGTGGATACTGCGCCTACGCGGTCGGAAACGGTTATACCGCGGATGCCAACCCAAAAACCTACAAAATCATTGATGATAAGCTGTATGTATTCTACAACAACGGACTCATCAATACCCTGAAAAAGTGGAATAAAAAGGAGCAGGAACTGTATCCTGCTTCCATTGAGAACTGGTCGGGTATCCTGGATAAATTACTGGGCCGCTAATTCCTGATTGCCATTTCATCCCCCTTTTTGTTCATTGAACAAAAACGAGGGATTTATGCGCACACTACTGATACTTTCCATCTTCATTCTGCTTCGTTCAGCCGCTTCGGCTCAGGATGGGCAAAAACTGGATTATCCTTATCTGGGCATCTCAGTCACCGTTCCTCAAGGCTTTCAGCATCAGGAAGGGGATGAAGCTATCATCATGGGTGATCCGGGTATGCCGGGCACCCTTTTTGTGGTTTCCATGCATGAGTATAAAACCATGGATGAACTGGCAGCCGCCGCAAATGAACCTTATGTGGATGATGAGGGCACTTATCTGCAGAAAAAGGGAGAGGTGGAACGCATTGACGATGATGCCATGGGGGCTTTTCTAAGCGGATATGCGGGCGGATATCCTGCAGAGGCCTACATCATCGGAAAACTGAATCCATTTGGTTCCGGAGTCAGCGTGATCGGGGTGGCTGCCAATGGCGCAGCCTCAGCGGATAAAATCAAGGAAATTGTACTGCAGATTAATGCAGGAATTGAGGTGCGTCAGCGGGAGATCGGTGACATCGTGCAGAAATGGACCGACTACCTAAACAATACCCAGCTGGTGTACCGGAGTAATTACTCCTCCCCATCCTATACTGACGGCGGAGTCAGTGCCTACTCCTCCTCTTCAGAAACCTATGATGTTTGCGCCGCCGGTTATTTCACCTATTACGGATCGTCCAACAGCAGTGTGGGCGGCAGTGGCGTGTCCGGCTATTCAGATTCTTCCTCACAGGGCAGCGGCAACTGGAAGGTGGATGTGGACGTGGATGGAAAACCATTGCTTGTGCTCAACTTCCATAACGGCAAACAGGAACGCTGGACCCTCTATTACGAGGGCGGCTACCTGTACCTGGATGATTATAAACACACCGTGGGCCGTGGTGCAGAATACGGACCCCGCTGTAACTGATATTATTTAACTTAAATCGAATGATCGGAAGCCTCAGCCCGTTGATTGAATGAATAATCAACCTGAATAATCTAAATTATGAGGAATCATGGATTCATTAGTTTTTTACATGGGGATGGGTGCCACCTCCCTTCTTGTGGCAGCCTATGCATTCACCATGCATGAATTCAAAAACCTGACCGAAGAAGAGAACGGACTCATCAAGAAGAGACGCATGAAGATCAGAAAAAAGATTAAATCAAAAGATAAAGACACATAAATGTTTAGCTACCTGAAGAAATCTGACTATTTCATCTTAGTCGCAGCTTTAATTTCACTTATCTTTTCCATCCTGCTATGGTTTAATGGGTACAAGGATCAGGGACTTTTTGTGGGACTCTGGGTTCCATCCATTCTGGGATTCGGAAGTTATCTTAAGATTGTGCTGAGAAACACACGTCACGAGTCGAGTTAGTTTGCACATTTGACCTATGAATAAAGATGCGCTGGTTGTCAATCCGGATCAAAATCTAACGGAAGCGTGGGAAGCGGTACTGGCCCAGCTCAAACGGGCTACAGCCGATCGCCGGCATCCTTTCCGGGAAGTGGTATTGAGTACCATGGATGCCAAACAGCGGCCGAACAGTCGCACCGTGATTCTTCGCGGCTTTACGGAACCGGATCAGATTATGATTTATACGGACATCCGCTCAGATAAAGTGGCTGAAATCAGGAGCAATCCGGATGTTTGCCTGTTATTCTACCATCCCCCGAAAAAATTACAGCTTAAGGTGATGGGTGAAGCCATCATTCATCATCAGAACAACCTGTCGAAGCGTGAATGGATAAATTCAGGTAAGCATGGAGCGGCTTCCTACACGGCTTTACTCGAGCCGGGAACAGTGATTTCAAGTCCCGATGAGGCCTGGGAACGGCATGAAAGCGACCATCGCCATTTTTGTGTGATCCTGATACAGGCTTCCTCAATGGAATTCCTGCAACTGAACGGTGATCAGCATCTACGATCCATGCGCAGGAAGGATGAAATGCAGTGGATTGCCCCTTAGGCCAGACCCAGATTTTCCTGAGCAAGCCCAAAGCTGAGCGTCATGCCTGCCCCGCCTACGCCGGTTACAATCTTAACGCCTTCCTCCGGCTCAGCCATAAATTCGGTGCTCTCCGGATTCTTAGCATATACTCCATACCAGTGCTCGCCGACTTCGTAATCCAGATTCATAAATGAGTTCAGGTATTTCAGAATCAGCTCGTTCACATTTCCTCGGTTGAAGGGATCGAATCCGAATCCGTATTCGTGCGAATCCCCGATCACCAGTTCACCGAGCTCATTCTGGGTCACCATCACATGAATGCCCCAGTCCAGATACTCCTTCATCTCCCCTTCGAATCGTTTTTTGAGAGCTGGCAGGCTTTCACACTGGGCGAAGGAAGCATAATGCTGCAGGGTGAGTCCCCCGCAGAGGGTTGGGCCGAATTTCTGATACATCTTCAGCGGATAGGAGCGCATCATCTGCAGCTTGGATTTAATGAGCGGACTTTCATCGAAAACCTCAGGATACAGAGTCTGGAATTCATCACCTCCGCAAATAAAGACCTGATCGGCCTGATATTCACCTTTTGAACTGTGGATGTGCCCTTTTTCCACTGCATGTACTTCTTCTCCAAAATGCTGTTGTACATTGCTGAATGAATGCAGCCAGTCGGAGATGGCGTGAATTGCCCGAGTGGGATTTACGGTCATTTCCGTGGTAGACAGCAGGCCTCCCAGCAAACCTTTTTGCTGAACAAAGGGATTTTCATCGGCCAGCTGCTTCGGGGTTTTGATTTCACAGTGCTGACCGAATTTCTCCGCATATTCTTCGATGACTGCCAGCTCATCCTCATGATAGGCCAGATGGAGGGAGCCATTGGGATTACACCAGAAATCCGCTTTTTTGGCAAGATCGAGCCACCGCTCACGACCGCGCATGGCACGGTCATATAAAGGTCCGGCAGGCTGACCAATCGGCCACACCAATCCGAAATTTCTGATGGAAGCACCGTAGGCCTTGGGTTCCCTTTCTAGAATGATCACCGATTTTCCGCTTTCAGCCAGCCAGGAAGCGTGGGCCAGTCCCAGGATACCTCCGCCAACAATCGCGGCGTCATATTTCATCTTTGTATTCGAATTCGTCTTCGTCATAGTTTGTTGTTATCCAGCAGTTTGAGTCCCCGACTGAGTCGCTCAACCAGCCAGTCGATTTCTTCTTTGCTCACCACCAGTGGCGGTACCACCCACAGGCCGAATTTATCACCCGGCACGTAAATATCTTCTTCATTGAGCAGATATTCTGACAATTTCTTAACCGGTGTTGGATCGTATTTCTGGGTAAACTCCCGGAAAGCTCGTTTCGACTGCCGGTCCTTCACCAGTTCCAGAGTCCACATCATACCAAGGCCCCGAACCTCACCTATACTGGGATGCTTTTCCATCAATTCATTCAGCTTCTTTTCGAGATAGGCTGATTTCTCCTGCAGGCCCGGCATCACATCATCCATAAGTACATCAATGGAAGCCAGTGCGGCCGCGGAAGCCAGGGCATGGCCGGAATAGGACTGCCCGTGCCCGAAAATGTTTTTATCAAAGGTGGATGCCAACTTTTCGCTCATTATGCAGGCCGAAAGCGGGCAATACACACCCAACGCTTTTCCCATGATGATGATATCCGGCTCCACATCGTAGTGTTCGATGGCCAAAAAGGTTCCGGTTCTGCCCATCCCGGTCATGGTTTCGTCTGCGATTAGCAGCAGGTCGTATTCCCGACAGATTTCCTTCACTTCCTGCATGTAGGCTTTGGGAGCTGGAATCACGCCATTCGAGCCAACCACCGGTTCCAGGATTATGGCCGCAACCGATCCGGAGCCCCCTTCCATCTGTACCAAGTAGCGCAGGTAATTGGCTGATTTCAAACCGTCGGGATCATCCCCGAATACCGAACGGTAGGCATAGGCATCGGGTGCGAATACGGTGCCGGGCTGGGTCAGCGGTTCGGTGAACCAGCGGCGGGGATCTCCGCTCACTGAGGATGAACCCACCGTGCCTCCGTGCCAGGATCTGTATCGGCTGATGATTTTGTAGGGATAGGGATACTGCTTACCCGCATCCAGGCTTAAGGGGCCGTCTTCAATGAGCTGATTGTACTTGAAAAAACGGGCTGCTTTGATGGCTGCTTCCACCGCTGCCGCACCGCTCTGCCCGAACCAGATTTTCTTTTTGTCTTTTCCCGGCATCAGGGTGGAAAGCCGCTCTGAAAGCTCTGCTGTAGCTTTGGTGGCGAAATCATCAGTTACATAGACCGGTCGTTCTAATGATTCTTTTATGGCCTGCAGCACCTTAGGGTGATTGAAGCCCAGGTTGATGCATTCATGGGCGCTGCGGAGATCAAAGATTTTGCGCCCGTCTTTCGTGTGAATCCAGCAACCCTCCGTCTTCACAACTTCAATGGGATCATAGTGCTGCTGGGCCGACCAGCACTGCATCACATGATCCCGGTAAAGCTGAACGGTATCCATCTCAATTGGCTGAGCGCTTCAGCACCGAAGCCGGTATTTCTTTCTGTTCGAAACCGGGCCCGGAATAACTGGCGATGAGTCCTTTTCCCCCGCCTCCCTGGAAAAACTCTACGCGAATGGGATGCAGTCCTTCTTTCAGGATTACCTCTCCGTATCGCTCGCGCATTCCGTGGTCGCCGTCGTTATCCACGATGGTTTGTCCGTGAATGTACAGTTTGGAACCATCGTCGCTTTCGGTATAAAAAGTGTAGCGGCCGGCTTCTTCTATTTCGATGTAGCCTTCAAAGGCAATCACAATATCTTCTTCACGCTCACGTACTTTGATGTCCACCTTCTCAACATTGCCGCTTTTCATGGGCTGCAGATTGCTGAATTTCGGGAGTTCATCCACTTCCATTTCGAAGTAGCTGTAACTTAGTCCATCAACCACATCACTTAGCTGCACCGGATCCAGCGGTTCCACTTTTCTGAGTTCAATACGGTTGATACGTGAGGCTTTTCCATCGCGGCTGTACGTCCGGGCTCTTATCACCGAAGATTCACTTACTTCAATCGGGCCGGTGTACAGCTTTGATCGTGAATCCGGTTCGCTGCCATCCAGTGTATATCGGATCTGAAGGTTTTCAAAAACGGCCTCCATGGTGATTTCCTGACTTTCTTCGAAGATGCCTCCGTTGATGGGATAGATCTTTGGGGAGGGAGGCTGCATGATTTCAGCACGCTTCTGTCCCTCAGGCTTGGTCATCTGGAAGGTATCAAACATGCGGCCGTCTGAGTCAATGGCTTTGAAAACCAGGGTGCGGTCATAAATGGAAAAAGTGCAATAGTGATGCCCGGTCTGCAGTTCAGCTGTGAACCAGGTCCGCGTAGGCAGGAAGTCTTCGAGTCCGCCCCCCGCTCCGCCAGAATTGATATAAATCACCCCTTCTTTCTCGTTGATCATATCGTCTTTGAGGGGCCAGGTTCTTTCGTAAACATGCGTGTGGCCAAACAGGTCGAAATCCACTCCATATTCTTCAAAGAGGGGAATCAGATTCCGTGCGTGCGTACCATGGGTTGATGATTCTTTCCATCCGTCACCGTGGTCATTTTCTTCAGATGAATATGGCGGATGGTGATGCAGGGCTATTTTCCAGGTCGCATCCGATTTGGCCAGTTCCCATTCCAGCCAGGTAAACTGCTCGGAACCCGGAGTTACATCCCGGTTGGTATCAATCACAAAAAACTGGGCATTTCCGTACTTGAAGGTATAGTAATATTCAGGTGGTGGGTTATGGAAATACTGATAGTAATAGTCCGAATCGTTCTCATGATTCCCAAGGGCGGTAAACATAGGCGTTTTGCTCATGAGGATGTGCCCGCCCGGGAAGAAATGTTCGGTCCAGTCGGTCAGTACGTTTCCGTCATCTACGATATCCCCTACATGAACCACAAAATTTGGGCGGTCTTGCCAGACCAGTTCCGCTATTCTTTCCCAGGCCCAGGGTGTTCTGGAGTTTTTCTGTGAATCGCCAACCAGAGCAAACATATAGGCGCTTTCATCATTAACCGCTGTTTTGAACGGATAGATTTCACTGATAATCTCCACCCCTTCAGCGGTAACCGATTTTACCCGGTAGAAATAGTTGGTCTCCGGTTTCAGCCCATCCAGTACCACCTCATGCATGGTGCGGGTGCCTTCAATCTCTTTGGTTTCAGAAATATTGGGCTCTTCTGAGTTAAACTGTGATTCGCCATACTGTACCACGGTAGTGGCAGCTTCTTTGGTCTCCCACATCACTACCATGCTGGTCTGCGTACTGAACTGCAGATATGGTTTTACCTGGAAGTCATTGCTGATTACCACGGGTTCCTGACAGGCGGAACCTATCAACAAAATGTTTACTAATATGAAAATTTTGATCGCTTTCAAAAAAATATCCCCCTACTTATTTGTTTGCAGAATAATAGCCTAAATCGCTCATTATTATTGTTAAATCAATGTTAATGATTCAATAATTAGTTAATAATAAATTTGTATACTCGCCCCTAATTTGACATATATTCAAATTGATTAACCGGAATATTTAGTACTTAACTGATTTGGCGAAGCATCCTGATCTCAGGTCGGAAGGAGACCTGAATACATCAACCCGCAGGCAAATATGGTCTGAAAAGCATATCGGGGAGGAAACCCGGAAACTACTGGAAGAAGACAGTCGCTATTTCCTGCATCAGTCCCTGTCAACACCCTGCCTTAATGTGGTGGAATCGGCAGATGGATCCTATCTGACGGACGCTGAGGGCAGGCGCATTCTGGACTTTCACGGCAATTACGTACATCAGGTAGGCTTCGGTAATGAGCATGTGCTGAATGCGGTTAGGGAACAGATGGAAAAATTGCCTTTTTCCACCCGACGCTACACAAACCGGGCCGCAATTGCCCTGGCCAGAAAGCTGAGTGAGCTGGCACCGGGCGACCTGAACCGGGTGCTCTTTGCTCCGGGTGGTGCAGCGGCCATCGGCATGGCTTTGAAAGTGGCGCGCATGGCCACCGGCCGGTTTAAAACCATTTCAATGTGGGATTCTTTTCATGGAGCTTCCTTAGATGCGGTATCTGTAGGAGGGGAAGCCATTTTCAGGAATCAGATGGGTCCGCTGATGCCTGGAACAGAACATGTACCGCCACCCAATCCGGCAACCTGCCCCTGGGATTGCAAAGAATCCGGAAGCTGTCGCCTGAAGTGCGCTTCCTATATCGAATATGTACTGGAGAAGGAAGGAGATGTGGCTGCCGTGGTTGCCGAAACCATCCGTTCTTCCCCAATCATCCCGCCCAAAGAGTACTGGCAGATAGTACGTGAGGCCTGTGACCGGCATGGCGCTCTGCTTATCCTGGATGAAATACCTCATGCCATCGGCCGCAGTGGTAAGATGTTCACAGTAGAACATTATGGTATCGTGCCCGACATGCTGGTGATCGGCAAAGGACTGGGCGGCGGCCTGTTTCCATGGGCAGCCCTCATAGCCCGAGAAGGTTTAAATGAGGCCGTGAAAGAACGAGCGGTTGGGCACTACACCCACGAAAAAAATCCGGTAGCCTGCGCTGCTGCACTTGCAACCATTGAATACATCGAAGAAAACAATCTGCTGGAAGCTGTTGGGCAGAAAAGTGAACACTTCCTGAAGGGTCTGCAAAAATTACAGGCGAAATATCCGGTGATCAGTGACTGTCGGGCACTTGGACTGATGTGCGGTGTGGAGTTGCATCACCCGGAAAACGGTGAGAAGGCTCGTGATACCGCCGAAGCCGTGATGTACAAGGCACTGGAACTGGGAATGAATTTTAAAATAAGTATGGGAAATATTTTGACCTTAACGCCTCCGCTTACCATCAGCTTCGATGAGCTGGATGAAGCCCTGAATATTCTGGACGGGGCTTTCGGGGAGGTACAGCATGGCTGATACCGCTATCAAACGTTATCTGGACCGAAAACGGGGAGTCATCTTTTCCCTTTATTCCGTTACGGTTGCCTTCTGTACCTATGCCTGCATGTACGCCTTCCGTAAGCCCTTTACCGCAGCAGCCTTTGAGGGCCTGATGTACTGGGGCGTGGAGCTGAAGACCCTGCTCATTGTTTTTCAGGTTTTCGGATATACTCTTTCCAAATTTATGGGCATTAAAGTGGTTTCGGAGATGACGCCCAATCGCAGGGCGATAACTATCGTGGGACTCATCTTTATAGCCGAACTGGCACTGCTGCTTTTCTGGCTGGTTCCGGGTCCGCTTAAAATCCTCTTTCTTTTTATGAATGGCCTGCCGCTGGGTATGATCTGGGGCATTGTCTTTTCTTATCTGGAGGGCCGGAAGAATACGGAACTGCTGGGAGCCGGGTTGAGCGTCTCCTTCATAGTGTCTTCGGGTATTGTAAAGAGCGTGGGTAAATTTCTGATTCTGAACTTCGGGGTGTCGGAGTTTGCGATGCCTTTTCTTACCGGACTGGTGTTCCTGCTCCCATTGCTCCTGTTTACCTGGCTGCTAAATCAGATTCCTGCTCCCACTCCTGAAGATGAGGTGCTTCGCGTAAAGCGGGTGCCCATGAATGCCCGGGAGCGCATTCAGTTTTTCCGCCGGTTTGCAGGCGGTATCATCATGCTTACCGTCATTTATATGTTCCTGACGGCTTTCCGTGACCTGCGCGACAACTATGCTCTTGAAATCCTGGAAGCCATCGGATTTGTGGACAATGCCGCCATCTTCACCCAGACTGAATTTCCCATTGCCATCATCGTACTCATTGTAATGGCTTCCATCATGCTGATAAAGAATAATCAGAAAGCACTGATGGTGAATCATTATATCATTGCCTTCGGACTGGTTCTGATCGGCGGATCTACCCTGTTATTTCAGGCGGATCTGCTTCCGCCCTACATCTGGATGGTTGCCGTAGGCCTAGGTTCCTATCTGGGATATGTGCCTTTCAACTGCATTCTTTTTGATCGTTTTATTGCCACTTACCGCACTATGGCCAACGCCGGCTTCCTGATTTACATCGCGGATTCCTTTGGTTATCTGTCCAGCGTGGGTGTGCTTCTGTATAAAAACTTCGGCCAGTCTGACATCAGCTGGTATGAGTTTTTTGTGACCTTCTGTTATGTAACCAGTGTCTTTGGGGTAGTGCTGACCCTCTCCTCCATCTACTACTTCAAAAGACAAGACCGCATTGATCAATCCAAAGCCCTAACTGAACTCCAGCCTTCATGAAAACAACCAACTACCTGATTCTTGCCTTCTTATTTCTGCTGGCTTCCTGCACGGGAGCCGAAAAACAACCTACAGCCCGCCACGTCATTGTGATCGGGATTGACGGGATGAGTCCGGATGGCGTACAGAAAGCTAAAACGCCAAACATGGATGAAATGATGAAAAACGGTGCCTGGACGCTGAAGGCACGGGGCGTACTGCCATCCAGTTCCAGCCCCAACTGGGCCTCCATGATCATGGGAGCCGGGCCGGAGCAGCATGGTATTACCTCCAACTCATGGCGTGAAGATCAGCACATCCTGCCCACCATGGTGAGCGGCAGTGGTGCTTTTTTTCCGACTATTTTCAGGATTGCCGCCGATCAGAAACCGGAACTGGAAGTGGGCATTGTGTATCACTGGACCGGCTTTAATAATCTCTTTGACCGATCGGTTCCGGATTATGAAATCACAGGGGATACTGAGGAGGAAACCACACAGCTGGCCATCGAATACTTCAGGGAAAAGAATCCTCACTTTCTGTTTGTGCATCTGGACCATGTGGACGGAGCCGGACACGGTCAGGGACATGGATCCCCAGCTTATTACCGCGCGGTGAGCAAGGCCGATTCCCTCATCGGATTAATCAAACAGGCCGTGGAAGAAAGCGGAATGATGGACGATACCGTGATCATGGTATCCGCTGATCACGGAGGTGTGGGCTACGGACACGGTGGTGAGACCCCGGAAGAACTTGAGATTCCCTGGATGGCCTACGGAAAAGGAGTCAGGATGAACCATCAGATTGAAGCGACGGTCAACAGCTACGACACGCCTGCCACCGCAGCCATGCTGCTGGGATTACAAAAACCACAGGCCTGGATCGGCCGACCGGTTAAACATGCTTTTCAAGGAATAAAAGGAGAAGAAGTACTTTATTCAGCCGGCGATTACTTCCGCAAACCCGTGATTGAACCACAAAATGACGGTTATGCTCCATCAGGCGGACTTTTCATTGGTGAGGGAGCAACCATGACCATGCGTCATTCAAATTCAGCGGGTGTAATCCGGTATACGACCGACGGCAGCCTCCCGACAACGGATTCCCCGGAATACACCGAAGCGGTGAGCATCGATGAAACCACCATCGTGAATGCAGCTATTTTCGTGGATGGCCAAAAACGGAGCCGGGTAGAAACAGCCTACTTTCGGGTGTTGAAAAATACTGGAAATCACGGCGTGAATTACAAAGCCTATGCAGTGGATGAACTGGAAATGTTGCCCGATTTCAGCCAGCACAAACCGGTGAAGAGCGGTATGAGCTATGAAATATCCATCGATGACCTTGAGCTGTACCGGGAAGAGCATATCGCGATGGAGTTTGAGGGCTACATCGAAATAGATGAAGCCGGAACCTACATGTTCACTACTGCCTCGGATGACGGTTCAAAACTCTATATCAACGGCAAGCAGGTGGTGGATAATGACGGTGACCACGGTGTGGTGTTGAAAGACGGAAATATTGAACTGGATGCCGGCCTGCATGAAATCAGGGTCACCTGGTTCAACGGAGGAGGCGGCAAATGGCTGGGCGCTTTGTATCAGGGCCCGGGCATCCCCCAGCAATTGATTCCACCCAATAAACTTTATCGCTCAAAATAAGCCATGAAAAAATCCATACTCATTCTCCTTTTTATTTCGATGCTGCCGCTGAAAGAGGCCGCAGCCCAGTTCCAGTCTGAAGAAAAACCTTATCGCATTGGAGTGCTGGCCTGCATCCGGCAGTACAATCCGGCTCCTGCCCTGCTGTCTTATGTGGAACTTGAACCCCAGATTGCCCTCTGGATCGGGGATAATATTTACGCGGACACCGAAGACGATCCGCAGGTCATCATCGACTCCTATGCCGAACTGGCTTCCAAACCCGGCTTTGCTGAGCTGAAGGCCATGTCCGATTTCATCGTCACCTGGGACGACCACGATTTCGGTGACAATAATGAAGGTGGGAGCTATCAGCTGAAGGAAGAAAGCATGCAGATTTTCCGGGAATTCTGGGAGATGGAGGATCTTATTCCGGCTGATCAACCCGGAATTTACCACAGCCGGATGGTGGATACAGGTGGTTTCATGGTTCAGTTCATCATGCTGGATGCCCGCTACAACCGGGATGATCCCCGTCCTGATGGTGAAGGTGATACCCTGGGCGAGGAACAATGGGCCTGGCTGGAATCCGAGCTCAAAAAAGAAGCAGACCTGCGCTTCGTGGTATCTGGATATCAGATCCTACTGAACAACGATGTAGGTTCTGAAACCTGGGAAGATTTCCCCAATGCCAAACAGCGTCTTTTCGACCTGATCAGGCAAACCGGGACCGAAGATGTGATCTTTGTGGCAGGCGACCAGCATTATGGCGAGGTGAACCGCCAGCCCCGCGCGCTCGGATACGATGCCGTGGAACTGCAGTTTGCCAGTGTAAACCAGATTGAAGATCCTGAGAAGAATATCTATCGGGTTTCAACGGTGGCTTCCAGCCGCGATTCATATGCCTGGATCGATCTCTACCCCTTCGGAACCGAAGAAGATATACCCCATCTGCAGTTTACCATTCGCAGTCATGAAACCGACCAGAACGAGGTGAGCTACCGGGTGAATCTGCATGAATTGAAAATGAATATAACTATGGAAGGCGCCGATCGTTTTCTGGACGAAACACAAATCACCTTCAGTCATCCCTATCCGGGGCTGCAAATTCGTTACAGTCTGAATGGCGGTGATCCTGATCGGAACAGTCCGGTTGTGACCGGGCCGCTGAGCATCACCGAAAATCGAACCCTCCGCTACGCTCTATTCGATGATGAAGGCAATCGGCGCTCAAAAGTTAAAACCAAAAGTTTCATGAGGCTAAGTCCCCGGAATGCAGAGAAGATTTCAAAAACGGAGCTTCAGAACGGTCTGAAGTACGGCTACTTCGAAGGGGAATTTGAGCAGCTTCCCGACTTTGAAGGGCAAAGCCTACTGGCTGAGGGCATCAGTAAGGACTTGAAAATTACAGACATCGCCCGGCAGGATGACCACTATGCCATTTTGTTTGAGGGCTACCTCGAAGTAGAAAAAACCGGGCTTTACACACTGGCAACCCGCTCCGACGACGGTTCAAAATTGTTTATCGGGGATGAGCTAATCGTGGACAACGATGGTTCACACAGCGCCAGAACCCGCGACGGACTCATTGCCCTTGAAGCCGGACTGCATCCTGTACGCATTGAGTACTTCGAGGATTACTCCGGACAAAGCCTGAAAGTGATGATGGCTTTCAAAGACGGAGAACTTAAAAATATTCCATTAACCCATTTCTGGACTTTAAAATAAGGGTACAAGAATGAATGCAATTACTGAGAAAATTATCGAGATCTTCGACCAGCGGGGCAATGCCCAGTATGGAGTCGAAGAAGTAACACAGCTTCAGCATGCGCTACAATGCGCTACACTGGCCGAAGAAGAAAATGCGGATATCCGTCTGGTGGTCTCTGCGCTGCTGCACGATATCGGACACATCCTCAGTGAGGAACAGATCCCTGATTCGGTGGATGATGACCTGCACGACTATCATGAGGAGAAAGGGTATCACTTTCTGCTGGATCACTTCGGCGCCCGCATCGCCGATCCGGTACGCTTGCATGTGGCTGCAAAGCGTTATCTCTGCACCGTTGAGCCCGATTACCTGGACAAATTGAGTCCGACTTCCCGTAAATCCTTCTTTGATCAGGGCGGAAACATGAATGAGGAGGAGTTAGCCGCCTTTGAAGCGGAGCCTCATTTTACTGAGGCCGTTCAGGTACGCCGATGGGATGACAAAGGCAAAGATCCCAAGGCAAAAACCAAAAGCATACAGGAATTTGCCCCGCAAATTGAGCACTGTTTAACGACCACAGCTTAATACCGGATTACAGTGCTCCGCACTGTCTCCAAGGCTGATGTGAAAACCGGTTCCGAAGAGAGTGTCCGGAGTATAATAATCTGTGCTGATAATCTGGGCACCACTGCTTTTTGCTGCTTCGAAACGGCTGTATTCATTATTCCGGGCTTCGGTGGTATTCGCATCCGAACGGGTGCGAACCATATAACCCAGTTTTACCATTTTGCGGATTTTTTCCTGCTCCCGCACCGGATCATTGATCACCATGAATGCCGCTTCAGGTGTTCCAGCCGGTGCATTCACAAACATAGCCCGACCTTTCAGGGATGAATGCTGCCGGATATAGGTCTGCATCTTTTCATCAGAATGGTCCAGTATAAAGTAAACCTTGCCCCGGGCCTCATCCAGGAGAGGCCAGCCGCGGGTCAACACCGCGGCTTCCAGTGTTTCGAAGTTACCGCGAACGTCATCCGGACTGAGCAGATGTTCTTCATCAAAAACCGATCGGATTTCAGCATCCCAGGCTTCAAAAGCGGCTGCATCGAACTTCAGAGGTTCGGTAAAACCGGGCAGGCCTACTCCGCCATCTTTGGCATTCATCATGATGGCAATGGGATAATGATCGGGATTCGCTTCCGACCAGGCTTTCACTTCTTCCAGGCAGGAAATGAAGGTATAGCAGTTGGTACGGAAATCAATATCCGGCACGTGCAGCACTTTGAAACCGGGTTCATTCATCACGCCTTCAGGATCGAAGTCACTGACCGGCATTCCGTTTTTTACCAGCTGCACATAACCCACAGGCCTGGAGTACATTCCTCCCTCAGGATCGTACACCACATCCAGTTCCAGCTTTCGCAGCCCGAGATCCAGCTGTTTGGTGAGGCTGCTGTGATTGTACTCCAGTCCCTGCCAGGAACCCGGCCGCTGCTCTTCCAGCATGGCTTTAAGGGCCGGGTCCAGATCCAGTTTGTAAGAGTTGTGGGAGCCCAGTACCTGCACATCATTCATGCGCTGAGGCTGCTCTTGCTGGCAGGCTGCAGCCAGGAGAATGAACAGGCCGGACAAAACTTTATTCATGCTTGAGTGTAAATTCATCGATAATCTCATTTTCAAGATTGATAGCACTGAAGGTGGCTTTATTTTTTTGAATCTGAATATGTACGAAATGATGTTCTTTGATCACAATATCCATTTCGGGTTCGGGAGTTAGTCCTTCCGGTTCCAGTCCTCCCCCTCCTCCACCTGATATCACAAAGGCAACCTGCTGTGCCCCATAATTGCGAATCAGTCGCTCGTAGTCGTGTGTGTGCCCCGTCAGCACTCCGTCAATCTTATGCTTTTCCAGAAGGGGAATCAGTAAATCCTCAATGTACTTGTCTCCGGAATACCCGGGCCAGCCCTGCGAAAAAGGAGGCTGATGCAGGGTGATAAAACGCCATTCCGCATCCTTCCAGTCATCCGTTTCAAGCTGTTCCATAAACCACTGGTACTGCTGTGAGGTATCCGGTACCGAAACCGGAAAAAACATATTCGGGTCCAGCGCAATAAACGCAGCATTCCCGTGAGTCCACGCAACATACTGCTGCTGTTCGGGTAACTGAAGCATCTTCACGTAATTACGGGGCTGCAAATCCTCATAATAGCCATCATAATCATGATTGCCAGGCACCGGGTAGTGAATCACTTCTGAACGGCTCAGAATCTGCATAAAACGATAGTATTCTTCCTCATCTGAACCATTTCCGACCAGGTCTCCGGCTCCCACCGTAAAATCCGGGCCATATGCATCCATCAGGTCAACCAGTTCCCGGAAAGTATCCCAGCCACTCTGACTGTCGCCCCAGAAGGCAAAACTGAAGGCCTCGTTTTCTTCAGCATAGCTAAATCGGTATTCTTTGGACCATGCTTCACCGAGCCGAATGCTATATTTGAGCTCACCCTGCGGTTCCGGCATGGGAATCTTGAAATGTGGACTTTCACTCTCCCAGCTGAGGGTGGATTCATGCCCGTCTCCTTGCATACGTACTTCAGCCCTTCCGGCTTCTTCTGTTGAAAAAATAAGAAAATACTGCCCTTTTTGACTCCTTAGCCAAATGGGATCATGTAATAGGATTAAATCTTCTTCTCCTGTTATTCGGTTTGCCCGGATCTCTTTTTTTGCCTTCAGTCTTCGGTCGGATACCCCCTTTTTTGCCTTTGAGTAGGCATCCCAATCCTGCCGGGTGATGTTTATGACCTCCTCCAGTCCGCCTCGCATTGCATTGTTTATGACCCGAACCACAATTTCAGCATCCTCGGCAGCACCCACAGGATATACAGTACCATCATGTATGGCAGGCACTCTACTTCTATCAATCCAGAGTTGAGCACCGTCATCTGAATCAAGCATAAGTACTCCTTCCATCAGGTCTGCCTTTCGTTTGTACCAGATCGCGGTATTGGGCAGTAATCTTCGGTCTGGAAGGTCCAGCCGTTCAGTTTTTCCAAAATCAGGCAGACTCACATTCACACCCTTTCTGCTGTCACCATCCCAAATCAGCCAGCCCTTGTTAAGACTTGTACCCTGAGTAACCGATTTCAGGTCGGGCATCTTCATCGATTCTTTAATTTCTGCATCCTCAGAAACGGAATCAAAAAGTGCATGGCTGAAGGCTGCATCCCTCCTGTTTTCACAGCCTAAGAGTAGCAACATCACGATGGTAAGGGCATATTTATTCAAACTCACTTGATTAGGGTCATCTGTTTTTCGATGTGGATTCCTGCAGCACTCAGCCGGTATACATACACCCCGCTGGCTAGGCCGGATGCGTCAAAGGTAACCTCATGCCGACCAGCTGCTTTTTGTTCGTTAAGCAGCTCAGTAATCCGCCGGCCGGCCGCATCAAACACTTGCAGGCGCACATCACCCGCCTCGCTCAGTTCAAAATCGATGATGGTCTCTGGATTGAAGGGATTGGGATAATTCTGATAGAGCTTTATGGATGCGGGAATTTCAGCTTCATCCTCCGATGAAACCAGCGACTTGCTGATCGTGAATTCATCCACCAGATTACCGTTCATATCCACCGCTCTGAATTGCAGCTCCTTTCCTTCAATATCAATTCGGCTGTAATGATGCACCCCTTCGGATATGGTGATGTGCGGAAAATCACGGGCGTAGGTATCCAGTCCGCCACCGCCGCCGCCCGATATCACATAAGTCACTCCGTTCAGCTCTCCTTTTTCATAGGCATGCGTGTGGCCATTCAACACCATATCCACTTCGTAATCTTCAAAGAGGGGCATCAGGTGCTCACGCACCACCGGGTCCCCATCCCAGGCCGGCCAGTATTCACAATAGGGCGGATGATGGAAGTACACGAAGGTCCAGTCGGCGGTTTGCTGCCGCTCACTCTGCAGTTCGCTCAGCAGGAAACTGTACTGCGGACTGCCCGGGGCCATATCGATATTGGAATCCAGCACAATGAAATAAGCATTGGCCCAGCGGTAAGAATAATAGCGCTCGCTTTGTTCCGGATTGTTATCCGGCAGGTAGAAATCATCCAGATAGGGAGCGGCATTATCGGTGTAGGTATCGTGATTGCCTATGCTTAGGAAGAAATTCATCTGCTTTAGCAATTCCTCATAGATACTGAAGTAGATATCGTCATAAGCGGAGCCGTCGCCCTGATGCACATCCCCCACATGAATGAGGAAGTCGGCCGCATCCGCATTATGAGAAGCCAGCATCTGATCGTTCACGGCGCGTTGGATATCGGTATTCACCCCGCTGTCGCCCAGAATCAGAAAGGATAGCTGATTCATGGAATCCGGTTTGGCCGTTTTGAAGGATTCATCCTCCAGAATCACATTATCACCATTACTTACCCGGTAGAAATAGCGGGTATCCGGTTGTAATCCTTCGATCACAATATGATGTTTTCGGGCGGATGCGGCTTCGGTCAGCGTCTGGGTATAGACTCCTTTCTCCAGCCCCACTTCCACCTTCCCGATGAAGGGCTGCACCGTTCGCCAGGCAATTTCCGCACTTTCGGTGGTCGGGCGCTGAATGTAGGGCATGCGATCCACCATAACCGGATAGCTGGTTTCTATATCAGGCTCTCCATACACAAAAGGATCAGCAGATACCATCACGCTGTCGAAATAGGCTCCGGAGTTGGCATACACAAAAAGGCCGATTTTCCCTGAATCGTAGACAGTATCACGCACGGCACCAATAAGTTCTCCATTCAGATAGGCTTTAATAGAATCGCCCCGAACGTCGGCAGTGAGCGAAAAATATCCGGATGGATAGGCTTCGGAAACCAGATTCTGATGAAGAGTCCGCGGCTCACCGTCCACAAAGCGCTGAATGCGCTGAACGGCCGATCCCACGGCTCCGGAATTACCGGCATCGTTCATGAGCAGGATACGGTAGTAATTCTGCTCATCCTGATAGCGGAAAAGCAGTCCGATGCCGTCGTTGTCGGTGGATCGGAGCACGGCGTTCAGGGAATAATCCTGCCAGTTTTTGTCGCCTGAGGATACATGGGAACCCAGATGATAGAGGAATTCGGCCGGCGGATCATAAGCCCAGATATTGGACTTCTGCCTGAGCACCTCATTTTCAACCGCCCAGTCGGATGGTCCGGATCGGGGTTCCGGATCATCAAAGACGGTCCATCCGTTAAAGTTTCCATCCGAAAAATTATCGAAAAATATAACCTGTTCCTGGGCACGGATACCAGTGAACAGCAGTATCGAAATACAAAAAGTGAGCAGTGTTTTCATCTTACCAGTTTGGGTCCAACATGGGGAAAGCCATGCGGTTGGAGTTTTGTTTGAATAGCTGAACGGGTATGCGCTGTTCTTTTGAAACCTGAATGGTATCCAGAACAGCCGTATTGATCTCAACCGGAATGCGGCTGCGCAGTTCTTCTGTCTGCATCAGAATCTGATGATTGAGGTATTCCTTGCGGACGCGCTTCAGCTGCAGTTCAGGTAGCTGTTCCAGACTGATTGCCTGATCGGGCTCATAGCCGAAACGCTGACGGTTTGCATCCAGAAAGGCCTGTACCTTTTGATTGGTGAATTCCACATCACTCAGCAACCGGGCTCTCAGTTCCTGAAAAAGCCATTTGTCTTCCCACTGCCTCACTTCCCGCTGAACGACTTTTTTCCGTTCCATGTCCTCATCACGGGCCATATCCAGCAGGTAATAGTCGCGCACTACCAGGGCAACCACATCGGCAAAGCGGGTGGTAAAATATTCGTAGGAATCTGGGCGGAGCTGATACAATCCCGGATCGAAGTGCTGCAGCCAGCGCCGCACGGTCCAGGTTCCATAAGCCGTTTCCACCAGCACCTCATCCAGATTCTGCCGGATAAGCAGATGCCAGGCTTCATCCCCCTGCAAAACCTGACTAAGGATGTCACCACTGAGGGTTTCCTGCTTGTACCGGTCATAAAACGCCGGATTCAGCTTATTGAAGACAGTCCGTTTGGTGCGCAGATTCATGGGCTCCATCAAGCCGGATATGAATTCCGTGGCGCCTTCCATGGCTTTGCGGTTGTAGAGTACCTTGCGATAACTCACGGATTTGGTTGAATAATCCGATTCTGAGAGAGGGACCCGCTTCAGATTGGTAACCTGAAAAACATACCAGGCACCCTGATACTGAACCGGTTCGGAATATTCCTGAACCGGCAGTTCCTGAATAATATCCAGTAGCTGTGGATCGATGTCCTCGGCTTTCACGAAGGATGACTGCATGTCGGAAGGATCCAGCGGGGCATTGCCCATGTCATTGCTGATCATGCCCAGCGCCTGATCAAAGCCTTCTTCTTCGGCTTTGCTTTTTAATTGCTGTGCCTGCTGCCGGCTGAATGCGGGCAGGAAACGAAACTGAAAGGAAACGGCTGATTTATTGATTTCAGCCCGGATTTCTTCTTCGCTGATGGTGATTTCATCCATCACTTTTACATTAAATACTTCCTCGATCAGCCTTTCCCGCTTCAGGGTGGCAACGGCATTGCGGATGCTGCTCAGAGTATCCAGACTGAGATTCCTTGCCTCAGCGGCCAGCAGCTTTTCTGCAATCATCTTGTCGAGGTAATTTCTTTTGGGCTGCTCTCCTTTTTTATACTGTGGAAATCCGAATTCATAATTCAATCTGAATTCTTCGGCAGTAATGGCCTCATCTCCTACGCGGGCAACCCAGGGTTCCTCGGTTTCGCCGGCTTTACAGGAAAGGAAACATACTATGATAAGGGGGAGCAGATACGTGTACTTCATATCATAAATTAAAAAAAAGCCAGCACCTCTTTTCCAGATGCTGGCTGAATGCTATTCCTTACTACTTTACTTAATCAAAAGCATCTTGTTGGTTTTCACCTGATTGCCTGCCTGCAGTCGGTAGATATAGACACCGGAGGCCAGGTTACTCGCATCGAAATTCACAGTGTAAGCACCTGCAATCTGACGTGTGTTCACCAGCGTCGCTACTCTCTGGCCGAGGATATTGTAAACCGTGAGGCTTACTTCGGCTGTTTTGTTCAGCGAGTACTGTATGTTGGTGCTTGGGTTGAACGGATTCGGGTAATTCTGCTCCAGGTCGAATTCGTAAGCAAGCTCAACGTCTTCGTTGTTTGAAAGCACAATTCCACCGTTCAGTCTGGTGATCTGGAATTTATACTCACCACGCGCCGGGTCACGGATTCGATTAGAATCATCGTTTCTTGGCGGTACATAAGCATCCTGACCAATCACCAGGAAATAATACGTGCCATCGGTCGGTACTTCATAGGTGATTTTTGAATGCCAGTCGAATCCACCGTCATCGTTGCCTGCCAGTTCGTTACCGGCTGCATCATAGAGATACATGTAGGCATCGAAGTCGCGTGGCCACAGGGCTCCGTCAAACGGAGTGGTTTCACCGATCAGGGTATCGCCTGCAACAGCAGTTACCTGATAGTAATCCACATCGTCATGGAAACCGGCTACACTTTCATCATAGAGCATGTAATCCTGGAAGAGGCCGTCAGTCGGATGGTTTCCGATGGCTGCAGCTTCCGCAATGCTGTTGTTTGGTTCGCCAAGGTCTTTCAGAGCATTGATGTCATTGCTCTTCATGTACACTTTGTACGAGCGATCAACGGATCCCGGAGGAGCTGTGAGTCTCAGATAGTATACGCCGGCAGCATCCGGAATGAAGTTAATCTTGAAGTTATCACCGCTGTAGCGTGTGTTGAAGCTGCTTCCGTCAGCCAGCAGGTTGGTACCGGTATCGCCGGCAGCAAACATTTCAACACCTATGGTAGAATCATCGCCATCGTCTTTGGTAGAACGCAGGTGGTAAATTCGATCTGCTTCCAGCTCAACTCGGAAGATATCCACGTCGGTTTCGGTAGCGAAGGTCGCGTTTACAAAACCGCCATCGATGATCGGATTGCTGTCAGCTGAAGCGAAGTCATCATTGCTTTCAGTCTCATCGAAAGATGCAGCCACATTCAGGAGGTAGTCGCCACGTCGCATAGAACGATCGTCTCCACCACCAGGACCACGGCTGTTGGCTACCTGCAGGTAAAGCTTTCCATCAGCAGGCACGATGTATTCAATCTTGGAATACCAGCTGTTACCACCGTCATCATCGCTTTCCAGCTCTGTCCCGCTGGCATCAAAGAGACGCAGGCGAGTATCGGTGTCACGATTCCAGAGATCAGGATCAGAAGAAGAAGCAGTGGTACCGGCAACTGGCTTGGTTTCTGCAACAATCTTCATACCCGCTTTGGCATCCAGCTCAAAGTAATCCAGGTCACCGAAGAAACGGGCTGAATCAGGAGCAAACTGAACAAACATGCGATCGGTACCATCCATCACATAGCTACCCAGGGCAACGGCTTCGGCGATAGAGTTATCCGGCTCGTGTTTCTTTTCCAGTGCTCTGAACTGGTCGTTCACACGTGAAAGTACTTTATAGGTACCTGGGTTACCGGAAATCTTCAGGTAATAGGTTGCGTCTTCCTGAGGGATGATGTTGGCAATTTTGAAGTTACCGGAGTAGTTATCCGGCCAACCAGAATCGTCAAGCAGGGTTGAACCGGTTGGGCTGTCCAGGAATTCAACGGTCAGAGCTGATCCGGTTGCATTGTCCGCCCCTCGGAAGGAGTAGAGAGAACCGGCTTTCAGGTCAACACTGAAGAAGTCAGTATCGCCTGAAGTCAGAGCAGCATCGTAGAGCTGACCCAGAATAAGCGGTGTAGCCGAAGCTGCGTCATTATTTGGTTCATCTTCCTGGAATGGCTCACCACCACTGATTACGTAGAATCCTACATCACCAGCATTCGTTGCAGCCACTCTCACTACAAAATCACCAGCTTCAGAAGGAGTATAAGTCAGGGATCCTGTGCTTGAAGAAGACAACTCAGTGAGGGAACCGTCAAGCAGAGTCAGGGTTCCGTCAAAGTCATCAATCAGATTCTCGTTGCTTGGCTTCAGTGTAATGGTAAACTCTTCACCAGTACTGAAGTAGTAGTGGTCTACATCATTTTCAGGGAAGATCATCGCTGTAACAGAAGCTGCACCAGCACCGATTTGAAGTGGATCCTGAGTCTGTGCATCAGCAAGCGTGTTATCTGGTTCGTTAGCGATACGTCCGTCAAAGATTTCTCCTTTATCCAGAACACCCAGCTGGTAGCTGCCGGCTGAAGAAGAGCTCACTTTGATGATGTAAGCACCGGCTTCTTCAGGAACAAAACCTGTGATCTGGAAGTCGTTTCCGTCACGTCCAACATTAATCGGCAGGGAAGCAACCAGATCGCCGGAAACATCTGTTGACCCATCAAAAGCGGAAGCTTCTGTTTCGTGGTAAATCTCGACATTGATATCGGCAGAAACCGTAGAGTTGGTTGTGAAGATGGAATACATTCTCACGTTATGCAGGAACACACGATAGAAATCTTCGTCAGAACCGCTTGCGAATTCACCGTTTACAACTGTATCGGCGCGGGCGGCGATCACGGTAGCTTCGGAAACGGAGTTGTTAGGTTCTACTTCATCCGGATTGTCACTGTCATACTGGAAGGCATAGAGATCGTACATGGCGCGTCCCGGATCGCGGTTATCCACGCTTCTTCCTTCGCCATCCAGACGGGTACGTTCCTGAGAAGCCCAGCCTGAAACCCAAACTACCAGCGGACCGCTTGTGGTAATACCCTGAGTCTCAAGATACTCCGGAGTCAGCACAACACGGGAGTGGATATTGTTCGGACCATCCATTTCTTCACGGCCGCCGTCATCATCATCCGCAATTTTATTCGCTGCAGAAACCCCGTCGCCTTTGAAAACCAGCACGCGGGGGTCGGTCATACGTGTAGAACCGGAACCGATGGAACCGTCATTCTCACGATAGAAACCGAAGTAAGGCAGTGTTTCGATCACCACGGTTTTACCGGTTTCATAATCCAGGAAGAAGAGGTCGACATCTTCATCCCCTTCAGCCAGCAGTTGATCGTAAGTCTGGTTCGACTGTGATGGCAATTCAGGGCTTACCACTTTAACGGTATCGGAGTACAGCATGAAGCTGCGCACTACCGCATCGGTATTCAGGGTAAACAGTGGATTCAGAGAACCGGTAACAAGGTTGCTGTACGGGTAGTTTGGTTCAGCTTTATAACGGAAATCCTCAAACGGAATCTTATAGGCTGTCATGTTATAGGTACCCTGTTTTCCATCATCATTGAATACCCACAGATAGAACTTACCGGTGAGTTTCTGGCCGGTTGCCTGATCAACAGGAGAAGACCATCCTGAAAGACGGAAGAGGCCAGCGCCCCCACGTCCGTCGGTATTTCTACCAAGGATATCGCCTCTGATCTGCCCATTACCGGTGATACCCAGGAAGTCATCAACAAAGGTGGTATCCAGATCTGATCCGTGGAAAAGACGCATACTAACCGACATTTCACCACCATCAGCCAGTGTACCATGCAGGGCATTGAAGTAGTACATGGCTGTAGTGTCAACCGTGAACTCATAAACATCAACATCGGTCTCTGACGAGAATTCAGCTGTGATCAACTTACCTGTGTACTCATCGTTTAGTACGGCGTCGGCAGCGATCACATCATCGATGTTATCTGCTTCGTTGAAAAAGTTGTTTGGCTCAGCTTCGGCACGCTCAACAAAAGGAGAGTTGATATCGGCAAAAGCATTCATTTTGGCAAAGTAAGATCTCAGCCCGATGTTGTTTCTCAGGTTTGATCTTTGTGCATGTTCCTCAGCAGCCTGGAGAAGCATTAGAGGACTATCCCCGTATTTGTCTAAAACTTCATCGTAATTAGACCCATAGGTGTTCATTAAATTCAGATCCACGTCTTTTGTCTGTGCCTGTGTAGCAACACTGCACAGCAGAAGGGCAAATCCGAGCAAGAACGAAGTAGCTTTCATGTTCATGTGTTCGTTTGGTTTGTGTTTGTGATTAGAGGTATAAGCTTATTGATATTCGATGCGCTCTCTGTAAGATTCCCCAGTCCGAATAGGCATAATCGAATGAGAAGCGTTGGCGGGGAGAGAGCTTGTATTGAACGCCTACCCCCATTGTGAGTCCATTGATCTGATCTCTCTCGAACAGATTCTGATATCCCCCTCGAAGGAAAAGCAGATCACGGATTCCCAGCTCAGCTCCCAGGTTCATACTCTCGGTAGAACCGGTCGGGTGCATGAGATCTACGGCTGTAATCAGCCGATAATCGTCAAAAAAGAGTTTTTCATAGGCCAGCCCGAACCGGAAAATCTGAGGCATGGGAAAATCATCGGTGATATAGGTCACAGGTACATTGGTTACCCCCTGATTATCCGGATCGGGATCAATAATATCGTTCAGGTTCTTTCCGCCTATGCTCATATCCGAACCGAAGTTGGAGATACTGGAGCCCATGGTTAATCCCTCCAGCGGAGTGTCGTAATGCACGCCCACATCCACCGCCAGACCGGTTGCATTTTCAGACCAGATACGCTGATTGATGTACTTGAATGAAATACCAAAGGAAAACTCGTCGATCAGCCGGGTTCCGATGGCCAGGTTAACCGCAAGGTCACGGGCATCATACTGTTCGCCGGTCGTCTCGCCGCTGGCCAGCCGTACATCCTGTTCGGGAACCCCAAGGGTGGTAAAACTGGCTGCAAGTACCGATTTAATTTTAGGGAGAGGAACCGCAGCTGAAGCAAAATTGAACTGGGTGTTGGCCAGCCATTCGGTGTTGGAAAAGCTTACCCCTACCCCATCCATGTAAGCCAATCCTGCCGGATTCCAGTAAATCATATCCACTGATCCGGTCTGGGCGGCATAGGCACCACCCATACCTTCAGCGCGGGCATCCACACCGATTTCAAGAAAAGCGGCCGCCACTGTGCCTTTGTTAGACACGTTTCTCACAAAGCTGAGCTGGGCAAAAGCTGCTTCAGAAGCCAGAAATAAAACAAACAATATGGGTAGAAAAACTCTTCTCATGTTCTTTTTACTTGATGAGTGCAAACCTTCCAATTTTTTCTCCGATGTTGGGTGCATCTACGTGGTAGATGTAAACTCCGTAAGCCACATCCAGGCCGTCATCACTTTTCAGATCCCAGGCTTCAAAGCTATTTACGGTGCTGTTATGCTGCAGCGTGCGAACCAGCCTTCCGCTGATGGTGAAAATTTTGATGGTGCAGGTCTGAGGCAATCTGCGGAATTCAATTTTTCTCTCGCCCCGCCCGGGTAGTGCTGTGTTTCTTCGCTCATTCACGTTCACCGCGATGTAGGGATCCGGTGCTACGTAAATGGAATCCAGTACACTGCTGCTGATATTCTGCTCGATGGTGTTTCCGTTTACGGTGAACCGAACTGTATCAGCACTGCTGAATGGTTTGGTACTTTCGAAGAGCATTCGATCCCCCTCCTGAGGGGTTGCCTGTTCAAAAGCTTCCTCAAGGTCATCCAGATACCGCTGAGGGTTGACACTGAATCCGGCAAAAGCACCTGCTGTAGTGGGATCACCGTTCAGAGAGTCAATTACCGTGCTGAACCAGGGATTCACAGCCAGCAGAAAATCATCCAGCTCCGCACGGGTTACATTCGGGCCAAAAGGCCGACTCTCGAATCCCCGAACCGAGTAGGTTGCCAGCGAATCATTAAGAGCATTTGCGTACTCGGTGATTTCGGTCAGCAGGGCGGCATCTGCCCCCTCCAATCCAAAGCGGAACCTCCAGGACGTCCCGGTATAAACGAAACCGAAACGGGAGAGCACCCGGTCAAACTTGATACTGACCTCATCGCCAGGAGTCAGGATACCCAGAGAGTCGTCCTGCGGGAATGCCTCATTGCGATTCTCTGTGAGAGAAACAGGCATTTTGAATTCGTTATTGGGGTCGGTCACATCCCACACCGTAAAATTGATGGGTATTCGATCCGCAACCTGAATAGCTTGTGAGCTGTCCACGAAGGTATCCGAAACCCGGAGTTCATAGTCACGGGGCACATTATTTTCACCGCCCTGGTCTTCACCGATTACCGTAATAGCCGCATCCGGTCTTCCGCTGCGTGCGCTGTTGAACAGCCATTCAGCGGATGAAATGTTGGGTTTGGTAGGATTGGTGATGGTGATTTTCATGCCGTCATATAGGCGGGCATTCAGTACCGGAGAATTAAAGATGCCTGCGCCGGTGACTCCGGGCTCACTTTCAGCCAGCAGCTCGCCGGTAGTACGGTTTCTCAGACTGAAACCGGTGGTGTTTCCGAATTCGAATAAGGTGGAATCCAGCTCAAAGAAAGAGTTGTCATCGGTAAAGGTGATCTCATATTCATAGCCGCGGCTGTTGGCCGAGTCCGGTATTAAAAATTCTACCTGGACATCGGCCGTACTGTTACCACTAACCAGCTGCGGACTTTCCTCATCAATAGCGGGGGGCAGGTATCCTGCCGGATTTTCCTGAGGAACAATCACCGCAGTATTCCGGTCAATGTTCACAGGGCGTTCAAATAGATCTACTTCAATAATCTTGGAACTCTCGGTGGGTGAGATGGGTGCCAGATCATCAGATTCTGAAATTCCGTCTTCGAAGAAGTTATCTGCATAACCATGATCCACAGAAACCACGGCGTAATAATAACTTCTGCCATTATCTACATCCCGGTCTACATAACTGTATTCCAGGCCTGAATCGGTACCCATATCGTAACTCACCCCAAAGCTGCCGATCTGCACCGGATGAGCTCCCGAAAGACCATTATCGAGATCAAACTGTGCTATTGGCTCCCAGAGCAGGGGATTACCAAAGGCATCCGAAATAGTTTTGATATCGTTGAACTCGGGATCTGTCGAGCGGTATATCTTATATAATTCGAAATCAAAACCGTAAATAGGATCACGGGAAGTTTCCGCGCTTTCATCCCAGACCAGCGTTACCTGTCCGTCACCCGGAACAGCCGTCAGGAAGGGGCGGCGGGGCGGACGTGCAAAATCATAATCCGCATCGTAAATATTCTGCATGGTCCGTTTATTCCGCAGCATATCATCAAAATCATTACCGCAGAAAAAAGCGATGGAAAAACGCTGCGGACTTCCGATTGGAATCTGCACAAAACCGGAGCTGTAGGTGTAAATAATGTCAGGGGTTTCGGTCGGAATAATAAACTGGTCCTCCGGAACCGGCTGAATGTAATCAGCCCAGAAAAGTTCATCATCGTCCAGATCGCGGTCAAAATCGGTTGGCGTCCGGATAACCATGTTGGTGAGACCGATCTGATCAATCTCGTCATTGTCCGTAAACTCGAAGTTGGATTCCCCGGGATCAGGTACCCCGTTGGCTTCTGAACCATCTGCATCCGGACCCGGATAATCTTCGTCTTCAGGTCCAAGTCCGTCAGAACCTACATCATCGTTAATAGGCTCAATATCCAGTGCTCCGTTATCATTGAGGTCTTCTCCCTCATCCAGGATAAAGTTATTGTTCAGGTCTTCATTGTCGTAGCGGCCGTTGTTGTTTACATCTTCCCAAACGGTCCAGTCGCCGTCATTGTCAATGCCGTCATTTCTGGATTCATCAATCAGTCCGTCCGCATCATTATCGATCCCATCATCAGGAATACCCGGACTTTCGAGGAAGCCCACACCACCATAACCTACCCGAAAACCATTTCTCACCAGGTTTCTCGTGTGCCACTGATAAGTGATGTCATCAATGGTATCGAAAAGAGCATTATTGTCGCCGGTTGAACCACCGATATCATAATCCACCAGCATCGCGATAATAGCGGTGGGTATATTCTTTCGGCTGATATTATCTACATCGAAAGTAGTCACAAAAATATCTTCGGCCAGAATACTGGTCCACTGATACTGCCGTGCCGTTACTTCAATCCCCATCCCTCTTCGGCCGCCCTGATCCCAGGATCGGGTATCCGGATCACCGGTATTCGGATCGATGAATGGATAATATGCGAATTCATCGTTATCCCGATCATCGGCGATGTAATAAGCTTCCTGATCGCCCCGCACAAAAGCACCAAAAGCGCCATTCCAGCGGCCGGCACGAGAACCGGGACGATTATCGCCGGGTTGTCGGTCATCACCCACATACGACTGAGGAGGCCAGAACGCAGGCCAGGTTTGTGGCAGGTTCGATTGTGCGGTGTATTCAATTCTGTTTTCAAGCTGAAGATCCAGCACACCGTTGTTATTTAAATCCTCTCCGGGGTCCAGCACACCGTTATCATTGGCATCCTCATTCAGCCCGCCTACAAAGTAAAATCCGGTGTCTTCCAGACGCTGCCGGTCCAGCGGATTATCATTCAGCTTATTGTCCGAGTTTTGATCCCCGTACATATTGTAAAAGCCGGGTATCGGAGTAAACTGATATTTGTGGGTATTGGTCTGATCACCACCTGAGCGATTGTAGGATTCGGAAATAATGACCTGCTGTGTTCCGGCATCTGTATTCACCTCCCCGGCAACGATAAAGCTCATGGTGTGGCCGTATTCCACACCGGAACCCTTTGGCCAGGTGATACGACTGGGTGATACAAAACTACCCCAGTATCCGGCTGATATGTTTACGTTGGTGATGTAGGGAACCTGAATGAGGTTTCCGGTTTGCAGTCCACCACGGATAAAGTTCCGGAAGGAAAGGTTTGGCAACTGCCGGGCTTTGGACTGCGATTCTTCATAGTCCAGCATGGCACGCTCAGACCTCCGCTGTTCACGTTCAGCACGAAGCTCATCATCAGAATCATTTTTTGTCTGACCGGCAGCTATTGAACTGTGAAGCACAAATAGAAGAAGGAAAATAGTAAGTGGTAAGAATCTTCTGTTTAACGGCATCTCTTAAAAGTTGAACTGGATTGAGAATAGAATTTCGCGTGGGGCGGAGTACCAGGTCGGACGATTGTCATCCTGCTCATTGGAGAACAGGCCAACCACTTCGTTTACCTGATTGCGCACTGACTGGGCTTCCGGGATACGGACAATCTGATTGGCTCTACCGGATACGCTATCCACTGTTCTTTCATTGAGGTAGTTGAGCACGTTATTCACCTGTACCCGGAAGGTGACATTCGTGGTTCGGATGTTAAATTGCTTTTCAGCCGACAGATCAAGCGTGATCAGGGTCGGTTTGTTTTCTGAGTTATCGAAAAAGTTTTCCGGGAAATCTTTGTTTTCATCCAGGAATACCGGTGTGAATGGCTGCCCGGTGGCAAGCTGGTGGATAAAACTCACATTCCAGTTATTGGGCTTTCCGAAAACCAGATAGGCGTTGGCCGTGAGCGGCTGATCCCAGTCCAGAGGAATAATGTTTCGATCCACAACCACATCAGGCTCTTCTCCCCGGCGGCCGGCAATCAGCACATCGGCAATGGCATTGGGATTGGATGAAGAGCTCTGGGCATCCTGATAGGTTATGTCGAAGCCCGCTGCATTCAGATAGCCCTTGGGATTGGTGAAGAAGGAAATAGTTCCCCCTTTCACGAGGCCATAATCTCTGTTTATGGTCTGGAAATAATTGATCCCATCCTGGGTTGCCAGTACTTGCACACCCAGCAGATTCCGGATATTCTTGTAGAACAGGTTTACATCGATGCCGATGAAATCTGAAATCTGTTGCTGCAGTCCAACCTCATATTTGATGGTTCTTTCAGGAATCAGATCCGGATTACCGATGGTCCGCCCTTCCAGCTGCAGTGTGGTTGTATTTGCATCAATGGGATTTTGATACAGACGGCTGTAAGCCGGCATCTGGGTGAAATGGCCGTATGCTACACGAAAGGCACCGCTCTCTGAAATCGGGAAGGAAATTCCGATTCGGGGACTCAGATAGGTCTTTGGATCTGCATCTTCCAGGTTTTCGTCCGAACCGATGACTTCCGACTGAGCCCGGGTATTTACAATGTATTTCTCACGGGTGTCGTAATATTCGAAGCGCAATCCGGCTTTGACCACCAGGTTATTACCGAATTCCAGTTTATCCTGTACAAAAGCTGCAAACTCGATAGGCTGCTGTTCAAAGATCCTGCTTTCACCGGACAAATCAGTTGCGAGTGTAGGTACCAGAACGGAATCCTGAAGATTACGAACATCTTCCAGATACAGGTCAAAGAATGGATTTACATTGCTAGGACGGATCACGTCCACTCTGCGACGATTGGCAGCCGGCACCCTCGAATCATAATAGTCGATGCTTGAATCAATGCTTTTAAAGCGATTGGTTCGGAACTGGAATCCAGTTTTAATTTCATTGGAAAAGTTGACCTGCCAGGTAAGATCACCGCTCAGGAAGATCTGGTCTTCCTCGAAACGGGAACGGCCATTTTCAGTGCCGCCCAGGTAGAAACCGGTAGTAGGATCGGTATCGGATGTATACTGATAGCGAGGATCATTAAAATCATCAAAAGCCGCACTTTTACGCCTCTGCAAGCGATAGGATGCCCTCAAATTCACAACAGCCGTACTGCTGAGTGTCTGCTTTAAGGAGGCGATGTTGGTGAGGGAATAGGCATCATTGATATTTCGGCCATCCGGTGCGAAACGCTTACTGTCATTATATCCCTGCGATTGAGACAGGTTGTAGACCGTACTCAGCGAAACTTTGGTTCTGGAATTTGCGCGGAATACAATTTTCGGGTTGATGGTATAGGCTTCATTGAACGACATATTCACTACTTCACCATTACCGCTTCCGAATATAATGGGATTGCCCTGGCTGTCCAGAATCAGATTACCCTGTGGTGTGCGGGCGGTATCCATCGGAATCAGTCGGGTATCGTCCAGATTGAACTGATCGCGGTACCAGAATCGATAGCTGTCCAGAATCAGCCCATCTTCCGGGGTGAATCTTCGGATACCCTTTAAGTAACTAACCCTGTCTTCGTAGCGAGCGGAAAGGAAGAAACCAAGCCGGTCTGAATTCCGGCTGAGCGGACCAGTCAGTGTCAGGTTCACATCCCGGGTCTGGAATGGATCGAAGTTATCCCCGTCTATAAATGTATCATCATCACCCGCATAGAAACCACCGGATCGCAACTGCAGATTGGCTTCCAGCTTAGCGGCCGGGTCTCTTGTGGTCACGTTGATCACTCCCGACTGAGCTCCACCCAACTCGGCATCAAAGGTGCCGGTAAGAACCTGTAGCTCCTGCACCGACTGTACCTCAAGGTCAATGGTCTGCCCACCACCTTGTGAATAGACATCCTGAACAGGAACCCCATCCACCAGATAAGCAACCTCACGGGTACGACCACCACGTATGTTGAAACCGCCATTGGTATTGGCAACTACGCCCGGCTGGAAACGAACAAGGTCATCAATCTCCAGAACCGGTAGTTCCTCAATGGTTTCTTTAGTCACAAATGAAACAGAAGAAGTCTGGTCCTTCTTAACAATTGGCGTTTGTGCCAGTACGATCACTTCCTGCCCCTGAATCGTTTCCAGTTGCATTTCCGTGTCGATGGTTGTGGTGCGCCCCGAAAAAACCTCAACCTCATTCACGATGACGGTTGAAAAACCTACAAATGAAAACTTAAGCGTATATACGCCCGGCTCCACACTTAAGAGGGTATACTGACCTTCCGAATCAGCAATAGCCCCTTTTTGGGTGCCTTCAATAACAACAGTAACTCCAGGCAGTGATTCTTTGGTCTCCTTATCAATAATCTTACCACTGATTTTTCCCGTTTGAGCATGTATTATACCCGGAATGATGGAGAAGAGAAGCAAAGACAGAGTGAAAATGACGTGACGGTCAAGCATTTGGCATGAACTAAGTTATCCCTTTACGCCTGACAAGTTCACCGCATGAAATTAAGGAATGATTATCCGTGTATTACCAGAATATAACTATTTGTAAATTTTATTTACCTATATGCAAATTCTGGATTTCCGCTTGAGAAGGGCAATGGGTACTGATAATCAGCCTGCGGTCAATAACAATATGTGATTATATTCTCCCCGAACTATAAACTGTGTTTTAAATACACATTAAGTTATTGCATCAATCGCCTCATGAAAAACAAATCTCTTTCTGAAATTGGCAAAGCACTGAAGCGCATACGCACTGAAAAAGGTGCAACGCTCACTAATCTGGCTGAAAAAAGCGGGGTCTCAGCGGGACTGCTTTCACGGATTGAAAACAACCGTACCACCCCTTCTCTGCCGGTGCTCTACAATATTGCTTATGCACTGGATACCACCCTATCAGAAATCATGTCGGCTGTTGACCGCAAAAATGAAGAGGAGCTGTATTTCATTACCCGTAAGGGGGAGGGGGAAGTGGAAACACGTTATGATTCCAAAGGCCTTAAATATGAACACCTATTCAATCAGAGTTTACTGGGGATGAATCTGTTGATGAGTGTCATCGAAATTGAACCCCGTACTTACCGAAAACCCATTGGTAACGACAATGTGGAGTTTGTATATGTATTAAAAGGTGAGATTATCTACGGGCTCGAAAATGAAATCATACATCTGAAAGAAGGGGATTCCATGTTATTCGAAGGCAAAACTCCTCATTCCCTCGAAAATAAAACGGACAATGCCACATCCCTCCTGAAAGTGTATGCCAACCGCACTTCCTGATTTTTACTATTTGTAAATATTACCTTAAGGTTAAGTCCCAAACAAAAGCTTAAGAGTAATTAAACAGTAATTTTATTTTATCAGTGATTAAATATTTTTACTATAGCTCAAATTTTTGAACTAACTACGATTCGCTTTTCAATCTTTTTCGGGGGGATACTCTATTGAAATTAGCCATATTTGACCTTGCCGGGACCACTGTAGATGACAGTGAAAATGCCGTTTTCCAGTGTTTTAAAAATGCACTAAACGACAAGGGCATTGATGCCCCGCTCGACATGGTAAACTCCGTAATGGGCATCAGAAAGTTACAGGCCATCGGGGAAATACTGGAACAGGTAGTGTCTGAACGGGCTTCCGATGAACTGGCTTTGGAAATTCACGACGCCTTTCTGCAGAACATCAATAAATACTATGCCGAATCGGACGAAGTCCGTGAAGTTGATGGAGCCAGTGCGGTGTTTCGGGAACTGAAGGAAAAGGATATCAAAGTAGCTTTTAATACCGGTTTTAGCCGGTCAACAGCGGATATCATTGCAAACCGTCTTGGCTGGTATGAAAATGAGCTCATCGACGCCTCAGCCTGCAGTGATGAAGTAGAAGAAGGCCGACCCGAACCCTTTATGATTCGCAAAATTATGAGCGAACTAGAGATTGAAGATCCGGCTATGGTCGCTAAAATCGGAGATACTCCTTCCGATCTGGATGAAGGAAAAAATGCCGGATGCGGCCTGACTATCGGGGTTCTTTACGGCACACATGAACGAAGCGACCTTGAAGATTATCAGCACGATTACCTGGTTTCCGATCTCAGGGAAATTGTAAGCCTCCTCACAAACAATCGATAATGTTAAGCCTCCCGGCGATTTCACATTTGGGTTTCCTTTAGTAGGAAAAACATGTTATAATTGTTTCTTAATCTATACAGACACCTGTTATTTCTACTACGATGAGTTCCGATCAGAAAACGGTCATGATTGTCGAGGATGATCTCATCCTCAATTTACTGTACGAGAGTTACCTAGAACGCCTTGGATATTTCGCGGAAGGTGAGTTGGTTTATGGAAAAACCGCCATCGAAGTGGCTAAAAGAATCAGCCCGGATCTCATCCTTATGGACATCACCCTTGAAGGGGATATGGATGGTATTGACGCCATGATTGAAATTCGTAAGTTTTCTGATGTGCCCGTGATTTATATCACCGGTAATTCTGATCCCTATCACGTTGAGCGCGCCAAGGAAACCAATTATCTGGAATACCTGGTAAAGCCCATCGAATTCAATGACCTCAAAGAGGCCATCGAAAAAAATATTGAGCGCATCCCCTGACCTTCTGATGTCGCTCTACCTGTCTCACAATTAAACTCAAAACCTATGCAATCATATAAGTATCTGCTTGGGGTAGCCGCGCTGTTGCTTCTGGCTTGTTCAACTACACAGAACTCAACCTCAACCGATTCGCAGGCTTCAGCCGAAAGAACCGCCCTCGAAATTGAACGCCCCATCCCCTATCCCATTGACCTGCCCGATAGCTATGCGCAGGCACTGGCAAATGGAACACGAACGCTGGAAGGAAAACCGGGACCCAACTACTGGACTCAATGGTCTGAGTACGATATGGACCTTATTCTGGACACCGAAAACAAGAAATTAAACGGCACGGCCTCCATCACCTACTATAATAACTCGCCTGACACACTCGGCGCTGTTGTTTTCGAAATTGCCCAGAACCTGCACAAAGAAGGCAATGTACGACTGGAGCCGGTAGAAATAACCGGCGGGGCAAATGTTACCCGGGTTACCCATCAAGGGCAGGAACTACAGCCCGTAAACCGGAATCAGCCGGGTTATAACATTCAGGGAACCAACATGATTGTGATTTTACCACAACCCCTGATGCCTGATTCCAGCCGCACTTTTGAAATAGACTGGGATTTTGCCATACCACAACGCGGAGCAGGCGCACGCATGGGCCACAGCCAGGATAATCTATTCTATCTAGCCTACTACTATCCGCATGTGCGGGTTTATGATGACCTGGAAGGATGGTTTCTGGACACCTTTACCTCCAATGCTGAATTTTACCACGGCTTCGGAAATTATACCATCGACATTACGGCTCCTGAACAATGGCTGGTTATGTCGACCGGTGAACTGCTGAATGGCGAAGAAGTGCTGGCTGATGAGGTATACAGCCGTTATGTTGATGCAGGAAATTCTGACGAAGTGATGACCATCGTCGGCTCCGATGAAGTGGGTTTGGCCACCAGAAGCAGCGACAATGGACAGCTTACCTGGTCTTTCCGTGCTGAAAATGTTCGCGATGTGGCTTTCAGTGCCACCCTCGAGTCACAGTGGGATGGGGTACGCACTTCGGTTGGGGATCTGGATGGAGACGGTACCACCGACTATACCCGCATCAACTCATTCTGGCGACCGCTGGCCCCGAAATGGGAAAAGGAAGCTGAATTCGCTGCACATTCCATCAAATTTCTGTCTGAATACACCCAAATTCCCTATCCCTGGCCTCACATGACCTCAGTTGAAGGTTCCGGCATCATCGGAGGCGGAATGGAATTTCCGATGATGACCCTGATGGGCGATTACAACCGTGCCCAGCTGCCGAATTTATATGATGTGACCGCCCATGAACTGGCTCACATGTGGATGCCGATGATCGTTTCCAGCAATGAACGTCGTCACGCCTGGATGGATGAAGGTTCAACCACCTTCCATGAAGCCAATGCCCGATGGGATTACTATCCTGAATCCGAAAGCCGCGAACGTGAATTCAGCGCCTTCCTCTGGATTGCAGGAACCGATTATGAAGGTCCCATCATGCGATGGTCCGACTATCACTATCCCGGACCGGCATACGGAGTGGCATCCTATCCAAAACCCGGGTCCGGACTCATTGTATTGCAGGGGATTCTTGGTGAAGAACTCTTTTATGAAGCCTGGACTACTTACATGGAAAACTGGGCTTATAAACACCCAACACCCTACGACCTGTTCAATACCTTCAACACCGTAAGCGGACAGAATCTGGATTACTTCTGGAGAGGATATTACTTCGAAACCTGGGTGATGGATCAGGCCGTGGAAAGCGTAACTCAGGAAGGCAATACCACCACCATCATCATTCGGGATAACGGTAACCTGATCCTTCCGGTACTGCTTAGCATTGAATATTCCGATGGTAGAACACAGGATGAGCGTATTGATGCTGAAACCTGGCTTCAGGGTACCCGAACAGCCAGCCTCACACTGGATAACGGAAAGGAAGTAACCAAAGTCACCATCGACAAAGAGATATACTTCCCGGATGTTGAGCGGGCTAATAACACCTGGGAAAAATAAAGGATCTGTATCCTGATTAAGCCTTCCCTGCATGCAGGGAGGGCTTTTTTTATGCCATTTATTTGTTAAAAGTTTTTATTTCGGGCATATGCAATTGAAAATTCATTAACATAAGCGTGTTATGAATTCCATCAGTAAAAATCGAATTGCCCGCTGGGTTCTGCTCGCAGCCGGACTTGTAGCCATCATCGCCCTCACTGGTATGAATGTGTACTCCCTGTACACTCTTAGGAATACCATGGTGGATACCGATCGTGAACGCAAAAACCTGCAGCTGGAAGAAGTAGTCAGCAAAATCCGGCAGTCCATGTATGAGCCTTTCTGGGGACTGGGGCGCATCAATTTATCGACGGTGGAGGCTCAGTTCGAACAAAACAGACAATTCCCCGATAATTTCAAGGAAGTAATTGAAAAGGCTGCAAACAGCGGTTTTTATTCAGAGGTATACTACACCCCTGAAAATACCGATCCCTGTGGCAACAGCAGGGTTTTCAGCTACGATAATGAAAATGACAAATTTGATCCGACCAGGGATTATAACGACCTGATATGTGATGGAGTGGGGGTAGCCCGAACGCGGGCCCGCATTGCACTGGATGACATCGAATACCGCTGGAATACCAGCGTGCAGTTTGATACCCACCGCAGCATGAATATTGCCCTCATCGACATAAACGGCGATCGGAACATCATCGGTTTTCTGACTTTTATCATCGATCAGGATTATCTGGTTAACGATTACATCCAACCCCTGCTGGTCGAAACCTTTGGTGATGAAAATAAATCAGGAGTTGCAGTATGGCTGCATAACTGGGTTCAGGATGAGGTACTGGCTACCAATGCTTCCAGCATAGACTATGATGTGGATCTGGTAGACTATCGGCAGGTATTTCCGAACTTCTTCCAGAACTGGAATATTAAAATTCAATACAACACCACTGAGGCAGCGGTAGCCTATAATGATTCCCTGACCAAGAACCTGCTTGTTCTGGGTGCGGCCGTAAGTTTGCTGATCGGAGCAATGTTCTTCATGTTTAACACAGCCCAGAAAGAACGTAAACTGGCGATGCGTCAGGCTGGTTTCCTGGCCAATGTGACCCATGAACTTAAAACCCCGCTGGCCGTGATGCAGGCCGCAGGTGAGAACATTGCTGATGGCCGGGTTAAGGATGAGGACAGGCTGAAGAAGTACGGCGATCATATTTATAATGAAGCCATTCGCCTCCGCAAAATGATTGAAAGCCTGCTGGATGTGGCCAAGGCTGATGCGGGTGAATCATTCGTTCAGCAGGTGCCCGTTGAGATCAACCAGTTTACTCTTGAGTTTGTGGAGAATAACCGTCCCTATCTGGAACAAAAGGGTTTTGAGGTAGAAACATCCATCCCGGATTCACTCCCACAGATTTATGCAGATGCAGACAGCCTGGAAACCATACTGAATAACCTCACCGAGAATGCTATTAAATACAGTCCGGATACCAAATATGTGGGATACTTTCTGGAGCAGGTGAAGGATGAGATTGTACTCAAGGTTCAGGATAAAGGCATGGGTATTCCGAAAAAAGCCCAGCGTCATATCTTTGATAAATTCTATCGGGTCGAGGATTCACTGACTGCAAGCACCAAAGGACACGGACTTGGACTGTCAATCGTCAAGAATTATGTGGACCTGAACGGAGCCGGCATCGAAGTGGAAAGCGAAACCGGAAAAGGAACCACATTTATTATTAAATTTCCGGCTCTGGATGAAAGTAACCTTGCTTCACTGAAAGACATGGATAAGCGACACCAAAGCAACACAGAAACGGAGAATATGGAGTATGTCGGCTAAAACAACGAAAATTCTGGTGGTGGAGGATGAACCCAGTCTGGTTTTCACCCTGCGGGATACCCTCGAGAATGAAGGATATGAGGTGCTGGTATGTGAGACGGGCGTTGATGCCGTAGACATGGTTAAAGAACATGAACCGGATCTGATGCTGCTCGATGTGATGCTACCGGGCAAAAGCGGTTATGATATCTGCAAGGAAGTGCGGGAGCATAAATACACCTTCCCTGTGATTATGTTGACAGCCCGCGACCAGGAAATTGACAAGGTAGCAGGATTAAATATCGGGGCGGACGATTACCTCACCAAACCATTTGGTGTTAAAGAACTACTTGCCCGAATAAAAGCCCGTTTGCGCCGATCCGGGGTGTATTCCAGTTCCAACAAAATTGACTACGTAAAGCTGGGGCCCGTTAACATTGACCTGAAGGAATCAATCGTTGAACGCCCCGAAGGCGAAAAGATAGAACTCACCGCCCGGGAGGTGGAACTGATTCGTTTCCTGGTTTCCAATGCCAATGAAGCCGTTTCAAGGGATGATCTCCTCGAAAAAGTGTGGCGATACGAATACAGCACCAATACGCGAACCGTTGATGTTCACATTTCCAAGCTACGGGCTAAGATCGAACTGCATCCGGATGAACCCCGGTACCTTATCACACTGCACGGGGTGGGATACATGCTTAAGCTAAGCTAGTTTCCCGGTTCGCCGCTACAAAGTCTGTGAAGTTAATAATCTGTGTCTTCAGCAGATCGCGCTTGAAAGGATCCACCAGACCCAGTTCAGGATCAAACTCCTTGTTGAAACGGGGCACAAATACCCGCTCCGGAAAAGACAGGGCATTGCGGTATCCGGCTACCATCTGAAACTGCTCCACAGGGCGCAGGGCACCAAATGCACCATTAGCTATACCGATATAGGCGATGGGCATTTTCTGAAATGCTTTGGGAAAGGGCAGATAGTCGATAAACATTTTAAGTATACCCGGAAAACCACCATTGTATTCCGGTATCACAAATACCAGTCCATCTGCATTCACCAGTGGCTCCCTGAAGTCGATAACCGACTGTGGCTCATGCCCGTATACTCCACCCTGCACATCAGCCAGGGGGAAGTCCATAAGGCATATCACCTCGGCATCCACCTCGGCGTATTCCTTGTATTTTTGCTTTACATGTTCTGAAAAAAGCCGGGTATTTGAACCGGGCCGATCTGTACTGCTTACTATTTTGATATCCATATTTTTCATTTTCCCGAAGAAAGGAAGTCTAACATTAAATCATTCCAATGCATCTCTTTAATTTTGTAAGCGCTTTTCTGAATCAGACTAATAAGTTTTATAATAATTGAGTTATTAGATTAATTTTATTTTGTTTTACTGGTGATTTATAATATTATTTAACGCGTTATCCCATAATCAACTAAGCAATTAATGGAATGCGCATCTTAAAATCTCTGCTTGCTCTGCTCTTCCTCTTACTGATCCCCTTTTCGCTTGAAGCTGCCGGGGATGTGAGCCTTGAAACAACGGTAAACTCCATCACACCCAATTCAGATAAAACCTTTGCCGATTTACTCTGGATTATGATTGCAGCCTTTCTGGTCTTTTTCATGCAAGCCGGATTTGCCCTGGTGGAAACCGGTTTTACGCGGGCTAAAAACGTGGCCAATATCATGATGAAAAACATGATGGACTTCGGACTGGGTACCATCTTTTTCTGGGCTATTGGCTTTGCCCTCATGTACGGGGTTTCCCAGAACGGATTGTTCGGTTTCTCGAATTTCTTTCTGAGTGAGGCCATCACCGAATCCGGAGAACTGGATTCCTGGATCTATGCCGAATGGTTCTTTCAGGCCGTGTTTGCGGCAACGGCGGCAACCATCGTATCCGGAGCCATGGCCGAACGCACCAAATTTACCTCCTACCTGATTTACACCGTTTTCATTACAGCTTTCATTTATCCGATCGTTGGACACTGGATCTGGGGAGGCGGCTGGTTATCCGAAATCGGCTTTCATGATTTTGCCGGATCAACAGTTGTTCACAGTGTGGGTGCCTGGGCCGGACTGGTTGGCACTCTCTTTCTGGGTCCGCGCATAGGCCGCTTTGTGGATGGGGAGGTTCGTTCCATTCACGGTCATAGCATTGCCCTGGGTACCATTGGGGTATTTATTCTCTGGCTGGGATGGTTTGGCTTTAATCCCGGTTCCACCCTGGGCGCGGATGTTTCCTTTGCCCGGATTGCCGTAACCACCAACATGGCTGGTGCAGGCGGAGCCATTGCGGCTATGTTCATCGCATGGGTCAATACCGGAAAACCCGATCTGGGCTACACGCTGAATGGGGCACTGGCCGGACTGGTAGCCATAACGGCAGGCTGCGCAGTGGTTTCTCCGACTTCAGCGCTTTTGATTGGCGTCATCGGCGGAATTATCATGTTCTATGGTACCCGCCTGCTGGAAAAATTTAACATTGATGATCCGGTTGGAGCCATCCCCGTTCACGGATTTGCCGGTGCCTGGGGAACACTGGCTGTAGCATTGTTTGCGCAGGCTCCTTACACCACTGAATTTACCGGGCTCTTTTTCGGAGGAACCATTACTCAGCTTGGCATTCAGGCGATTGGTATCATTGCCGTTTTCGCCTGGACATCCGTAACGGCTTTTCTGGTATTCAAAGCCATCAAAACCTTTCTCGGACTGCGGGTTACACAGATGGAGGAAATCACCGGTCTGGATATGCATGAACACGGAACCTCCGCCTATCCCGAATTTTTTGGTGTTGAACGGATGAGAAACGGTAAAAGCATTCGTCACCATGAACCTCTTGTAGTAGTAAGTAAGTGAATAGATAAGCATTCACATACATCCATCCGAAAACCCGGGGACAGAGTTGGTTAATCTTTGTTTCCCGGGTTTTTTATTTGCTTTAGCCGTTCATTCAGCAGCTTTTCACGCCCTTCAGATCCGCCTTCATAAAAGTTCTTCCCGGCTAAATTCTCCGGCAAATATCGCTGATCCACCCAATGGTGCGGATAGGAGTGGGCATATTTATAGTCCTCTGATGCATTCTCAATACTCAGGTAGGATGAGGCCAGCTTATTTGCCGTTTTGTCTTTGAGGTAAGGCGGGACCTCTTTAACCCCGTTTTCCTGAATTTCTTTACGGGCTGCAAAAATAGCTGTGGTACTGTTGCTCTTGGGACACATACTTAGATACAGGCAGGCATGAGAGAGAAAGTACATCCCCTCCGGCATTCCGCATTTCATGAAGGCTTCATGGCAGGAATTGACAATGCTGATGGCATTGGGCTCTGCCAGTCCCACATCCTCAGAAGCCAGAATGAACATTCTCCGAAAGATAAAATTCGGATCCTCTCCCCCTTCCAGCATGGCATTCATCCAGTAGAGGGCGGCATCCGCATCCGAACCGCGCACCGATTTTATAAAGGCCGAGATGTAATGATAGTGCTCATCACCGGTGCGGTCATAACGCACATTTCTGCGCTGAATACTTTCTCTAGCGATGTCAAGATCGATGAGAATCTGCCCCTGTTCATTGGGTTCTGAAGACAGCACCGCCACTTCCAGGGCATTCAGGGCATTCCGGATATCTCCTCCGGCCAGTTCAGCAAGGTGGTTTCGGGCATCATCAGTCAGATCCACATTATGTATGCCCAGGCCTTTTTCTTTGTCGATGAGAGCACGGCTCAGCATGGCCGAAACATCATCGCGGGTGAGCGGATACAATTCGAAAAGCTGGCAACGGGATAAGAGCGGATTCACCAGCGAATAAAAGGGATTTTCCGTAGTGGCCCCGATCAAAGTGATGATGCCCGATTCCAGATGAGGAAGCAGGGCATCCTGCTGGGCTTTGTTCCAGCGATGAATCTCATCCACGAACAGTACTGTTTTGGTATCGCTGAAGCGCTGGTAATGCTCCGCTTCCTCCACCACTTTTCTGAGTTCTTTTATGCCATCCAAAACCGCATTGATTACTTTGAAACGTGCACTCACCTCTCTTGAAATCACATGTGCCAGGGTGGTCTTGCCCGAACTGGGCGGACCATGAAAGATCATGGAGCCGATGACCCCGCTTTCTATCATCCTCCTCAGCATCTTCCCCTCGCCCACCAGATGCTCCTGTCCTGCAAATTCATCCAGGGAAACCGGGCGCATTCGGGTAGCCAGCGGTTGTTTCTGGTAGTTTATTTTGGGCTCTTCGCTGCGCTGAGAGGGGTTGTCATCCGAAAATAAATCCATGCACCATGGGAATTATTAAAATATGTGCAATATATGTTCATTTTCGCTTAAAACAAATCAGAGCAGCGATCCCTGCCGACCGTATTTATCCAGGTATTGTTTCAGTTTGACCTTCTTGCGGGTGCTGTCGCTGGTCATGTAGCGCAGTTTTCCGAAAATGGGCCTTTCGGTCCAGGCACGGTCAAAGCGACCGAAGCACCAGAAGATCCCGGAATAGGAATTGGGGTCCCGGCCGTCGATGGCGTATTTGTTATTCAGCTCGATGAGGTAATCCAGGGCTGTTCGGTGATCCGGCGTCCACTCGATCACCTTCTTGCCCCAGAGCATACGGAGGTAATTATGGATGATGCCGGTTTCCCGGAGCTGAGTCTGGGCTGCATTCCAGATTTCATCATGGGTTTTACTCTGTTCCAGTTCTTCAAGTGAGTACACCCATTCCCGTTCATCATCAGCGTGTTCACGCATGGTGGTGAGTGCCCAGTCGGGAAGGCTATCGAACTGATCATAATCCGGCCGGTGATGCGCAAAGTGGAAACCCACCTCCCGCCAGGTAATTACTTCATCTAGAAAACCCTGAATGCTGTCGTTGCCATTAAAGAAATTCATGTTCTTCCCGCCGTTGGGAGTGAGGTCGTCCAGGCTCCAGCTTTCCGGCTGTTTGTCGAAGACGGATTTCACAATTTCATATTCCGAAACTTTACCGTAGTGCAGCCAGGCACTCATCTCACTTGTTTTACCGGCATCCGGATCATTGCGCTCATCCCCGTAATCATAAACATCAGACCGATTGAATTCAGCCAGTTTCCTGAGCCCATATTCCCGGGTTCCCTTCCAGTCGATGGCTCCCACCGAGTGATCAATCGGGAACCGGGCTACAGCACTTTCAATATCTTCGTACAGTTCATCCGCGCGTGGATATTTCTGTTCGATTTCGCTGCTCAGTTCAACTTTATCCCGATTCTTCAGATTCTCCAGCGGGTTTTCTTCCGGTGGATTTTCATAACCCTCACGAAAATGCTTTTGCATCACCTTTCGGAAGAGGTAGGCTGAATAAGGATCCTTATCGGTGACCCCAAGCGGAATGATCCCGTTCGAATCAATGGTGATATAAGGCACTTCAATTTTGTCAGCTACCCTTTCATTATGCAAACGGGTTACAAAGATCGGGTACTCATCGCTGATCACCAGCGCTGCTATTTCAGCCAGAGTATAAAACAGGCCCTTTGCCTGGTTTTCCTCCCGCTCCACGTAGGAGTAGTAATTCAGCTCCTGTTCCCTGGCTGCCTGCAGGTTTTCTGCCATGCCCTGCATGATGAACACATGAAAACGATCGCAGGCCCAGGGATAATCCAGATTCACTCCTTCCAGGACCAGCAGGGGTTTATCCAGCTTATTGGCATAGGCTATGGCATATTCCAGCGCGTAATTATAGTGCAGACGCCGGTTCATCTGCATCCAGTAGAGTACATACTCGCCGTCCGGATTTACTTCTTTATCGTTGCGGCTAAACTTTCGATAGGAATTAATATTCATGCAAGCTTAAACGCATTGAGGCTGCTTCGAATTCCGCCTAATCGCTGATCTTTTTATGCCGGTTCATTTTGTATTCCAGCGGGCGAAGGGATTTTAATTCTGCACTCAATTCAAACTTTTCATCCCCGATCTCAGTAGAGACATAGAGAATCAGGCTACTGTCATTAGGGGTGCTTTCCAGGCGGTATTCATACCCATCCTCAAGATCACTTAAATCACTCAGAGCAATCAGACGCTGCTCTCCATCTTCAGTCACAAATCCATCGAATGAACCGCTTCCTCCTCCCAGTTCTGAGGGTAGTGCAGTAATCTCAGCTGCATCCAGCATTTTTTCAGCTACTTCCTGTCTTATTAGATCAATCTGCCGGCTTTGAGCTGCTGATTTCGTGGTTTTATTCCAGGTCTTAAAAGCCATAACAGTAGCCGGTATCATCAGAATTGAAATAAATATGGCAGCTACTGCTCCCGGATACCATGACCAGTGCTTTAGGCCCTCCTTGCCTTCAGAAAGCTTATAGCCTTTCACAAAGAGGTAAGGCCCCAGAATCAGCACAACCAGGAGGGATATGGTAATTTTGAGATCTGCTATTCTGTATTCCTGAGCTTCTAATGTCTCCCCGCTAAAAGATTTGATCGATCCCAGGGTAGAGAGAATATTCAGCTCCATGTAGGGTGAGGGATTTAAATAACGTAATACGGTATCCAGGGCTACACTCTTGGTAAAATGAAGGATCAGCGCAATGCCAAGTGGAATACAAACCGCCATGGCCCAGGTTAGAAAAGTGTTAGTTCTGACGTTCATGCTGTATGCCCTCCTCATTTAATTCAGCCATAAACTGAAGTCTGCCGGTATTTCCATCCTTATTCTCGAAGTCTGCCTCTTCTCCCCTGCTCACTTTGCCGATTGCATAGATACGGAAGGATTGGTCATCCTCTGCAAATTCATAGATCACCGTGAAATCATCATAATATTCATCCTGATTACCCGGGTCGAAGTTTTTACTTGGACGAAGGGTACCATCCTCCTTCAGCCTTTCCCCAAATACAGCCCTCACCGATTCACCAATAGATTCGGCATCCGTTTGATGATAGTGATCCAGGGCTTCAACCAGCTTTGGACGGTATTCCGTAGTGAGGATGCCGGTATCAATAACCTGCCGGATCTGCACCAGAACATTTTGCTGAAAATCGGCCCGTTCATAGGAATTGTACAGGAAGAGCGACTGGAATACCACCGCACAGAATACAAAAACACGGATCACCATTCGGGTACTCTGCTTTTCAATATGCTGCGATGCCCAGGTGTTCAGATAAAAGAGGTATACAAAAACGATAACCATTGCGGAAATAATCCCACCCCATCGGTAACCAAGAAGGGCAAACAGGTTGTACATCCCGATGGATAACACGCCCGCAACTACCGCACTCCACTCAATTCTTTTCATTTGATGCTCCTTTTGATCATCAAAGAAAAAAAAACAGATCACTCTTACAAATAAGATTTTCTAAGCTAACACAATGATAATTTATTAGTTAGCCGAGTAACGCTTGAGCTGTGCAATAAACTGATCCGATGAATCCCGGATGGCTTTTCTCTCTTCCTCCGACTTTTTATCAAACATATTCACCATAAAATTGGCCCGTCCGTTTTCCATAAAGGTTTCCCGCTGTTCATCCACAAAATTCCAGTACAGGTAATTAAAGGGGCAGGCTGTTTCGCCGGTTTTCTCTTTAATCTTGTAGGTACACTTAGAGCAGTAATTACTCATCTTGTTGATGTAATTGCCTCCGGCTGCATAAGGCTTTGAAGCCAAAACACCGCCATCCGCAAAAGTGGACATACCCAGCACATTCGGAAGCACCACCCATTCATGAGCGTCTATGTAGGAAAACCAGAACCAGTCATTTAGTTGCCGGGGATCGGTTCGGGTGAGGTTGCTGAAATTACTGAGCACCATCAACCTTGGAATGTGATGTGAGTAGGCATGCTGCAGCACCGGCTTCACACACTCGCTCATACATTTCATATCGGTTTCCCCGCTCCAGTAGAGGTCCGGAAGGTCCTCACTGAAGTTGAAATAATTCGCTTCCCGCACCTCCGGCATCATGGCCTCATAATACACTTTCACAAACTCCCTCCAGCCGATGATCTGCCGGATAAAACCTTCCACAGAATTCAGCCTGGCTTTACCATCATCATAGGCCTGCTGAGCGGCATCACATACCTCGATAGGATCAAGCAGGCCCATATTCATGTAGGCGGAAAGCGTGGAGTGAAAAATAAAGGGCTCATCCAGGGCCAGGGCGTCTTCATAAGGTCCGAATTCATCCAGACGCTCGCGGATAAATTCATCCAGCAGATGCAAAGCCTGTTCGCGCGTCACCGCATAACCAAAGCCCTCCGTTTTCCCGATATGATCCGGGAAGAGTACTTCCACTTCTTCGATCACTTCCTTTGTGAGGTCGTCCGGCTCAAACTGAGTTATCTCAGGAACCGTGTGATTTCTGGGTAGTTTTTTTCGATTGTCTTCATCGTAATTCCACTCTCCTCCCTCGGGTTCTTCCCCCTGCATCAGGTAGCCGGTCTGCCGACGCATATCCCGGTAGAAATACTCCATACGATAACCCGGCTTGATATTGTCGGTGTAGGCATCTGCATCGGCAATAAAGAAATTGTTGGGCAGCTCCACACATTCTGTTTTGCTTGCTTCGGCTATCTTTCGGAGCTCCTCTCGCGGCTGCAGTTCTGCCGGACAACGATACCGGAGTTTCTTCACCTCATAGGAATCCAGTAAGTCAATGAGAGCCTCATCCAGGGCTAAATCCGTTCGCAGGTAAATGACCTCATGGCCGGCATCCATTAAGGTTTGGGCAAAATGCCTCTGAGCCGACCATTCAAAGACCAGTTTCTTCTTATGAAAGGGTTTGGATGCCGCTCGGTGTACCGATTCAACAAAGAGGATCGTCAGTCCCTGTTTCAGCTCCTCTTGCCATTTGTGTTCATTTAGCTGATCATAATGGATGTACAGCAGCTTATCGGTTTGTTTCGGGGTAATGGATTGAATCTGTTCTCTGAATGACATAGCTGATATGGGTTGTGTGATTGAATCAATTATGCATGCAAGTCTTTAGTTCCCTATGACATCAAAACATAAGATTGCCGGAATTATGGGTCCGGGTGAGGGAGCCACAGCAGCCGATCGGGATCTGGCTTATGCCTGCGGCAAAGCGGCGGCCGAATCCGGTTACACGGTTTTGACCGGTGGAAGAAAAACGGGCGTGATGGATTCAGCCCTTAACGGAGCCAAAGATGCCGGTGCACAAACCATCGCCATCCTGCCCGATGCTGAATTCGATCCCCATCTGCATTCAGCCCACATCGACATACCCATCCTGACGGGAATGGGTCAGGCAAGGAATGTGATAAATGTTCTCAGCTCGGATCTTATTATTGCGGTTGGGATGGGAGCAGGAACACTGTCAGAGATTAGCCTGGCCATCAAGCAACGAAAAAAAGTCATTCTCATGAACCCGAATGCATCGCTGAAAAACCTGGCCATTGAGCTATCAGATGCCGTTCTGGTCTGCGACAGCGTCTCAGAACTGAAGCAGGTCCTCTGATATACCCAAAAAAAATTTGACTGTACACTAAATACTATTATGTTAGTATTAAAGAAATCGTAAAGCATGAAAAGATCAATTACACCCCTCGGGGAAACGGAAATGGAAGTTCTCAATCATGTATGGGACTGCGGTGAGGCGACCGTGGCCGACATTCATGAGCGTATTCTCAAAAACCGCAAAGTGGCCTACACCACCATCATGACGGTTATGAAAAACTTGGCAGAAAAAGGTTTCCTGAAATTTCGGAAGGATGGGGTAACCTATGTGTACTCGGCAGCTAAAGATCCCAATGAGGTGCAATTCAGCCTGATCCACAAACTGGTGGACAAAGTATTTAAGGGTTCACCATCAGCACTGGTACAAACCCTGGTTCAGCATGAGAATCTGAGTGAAGAGGAATTGAATCAAATCAAGGAATTAATCAATCAACTGGGTGAAGAAAATGAATGAGTTTATTGAATTTGCTGAACGGGGGGTTCCGTAAGTCTGAGTGAAATCTGGTTGCCGGTAGCTATCTGGACCTTGATTGCCGGAGGTGCCCTCATCTTCCTGAATCTAAAAAAATCGCTGGCTCCGCTCTATCAGTATCATCTGAGGATAGCCACTCTGCTGGCATTGCCGGGTGGTATCATCGGTTCTCAAGTGTTTATGTGTGCCTATCATAGTCTGAGTACTTCTGAAACAGCACCCGCGCTCATTACATTGACAAATCCCATCGTTCAATATGCCGTGCCGGAACCTTCTGCCATAGCACAATCGCTCAGATTGAGTCCTGAATTCTGGATAATTGATAGCGATATCTTACCCTTTAGAGATAGGCCAAAAAGCGAAATATTTTTATTTCGCTTTTTTTGTAACCTTAGCTCAATGCAACCGTACAGCGCGCTCAAATTACAACACAAAGACTATCAACATGCCGGCCAAGCTTAAAAAATCACATACAGACAGAATGCTATTTGGCGTTTGTGGCGGACTAGCCGAATATCTGGGCTGGGATCCAACCATCGTACGAATCCTGTTCGTGGTACTCACCTTTTTTGGTGGTTTCCCCATTATTGCCTATTTCCTTCTGGCCATTATCCTGCCCGACTGAGAATAAAAGACTATTTCAGCATTCCTGTTCCTCCATTTGCTAAAATGACTGTGCATTAGCATTTTCCGCTTCCAATAAAAGCAGGTCCATGAAAATTGCCATTATCGGAGATGCCACACGAAGTCATGCCTGGGAACAGCATCTCATGCCGCATAATATTGTTCAGGAAGTCATCATGTCTCCGAATTTCAACGGCATTCAGAAAGCCGATGCCTGCTTCCTGATTGATGATTCCCCGGACAACCTGGACATTCTTATTAAAACAGTTCAAAAAGGCCTGCACACCTTTCTGGTATCCCGACTGCCCATGCAGGTATACAAGCTGGAAAAAGTGGCCCGCGTAGCCGAAGAAGCACGGGTTCAATTACAGTTTGCGCACTGGCCCAGTTTAGCTCCGGCAACGCAGGTAATGATGGAAAACCTGGCCAGACCTACCTTTATCCATATCAACAGGGAAATTTCTTACAATCAGCGTTTTGAATCTGAGATAGAACTGGAACACCTATGGATTGATGAAGTGGGTTTTTGTCTCAAATTCATGAACAGCGGTATTCATCATATTGAAGCCAAGCAGCTTAGCCTGCATCCTGCCCAACACCTTGGAATAGAATTGTTTATGCGCTTCGAAAACGGGGGATCGGCCGGCATTTACATCAACAGCGGCTCCTTTGAACAAAATCACAAACGGATCGTTACCGATGGCAGCCTCCTCATGGATTGCGATGTTCAGAATCAGATTGTAAGAAAGGGCCGACTGAATTCCAGCAATCATCTCACCTTCACTAAAGAGGAATTCAACCCGGCAAAATCTGCTGAAAAAGCGGCCTTGCAGTTTCTGAAAGCCGTTCAGCTGGGTAAAGAACCCGCTTTTACTATTCATGACCTCCTCAAACTCAGCCGTACCACGGACAAAATAAGGGCAAGAATCCGGCAATTCTAGTTAACACTTAGTTAACATTAAGTTAATTTACTTTACATTAAGTTAACATATGCTTAACATTGGATAAGCCCAAAACTTAAAAAGGAGGTAATTATGAAAACGCTCGTATTATCTGGCATTTTCCTCCTGTCTACATCATTGGGAGCATTTGCTCAGGGTAAAAGCATTGAAAATGATGCCCACCAAAAGCAAATTGAACAGATTGACCACAACCTCTACAGCGTCACATTCACTGACGAGGACGGCAAGATCCTACAGAAGGGACAGTATTGGAAAGAAAAAGGCCATTATAAACCACATGGAATCTGGACGCTTTATTGCAGATCAACAGGTGAAATGGTAACCCGATCCAAATTTAAAAAGGGTGCTCAGGAATGGATTGAGACCCGCATTGACGGAAAAATGGTGATGTTCACTGAAAAGCAGCTGGAAATCAAGGATCTGAAAGAAAAGATTAAAACTCTCGAATCCAGACTTGCCAAACTTGAAAAAGATGGCAGCTGATTTGCAGAATGCGTAGCCGGATAAGGGAAGGGCCACCAATCGATGGCCCTTTCTCTTTTCCATTTAATGCTTATCTACTTCTTTTTGGGCTTCATGGCCTGAAATATTTTCTTCAGCTTCTTACGGCTGGCCAGCGAATCAATAAAATTAAACTGTCCGGATTGAAGTCGCTCACCCCCATCCACAATTACACACTCACCGGTCATATAGGTACAAAGGTCTGACATCATGAATATGGCCAGGTTAGCCAGCTCTTCCTGTTCACCGTAGCGCTTCATCGGGATTTTTTTCAGGAATGCTTTCTCATAAATTTTTTCTGGCACCAGACGGGTCCACGCTCCTTCAGTGGGAAAAGGACCGGGAGCAATCGCATTCAGGCGGATATCATATTCAGCCCACTCAAAAGCCAGAGATCGGGTCATAGCCAGCACTCCTGCTTTGGAACAGGCCGATGGAAGCACAAAAGCAGATCCTGTACCTTCCGCATAAGTGGTCACAATATTTAAAATGGTGCCGGACTGTTCTTCATCAATAAGTTGATTTCCAAATACATGGGTGCAGTTAAAGGAACCGTGAAGCACAATATCTACTACTGCCTTAAATCCACCCGGTGTCAGATCTTCTGATGCCGAAAGGAAATTACCCGCTGCATTATTTACCAGGCCTGTTATGTTACCGAATTCCGAATTGAAGTAAGCAAACATGGATTCCACCTGTTCATAATCCCTGACATCGCAGGAAAATACCCTCACTTCTGATTGAGGTCCGGCAGTGCGTATTTCTTTTGCAGCTTTCTCAAGCTTGAATTCGGTGCGTCCGCAAATTCCGATGTTTGCCCCGACAGAGGCAAAGCCTTTGGCCATAGCGAGGCCAAGTCCACTTCCACCGCCGGTGATTATGATGGTTTTTCCCTTCAGGGTGTCTTCTTTAAACATAATCAGCTCAGGTTTTCGAATATTCCGGCCGCACCCATACCGCCACCGATGCACATGGTGACCACACCATAGCGGGCATCACGGTTTTTCATTTCATGCAGGATCTGGGTGGTCAGTTTGCTTCCGGTACATCCCAGCGGATGCCCCATAGCGATGGCACCTCCGTTCACATTGGTGATTTCCGGATTCAGGTCCAGCTCCCGAATCACGGCCAGTGACTGTGCTGCGAATGCTTCATTCAGTTCGATGAGATCAATTTCATTCTGTTTGATGCCGGTCAGGTTCAGGACTTTCGGGATGGCCTCAACCGGCCCTATCCCCATAATTTCAGGAGCGACTCCGGCGACCGAAAAGCCCACAAAACGAGCCATGGGCGTTAGCCCCAGTTCTTTTACTTTTTCACCACTCATAACTACCACTGCAGAAGCGGCGTCATTGATCTGGGAGGAATTACCGGCCGTCACCGAGCCGCCGGCTTTAAAGACCGGGCGCAAACCACTCAGTTTCTCTACCGAAGTGTCGGCGCGGGGACCTTCATCCTGTTGGAATGTGAACCGTTCTTCAAGCACTTCCCCATCCGCGGTTACTTTTTTCTCCACTACTTCAATCGGGGTAATCTGATCATCGAATATTCCATTTTCCCATGCTGCAATGGCCTTCTGATGACTTTCATAGGCAAACTGATCCTGATCTTCCCGACTCACTTTATACCTTTCTGCCACGTTTTCAGCGGTAAGTCCCATGCTGATGTAAATTTCAGGATACTCATTCACCAGACCCGGATGCGGCTGAACCGACATCCCTCCCATTGGCACCATACTCATGTGCTCTATACCGCCGGCGATAATCACATCTGCACCACCGCCCATGATGCGCTCGGCAGCCAGGGCAATGGACTGCAATCCTGAGGAACAAAAACGATTAATAACCATGCCGGGTACCGTGTCAGGTAACCCCCCCAGATGCGCAACCTGTCGGGCCATGTTCAGACCCTGTGATGCTTCAGGAAAAGCACAACCAAGGATCACATCCTCTACATCAGCCGGGTCCAGTTCCGGAATTGATGCCAGCAGGTCTTTGATCACTTCACCGCCCAGCGTCTCCGGGCGTGTAAACCGCAGCGAACCCTTATTCGCTTTTCCGGTCGCGGTTCGTTTGGCTTTTACTAAAAAGGCTTCCTTCATTTCACATTCCACATTTCAAATTTCAAATTGAATATCCCACATCTCATGTCCCAAGTCCCACATCCTAAGTCCCATATCCCACATCTCACAACCTAAGCGGTTTACCCGTTTTCAGCGTGTGCTCCATCATAGACAGGGTTCGGTCGTCGGCCAGACATTCAAGGATGGCTTCTCTTTCCAGTTTAAACAGGTAGTCTTCATGTACCAGCGTAGGCTCACTTAAGCCACCCCCCGACATCACACGCGCGATGCGCTCACCCAGCACCTTGCCATAATCCCCGATGAATTTTGATTCATGCAGCACATAGAGCATCAGCTTCAGTGCAGCTAGACCTTTGCTACCCAGCACCTGAATCTCAGATTTTGCCGGCGGCTGATAACCTGCATCCGCCATATATCGCGCGGCCGATTTGGCCCGACTCAAGAGCAGATCCCGGTTCATAACCAGTTCATCCTGCGGCCGGAGAAAATGCATCTGCCTTGCTTTAGCGAAGGAATCACTCACCTGAGCCATACCGATGATTTTAAAAGCTTCCCGCACATATGCGATGGGGTCGGCATCCCCTTCCACCATAGCCATAAATCTTTTCAGCATTTCGGTTGTACCTCCACCGGCAGGAATCAGCCCTACCCCAATCTCAACCAGTCCCATATACAACTCATGATGGGCTACAACTTTATCTGAGTAAAGCACGAATTCACATCCGCCGCCCAGTGTCCGGCCGAAAGGCGCAGCCACTACCGGGATTACTGTATAGCGGAGTGCAAGAGCTGCTTGCTGGAAATTATTTACAGCCAGTTCCACACGTGACCATTCACCTGATTTCTTCGCTTCCAGTGCTTCCATCAGATTGGCGCCATAAGCAAAATGATCTCCCTCGTGTGAAAGTACCAGGGCATCAAAATCCTTTTCAGTAAGTTCAAGGCTGTGCATCAGGCTTTCAACCAGTTCGAACCCAAGGGTTGCTGATTTTGTGGTGAACTCGAATAAGGCAACCCCTTCCCCCAGATCATGCAATGAAGCTGATTCCGTTTTATAAACCGGTGTTTTTTCCCGGTTGATGGTCAGCTGTCCTTCTGCTTCCGGTGGCAATTTCTCAAAAGTATTCAGCGGGTGGGAATAATAGGTGCCCTCACGGCCATAGAAATGATCCGGATTATCAAACCTGATATCCTTAATGATAGGCGGAAGGTCAAAACCTTCTTTTTCCAGTCGCTCCATTACGTATGCTGCGCCGAGGGCATCCCAGCGTTCGAAAGGTCCCATCTCCCAGTTAAAACCCCATTTCATAGCTCGGTCAATGGCAATTGTTTCATCCGAGATTTCCGGAATACGGTTGGCCGCATAAAGCAGCAGATCGCGCTGCACCTCCCACACAAAATTCCCGATTTCGTCATCCTGCTGAACCAGAAACTTCAGACGCTCAGCGCTATTTTTGATTTTTTTCGCCTCTGCAATAGTGGGATGCTCCACCTTTTGCTGGGACTCATATTCCATGCTTTCCGGATTCAGCACTAAATATTCCGTGCCTTTATCTGTTCGGGCTTTTCTATAAAAACCGGCGCCTGCTTTATTACCGATCCTACCCGACTCAACCATCTTGCCGAAGGCATCCGGAAGGATGAACACTTCCTGCCGTTCATCATCTTTGATGTTCGGTATCAGATTCCGGGCCACGTGTGCAGTCACATCCAGTCCGGCCATATCCGCCGTTCGGAAAGTAGCCGCTTTGGAATAACCGGTGAGGGTGCCTGTAAGCAGATCAATCTCCTCCGCCCGGAATCTTCCATTGAAGAAATGAGGCATAATGCTGGCAATAGAGAATATTCCGATGCGATTTGCGATGAAGTTGGGGGTGTCTTTACAAATTACCACGCCTTTACCCAGCGTCTTTTCGAGGAAAGCCTTCATCGTATTGCGAACCGAGGTATTGGTATCCTCCGTCGGAATAAGTTCCAGAAGCTTCATGTATCGGGGCGGATTAAAAAAATGGGTTCCCAGAAAATGAGCCCTGAATTCATCACTTCTGCCCTGAGCGATGTCTGTGATCGGGAGTCCGGAGGTATTGGAACTGACGATACTGCCCGGACTTCGATGGGATTCGATTCGCTCCATCATCTGCTGCTTGATGTCCATGCGTTCAATGATCACCTCACAAATCCAGTCGGCATCTCCGATCAGGTGCATGTGATCATCAAAGTTGCCGGTCTGTATCCTTTTGGCATATTCCGGCAAGGCAAATGGAGCCGGCTTCATTTTAAGGATATGATTGATGGCTTCATCGGCCATCCGGTTTGGGTTTTTTTCGTCCGATTTAAGATCCAGAAGCAGCACCTCAAGCCCTGCATTTACGCAGTGTGCAGCTATCTGGCTGCCCATCACTCCGGATCCCAATACGGCTACTTTTCGGATTTTCTTAATGCTTTCAGCCAATGTCTATGCTCCCTTCGTCTTTGTAGATTTCTTCGATGATGTCTTTATAATGTTCCCGGATTACGGCTCGCCGAACCTTAAGCGTGGGTGTGATTTCTCCTTTATCGATGGAAAAGGGTTCTTCGAGCACCCTGAATTTTTTGATCTGTTCCCAGTGAGGCTTACCGGCATTCACTTTATCCACTTCTTTTTGTATCCGGCCAATCACATATTCATTCTGTGTGATGTCCTCTTCGGGAAATTCAACATGCTTATCCTTGAATCGTTTTTTCATGTTGTCCCATGCAGGAACAATAAGAGCTGCACAGAAACGATGATGAGCTCCGATCACCACTGCCTGATCAATGAAACCGGAAGTTACCAAAGCGTTTTCCATGGGCTGTGGAGCAACGTACTTTCCGGTAGAAAGCTTAAAGAGGGCCTTTTTGCGATCGGTCACAAACAGCCATCCGTCTTCGTCGATGTGGCCAATGTCGCCGGTGCAGAACCAGCCATCATCGGTAAAAGCTTCCTTGGTTTTATCAGACATTCTGTAATACCCGCTCATGATATTCGGGCCCTTGGCCTGAATTTCTCCGTCCTCTGCGATGCGTATTTCAATATCACGAAATGGGCGCCCGGATGATCCTACCCGAAGTTCTCCATCGGTTGGACCGGTAAGCACCGGTGAAGTCTCCGTTAGGCCGTAACCAAGTCCGCAGTAAATCCCAATTCCGTTCATAAACCGCATGATGGACGGTGCCAGAGCAGCTCCGCCAACATTCATGGCAATCAGGTTGCCGCCAAAAAGCGCCCGGATCTTGGAATACACAATCTTATCTGCAAAGCGATGCTGCAAGGCTCCAACACCTTTTGGGGGTTTTTCGGGATCAAAGTCCAGTGCCCGGTTAATGGCCCAGTAATACAGAATCTTTTGCAGGCCACGCATATCCTGCCCTTTTACCTTGATTCCGGTCACTATCTTTTCCAGCAATCTGGGGACTGTGATCATATACACCGGCTTTACATAGGCAAAATCATCTTTGATATCCTTCACATCCTCTATATAGTAAATCGGATAGCCGATATGGGCATAGATGTACGTTGCCGTGCGCTCGAACATGTGAGCCAGCGGCAGATAGGACAGGATATTATGTCCCCGGTTTTTATCGATGTCAAAGGGATAATGCTCCAGGCAGGCCAGTACATTGTGCGCAATATTATTGTGCGTGAGCTGCACTCCTTTAGGCACACCGGTAGTTCCGGAGGTATAAATCAAAGTGGCCAGATCGCCGGGTTTTACTTTTGAGCGATAGGCTTCAATATCGCCACCGGCCGACTTTCCCAATTCGATCACATCCTCAAAATTCCGCAGCTTCTTGTGATTTGAACCCTGAATGGTGATGATGGCTTTTACATTCTCCACCGCCTTGATCAAAGGCTTGGTGTCTGAAAACACTTCATCATTGGAGACGATGTGAACATGGCACTCCGAATTTTCAAGTATGTATTTGATCTGATCGCCGGGCTGGGTGGTATAAATGGGCACCACAACGGCTCCAATCGACAAAATCGCCTGATCACAGATCAGCCATTCGGTTGAGTTTTCGGAATGAAGGGATACACGATCGCCGGGTTTAACGCCCAGCTCAATCAAACCCAGGGCAAAATTTTCGACCTTTTCCCTGAACTCCGCAGGTGAGGTTTTTATCCACTCCCCATTACGTTTTGTTGCACTGAATACACCGGTGATATTTTTGTCATATCCCTCATCAATTACCGATATTAGCGTAGCATTTTCGTAAGCCATAGTTGGGTGCCTGACTTTATGTGGAAGTTATACTTTTCAGTGACTTTAAAAAGCGAAGTCGCACAGGTACTTAGAGCAGTTAACAGTGTTAAGTAAGTAAATAATCCATGATAATTCAAGAATCCCTCCAACCTAAAATGGACTGGTACTTCAAAGAAGCCCGTAAACACATGGGGCATGCACTGAATATTGAATTCAAAGAGATCAGAGAGGATAAACTGGTTGCTGAGATGCCGGTGGATGATAACACGGTTCAGCCTTTTGGTATTTTACATGGGGGAGCATCGGTTGTACTGGCTGAAACACTGGCTTCCGTGGGTGCCTGGCTGAATGCGGATGAAGGCAAAACGGCCGTTGGAGTGGAAATCAATGCGAATCATATCCGCTCGGTAAAACACGGTGGCAGGGTAACCGGTACCGCAACACCCGTCAAAAGAGGCAGAAATATTCAGGTCTGGGAAACACAGATTGAGGATCAGAATGGAAAACTGGTCTCGGTGAGCCGGTGTACGCTGGCTGTAGTTTCAATGCGCAGATAATCAGCTATCCCTGAACTGCTCGCGTTTCCACTGCTTAAACAAATGAATCACTTTGCGGCGCTGGTACTTTCCGGTTGAGGTTACCGGGATTTTTTTTCCAAAGACCACCACCTTTGGACATTTGGCAAAAGGCAGATGCCTGCGGCAGAAGTGGATGATCTCATCCGCGCTTACATCCACACCTTCTTTCAGCTGAACATAAGCGCCCACTTCTTCCCCATACCAGTCGTTCTCAAAGCCGACGGCAATTCCACTTTCCACTCCCGGCACCTTATTGATGACTTCATCGATCTCCAGTGGCGCCAGATTAATTCCGCCTCGAATGATAAGCTCTTTGATACGGCCGGTGATAAAGAAAAAGGGCCGTTTCTGAGCATCTCTTACAAAAAAACCTTCATCCCCGCTGCGAAACCAGCCGTGTGTAAAAGCTTTCTCATTGGCTTCCGTATTGTGAAAATATCCTTTCATCACATTAACTCCCCGTATAACGATCTCACCCCGTTCTTCTTCAGCCAGGGGATTTCCGTTTTCATCGTGAATCTGCATTTCATTTGCCGGGATAGGAATTCCAATACTCGGATAGCCAAAATCCCGCATCCAGGATTCGTGGTCTGCATCACTAAGATCGCGGGGCAGAAAACAGGAATAGCAGGTGGTTTCTGATAAACCATATCCATGAATAATTAGGATTCCGAATATGGTCTCAAAATCTTCAGCCACCGAAACGGTGAGCGGGCCTGCACCGCAAATCACATGCTCAAGCGGCCCCATTTCGGGAATTTCATTTTCCTCATAGTAACTGCTCAGATACTGCAGCAGGGTTGGAACCGTACTCACCACATGAACCTGCTCCTGCCGGATACTTTTAAAAAACCGGCTGGCTCTGAATTTTCGATGCAGAACTGTGCTGCCTCCTGCAACAAAAGGGGTAATCATGGTTACCACTGTACCATTCACATGATGAATGGGCAGTACGCACATCATGCGCTTATGCTTATCTATTCCATGCCATACTGCAATATTGACCGCATCCTCAAGTAAATTCTGCTGGGATAAAACCACCCCTTTTGGGTTTCCGGTAGTCCCGGATGTAAAGACAATGAACGCATCCATTTCCCCGTCCAAATCCTGCTCTTCGAAGTCAAGCGGATTTTCCATAAAGACTTCAGCTTCATCCCCACACTCAACAATTTGTATACTTTTCAGGGCTTTGGATTCGGATAAAATCGCATCAATTCGCTCCCGGTATTCCTCCCGAACCGTCGCCAGTTTTACTTCGGCATTTTCCAGTATGAAAGAAATGCGGGAATCGTCCTCACCGAGATTTACCGGAACCGCCACCATCCCACTGATCCATGCCGCGAAATAATGAACCACGGTCTGCCAGTGGTTATGAGAAATAGTTGCGATTTTATCCCCTTCCTTCAGTCCCTTTTTCTGGAAAAAAGCCGCTGTACCAAGCACATGATTCACAAAGCCCGCATACGTTAGCACATGGCGGCGATCTTCATTGTCCAGATAAATCAGGAATTCCTTTTCATTCTTTCGGTATTCATTCAGCAGTTGGAGAAAGCTCTGCGGAAAAGGAGTATACTCTGCTTCAACCTGTCGGGCATGGGCAATTTTTTCTTTTAGTGCATCCATCATCTGGAACCAATCACATGGATTTTGGTCTGGCGACCATCGATGTACTGCACTCCGCTTTCGTCAAAGAAAGCATCTTCTTCCAGCATGATCCTGATTTCCTTTCCCCAATCTTCGATATAGGTTGCCGCATTCAGTTCGATGGAATAGGCTGTATTCAGATGCAGGGGATAGTCTCCGGTAACCGGTACTCCCTCCTGTGCATCCCACATGCCCAGCGTGGTTCCTGCCGCGTGGCCGTGATAGCCCAGCGGGTGGGTGTAAATGGATGGCTTTATTCCTTCTGCGATAGCCTGCTCGCGCGACATTTTCAGTACTTCATTTCCGGTTCGGCCTTCTTTGAAATTGGCGGTGAAAATATCCTGCAAGCGGTTACCCCTTCTGAAGGCTTCTTTGAGGTATTCGGGTACTTCGCTTTCACCCTTCCGGAGGATGTAGGCATGCTGCTGGGTATCGGTATTCAGGCGGAGGTAGGTGATGCCAAAATCCACGTGCAGGAGATCGCCCGGCTGAATTACATTATTTTCGGGCCGACTTGAGAATGAGCGTAGATGATCGAAAGATTCCGGATCGGCCCGCTGAATGGAAACACTGGGATGGAACCAGGTCTGCAGTTTCAGTTCTCTCACCTTTTCCCTGAACCACCAAACCAGGTCTTCCGTCGTAGTAACTCCGGGTTGTATCACGCGATCAGAAAAACCTTCAGCGATAATTTCATGAGCAATTTTGCAGATCTGCGGATAAAGCACCATCTCACTTTCCGTGCGTGTTTCAAGCCAGCCTATGGCCAGTTTTTCAGCTGATACCAATCTGTCGGCATACTTCTCACCAATGGCTGCTTCAAGTTCTTCCAGGTCGGTGGCCACAATACCATCTGCCAGGCCAAAGTATTCGGATTTATTGATGCCGATTGTCTCCGGATCTCTTTCCGCAATAATTTCCCGGAGCCGTTTCCACTGATCCGGCTCTTTCTCCTTATCCCAGGCTTTTTTGAATTTTTCACCCACATCATAGCGCGCAATGGCCAGGGTCTCTATCCCTTTTTCCTCCCCCTGATCATACATCACCAGAATGGTTCGGCGGCGGGCTGCCAGCCAGGTTGCCGGAAGCAGGGTTTCAATTACCGGATCTTCATTATACTCTCGGGAGATCACCACCCACATATCAATCCCTTCTCTGCGCATCAGTTCAGGCAGTACGGTATCCAGCTTTTCATTGAGCAGGTGGTCAACGGTTTCAGCCCGTTCTTTCATGGAAAGGATGGCCGGATAACTCTGGGCAACTAACTCAGAGCCAATGAATAAGGTGAATAAAAGGCAAAAGAGCATTCTCATAATCATGGATTTGGTTCTCCGTGAATATGAAGAGTTTCCGCATGCTGTTCAAACCTAAACTATAAAGCGATTATTCATCCTCCAGCCAGGAGAATGGATAAGTCGCATCATCCAGCCGCATAGCTTCTTCCGTTACATAGAGCGGACGGAAGGTATCGATCATCACCGCGTACTCGTCCGTTTCCTCTGCTCCGATGCTGGCTTCGGCTTTACCGGGATGTGGTCCGTGTGGAATACCACCCGGATGCAGCGTTATACTGGCATAATCCATGCCTTTGCGGCTCATGAAATCACCTTCCACATAATACAGCATTTCATCTGAATCCACGTTGGAGTGATTGTAGGGAGCCGGGATAGCCTGTGGATGGTAATCGAATTTTCGAGGGCAGAATGAGCAGACTACATAATTATGTCCGCGGAAGGTCTGATGCACGGGCGGTGGCTGATGCACTCTACCCGTTATCGGCTCAAAATCCTTGATGTTGAAAATCCAGGGATAGAGGTAGCCATCCCATCCAACCACATCCAGCGGATGATGGCTGAACCAGTAGTGATGCATCCTACCTGCTTTTTTTATTCTTACCTCGAATTCTCCTTCTTCATCGAAAAAAAGCTGCTCGGAAGGCAGGCGAAAATCCCGTTCGCAAAAAGGACTGTTTTCCATCAACTGCCCCATATCAGAAAGGTATCGTTTGGGAAAACCAACCGGGCCGGTAGACTCCCAGAAGAGATATCGATTTTCTTCGGTTTCAAAGTGTACGCGGTATGTTGTTCCCCTTGGCAGGTAGATGTAATCACCATATTCGAAATCCAGCCGGCCAAAATTGGTCTGCACGTGCCCTTCCCCCTCATGAATAAAGATCATTTCATCATGTTCCCCATTCCGGTAAAAATAGCTCATGCTATCGGTAGGACGGGCTACCCCGATCTGCAAATCATTATTAAACATGAGCACTTTTCGGGCTTTGATAGGATCGCCGCCAGCGGGTACATCTTTTGTTTTCAGGTGGCGGTGGCGAAGAGGACCCTGTTCGGCGGCTTCTAACTTTATTTCATCCCCGGCCTCGATTCGTAAAACCCGTGTAGGCGGATGGTAGTGATAAAGCAGTGAACTGCTGCCATGGAATCCCTCTGCTCCGAAGAGTTCTTCGGTAAAAAGTTTACCATCCGGTCTTCTGAAAATGGTATGTCGTTTATGCGGGATTTCTCCCAGAGCGTGGTAATACATAATCTGATTATTTAAAACTTAGAGGTTTCCACGAACCTGTTGTTCCCGTTCAATGGCTTCAAACAGAGCTTTAAAATTACCCTTCCCGAAACCACGGGCACCTTTTCGCTGAATGATTTCATAGAAAAGTGTTGGGCGGTCGACCACCGGTTTTGTAAAAATCTGCAGCAGATAACCTTCATCATCACGGTCAACCAGGATACCCAGTTCAGCCAGCTTGTCGATGGGTTCATCAATTTTACCCACCCGTTCTTCCAGCTCCTCATAATAGGTAGTTGGCACGGTGAGAAAGTCCACTCCCCTTTCCCGCAGTTTGGTAACCGTATCTATAATATCACCGGTGAGCAGGGCCAGGTGCTGTACTCCGGGGCCTTCGAAAAAATCAAGATATTCTTCTATCTGAGATTTCTTTTTACCCTCTGCAGGTTCATTGATGGGGAATTTGATCATTCCACGTCCGCCGGCCATCACTTTACTCATCAGGGCAGTGTATTCGGTGGAAATATCCTTGTCGTCAAAGCTGATGTATTGGGTGAAACCAAGCACATCACGATAGAAGGCTACATATTTATCCATATCACCCAGTTCCACATTGCCCACACAGTGATCCACGAACTGAACCCCCACATCCTCACTCTCAAGCAGGCTCTCTTTAGCTGAGTAACCGGGCATGAAAATGCCCTCATACTTTTCGCGATTAATGAAAGAATGGATTACATCCCCATAAGTGCGGATGGCTGCTTTGCGGATGGTGCCATGTTCATCATTCAGGTCATGTGGTTCTTCCACCGGCTCTGCACCCCGTTTTACACTTTCGCGGAATGCACGGTCTACATCTTCAACATGCATAGCGATGTCTTTGACCCCGTCGCCATGGCGATGTACAAAATCAGCAATGGAACTGGAGGAATTCAGCGGAGCTGTAATCACAAAGCGGATATTGCCCTGCTCCAGGTAATAGGAAGCCCTGTCCCGAATTCCGGTTTCCAGTCCGGCATAGGCTTTCAGGCGAAAACCAAAAGTGGTCTGATAGTAATGCGCAGCCTGTTTGGCGTTATTTACATAGTGTTCAACATAGTCCACATCCTGAAGGCCGAGATGGTCATCAAATTGCTCTTCCAGTGGCCGTTCAAGTAATCCTTCCTGTTTATCCATTTTACCCCCAAATGGTTCTGATTCTTCTCGCTGTAAAATCATTTAACTTTTGATGGGTCAATATAACGAAACAGGGCAATTTTAGTATATTGTTTCTGTTGTGAATGATGTGGAAGCTCTCTATGTTTTACGCTTCCATAACCCAAAAAAGCGCTTACAGATGGATACACGAAAGCAACTTGACGAATTTCAGGCCCGAATTGATGCGGGCGAAAAAATTGAACCCAAAGACTGGATGCCCGCACGCTACCGGGAGCAAATCATCCGTATGTGCAGCCAGCACGCCCACTCAGAAATCGTGGGAATGCTCCCAGAGGGCAATTGGATATCGAGGGCTCCATCCCTGAAGCGTAAACTGGTTCTTCTTGCCAAAGTGCAGGATGAAGCCGGCCATGGACTTTATCTGTACAGCGCCTGTGAAACACTGGGCGTAAGCCGGGAGGAATTGGTAAAGCAGTATTTGTACGGCAATGCGAAGTATTCCAGCATCTTCAACTATCCCACATTGAGCTATGCTGATGTGTGTGTGATTGGCTGGCTGGTGGATGGTGCCGCCATCGTAAATCAAACCATGCTGGCACATTCTTCCTACGGACCTTATTCCAGAGCAAATCTCCGCATCTGCCGTGAAGAAAGTTTCCATAAAAAACAGGGTTACGAAATGGTGGCCAAGATGGCCAGTGGTACACCCGCACAGCGTAAAATGGTACAGGATGCCGTAAATCGTTTCTGGTGGCCAACCCTGATGATGTTTGGTCCGCACGATACTGATTCACCAAACAGCGCTGAGCTCATTAAATGGAAGGTTAAGCTTAAAACCAATGATGAGCTTCGCCAGCATTTTATCGATCGAACTGTAATGGAGGCCCAGGCTATCGATATCAGCCTGCCAGATCCCGATCTTAAATTCAATGAAGAAACCGGACACTGGGAATTTGGTGAGATTCCATGGGAAGAATTCTGGAACGTAGTAAAAGGCAACGGAGTCATGAACCGTGAGCGCATGAAAGCCAGAAGAAACGCCCATGAACAAGGTACCTGGGTTCGTGAAGCGGCAACAGAATATGCACGCAAAAAAGCCCTCACTGAAGAACGGGCATCCTGATGACTGAAAACGCGAATAAGGAATGGCCCTTATGGGAAGTTTTTACCCAGCCCAAAAGCGGTAAGCCCCATGAGCATGCCGGCAGTCTTCATGCGCCTGATGCCGAAACAGCCTTACTGAACGCCCGGGATGTCTACTCCAGACGAAAAGAAGCGGTAAGCCTTTGGGTGGTACCTTCTGATCAAATTACCGCATCTACCCCCGAAGATATGGGGCCCTTCTTTGATCCCGCTGCAGATAAACCTTACCGTCATCCGCAATTCTATTCTGTGCCGCGCGCAGTAAAGAAAAGATCCTGAGAGATGGCAACAGATTTTCAGAATAAAGAACATTATATAAAGTACCTGCTGAGGTTGGCTGATGACCGGCTAATCCTTGGTCAACGTATGTCGGAATGGAGCGGTCACGGACCGGAACTGGAAGAGGATCTGGCATTGGCTAATATGGCCCTGGATTTAATTGGTCACGCATCCGCCCTGTACGCTAAGGCAGCAGAAATTGAAGATGAAGGGCATGATGAAGATTATTTCGCCTACTTCCGGGACGATTCCGACTTCACCAACCTGCAGCTTGTTGAACTGCCCAAAGGTGATTTCGCATTCACTATGGGCCGGATGTTCATTTTCAGCGCCTTCAGCTACTTTCAGTATCAGCTTCTCATTAACAGCGAGGATGAACAGCTCAAAGGACTATTCGGAAAGCACTTCAAAGAAATTAAATACCACCTTCGTCATAGTCGCGAATGGGTGCTAAGGCTGGGTGACGGTACCGACATCAGCCATAAAAAAATGCAAGATGCCTTTGATGAGCTTTGGATGTATACCAATGAACTTTTTTATATGGATGAAGTTGATCAGACGCTGATTGCTGATGGTAATGGTGCGGATCTTGAATCCTTCCGGGACGAATTCAAACAACTCCTTGAAGACACTCTGCAGGAAGCCACCCTTAGGATACCTGACTGGGATCAGTTTATGATGAGCGGAAGCCGCACCGGTATGCACACTGAGCATCTCGGTCACATGTTGGCGCAGATGCAGTTTCTACGGCGCTCTCATCCTGATGCAGAGTGGAAATAACAGAATTTCGATTATGTCCGGAATCACAACCACACATACTGAAGACCAGCTCTGGGCTTATCTATCAGAAGTGATTGACCCTGAAATACCGGTACTCAATGTGGTTGAAATGGGGATAGTGAGAGGCGTTGAAATGGAAGATGAGGGCATCAGGGTACGGATTACACCCACATATTCGGGCTGCCCGGCCATGAATGCCATCGAAAAAGCCATCAACGAAAAGCTGGAACAAAAAGGGGTTCGGGATTTCAAGGTGGTTACCGACTATTCCGAAGTCTGGACCACCGACTGGATGACCGATCATGCCAAATCCAAGCTAAAGGATTATGGGATAGCCCCTCCTGAAAAATCTGAGGATGACGATGACTTCCTCAGAAGCATGAAAAAAACCAAAGTGGTGCCCTGCCCTTTCTGTGATTCATTCGATACGGAACTTCAAAGTGAGTTTGGCTCCACCGCCTGCAAATCGCAGTATTTCTGCACAAGCTGTCAGCAGCCATTCGAACATTTTAAATGCATATAAGGCCATAAATAAAGGGGGATAAATGGCAATGGAATTCATCGAAACGAAACTTGAAAACGGGGTCTATATCATTACCCTGAACCGGCCGAAGAAGCTGAATAGTTTTAACCGGCAGATGGGACAGGAACTGCAATCCGCCTTGTCGGTTGCCGAATCTAAGCCTGAAATTCGATGCATCCTGCTAACCGCAGCCGGAAAAGCTTTTTGTGCCGGCCAGGATCTGGGTGAAGTAGTGAAGCGCAGTCAGGATGAAGAGGATTATGAGCTGGGTGATACCGTGCGCGAAACGTACAATCCGATTATTAAAGCTATCCGGACCTTAGAGAAGCCGGTGGTTTGTGTGGTAAATGGCATTGCTGCCGGTGCCGGGGCTAATATTGCGCTTGCCTGTGATATTGTTTGCGCGGTTGATCATGCTGAATTCGTACTGTCTTTTTCCAAAATCGGGCTGGTGCCTGACAGTGGGGGTACTTTTCTGCTGCCTAAACTGATAGGCCTGCCCAAAGCAACTGCCATGGCATTTCTGGATGAAAAAATTTCGTCCATGAAGGCTACTGAAATGGGCCTCATTTACAACTGCTATAAACCGGAATACCTCTTTACAGAAGCTATGCAGATTTGCGAACAGCTGGCAGCTATGCCCACCCGTGGCTTTGGCTTAACCAAACGGGCTTTCAATCAGGCTTTCTACAATACGCTGGAGGAACATCTGGAACTGGAAGCTGATCTGCAGTCAGAAGCCGGTAAAACACATGATTATAACGAAGGTGTACAGGCCTTCCTCGAAAAACGAAACCCTGAATTCAAAGGAGAATAACTGCTTGGGAAAACTGATTAGTGCACCCGATACCATTGGTGTGGTAGGTGCAGGAACCATGGGCACCGGTATTGCACAGGTAGCCGCAACGCATGGACATCAGGTTATTTTATATGATGCCTACACCGAACAGCTTGATAGCGCAAAGGCCTTTCTGGAGAAAATCCTGAAACGACTGGTTGAAAAAGAACGCATCAGCCAGAAAGAATCCGAAGATATCCTCGGGCGTATCACCTTTGCGGATACCATGACCGGTTTCAAAGAGGCAAAGCTGGTGATTGAAGCCATAGTTGAAAATCCGGACATCAAAAAAGATGTGTTCAGCCGGATCGAAGGTATTGTTGGTCCCGATTGCGTACTTGCATCGAATACTTCCTCCCTTTCTATCGCTTCCATCTCCTCAGCGCTGAAAAAACCGGTGCGTTTTGTAGGTATCCATTTTTTCAATCCTGCACCACTCATGAAACTGGTTGAAATCATTCCCGGGGTTGGAACCGATCTGGAGATCGCAAAAGCGGTAAAGGCCGATATTGCCGAATGGGACAAAATAACCGTAATTACCAAAGACACACCGGGCTTTATCGTAAACCGGGTTGCCCGGCCATTTTACGGGGAAGCGCTTCGAATACTTGAAGAAGGTATTGCCGATGCCGCCACCATCGACTGGGCCATGAAAGAGCTGGGCGGCTTCCGCATGGGACCTTTCGAACTAATGGACCTGATCGGGCATGATGTGAATTACGAAGTGACCTCCACCGTATTCAAAGAATTTTACTATGACCCTCGATTTAAACCATCCTTTACCCAGAAACGCATGGTTGAAGCCGGTTATCTGGGAAGGAAAAGCGGAAAGGGTTTTTATGAGTATGGTGAGCATGCCAATAACCCGGAACCGGACAAAAATCATGAACTCGGACAGCAAATACTGAATCGCATATTGGCCATGCTGATCAATGAAGCCTGCGATGCGGTTTTCATGGGTATCGGATCGGTAGAGGATGTGGATCTGGCCATGCAAAACGGAGTGAACTATCCCAAAGGCTTACTGAAGTGGGGAGATGAACTTGGCCTGCATAATGTGCTGGACCGTATGACCTCCCTTCAGGTGATGTACCGGGAAGACCGCTACCGCCCGAATCCTCTGCTCAAAAAAATGGTAAGCGAGAACAAATCATTTTATGAATAATAGAGCCGCGGACATCGTTGCTTCCATGATGGAGAAAGATGCTTTCTCCCAGTGGCTGGGCATTCAGATTGTTGAATCGGAGGCCGGTTACAGCAAGCTTATTATGGAAGTTCGCGATGATATGGTAAATGGCTTTGGGGTTTGCCATGGCGGGGTTGCCTTTGCCCTGGCCGATTCAGCACTGGCCTTTGCCGCCAACAGCCGCGGAAAGGTTTCTCTGGCACTGGAAAACAATATCCATTACACGCGTAAGGTGGTTCCCGGTGATCGCCTTACGGCAGAATCAACAGAAATTCAGAATGGCCGCAGTATCGGAGTCTACAAGATCAGCATTACCAATCAGGATGATAAGCTGGTAGCTGATTTCAGGGGAACAGTATTCCGAAGCGGTGAAGAACACTAACACATTTACCCATGCCTGAAGCATACATTATTGACGGAATCAGAACTCCTATTGGCCGACTCAAAGGAGCCCTTTCTCCTGTTCGGGCGGATGACCTGGCTGCCTTACCCATCCGGGAACTCATCAAGCGCAATCCCGATATACCGGTTGATAAAATCGAGGATGTGATTTACGGCTGTGCAAATCAGGCCGGAGAAGACAATCGCAATGTGGCACGCATGGCCGCCTTACTGGCCGGTCTGCCGGTATCCGTACCCGGTGAAACAGTGAACCGGCTCTGCGCCTCCGGAATGAGTGCCACCGTTCGGGCTTATCAGTCCATCAAAGCCGGAGAAGGAGATCTGTTTGTGACCGGTGGAATTGAACACATGACCCGCGGGCCGATGGTGCTGGGCAAGGGAGCTTCCCCTTTTTCGGGCACTACTGAAATGCATGATTCCACTTTCGGATGGAGATTCATCAATCCCAAAATGAAAGAAATGTACGAAACGGATGGGATGGGTGATACAGCCGAGAATGTAGCCGAAAGAGACCAGATCAGCCGGGAAGACCAGGACGTCTTTGCGGCATGGTCGCAGGCTAAAACCAAAGCAGCCCAGGAAAACGGAAGACTTTCCAAAGAAATCATGCCGGTTGAAATACCCCAGCGAAAAGGAGATCCGGTCATTTTTGACAAGGATGAATTTCCCCGCCCTGATACCACCACCGAAATTCTGGCTAAACTTCGTCCGGCTTTCAAAAAGGACGGGACCGTTACCGCAGGCAATGCCTCGGGTCTGAATGACGGAGCTGCTGCCCTGTTGATTGCTTCTGATGAAGCTGTAAATGAATACGGATTGAAACCCATGGCGCGAATTGTGGCTTCCGCAGTGTCGGGAATTGAACCACGGATCATGGGACTTGGGCCCGTTGAGGCCACGCACAAAGTACTTAAACGAACCGGCCTCAGCCTGGACGACATGGATATCATAGAACTGAATGAAGCTTTTGCGGCTCAAAGCCTGGGCGTAACCCGGGGACTGGGGCTGGCAGATAATGACCAGCGCCTGAATCCCAACGGTGGGGCCATTTCTATCGGTCATCCACTTGGAATGACCGGCGCCCGACTGCTCCTCACAGCTGCCCAAGAACTGCATGAAATAGAAAGCCATAAGCTGGCCCTCTGCACTCTCTGTGTGGGCGTGGGGCAGGGCATGAGCGTGATTCTGGAAAAAGTATGATTTACGAATTCAACGGATACAGACCGGTGGTGCATGAACATGCATTCGTGCATCCGCAGGCTACGGTCACCGGAAATGTGATCATCGGTAAAGATGTGTACATCGGGCCGGGCGCGGCTATCCGTGGCGATTGGGGAAAAATTATCATTAAATATGGATGCAATGTGCAGGAAAACTGCACCATTCATATGTTTCCGGGTGTAACCGTATTACTGGAAGAAGGTGCTCATGTAGGTCATGGCGCCGTTATTCATGGTGCACACCTGGGCAAAAACTGCCTCATCGGAATGAATGCCGTTGTGATGGACCATGTGAAAGTTGGAAGCGAATCTATCATCGGTGCCCTGAGTTTTGTTCCTGAAAAGATGGAAATTCCGGAGCGTAAGGTTGTGGTCGGTAATCCGGCTAAAGTTGTGAAAGATGTAAGTGATGAAATGCTGGAATGGAAGACAAAAGGCACCTCCCTCTATCAGCAATTACCCGCACAACTCCATGAAACTCTGAAGGAATGCGAAGCATTACGTGAAGAACCTGAAAACCGGCCTGATCAGAGTGTAATTTACAAAACCTGGGGAGAGCAGAAATAATGGGTCTTTTCACCAACAAGAAAAAAGGCAAAGCACCTCATACCTGGTACCCGGACATCCTGCACTGGAGAGAGGGCGACCGTATTCTCTGCTGGAATATTGCCGCCGTTATGGGTAACCGAAATTTTGACTGGTCGGTTTACCACCGCTATTCCTCAGGCATGGATGCATCCGGAAAAGCCCTGTTTACTTTTAAAAGCGTGGATGAAAGCGGAAGTATTTTTCTGGAAGATGATGAAGGACATCTGGTGGAATTTGAATTCTACAAATTCATAAAGAAAGCTAGCAACGAAAGTCTCAAATCCCGGAAAGTGGAGAATAGGATCAAAGAGTCTGCAGAATACATGGAGCTGATGCAGAATTTTCAGCAGGCATTCGATGAACTTCAGGAAATGGATAATCATCCCAAACGACTTGGGGAAGGAAAGCAGGAATAAGTATGAAAGTTGAAAGCTTTATCAATGATAAATGGCATACGGAAGGCAGGGAATCGGAACTGATTTCAGCTGTTGATGGAAGCGTTGTCGCCGCTTTAGTAGACGCTGACCTAGATTACAAATCGGCATGCAACTATGCCCGCAATGTGGGCGGACCTGCACTCCGCGAGATGAGTATCCATCAGAGGGCTTTTAAGATCAAGTTCCTGGCTAAATACCTGATGGAGCGCAAAGAAGATTACTATGCTCTCTCCACACACACCGGTGCAACCCGCCGCGATTCCTGGATTGACATTGAAGGCGGTTTCGGATCTATGTTTGTACTCTCATCCAAAGCCAGAAGAGAACTTTCAGATCTACCCTTTCATGTGGAAGGCGGCACCGAGCGACTCTCACGCGGTGGAACCTTTGTGGGACAGCATATCTGTGTTCCCAAACACGGACTTGCCGTTCACATTAACGCATTTAATTTCCCCATCTGGGGGATGGTGGAAAAAATGGCGCCGGCCATTATCGCCGGACTGCCCTGCATCGTGAAACCCTCGCCGGTGGGATCCTATCTGGCTTGTGCCGTTTTTAGGGATATCATCGACTCTGGGATTTTGCCTGAAGGATCCGTTCAGTTTATCGCGGCCGACAAACCCGGCGACCTGCTGGATCACCTCATCAGTCAGGATGTAGTAGCCTTCACCGGATCCGCGCACACCGGTAAAATGCTGAAAGCGCATCCGAATATCATCGCCAACTCCGTGCCCTTTAATCTGGAAGCCGATTCCCTGAATGCTTCCATCCTCGGTCCTGATGTGACCCCTGATATGGAGGAATTCGGACTCTTCATCAAAGAAGTGGCCAATGAGATGACGGTCAAAACCGGGCAGAAATGTACTGCCATCCGAAGAACAATCGTGCCGGCAGAACGCGCGGATGATGTAGTTGCTGCCCTGAAAGATAGACTGGAAAAAACCACCATCGGAAAACCCGATGAGGAAGGCATTCGCATGGGACCGCTGGCTTCCAGCCTGCAGGCCGAGCGCTTTACCCAGCAGCTGAAAGAACTTGAACCCGTAACCGAAACCGTTTACGGCAACGGCAGTCACTCAACCGGAGACGCGTTTACCTCGCCCCGGGTCCTGATCTGCCATCAGCCGCTGCAGGTGGAGGATGTGCATCGCATTGAGGCTTTCGGACCCATGACCACCATCATGCCCTATAACTCTATAGAGGAAGCCATCGAACTGGCTAACCGGGCCGATGGCTCGCTGGTTGCTTCCCTTTTTACCGCTGATGATGAAGCTGCAGCCAGAATCACCATAGGGGTTGCTCCTTATCACGGGCGGTTTATGGTAATTAATCGGCACTCAGCGGGTGAGTCTACCGGTCACGGATCACCCATGCCGCATATGACCCACGGCGGACCTGGCCGTGCCGGTGGCGGTGAAGAACTGGGTGGGGCCCGGGCAGTACTGCACAACATGCAGCGGATTGCCCTGCAGGGATCACCCACTACCCTGATGCACATCGTTCAGCAGCATATTAAAGGTGCGGAAACCACAGAAGCGGACAAACATCCCTTCCAGAAATATTTCGAAGAACTCAAGGTGGGCGAAGCGCTGACCACAGAGAAACGAACTGTCACCGAACAGGATGTACAAGACTTTGCCGATCTTTCCGGCGATCATTTTTATGCGCATACCGATGCGGATGCTGCTTCCCGCTCCCTCTTCGGAAAAATCGTGGCTCATGGCTACTTCGTGCTCTCTGCCACTGCAGGATTGTTTGTACATCCGGATGAAGGCCCGGTGATGCTGAACTACGGGCTGGAAAACCTAAGTTTCCTGGCCCCAGTTGCACCCGGCGATACCATTCAGGCAAAACTCATCGTGAAACGAAAAACAGTACGACAACAGCGTGAGATGGATAAATTTCCATTTGGAGTGGTTTACTGGGATGTGGAAGTCAAAAACCAGGATGAGGTTCTGGTCGCTGAATACACCATTCTGACGCTGGTAAAACGTAAACACAAACTTGAAATTGACGAGGTCTGATTCTATGGCAGGTAACGGATCGGTAATCCTGAATATCGATAATCAAATCGGAACCATTGAATTCTTCCATCCCAAAGGAAATTCACTGCCCGGTGCGCTACTACGTGAGCTGGCCCAAACCATTACCGATGCAGGCCGACACAGCGACATCAATGCAATTGTGATCAAAAGCTCCGGGACCGGAGCTTTCTGTGCCGGAGCCTCATTTGATGAACTTATCGCCATTGAAGACTACGAACCCGGCAAGAATTTTTTCATGGGTTTTGCCCTCGTTCTGAATGCGATGCGAAGCTGCCCCAAACTGATCATCGTGCGGGTGCATGGCAAAGCGGTTGGGGGCGGAATCGGCATCGCTTCAGCCGGCGATTACACCTTTGCCCATAAGGATGCAGCGGTGAAACTATCAGAGCTGGCACTGGGAATCGGGCCTTTTGTAGTTGGTCCCGCCGTGGAGCGAAAGGTAGGCACTTCCGCCTTTTCGGCAATGGCGGTGGATGCCGCAAGCTGGTATGATTCAGACTTCGCTATGCGTCACGGGCTATTCAACCAGGTTTTTGAGAACACAGAAGAACTGGATGAAGCTGTAGCCTCACTGGCTAGCAGACTTTCAAAATACAGCCCGGAAGCCATGACCGAACTCAAAAAAGTTCTCTGGGAAGGCACCGATAACTGGGATCAGTTGCTGGAAAGCAGGGCTGAAATCAGCGGGCGTCTGGTGCTATCCGATTTCACCAAAGATTTCATTCGTAAGTTCAAAGAAAAGAGCAGCTGATTTTATCGTTTGACAAGCATGAGAAGTCCTCTTTTATTGAGGAGACTTTTCTATTTGGGGGATATGGCAAGCTGCAAAAACTGCGATTACAAATTCGATGGTAATTACTGTCCAAACTGCGGACAAAAAGATAATAGCGGGCGCATTATCCTGCGGGAATCACTGGCTGAAGTATTTTCCGCCCACTTTGACTTAGATGCCCCACTCTTCCGGACCATTCGCGACATGTTTTACAGACCGGGTGCCATGATTCGGAATTACATTTTCGGTAAACGAAAATACTACATGAATCCGGTCAGGTATTTTCTGCTGATGCTGGGTCTTTATCTGATTGTGGATGGAATCACAGGCTTTGATCCCATTGTCACCTTTGGTGAAATACTGGACGTTAAAGAACAACCCAACCCGAATTCGATCAGTACACGATCCTCTGGCTTTTTCCGGGATCACATCAACAGCTTTCTTTTCGTCTTTGTATTTACTCTGGCAATCTGTTCAAAACTTTTCAATGTAAGGTCGATTTATACCCTACCGGAATACCTTGTGCTGGCTTTTTTCACCACCGGACAGTACCTATTCGTTTCCATTTTTGTAATTCTGCTCTCATTTGTGAATCCAGCCTTTTTCCTGATTAACTATGGTTTCGTGTTATTATTCCCGGTGTTTGTACTGGTCCAATTTCACGAGAAAAAACCTATTCTTAACACCATTAAGAATCTGATTGCTGTACTTTTTGGCTGGCTGCTGTATGCCATGCTTGGTTTTGTGATTTCAATGTTCATTATCCAAAATTTTTATTCTTGAATCACCGCAAAGTCATAGATGAATTAACCGAACTGGGTAATCCTGAAATTGCGGAACATGCGTATGGTTTTTTCAAAGCGTTTGAAGGAGGCTATGGTGAAGGAGATAAATTTCTGGGTATCCGCGTGCCTCCTCAACGGAAAATTGCCAGGGCCAATCGCAGCATGCCCCTCAACGAAGTTAAAATGCTGCTACAGAATGAATACCACGAAGTGCGCCTTACCGCTCTTTACCTTCTGGTTTACCGCATCGAAAAAGCCGATAAAGAGGAGTTAAAAGCGGTGTATAATCTTTACATGAGCAATCTGGACCGGGTGAATAACTGGGATCTGGTAGACAGCAGTGCCCGCTATATTGTCGGGAAGTATCTGGAAAAACGTGACCGGGATGTGCTCTACGACTTAGCCCGAAGCAGCAACCTCTGGGAAAAGAGGGTGGCCATGATCAGCTGCCATCATTTCATTGCCCGACTGCATCAGTTTGAGGATGCACTGAATATTGCTGAAATCCTGCTGCAGGATGAACATGATCTCATCCACAAAGCGGTAGGCTGGATGATACGTGAGGTGGGCAACATCGACCTGCAGACCGAGGTGGATTTCCTGAGTCAGCATTACCGGAAAATGCCCCGAACCATGCTTCGCTACGCCATCGAAAAATTTGATGAACCATTGAGGTTAAAATACCTGCATGGTGAAATCTGACCGGTCGGTCTAAAAATCCATTTCAAAGGAAACACTCACTTTCGTGCCCCCTCCGGGTATATTTTCAAACTTGAATTCTCCGTCTACTTGCTTAATTAGGGTACGGATCAGGGTAAGACCCAGTGAAGACTTCTCCTGCATCTTTTCCACATTCACGCCAACGCCGTTGTCAGACACTTCGATGTAAACACGGCTTAATTCTTCCCACATTTTAACTTCGATCTTCCCTTTTCTGTCATCCGGAAAGGCATGTTTGTAGGCATTCACAATTATCTCATTAAGAAGAAGAGAAACCGGTATGGCCTGATTGATGGTAAGGTCTACCCCATCAACATTGGAAACTAAATCAACATCCATACCTGAATCCATGTACATGCTGGAAATAGCCTGCATCAGGTCGTTGATGTATTTGTCATAGCGAATATAGGCAAGTGAATCACTTTCATAGAGCATCTCATGAACCAGGGCGATTGATTCCACCCTTAGCTGACTGTCGGCCAGCACTCTTTTGGCTTCATCACTCTGTATGTTCCAGCTTTGCATCTGCAGCAATCCGGATATAACGGCCAGGTTATTTTTGACACGATGGTGGATTTCAGCCAGCAGCACTTTCTTTTCTTCCAGCGACTTCTTGATTTGTTCTTCCGATGCAACCCGCTCTGAAATATCGGATACCACAAAAAGCCGAAGTATTGAACTGCCATAAGGATTGGAAAGCACAGAGCTGGTAACGGTCACATCCACCTGCTGACCACTGCTTTTCCGGAGTTTGGTTTCAATGCCTTTTCTGGAACCGGGTTCAGCCAGCAGTATTTCCTCCATGTGCTTGCCAAGCAATTCATCATGTTCATAGTCAAGTAAGGTACAGGCAGCCTGGTTTATTCTCTCGATTTCGTCTTTTTCATTCACGATAAAGAGGGCTTCCTTCATGCTCTCAATCACATTGTCAAGAAAATCCCTGGAGATGGTTTTTTTCTTCAGATTTTCAATCATGTTGTTGAAAGAGCTGGCAAGCTGCCCAACTTCATCTTTTCGGTCAAGATCGATGTACGTGTCCAGATCGCCCTCCCCAATTTTCTGTGAGGCTTCTGTAATCTTGCTCATGGGCTTCACAATGGATGCGTTAATCACAATAACAATGGATAAGGCAATCAGAAAAGCAACAAGTGTGGCCCAGATGGTGACCTGTTCCATCTTATATCGACTTTCATCAAGCTGCTCAACCATCAGCGACTGCTCCTGTCGGGAAATTTCCCTTAGTGTTTTCAGCGATGGAAGAATGTTATTATCGAAGTAGGGAACCAGCGTTATGTTGAATACCTGTTCAGCCGACTTCAGATTTCCTTCAGCCAGATCTTCCTGAATGATATTTGCATAGCCTTCGTATGTGATCAGTTTGTCCTTGAGATCACTGAAAAAATCAATATCGGCACTGTCTACCCGTTCAGCATTTACCTTGATGTTTCGCAGATTGATAAAATTCAGATACATTTCATCGAACTGCTCCTTGATATCCGAACGTATAAATCCTTCCCCCCTGCGTTCAAGAGACAGAACATCGGGATTCTCGCTGAGATAACTATCATTGAGTTCCTGCAGCAGCCTCAGGGTCACGTACAGATTCCGTTCAACATTGAATGCATATTCAACGGTTTGGGTGGCCACCTGATTCTCAGCTTTCAGGGTTTCGGTTACATTCCGGTTATAGGATCCCGAAATAATACCAACCACAGCAACCAACCCCACTACAAAGAGGTAGCTCGATATAAGTTTAACACCAAGTTTCACAAAGCCGCCATTAATGATTTAAATGTAAAGTATCCATAAATCCCCCAATTCACCACTTTATGGCGTTAGAATATTTTATTGATTTAAGCGGTAAGTAACTGTTTTAATTAGAACGAGAGAATACGCTCTATGGCGCCAGATATGGTGTTCACATTGGGCAGTACCGATTCCATTAAAGGGATATTATATGGAACAGGTATATCCGGCATGGTAATACGCTCAACCGGTGCATCCAGATCAGAAAAGGCTTCTTTTGTGATAACAGCTGCAATTTCTGCTCCGAAACCGGCTGTTTGCGTGTCCTCATGTACAATCAGGCAGTGATTGGTTTTGCCAACGGATTTGAGCACAGCATCTTTATCCCAGGGTACCAAAGTTCTAAGGTCAATTATATCGGCTGAAACACCGGTTTGTTCAACCGCACTTTCCACGCGTTCACACATGGCACCCCAGGTCACAATAGTGATCTCCTCACCTTCCTGAAGCATACGTGCTTTACCGAAGGGTACCACAAAATCATCACCCGGATAAGGTCTGCGGGCATATTTTGCATCCAGTAAATTTCGATGTTCGAAAAACATCGTAGGATTATTGGATCTCATCGCTGAGCGCAGCAATCCCACAGCATCTTCTGCATTAGATGGGAAAGCAACCTGCCAGCCAATGGCATGTATAAATTGAACTTCGTTACACATGGAATGCCATGGATCTCCGACTTTTGCAAATCCACCGGGCATGCGAACCACGATGGGAGCTGCAAAACGGTTTGCGGTTCTCCATCGGGTGGTCCCGCAATTGTTGAGTTGCTCTGTGGCCGGATCAGCATACTTACGAAACTGAATTTCGGCAACCGGCATCAGTCCGGCATAAGCCAGGCCCACAGACCGGCCAATAATTCCTTCTTCTGATAAACTGGTATCAAAAACTCTTTCCTCTCCGAATTCAGACTGCAGATCCATTGTAGCGGCATGCACTCCTCCCTTAGCACCTACATCCTCACCGAAAACCAGCAGTTTATCATTCGTTTGCAGTTCATAACGCAAGGTGCGCCGAACCGCTTCTACAATGTTGATGCGCTGTTTTTCAGGACTTGCTTCTTCAGAGCTGTCAGGAAACTGGTGACCTTCGGCTGCTAATCCACCGATGAGCTGAGTTTCGCCTTCTTCCGCAAAAGTATAACGGGTGGTATGATTTGTATCCGGCTCAGGCCGGGACAAGGCTTTTTCGGCGACCTCGGCAATGGTTTCGGTGGCTTTTTTCTCCATGTTGGACCAGATCCTTTCGGTCAGCTCGTCCGGAACCAGGAACTCCTTCAGTTTGTGAAGGGGATCTTTCTGTCTTTCCTCTTCGATGAGTTCATCCGGTTTATACGCCTGATTATCCTGATAGGAATGTCCGTTCAGTCTGGGCACGGTAAGCCGGATCAAGGCAGGCCCTTTTCGGTCTCTTACATGCTGAACTGATTTCTCAAGTAAGGTTGAGGCCTCTTCCGGATGGGTACCGTCGCCGTCAAAAAGAGTCAGGTTGCCGAATGATTCCAGGTTTTTCACAATGTTGCCACCCGGAGTCTGGAATTCACTGGTTACGGAGATGCCATAGCCATTGTCTTCAATATAGAAGAGAACCGGGAGGTTTTGTGTGGTGGCGATGGTTAAGGCAGACCAGAAACCATTGGTAGCAACGGAACCGTCGCCGCCCAGAATCACCGAAATTACTCCTTCGTAATTTTTGTCATTCAGCACATTCCGGCGGTACTCAATGCCCTGTGCCCAGCCGATTCCTGGTGTGTATTGAGAACCCACATCACCGGCCATAGGCAGTACCTTCGGTCCGTCAGCATCCGGCTTATTGCACACGACCCCAATGTCGCGACCATCACTGTAACTCCCTGATTTCCCCATCGGTGCTGCCATCGCGTCCTCAAGGTCCAGTCCAAGGGTAAGCAAAAGCGGCCTGGAGCGATAGTAAGCACTCGCGGCATCCATCTTATGAGTAAGCAGCTTACCAAGCAGTATCTGCCCCAGTTCATGACCGCGGGCTGAAAACTGATAGAGTACCTTTTTCTGAGGAACCAGTTCCGTTTCCTCCTTTTCATCCATGGCACGGGAGTACATCATGGTTTGTGCCACCTCCCTCCAGTTAATTGCTTTCTTGCCTGTTTTCTTGCTTTTTGCTTTGCCGGTTTTTGCCTGAGCCATGCTTAGTTATTTTGATATACTTTTTTGAAGCAGTTTTCGAAATGTTCCATTTCTTCCTGAGTACCCAGTGTAATCCGCACACAATTGGGTAATCCGAAGGCGGGCAGGCGGCGAAGTATTACACCCAGCTTCAGCATTTCATTCGTGAAGTGTATAGCCGCATCTTCGGTTTCCAGAATCATCATAACAGAATTGGAAACTGATCGAACATAATGCACCCCCTGTTCATCGAAAAATTTATACAGTCGTTTTTTTGAATGCTCTACCAGTACCACACTGTCATTGAGGAAGCCATCGTCATGATAAGCCGCATAAGCAGCAGCCTGACCTAAAGTAGTGGGTTCAAAGGTGAGTTTGGTTTTCATCATCTGAATGATGAGATCTTCATGGGCAATGGCATAGCCTACTCTGAATCCGGCCAGGCCATATGCTTTTGAGAATGTGCGTAATACGATCACATTATCATGACCGTAATCCAGGGCTTTGGGATAATCTTCGATGTGATGGGCAAATTCAAAATAGGCTTCATCCGCAATCACCAGTACATCCTCCGGTACCCGCTCCATCAGCCATTCATACTCCTCCTTGGTGATGTAAGTACCTGTCGGATTATTCGGATTGGCGATGTAAATCATTTTAGTGCGCTCATCAATGGCACCTGCAATGGCTTTTACATCATAGCGGTAATTTTCGGTTACCGGAATTTTTTTCAGATGGATGCCTCGTACACCGGCCTGCACAAAAAAGCCTACAAAGGTGGCATCTGCCGTTATTGCATTCTCCTTATTTAAAAAGAAGGTACGGCAGAGGATGGAGATAATACTCTCGGAACCGGCGGCCACCAGTACATTCTCCGGTTTTACATTATTGCGCTCAGCAATAACCGCCCGAAGTTGCAAAGATGCCGGGTCAGGGTAATCCTGAATTTGCTGTACCGCTTCATGAATAGCTTCCAGAACCTTAGGACTGTATCCCAATCGGTTTTCATTGGATGCAAGCTTTGCAACCTTCATTGGCTGATACTCTTTTACAACTTCCGCAATGGTCTTTCCGGCAACGTAGGCCTTGAGATTCTGGATATTTTCGGGGACCAGTGCTTTCTTTGTTTTTTCCATGCCAATCTGTGTTTTTAAGCTGTCCAAAAATACACTTAAAAAAGCGCTTTCACCAAGAAACATTCGGTCAAAGGATGATAATTTTAATACCTTGAAGACCAATTTAAAAGGATATAAAATGCAGAATATTGTGATCACCGGAGCCAGTAAAGGCATTGGCTTTGAAACAGCCAAATGTTTCGCCAAAGCTGGCCACAGGGTCTTTGCCATCGCCCGGTCATCTGAAAAACTGGCTGAGTTGAAGAGTCAATTTCCGGAAAATATAGTACCCATGGCGGTGGATCTGACGGACGAACAAAGCCTGAAATCAGCTCTGGAAACTTCTATTCAGGACGAGTCAGTTCACATTCTTTTAAACAATGCGGGGGCACTCAGCAATAAAGCCTTTCTTGATACAAATGATGAGGACTGGAATAAGATGCTGGATGTTAATCTGATTTCGGCCGCCCGACTGATCCGGCTGCTGCACCCTAATCTGAAAAATGGTCATATTGTTAATATCAGCAGTATGGGTGGATTTATGGGCAGCTCAAAATTTCCCGGCTTAGCCGCTTATTCAGCTGCCAAAGGAGCCCTGAGCATACTCAGCGAATGCCTGTCTGTTGAATTTCTGGAGGATGAAATCTCCGTAAACTGCCTGTGTTTAGGTGCAGTTCAAACCGAAATGCTTGAAACAGCCTTTCCCGGTTTTAAGGCTCCTTTAAGCCCGGAAGATATGGCGGGTTTCATCTGTGATTTTGCCCTGAACGGACATCGCTTTTTTAACGGAAAGGTACTCCCGGTCTCCCTACAGGATCCCTCTTAATCTGCAGTTAATGGGATAGGCTTCGATTTATTATTACATTAGGAATCAATCAATAAAGTTTGCTGACGGTGAAATACATAAAATCATTAGTTCTACTGCTTTTCATTCTACCTGTCTTTTCCCAACAAACACATGCCCAAAGTTATACCATTGAAATTCTCGGTGGCAATGTACTGAATGGCATTCTCCAGGGTGCAGCTCTTGGTGGGGCAACCATGGCCATCACCGATGATGCGAATCTGGCTCCGGTACGAGTCGGAGTTGGTTTTGGTATTCTCTACGGTGTAGGTGTGGGCGTTTTCGATGTAAGTAAAGCCAAAGGGCAGAAATTACTGGTACAGGGGTCGTTTAATAACGGCCACAACACGGCTATAATCGTGTTACTGGATACGGGTTACGGAGCGGCTGCGGGCGGTATCATTGCCACTGCGGCTATGCTGGTGGCGAATGAACCTATATTGGATGGCCTGCAGGTCGGGGTAGGAATTGGGGCTTATGCCGGATTTGGCTTCGGGATTTTCGACGCTTTTGTACTCAGTAGCCGCGGACCCGCACCGGTTGCAATGCTTGATCGCAGTAAGGATGTACAAGGGCTTATCACGATGGCTAATGCAAACAATAATGTACAGATGGGCCTGCTTTCACCTGCCGTTTACAATGATATCCGAATCCGTGGAAATGATATCCTTTCCACCCCTCAGTTCGGTGTGAATGCCCTGAACCTTAAAATCCGCTTCTAACCTGACGTATTCAGGATTTTTTCACCAATACTTTCAGCAGGTGTTTGACGGTTTCCGAATGTCCTGAGAGGGATGGATGCAGTCCGTCGGAGAGATAGTTCCAGGCATCCGGCTGCGGCTTACCCATTCGTACTCCCCTGGGATCTACGATAAAGCCCTTCTTACCGCTTACCAGCTCACGAACCTGTGAAAGATCAGCTTCCTGAATGCTGAAATCATATAAGGGATTGTCCGCAAGTAATTCAGGTATCACCGGTGGTGGACTAATCCAGACCAGCTCATTTTCAACTTCCTCCATCAGTGCATCCTGGATGGTGTTGAGATTCTCCCAGGTTTCTGAAAGGGGGAGTAGTGTGCGGTTCGTGGCCAGATTTAATCGCTGAGCATCAAAAGTACCCAAGGCGACAAAAACCCAATCCGGTTTGTGAACGAGTACATCCCGATCGAGGCGCTGCAGGGCAGCGGTTGTGGTATCAAATGAAATACCAGCATTAATGAAATTGAAGTCCGGGTTTTCTGTGGCGATCTCAAGTACATGAGTTAAAATACTGAACCAGCCCTGAAGGTCGTCCGTCAGGGAGTCTCCAAGAGCAACAATGGTTTCTTCCCCATCGAAAGGAAGATCACTCAATAAATCGTTGATCTCATCGTCTTTCAGAATTTCGATGGCTGCCTGTTTGGCCTGTTCGTCAAACGTGGTTCTTGCGGCTTTGAGTTCTTCTTCCTCCAGGCCGAAAAGCTTGGCTACAGCCCCGGTATTCTGCATTCCGGGTAAAAGCGGATATCGTTTTTCCAGATTGTAAAACTGAAGCAGATACTGCTTGATGATTTCTTTTTCTTCTTTGCTGATGTCTTTATTCATCGAGTAAATGTTTTAATAAATCTTTGGAGCCTTCTACGGCCTTTTTGGGGATGGTCGTCCAGCCATATTCCCTGCCATCCGGAATTTTCGGATCAACTATAAATCGCTCGCAATGAGGCTGTGCCAGATCTGCAAGTCCTGCAGCCGGGTAAACCTGAAGGGAAGTACCGATCACAATTAAATAATCGGCTTGCCTCACCAGAGAGGCAGCAACATCAATCATGGGTACCATTTCCCCAAACCAGACAATATGTGGCCTTAGTTGCTGACTGTCTGAGGCAGTATCACCCAGTTTGATATCATCATATCCGATGTCAACAATCAGATTATCGTCACCAATACTCCGGGCTTTGGTAATTTCACCATGCAGATGCAGAACTTTTGTTGAACCGGCCCTTTCATGCAGGTCATCAATATTCTGAGTGACCACCGTCACGTCGAATTTCTCTTCAAGTTTAACCAAGGCATGGTGAGCTGCATTGGGTTGTACGCTTTCAGCCTGCCGTCTTCGCATATTGTAGAAATCCAGCACCATTTCGGGATCTCTCTGCCAGGCCTCAAATGTGGCTACTTCATATACATTGTAGCCTTCCCATAAACCTCCCTCATCCCGGAAGGTTTTCAGCCCGCTCTCCTGACTTATGCCGGAACCTGAAAGTACGACGAGTTTATCAGCCGGCATTTACGCTGAGTGATCGCAACCATGCACTATCGCTTTCATAGTCTTCGACAATAGTGGCTACATTCTGCGTTTTAAAGCTGCACATGATGCTGCGGATCTCTGTTTGCAGGTTTTTGACGGCGTTCTCAACGAGATCGTGATTAAAACCATGATCAGCCATGTCAATGGTGAACTCCATTGAGATGAGTCGGCCCAGAGCTTTTCCAAGCTCAACCAGTTTTCGCTGCGACATTTTAGTATCCACCTCGAAATTCATTACATCCTTGAAGTAACCGGAAGCTTTGGATGTAAGATCATACTGACTGAGGAAACTGTAGAGATTGCCGGTTTTCATCTTGCGCATCATTTTGAGGCAGGACTCAGAAATCTGCTGATACAGAATATCATTGGACCCTTCAAAAATCTGGAAAGGACGGCTGTCAATTACAGCTCTCCCCGCGTTATTGTCCAGCCGATATCCCTTGGCTCCGGTTAACTGCAACAGAGACTGAGCTGCTGCCTGCATATAATCTGTCAGAACCGTTTTAATCGCATTAGCCTGAACATCCATGCGGGATGTATCCTGACTCAGCGGAACATTGCGCGAAGTATAACTGCACATGGCGGAACAGACGGTAAAGTAGGACTGAAGTTCAGAAATACGTTTCTGTACCTGATCGTAATTGAAGAGGCTTTTTCCACCTACTGAACGGGTTTTACAGTGATCAAAAGCATCGTCCATAATTCGTTTCAGGAAGCCCATACCCATACCCGGGAATTGAATGCGGCTTCGGTGAAGGATATCAAGCATCATCGTAATACCATTGCTACGAGGCTGCAGCTTATGCGTGGAATTCACATTAATATCAATTTCATTGCGACCGTAAGGCAGCATGTGGAGTCCCAGATTCGGGTAATATTCTGCTACTTCAATTCCCCCATTACGGCTGTCATGTACGAAGAATCCGATATCGCGACCCAGGTTTCCGGACTCATCCTGTCCGCGGGCTGTAATAAGCCAGTAATCAGCCCAGCCGGTTAATCCACCCCAGTGCTTGGTGCCATTAACATGATAAACAGAGGGATCACCATTCTGATAGAAAGCAGTCTGCATTTTAAGAGCATCAGAACCATAGTCAGGTTCAGTGATCATCAGTCCGCCCATGGAATGTTCGTTCAGGAAACGTTTAAAAATTTCAGATTTGGCCTGGTCGGTACCGTAATTAGCCAATGGCTGAAGAAACAGGGCACCATTAATACCCATCATCAGAGAAAGAGGCAGAGATTCATAGGATGACGCTTCGAGCATGGAAAGGGCTTCATGGGTTAAAGCTCCGCGGCCTCCATATTCAGAAGGAATAAATGAGCTGAGCGGCACTACTTCCATGATTTCATGAAAAGCATCTTCAGGAATACCTCGATTATACGTTACGGCTTCTTCCGCATTCTGATTAAAAACCTCGTAAAGCTTTTGTTTGTAGGTAGATATAAATTCTGAAAAATTCACAATAAGTTTTTTAGCTGTGGGTATGTATCTAAGTTACGTAAAATACGCAATTACAGACTTAATTAACGGCATAAGCCTGTTTTTAGCATTGCCTTTAATTTAGTTTAACAAGGCCAAAAAAAAAGCACCGCTGTGTTAACGGTGCTTTGAGAAGGGTAAAGTCAGTCAGATCAGGCTTTTTCCTCGTCTGAATCTTCCTCAGATTCTTCAGTGGATGCATCCTCTGCGTTTGCTTCAGCTTTAGTTTCAGTATCCGCTTCAGCTGTGGTTTCCTCTGAACTCTCTTCCGAAGTTTCTTCTGAAGCCGATGCCTCAGCTGCTTCTTCGGTAATTTCAGCTTCAGTGGTTTCAGTGGCATCTGCAGTTGCTTCCACGCTTTCCTCAACTTCCGCAGCTGCAGCATTATCCACTGCAGTATCTTCTGTTTGTGCTGTTTCCTCTTTTACTTCAGCTGCTGCCTTTGGAGCCTCAGCTTTCTTTGAAGAGGAGCGTGAACGACGTGTACGTTTTTTCTTGGTTTCAGTGCCTTCCGGCTTAACATCATTGTAATCGACCAATTCAACTACCGCTGTTTCTGCACTGTCGCCCTGACGGAAGCCAGCTTTGATTACTCTTACGTAACCACCCGGGCGATCCTTGGCTTTGGGAGCAATCTCATCAAAGAGGATCTGAACAGCTGTTTTGTCCTGCAGGGCAGCAAAAACCTGCTTACGGTTATGATGTGAATCCACTTTAGCCTTTGTGATGAGCGGTTCAATGAACCCACGCATTTCTTTGGCTTTGGCAACCGTAGTTACGATGTGGTTTTTATGATTTTCAGCGGTTACTGATTTAATGAGTGCAACAGCAAGTGCACGGAATGTTGCCTTTCTGTGGGCGGCTGTTCTGCTAAGTTTTCGGCCTTTAACTCGGTGGCGCATGATCCTTTCCTTCTAATATTGTTTACTTGTCCAGATATTTTGACACATCCATTCCGAAATGGAGGTTTTTCTCCTCGATCACTTCAAGCAATTCAGTCAGTGACTTTTTACCGAAGTTTCTGAATTTGAGGAGATCCTGCTCATCCCGGGATACCAGTTCGCCAATGCTGTTGATATTCGCAGATTTCAGGCAGTTATATGCTCTCACACTCAGGTTGAGATCTTCGATACTTGTTTTCAGGAGATTGGCAACACGCTGTTTCTCTGCATCCACTTCCTCTTCTTCCTGAGTAAATGGTTCTTCAATCTTCTCGGTGATGAACTTCTCAATATGCTCTTTCAGGATTTTACCGGCGATGGTCAGTGCTTCTTTTGCATTTACAGAACCATCGGTCGTAACGTCCATAACCAGTTTCTCATAATCGGTACGCTGCCCGACACGAACGTTTTCTACATTGAATTTCACCGAAGTGATGGGGGTGAAAATCGCATCAATGGCCATGAGACTAACATCCTCTTCAGGGTCGATAGCCATTTCTTCAGCAGGAACATAACCTCGGCCACGGCCTACACGCAGTTCCATTTCCACTTCTGCATCATCGCTAAGTGTAGCGATTACATGGTCAGGATTCAGAACTTCATATTCAGCCGTTGCATCATTGATGTCTTTGGCGGTAAGTGTACCGCTTCCTTTTTTCTGTACCAGGATCACTCCACTGCTCTGGTCAACCTGTTTGAATCGAACTTGTTTCAGGTTCAGGATGATTTCATATACATCTTCCTTAACGCCCTGAATGCTGGAATACTCATGATCCACACCATTGATTTTAACAGCAGTGATGGCGATTCCGGGCAGAGAAGAGAGCAGTACTCTACGAAATGAGTTACCAATGGTAACACCAAATCCTCTCTCGAGAGGTTGCAGAATGAAAGTACCGAATGTATCCGTTGATTCGGCTACATCCAGGGTATCGGGCATTTGAATACTATAATTACTCATAGGTAATTAGGGGAATAAAAGATTTATGTTTATTTCGAGTAGAGCTCGATGACAAGCTGCACGTTGATATTCTCCGGAACTTCTTCCATTGGAGGATAGTGCAGCAATTTTCCGGATCGGGCAGCAAGATCAACTTCCAGCCACTTGTATTTACGCGGGGATGCACCCTCAGCCGACTCCGTAACAACCTGGAGGTCTCTTGATTTTGGTCTTAATGACACCACATCACCCGGCTTAAGCTGGAATGATGGGATATTCACAACGTTTCCGTTTACTACAATGTGCTTGTGGGTTACAAGCTGACGAGCCTGTCTGCGGCTTCGTGCAAAACCCATGCGGAATACGGTATTGTCCAGTCTTGCTTCGAGGAACTGGAGCAGGTTCTCACCGGTAACTCCTTCTCTGGCAGTCGCTTTCTCATACAGATTACGGAATTGTTTCTCCAGCAATCCATAGGTGTATTTTGCCTTTTGCTTTTCCTCAAGCTGGGTGGCGTATTCCGATTTTCGTGTAAATCTGGATCTGCCGTGCTGACCCGGTCCGTAAGGCTTGCGCTCAAGCGCTTTGCTTGAACCGAAAATCGGCTCACGGAATCGTCTTGCTTTCTTTTGTTTTGGACCTCTGTATCTAGCCATTATCTAATTTACTGTCGATTAAACTCTTCTACGTTTGGGTGGGCGGCATCCGTTATGCGGAATAGGTGTCTGATCTTTGATCAGAGTTACTTCAAGTCCGCAAGATGCCAGTGCTCTCACAGCAGCTTCACGACCGGAGCCAGGGCCTTTAACATAGGCAACTACTTTGCGAAGGCCCATTTCATAGGCAGCCGTTGCAGCAGTTTCGGCACTCAACTGAGCGGCATATGGTGTGTTCTTTCTGGAGCCTTTAAAACCTTCTTTTCCGGCTGATGACCAGGACAGGGTGTTTCCGCTTGCATCGGTGATTGTAACAATCACGTTGTTGAATGTAGCCTTGATAAAGACCATACCATTCGGATCGGAAACCTGTTTCTTCTTTCTTCTCTTTGCAGTTGCCTCACTGCGTTTAACTTGTTTCTTTGCCATTTAAACCGTTCCTAGTGATTACTTATTTGGGTGCCTTTTTCTTTCCGGCAACTGTTCTTTTCTTACCCTTTCTGGTTCGGGCATTGGTTTGCGTACGCTGACCACGCACAGGCAATCCTTTACGATGACGGGTACCCCGGTATGAACCGATTTCCAGCAATCTTCGGATGTTGCCATTTACTTCGCTGCGGAGCGCACCCTCTACTTTAATTTCGTTGTCCAGAATACGGCGCATTTCAGACACCTGTTCATCGGTCCAGTCCTGTACCTTGGTGTCATAATCAATTTCAAGACGGTCCAGAATTTGACGGGCGGTTGCGCGTCCTATTCCATAGACATAGGTGAGGCCTACTTCGCCTCGTTTATTTTTCGGTAAATCTATACCAGCTATACGTGCCATATAATTACTCTAATAACGATTAGCCCTGTCGCTGCTTGTGGCGAGGGTTCTTTTTATTAATTACGTAAAGACGACCTTTTCGTCGGATAATCTTATCGTCTGAGCTGCGCTTCTTAACGGATGATCGGGTTTTCATTGTTTGTCAGTGCTTGGTGTTACTTATATCTGTAGGTTATTCTTCCTTTGGATAAATCATAAGGAGACATCTCAACGGCTACTCGGTCACCGGGTAAAATTTTGATGTAATACATTCTCATTTTACCTGAAACGTGAGCCAGAATTTCATGTCCGTTATCCAGACGCACTTTAAACTGTGCGTTTGGTAACGCTTCAACAATTTCTCCGTCCTGCTTAATCGGCTCTTGTTTAGCCATTATAAATCAGTGCATTTTTATTTTTGGGCAGATCAGCAATATAATCAAATGTGCTGAGAATTTCAGCCTCTCCTTCTCGCACAACTATATCGTGTTCGAAATGAGCTGAAATACTGCCATCGGCTGTGACAATTGTCCAGCCATCATTCAATGTTTTAACGTTCCATAATCCCATGTTGATCATGGGTTCAATGGCCAGGGTCATTCCGCTTCTCAATCGCTCACCTTTACCTTTTCTGCCGAAATTCGGTACAGAAGGATCTTCATGAAGCGATCGGCCGATACCATGGCCAACCAAATCTCTAACCACACCATAACCCCCTGCTTCACAGTGGGTCTGAACTGCATTGGCAATATCACCGATCTTGTTGCCATGAACAGCCTGCTCAATTCCTTTGTAGAGCGACTCAAGCGTGGTTTTCAGTAATGTTACCACCTCTTCATCCGCTTCTCCGCAGATAAAAGTAAAAGCATGGTCACCGAAGTAACCATCTTTCTCAACTCCGCAGTCAATGGAAACCACATCTCCATCCTCAAGTCTTCGCTTGCCCGGGATACCGTGTACAACCTCATCATTTACTGAAATACAAAGTGTTCCCGGAAAGGGATTGTTCGGAGGGCCATAGCCCTTGAAAGCCGGTCTTGCATTTTGCTTTGCAATAAATTCTTCAGCAATGCGATCCAGCTTCCCGGTTTCCACTCCAGGTTCAATGAACTTCGATACTTCTGCGAGTGTACGCGATACCGTCAATGCGCTCTCACGCATTTTCTCGATCTCATTTTCACTCTTCAGATAGATCATGAAGCTCGCTTGCGACCCTTGATCTTACCTGTTTTCATGAAACCATCGTAATGACGCATCATCAGATGGCTTTCAATCTGTTGCAGAGTATCCAGAGCCACACCCACAATGATGAGGAGGCTGGTTCCGCCATAGAATTGAGAGAAACCCGGGGTAACCCCGAAATTCGCAGCAATAGCCGGAAGAATCGCAACAAAGGAAAGGAAAAGGGATCCTGGCAGTGTGATTTTTGTCAGAATGTTGTCAATGAACTCAACGGTTGCCTTGCCCGGGCGAATACCGGGAATAAAACCGCCTTGTCTTTTCATAGTGTCAGCCATTTCCTTCGGATTGATGGCAATGGCTGTATAGAAAAAGGTGAAAAACACACAGATGAAGAAAAAGACAATGGAATAAGCCAGTCCGGTATAGTCGCTGGCCCATGAAGTCAGCATCTGCATGGTTTCGTTATCCGGTGCAAATGAACCAATGATGCCCGGAATGAACATTATGGACTGGGCGAAGATGATCGGCATCACGCCCGCCGCATTTACACGAATGGGGAGGTACTGTGTGGTACCTCCATAAACTTTTCGGCCTACAACACGCTTGGCATATTGTACCGCAATTTTTCTGGTACCCTGTGTCAGTGCAACAACTGAAGCGATAACCACCGCAAGGGCAGCCAGTTCAATAATCACAATGATGGCATTGGTCTTGGTCTGAACCTCATTCACCAGGTTGGTTGGCAAGGCGGCAATAATCCCGATCATGATAATCAGGGAAATACCGTTACCAATACCACGGTCAGTGATTCGCTCACCCAGCCACATTACAAAGACGGTACCAGCCGTCAGAACCACCATCGAAGTAAACACAAACAGCGTTTCACTAACGACAATAGCATTCGGAGCAGTGGCCATCAGATTGATGGAAAAACCAATAGACTGTACCGCAGTTATCAGAACTGTTCCGTAACGGGTAATCCGGGTGATTTTTCTTCGCCCTTCTTCCCCTTCACGCTGCAGCTTCTGAAAGTAAGGGACTACGGCACCCATCAACTGTATAATAATGGATGCGGTAATGTAAGGCATGATTCCCAGTGCAAAAACACCAGCACGGGAGAAGGCACCGCCTACGAAAAGGTCAAAGATTCCAAGAAGACCACCTGCAGCACCAGAAGCAGCATTTACCAGCTCGCTGGCATCTACGCCGGGCATGGTGATGTAGCTACCCACTCTGTATACCATCAGGATACCAACCGTGTACAGAATGCGGTTTCTGAGGTCTTCGATTTTAAAAATATTTCGGAAGTTTTCGACGAGACTCATGTAGGCTTTCCGGGGAATTAATTCTCAATGATGGTTAATGTTCCGCCTGCTTTTTCAATCTTTTCCTGGGCAGACTTACTGGCAGCATGTGCTTCAATGGTCACCTTAGCGTTGAGGTCACCTCTGCCAAGGAGTTTGATTCGATCATTCTTGTGAGCCAGTCCTGCCTGAATCATATCAGCAATACTGATGCTTTCACCCAGTTTTCCGGCTTCCACAAATTCTTCGATCATCTGCACATTTACCGGCCGGTACTCAACCCTGAATGGATTCGTGAATCCGAATTTAGGTACACGTCTTTGTAGTGGCATCTGACCACCTTCAAACCATGCACGACGCTTAAAGCCGGAGCGTGAACGCGCACCATTATGGCCGCGCCCGGATTGTTCACCAATACCGGAGCCTTGGCCACGTCCAACACGCTTTCTGTTTTTCTTATTTGGAGCCGGAGCTTTTAAGTTACTTAGATCCATTTGTTTACCCACTTAGGTATTATCCTTCAAATACTTTGTTTACGCTGACACCACGACGCTGCGCCACCTCAACAGGATCGGTCAGGTTTTTTAGCGCTTCAAATGCCGCTTTTACCATGTTATGCGGATTGGAAGATCCCTGTGATTTGGACAGGATATTGTGAACCCCGGCCACATCAAGCAGGTTTTTAACTGCACCACCAGCAATTACACCAGTACCCTCAGAAGCAGGACGAAGCAGAACCTTACCGGCACCTGCTTTTCCGACTACCGGGTGGTGAATACTGCCGGCTTTGGTCAGCGGAACCTTAATCAGGTTCTTTTTGGCGTTTTCAAATCCTTTCTGAATCGCATCCGATACCTCATTGGCTTTACCGAGGCCATGGCCGCAAACACCGGCACCATCCCCAACTACCACAATGGCGTTAAAGCTGAATCGGCGTCCACCTTTCACTACCTTGGCAACCCGGTTTACGTGAACCAGTTTTTCCTCAAGGTTTAGTCCAGATGCGGGTACAGATTGTTTTCTTCTTACTTTAGGCATGTTTTTACTCTTCTATTAAAACTCTAGTCCGCCTTCACGTGCACCGTCTGCAAGGGCTTTGATCCGGCCGTGGTATTTGTAACCTGATCGGTCGAATACCACATTTTTGATTCCTTTTTCAGTGGCAGCTTTTGCCACTTCAGTTCCGGCTTGTTTCGCACCCTCGATTCCTGTTTCTGCAGAAGCGGATGCCAGTGTTACACCGGATTGATCATCAATAACCTGTGCGTAGATCTTTTTGTTACTTTTGTAGACGCAAAGTCTGGGACGCTCGGCAGTACCGCTGATGCTGCTGCGGATGCGTCGTCTTACTTTATTACGTCTTTCGGTCTTTACGATATTCTTTTCCATGATTTCAGCTATCTACTTATTTAGCACCTGATTTACCTGCTTTACGTCTGATCTGCTCATCCAGATAGCGAACGCCTTTTCCTTTGTAGGGCTCCGGCTTTCTGAACTCACGGATTTTAGCAGCTACCTGCCCAACCAGCTCTTTATTCACACCTCTGATGTGAATTACCGGATTCTTTCGGGATTTGGTATCCACTTCGATTTCTACACCTTTTGGCGGAACAAAGAAGATAGGATGTGAAAAACCCAGGTTCAGTTCCAGTACATCACCATTCATTGAAGCTCGGTAACCAACGCCAATGATCTCCAGTGATTTGGTAAATCCTTCGGATACACCAACTACCATGTTGTTGATCAGTGACCGATAGAGTCCGTGCAGGGCACGATGCTCTTTGTCATCGGCTTTGCGGTCTACCAGAATCTGGTCTTCTTCTTTATCTACTTTGATTCCCGGATGCAGTCTCAGTGAGTGAGTTCCTTTGCTGCCTTTGACGGTAATTACATTATCACCGTCAATGCTGAACTCAACGCCACTGGCTAATTTTACCGGAAGTTTTCCAATTCTTGACATCGTCTAATCCGTTATTAATAAACACTACACAAGATTTCCCCGCCAACATTCAGCTTGCGGGCTTCTTTATCTGTCATTACTCCTTTGGAGGTAGACAGGATCACAATTCCTAGTCCGTTCAATGAGCGGGGAATATCATCCGCGCCTTTGTATACACGCAGTCCGGGTTTGGATTCACGGGCCAGTTTCCGGATTACCGGACGGCCATAAGAATCGTATTTCAGGAACATGCGCAGAACGCCCTGCTTGCCATCTTCAATGTCGATAAACTTTGAGATATACCCTTTGTCTACCAGGATTTTGGCAAGTGCTCTTTTCAGCTTTGAGGCGGGTACGTCAACACGACGATGCCCGGCCTGCTGGGCGTTACGGATTCGGGTTAAAAAATCTGATACTGGATCGGTCATTTCTGCTACTGTTTAAATTACCAACTGGCTTTTCGAATGCCTGGGATTTTGCCTTCCAGTGCAAGCTCTCTGAACTTGATTCTGGATACGCCATATTTACCCACATAACCACGGCTTCTGCCGGTGATGTTACACCGGTTGCGAACGCGGGTTGGGCTGGCGTTTCGGGGCAGCTTCTGAAGGGCTTCGTAATCACCGGCTTCTTTCAGGGCTCTGCGTTTTTCAGCATAGCGCTCTACCGTTTCTTGTTTCTTCTTATTGCGTGCTATCCAAGCTTTCTTTGCCATAGTACTTTTTGGGGTCGATTAATTTCTTTTTATGAATGGCATTCCGAAATGCTTCAGGAGGGCATAAGCCTCCGCATCTGTCTCGGCTGAAGTCACAAAAGTGATGTCCATGCCGTGCATTTTGCTCACCTTATCGGTATCAATTTCCGGGAAGATGGTATGTTCTTTGAGGCCGAGTGTATAATTCCCTCTGCCGTCGAAACTTTTATCCGGAACACCCCGGAAGTCACGCTCTCTTGGCAGGGCAAGGTTAATCAGTCGATCCAGGAATTCAAACATGATCCGGGAGCGAAGGGTAACCTTACAACCAATAGGCATGCCTTCTCTCAATTTGAAGTTGGAGATGGATTTTTTGGCTTTGGTTGCTACCGGTTGCTGACCGGTAATCAGGGCCACATTTTCAATAACGGTATCCAGAACTTTCTTGTCGTTGATGGCATCTCCTACACCAACATTGATCACGATTTTCTGCAGTTTGGGTACCGCCATCAGATTATCATACTCAAACTCTTCTCTGAGTTTGCCGATGATTTCTTCTTTGTAAAGTTTATAAAGTCTTGTTTCTGCCATTTTCTGATCCAGAATTATTTATCTAATAATTCGCCGCTTTTCTTTGCATAGCGGGCCCATCGGCCGCGGCCGCTTTCTTCAATTCTCTTTCTGCCGATGCGAGATGCTTCACCAGAAGTAGGATCCATCACCATCACATTGGACACATGAACCGGTGCCTCTTTTTTGAGTCGGCCACCTTGAGGGTTTTCCTGGGATGGCTTTTCGTGGTGAGTTCGCATATTTACGCCTTCAACCAGTACGCGTTCCTTCTCAGGGAAGACCATGAGAACACGGCCTTGTGCACCTTTATCGTTACCGGCAATGATTTTAACCTCATCACCTTTCTTAACATGTAATTTCTTCTGCTTATTAAACTTTCTTGGCATGATATTACCTCTTAGAGTACCTCTGGTGCCAGGGAAACGATCTTCATGAAGTTGCGCTCACGAAGCTCCCGTGCAACCGGACCGAAGATCCGGGATCCTACGGGTTCCTGTTCCTTATTGATAATTACAGCCGCATTTTCATCAAAACGGATGTATGATCCATCTCTTCTGCGGTATTCTTTTTTAGTGCGGACAATCACAGCTTTCACCACATCCCCTTTCTTAACGTTTCCTCCGGGGATGGCGGTTTTTACGGAAGCGGCAATCAGATCACCAACGCGGGCATATCTTCTTTTGGAATCACCCAGCACCTTGATGCACATGATTTTTTTTGCTCCGCTGTTGTCAGCAACTTGAAGTATTGATTGTGTTTGAACCATCTTAAATCCTTCGCTTTTGCTTATTTAGCTCGTTCAAGAATTTCGACAAGACGCCAGGTTTTACGCTTGGAGAGCGGACGCGTAGACATGATATGAACAACATCGCCGATGTTGGCATCATTGTTCTCGTCATGCGCCATATACTTGGTGGTCTTGGTAATGAACTTTCCGTAAATCGGGTGTTTTACCTGTCTATCAACGGCAACAGTAATGCTTTTATCCATTTTGTTGCTGACCACTCGTCCGGTACGTTCTCTTCTGCGGGCTCTTTCTACTTGTGCCATATTCAAAAATTACGCTTGTGCTGCTTCAGCACGGTTCTTTTCATTAATTATCGTTTTAAGACGTGCAATTTCACGTCGCACCACCCGAATTCGGGCTGGATTTTCAAGCTGTCCGGTGATCGCTTTATTGAACTTCAGATCCTGGATGGTATCCAGTTCATCTTTCAGTCTTGCTTCCAGTTCAGCTACAGTCAATTCTTTTAGATCATGAGCTTTCATCGATTAAACTCCTATACACCTTCATAGTCTCTGCGGACTACGAACTTAGTTTTAATTGGAAGTTTATGAGCTGCACGACGAAGAGCTTCTTTTGCACGCTCTTCAGATACACCTTTGATCTCAAACATCATGCGGCCCGGTTTAATGGCAGCTACCCAGTGATCAAGTGCACCCTTACCTTTACCCATTCGGGTTTCAGCAGGCTTGGCTGTAATCGGACGATCCGGGAAAATCCGGATAAATGTCTGTCCGTCTCTCTGCAGTGAACGGGAAATAGCGATACGACAGGCTTCGATTTGTCTGGAAGTAATGAACTTAGCTTCCAGTGCTTTCAGCCCGAAGTCACCAAAGTTCAGCTGATGGCCTCTGTTCGCGTTACCTCTCAGTTTATCGCGATGCTGCCGGCGTCTTTTTACACGTTTTGGTTCTAGCATGATCTAAATCCGATTATCCGTTTTAGTTACCTGATCTGTTGCGGTTTCTGGAGCGACGTGGTCTGCGCTTCTGGTTTCCGCCACCTCTTCGGTCACGTGAATTTTCCTGCTCCTGTCGGCTGCTGGCATTCGGGCTGAGGTCAACATCACCGATTACCTCGCCTTTGAAAATCCAGACCATTACGCCAATGGAACCGTAAATCGTATTTGCAGTAGCGGTATTGTAATCGATGTTGGCACGAATGGTATGCAGTGGAATTCTTCCTTCTTTATACTGCTCGGTACGGGCCATCTCAGCTCCGCCCAGTCGGCCGGAACAACGAACCTTGATACCCTCAGCTCCCATACGCATAGCGGATGAAATAGCTGTTTTCATAGCACGACGGAAAGAAACACGCCCTTCCAGCTGCTGTGCAATATTCTGGGCAACCAGACTGGCATCCAGCTCGGGTCGCTTGATTTCGCTTACATTGATCTGAACTTCTTTTTTGGTGATTTTTTTCAATTCCTCACGAAGCAGTTCAATTTGCTCACCGCCTTTACCGATGATCACACCGGGTCGGCTGGTTCTGAGCGTAAGCAGAATTCTTTTTGGTGTACGTTCTACAATTACATTAGACAGGCCGCCATTACGAAGACGAGTCTGAAGATATTCTCTCAGCTTGATGTCTTCGATCAACATTTCTGGCTGGCGGTCTTCAGAATACCAGTTGGATTCCCAACCTCTGATGATGCCTAATCTAAAACCTACTGGATTTGTTTTCTGTCCCAAGGTATCTACCGTTTATTCGTTTACTAATTCTTCTTCCTGCTTGGCCACAATCACAGTAATGTGACAGGTGCGCTTGTTGATCCGGTGGGCGCGTCCCATCGGTGCAGGTTGTATTCTTTTGAGTGTTACCCCTTCATCTACATAAATAGATTTGATGATGAGTTCCTCGTCGTCAAAGCGCTCTTCCTGAAATTTATCTCTCAGATTAGCAGCAGCTGACTTAATCACTTTGGCCACATCATCAGCAGACCCCTTTTTAGTGAACTCAAGACGCTTCAGGGCTTTTCTGACATTCTCGCCTCTTACTGCATCCGCAATGAGTCTCACCTTGCGTGGTGCTTTTCTCAGGTGGCGTTGTACGGCTCGTGCTTCAAACATTGTTGCTTCCATTTCTCAGGCCTCTTCTTTACTTAGCTTTCTTCATTGGGTGTCCGCGGAAGGTTCGGGACGGTGAAAATTCACCCAATTTGTGGCCTACCATATTTTCGGTCACAAATACAGGAATGAATTGTTTCCCGTTGTGCACAGCAAAAGTCAGTCCAACAAAGTCTGGAGTGATCATGGATGATCGTGACCAGGTTTTGATTACTTTTTTGCTGCCGCTTGCCTGCGCTGCGTCAACTTTTTTCTGCAGCTTGTGGTGTACGAAAGGGCCTTTTTTTAGTGATCTTGGCATAATTACTTATGAATTAAGCTGAATTAAGCTTTTTTGGCATTTCTTCTTCGAACGATAAACTTCGAAGACAATTTATTTCTGTCACGGGTCTTTTTACCCTTGGCTGCAAGTCCCCATGGAGATCTCGGATGACCTCCTGAAGCTTTACCTTCACCACCACCCATGGGGTGATCTACCGGGTTCATCGCCACACCACGTGTCTGCGGTCGGCGTCCAAGCCAGCGGCTTCGGCCGGCTTTACCTTTGGTCACATTCATGTGATCAGGATTACTCGTGGTTCCGATGGTAGCCATACAGGTACCCAGAATCATTCTCACCTCACCTGAGGGGAGTTTAACCGATACAAAACGATCCTGACGGGCAACCAGCTGTGCATTGGTTCCAGCTGAACGGCACAGGATTGCACCCTGTCCAGGATTCAGCTCAATATTATGGATGAATGTACCCACTGGAATACTTTGCATTGGCATAGCATTACCCAGATCCGGGTTCACAGATTCACCGGAGAGGATGGTATCACCCACTTTCAGTTTATCCGGTGCGATGATGTATCGCTTTTCACCGTCGGCATAGGCAACCAGTGCAATACGTGCTGATCGATTCGGATCGTATTCGATGGTCTGCACTTTTGCAGGCACATCAAACTTATTACGTTTGAAATCAATGATACGGTAACGACGCTTGTGTCCACCTCCGCGATGGCGGGAAGTCTTACGGCCACGATTGTTACGTCCACCGGTCTTTGAGATACCTTCAAGAAGGGATTTCTCCGGCACATTAGTGGTCACGTCATCAAACACAGGAGCTATTCTGTGTCTGGTACCGGGGGTGTTTGCTTTTAATTTCTTAGTCGGCATGCTGCTGTCTCGTCTTAAACTTCAGCGAATAAATCGATTTCGCCTTCTTTAAGGGTTATAATTGCTTTCTTCCAGTTGCGGGTGCGGCCGGCCTGGAATCCACTACGGGTATAACGGCCTTTCGGCTTGCTTGGCATTATCATGGTATTCACTGAGGATACCTTCACACCCTTATAGGTTTCTTCGATGGCTGATTTGATCTCCGGCTTGGTTGCCTTCATAGCAACTTCGAAGGTGTATTTGCCAAACTCATCCTGCAGTTTGGTCAGCTTTTCAGTGATGATGGGTCTGATCAGTACATTTGTCATGCTACCACCTCTTCATTTTTAGCCTGAATGCTGTTTTCAAGTACTTCCACAGCTGATTCCTGAATTAACAGTACATCGGCATACATAATGTCATAGGTTGTGGGCTTGTTGGCTTCCGCAACTTGTACTTTAGGAATATTTCTTCCTGACTTATACACGTTGGCATCGGTTGCAGCTGTAAGCAGCAGAACCTTCTTTCCGTTTATTTCAAGTGCAGACAGGATGTCTGTAATTTTTGAGGTTTTTGGCTCTTCAAAAGTAAAATCCTCAATCACGCGGATGCTCTCATCAGATGCTTTCAGGCTGAGTGCTGATTTACGAGCCAGCTGTCTCATCTTTTTGGTCATTTTGACCGAATAGGTTCTTGGCTTAGGGCCAAAGAATGTGCCTCCGCCTTTAAGAATACCAGCCTGTGCTGAACCTCGACGAGCATTACCGGTACCTTTCTGTCGATATAGTTTTTTACGGCTACCAACTACTTCAGATCGATCCTTGGTTTTGGCTGTACCCTGACGCTTGTTTGCCAGGTGTCTTCTGACATCCTCATAAAGAACCGTTTCATTGGGCTCGATACCAAAGATACTGTCACTTAGTTCAGCCTTCTTGGAAGCTTTGCTTCCGTCGGTCTTGTAAATATCTACCTTCATGGTCTTAGTTCAGTGACGATTTATTATAAATTTCTACGTAGCTGCCTTTGGGGCCAGGAACGGATCCGGTAATTAATAGGATATTGGATTCCGGAAGTACATTAGCCACGCTAAGGTTTTTCATTTTCTTGCGAGCATTACCGTGCTGGCCACCCATTCTCATACCTTTGAAAACTCTTGATGGATCAGAAGCATTACCGATGGCACCGGGAGCGCGCATTCTGTTATGCTGACCGTGAGTAGCATCACCAACACCTCTGAAGTTATGGCGTTTAATTACCCCGGTAAAACCACGACCTTTTGATACTCCAACCACATCCACGATATCACCAATGGTGAATACATCATCAACCTTCAGCTCATCCCCAGGATTGAGGCCATCAGCTACAAAGTTTCTGAACTCTCTTACCACCTTTTTTGGGGATGTCGATGCTTTTTCGAAGTGTCCCTGAAGGGCTTTGCTGGTACGCTTTTCTTTCTTTTCGAATGAAGCAAGCTGAACAGCATTGTAGCCATCGTTTGCTTCTGTCTTGATCTGAGTAATCACCATTGGCTCTACCTCGATAACCGTCACAGGAATGTGGCGTCCGAGATTATCGAACACGGATGTCATACCGATCTTTTTTCCAATTAAACCACTCATGGTTCTGTTTCTCCAGAATTATACTTTGATTTCCACATCAACACCTGAAGGAAGCTCCAGCTTCATCAGGGCGTCAACGGTTTGGGAACCGGTTGACAGAATGTCGATTAATCTTTTATGTGCTCTGTATTCGAACTGTTCGCGTGACTTTTTATTTACATGAACAGATCGGTTAACTGTGATGATACTCTTACGCGTTGGCAGAGGAATCGGGCCGGATACAACTGCACCGGTTGACTTCACAGTCTGAATAATCTTCTCAGCTGATTTGTCGATCAGGTTGTGATCGTATGATTTCAGCTTGATTCTGATTTTTTGTTGAGTTGCCACGTATCAGAGCCTTCTTTAGTCTAAAATTTTAGTTACCACACCGGCACCTACGGTACGGCCGCCTTCACGAATCGCAAAG
>CAYPTY010000010.1:0-108375 GCA_964413935.1 uncultured Balneolaceae bacterium | reverse complement strand
ATGTCTTTTTTACTCCATATATTAGGAAAACAAACGTTGGTTAACGGTGTTAATATTTGCTTGATTATCCTGTACTGATCAGGCATCTTTCAGCTGTAAACGGAGTTGAGCATGAGCCTTCAAATGCACAGACGACCGGTACTGGTCGACGGGGCACGCATACCTTTTCAAAAATCCACCACCGGGTATTATCACCTGATGGCCTACGACCTTGGGCGCATGGCTATCCGTGGGATCCTGGATCGAAATAAACTGGATCCAACCTCCATCGAACAGGTTATTATGGGAACCGTGATTCAGGAAGTAAAGACATCCAATGTGGCTCGAGAGTCGGCACTGGGAGCAGGCATCCCGGATCACGTACCGGCCTTCACCCTCAGCATGGCCTGCATCTCATCCAATATGGCAATTACTTCGGCCATGAATGCCATCCGGGCCGGCCAGGCAGATATTATCATTGCCGGCGGTACGGAAACCATGTCCGATATCCCTGTCCGCTTCCAAAAAAAATTCCGTCAGAAAGTGCTGGAGGCCCGGAAATACCGAAAATCCACGGACTATCTCCAGTTTTTAAAAGGCCTCAAATTCAAAGATCTGCTCCCGGAATTACCCGCCATTGCGGAATTTTCAACCGGGGAGACCATGGGAAAAAGCTGCGACCGTATGGCGGCAAAATTCGGTATCAGCCGGAAAGATCAGGATAGCTTCGCGATGCGCTCTCATCATCTGGCCCATGAAGCCACCGAACAGGGCCTGCTGGAAAAAGAAATTATCCCTGCTGTAACGCCTCCGGGTTTCGATGTGATTGAGAAGGATAACGGCTTCCGGGCCGATACCTCTATGGACAAGCTAAGTAAACTCAGGCCGGCCTTCATCAAGCCGCACGGTACCGTAACTGCGGGAAATTCCTCCTTCCTGACAGACGGAGCCTCAGCCTGCCTTATCATGAGTGAAGGCAAAGCCAGAGAACTGGGTCTGAAGCCATTGGCTTACCTCAATCAGTATACCTATGTGGCGCAGGATCCGGGTGATGAACTCCTGCTGGGCCCCGCCTATGCCATTCCCAGAGTGATGCACACAGCTGAACTGATACTGGACGACATCGATGTATTTGAACTGCATGAGGCTTTTGCGGGACAAGTGCTTTCCGTTCTGGCTGCGCTCAATTCTGCTGACTTTGCCCGGAAAAAACTGGATCGGGCCACAGCCTTCGGTGAAATTCCGATAGATAAACTGAATACCCGAGGTGGATCCCTTTCGCTGGGACATCCTTTCGGTGCAACGGGTGTACGCATTGTGACTACAGCAGCAAACCGGCTGCATGAGGAAGACGGAACTTTTGCCCTGGTCGCAGCCTGTGCCGCCGGCGGACAGGGCCATGCCATCATATTAGAACGTTACCGGGATTGACTATGAGCATGCTTCAGGTACACATACAGGATTCCATCGCCATACTCAGGCTGAATCACCCAACCGACAAGGTGAACACACTCAATGAATCCATGATTGAGGAGTTCTATGAGTTTTTTGACAAACTGAATGAAGACCAGAATCTGATCGGCGCTATCATTACAAGCGGTAAAGAGGATAACTTTATTGCCGGGGCCGACATCGACATGTTCAAAGAGCGGGAGTCCGCTGAGGATCTGGAGGAGCTGAGTCGTACCGGTCATTCCGTGTTTAACCGCATTGAGAGCTGCCGTAAGCCGATTGTTGCAGCTATTCACGGAAGCTGTATGGGTGGCGGACTGGAACTTTCCATGGCCTGTCATTATCGCGTGGCCACATCCCACAAAAAAACAGTTTTTGCTCTTCCGGAAGTGAAGCTGGGCGTGATTCCCGGTACCGGTGGCACCCAGCGCCTGCCCAGATTGATCGGCATTCAAAAAGCTCTGACTTGCATGTTGACCGGCAAAAATATCTATGCCCGGCAGTCCAAACGCATGGGACTGGTAGACGAACTCGTACATGAGCATGCCCTGATGACAGCCGCTATCAAAAGCGTTAACCGTATCCATGAGGAAGGGAAACCAAAGCGAAAATTGAAACTCAGCTTTACAGAGAAGCTGCTGGAAGGCAATGCTGTCGGCCGGACTATACTCTTCTCACAAGCGCGTAAGAAAACCCTGCGGCAGACCAGAGGTAACTATCCCGCTCTTGCCAAAATCATTGATGCTGTGCAGTACGGATACAAACATGGCCACATTGAAGGGCTGATGCATGAATCCAAACTCTTCGGGGAGTGCGGAGTGAGTAAGGAGTCACGCGCGCTGGTCAATCTTTTCTTTGCTATGACGGATGCCAAGAAAAACCCATTGCAGGATCAGGTGAGGCAGGTGAAAAACATCGGAGTGCTGGGAGCAGGCCTGATGGGATCCGGTATTGCGGATGTGAGCATCAGCAAAGATTACCATGTGTATCTGAAGGACCGGGATATTCAGAGTGCGGCCAAAGGCGCCAAAGGCATCTGGGATGATCTTGAAAAGAAGAGAAAGAAACGGATTATATCCTCTTTCGAAAGGGACCAGATCAGCTCTAAGGTGAGTCCCACCGGCGATTACAAAGCTTTCATTAAAGTGGATCTGGTGATAGAAGCCGTTTTTGAGGATCTGGAACTGAAAAAGAAAATTCTCGCCGAAACTGAATCCAGCACACCGGATCACTGTATTTTTGCCACCAACACATCCTCCTTGCCCATTTCTGAAATTGCTGCGGATGCCCGGCGTCCCGAGCAGGTGCTGGGCATGCATTATTTCTCGCCGGTTCAGAAAATGCCCCTGCTGGAAATCATCACAACGGACAAAACAGCCGACTGGGTTACCGCAACCGCCTATGATGTTGGAGTAAAACAAGGCAAAACAGTGATTGTGGTGAACGACGGCCCCGGTTTTTATACTACGCGCATCCTTGCTCCCTACATGAATGAGGCGCTGCTGTTGCTGGAGGATGGCGCCTCCATCAAATACCTGGACGACATTATGAAAGACTTCGGTTTTCCGGTAGGACCTATGGCTTTGCTGGATGAAGTGGGTATTGATGTAGGTGCGCATGTGGGTGATACCATGAAACCCCTGTTTGAAACCCGTAATCCGGGTTCCCGTTCTTCAACCAAAGCTCATGAGCTGATGGAAGCGGGTTTTCTCGGGCGTAAAAATGAAAAAGGACTTTACCGCTACGACACCAAAAAGAAAGAAGTGAACCTGGAAGCCTATTCCTATTTCAAGGGAGATGACCGCCAAAACCCGCGCCGGGAATCCGCACAGCTGCGAATGGCTCTGATGATGGTGAATGAGGCTGTTTATTGCCTGCAGGAAGGAATTATCAAAACGCCGGTGGACGGAGATCTGGGTGCCTTGCTTGGGCTGGGCTTTCCGCCCTTTACCGGAGGCCCTTTTCGGTATATCGATCAGATCGGTGCTGAATGGGTCCGCCATCATCTGGAAGAATTCACCAGAGACCTGGGGCCCCGCTTCACTCCTGCTCCCCTGCTGGTGGATTATGCCAAGGGTAAAAAGAAGTTTTACTGGGAAGGTTAGGTCCATAGTTCTCCCCAAAAAAAGCTATCTTTCAGGCTTATCCTAAAACTGAATATAATTTCATGATTGCCAATTTTTTATTCTTCATGGGTCAGCCCGGTGATGATTCCGGTATTATTAACCTGATTTTTCTGGGCCTGATTTTCCTCACTTTTTATTTCTTTATTATCCGCCCTCAGTCCAAAAAACAGAAAGAGGTACAGAAAAAAGTATCCGAAATGAAAAAGGGCGATAAAGTGGTTACATCGGCAGGTATTCTCGGTACCGTTAAAGAAATCGCAGACGATTCCCTGCTTGTAGAAGTGGACACAAACGTTAAAATACGCTTCCTGAAATCAGCGGTGACCGATGTGAATCCCAACAAAGCCAAAAAAGAAGAAAAGAAGTAATTCATGCCCGATAAAATCACCTTTGACTCCATCGAAAGTGCCATTGAAGACATTCGAAATGGCAGGATGGTTATCGTTATAGACGACGAAGACCGCGAAAACGAAGGTGATTTTGTGATGGCGGCCGAGACGGTTACGCCTGAAGCTATCAATGTGATGGTGACCCACGGACGCGGACTGGTCTGCGTACCAATCAACCGGGAAAAAGCCCATCAGCTGGATCTGGACTATATGGTAACCGAAGGCGCCGATCCCGATGAAGCCGCTTTCACCACGTCCATCGACCATAAAGCACTAACCACAACCGGGATATCCGCTTCCGACCGTGCCAATACCATTCGGGAGATGGCCAGTGAGTCATCATCAGCAGCAGACTTCCGCCGCCCTGGACATATTTTTCCGCTGCTTGCCGTAAACGGCGGCGTGCTTCGCCGTGCCGGACATACCGAAGCGGCCATCGACCTTGCTCGACTCGCCGGACTCAAACCGGTGGGTATCATCTGCGAAATCATGAAGGATGATGGGGAAATGGCTCGTACTCCGCAACTTTTTGAAATTGCCCGGAAATTCGGGATGAAGTTTATCACCATCAAAGACCTCATCGCCTACCGCATTCAGAATGAAAGCCTGGTGGAAGAGGTGATGCAGGTAGACATGCCCACTATGTACGGTGATTTTAAAATGCACGTATTCAGAGAAATCCTCACCAATGATACCCACCTTGCACTGGTCAAAGGGAGCTGGAAGCCCGGCGAAGCGGTTCTGACCCGTGTACATGCCTCCGATATGATCGGCGATATTTTCGGATACCGCCTCCATGATACCGGAGAACAGCTGCATCAGGCTATGCTGCAGGTCGAACGGGAAGGAAAAGGGGTTGTGGTTTATATGAACCGGCAGTCGGGCGGACACGACCTCATCAATCAGATTGGCAAACTGCGCAAGATTCATGACGGGGAAGAAAGCAATGACTCCCTCAGCTATAAAAGCGACTCCCGTGATTATGGTGTGGGAGCACAGATTCTGCGCTCTTTGGGCATCCACAAACTGAAACTGCTCACCAACAATCCTGTGAAACGGGTCGGTATCAAAAGTTTCGGCCTGGAAATTGTGGATCAGGTTCCCTTCAAAGATGAAATCGACCTGTTGAAAGCCGAAGACATGATTTCAGGTTCCTCCCCTAAAAAGGATTAACAGGACTCTCCGGACTTTCGTCTGAGGAAGCTGCAGCCGTACTCTCTTCTTTGTTTTTTTCCTGTTTATCGTCCGGAATCAACTTTTTGTTGAACAGGAGCAGAATAATAATGGAACAACTGATAGCGATGTCGGCAACATTGAAGATATAGGGGAAAACCGGCCAGTCATTGATCCGCAAAGTGAAATGGATGAAATCCACCACATGTCCCTCCAGCACCGTTCCGTATCCCTGGACGATGCCCATAAATAATCGGTCTGAGATATTTCCCAGTGATCCGCCCAGGATGAGTCCCATACAAATCAGGTAGCCAATGTTGGCTTTGTCCAGATTAAAGAGAATGTAAATGAAGATTCCGATGGTAGCGGCTATGGCTACACCACTGATCACCGGTGTGGAAAGAAAATCAATGCCCATGGCCATGCCCGGGTTCTGCACATAATTAAACTCCAGCCAGCCTTCGATGAGTGTGAGATCGTGAAGGCTGTAATCGGTTCTGATTTTCCACTTCGTGATCTGGTCGATGATCACAACGAGGACTGCCGGGATAAAAAGGGCCTGTACTTTCCGGATATTCAAGATGCGCTAAGGTTCAGCTTTAGATTAGCGGCGCTTCAGTTTGGCTTCGATACTGAGCTGGGTATGCGGAACCGCTTCGAGGCGGCCTTTGGAAATTTTCTTGCCGGTTACCTTGCACACACCATAAGTTTTATTGTCGATGCGAGTGAGTGCATCGTCCAGATACTTGATGAATTTTCTGGTGCGGTTGAACAGCATGTAGGTTTTCTCGCGCTCCTGTGCGTCGGTTCCTGCATCGGCCATATGGAATGAATAGGCCGACTCATCGGATGAATTTTCCATGCTCTCGCGCAGCGTACTCTGCAGGATTTCAAGTTCCTGTTCCGCTTCATCTCTTTTCTTCAGAATAATGTCACGAAAATATTCGAGTTCCTTATCAGTGTATGGAGATACGCGTCCGTCTTTGTCTTTATTTGCTTCAGCCATAGATTTCTAATTTAAACATTCACGTTTCTTCTGATCGAAATGGTGCAGTTCCCTTCACCAATTTCCCATGTTTTCACATAATCCGATACTTCAAGCCCTTCTAAGCTTATTTCTTCGGCCAGGGTTTCTCTGATAATATAATCACTCATGGAATTAACAGCTTGTTTAATCTGATCAGATCCTTCAACTCCGATATAAATCCGGTCGACTACATCGAAGTCAGCTTCTTTACGCATGTTCTGAATTCGATTGATGAATTCACGCGCCAGGCCTTCCTGAACTAGCTCCGGATTCATCTCCGTATCCACGGCCACACTCAGGCCGTTTTCAGATTCCACTTCCCAGCCCTGAAGGCCATGACGAATTACTTCCAGCTCACCTTCTTCAAGTCGCTGCTGCTCTCCGCCTTCCAGTTCAAGGTCGATGTAACCCTCTTTTTCGAAACGGGTAATGGCATCCGAATCAAGCTTCTGCACAGCGGCACTAACGGCTTTCATCTTCGGACCCAGTTTTTTACCCAGTACTTTGAAGTTGGGCTTCGCTGATTTCTCTACAATACCGGAGTCGTCGTCTACAAACTGAATATCCTTCACATTCACCTCATCCAGGATTACATCCCGGATGCTTTCAATAAGCTGCCGTTCACTCTCATCCTTAATCGGCAGGATGATCTTGGCCAGCGGCTGACGAACATTCACTTCGATCTGATTACGCACCCTCAACACCATGGATGATATCAGGCGGGCCAGTTCCATTTTATGTTCCAGCTGCAGGTTAATAGCGGTTTCTTCCACTGTGGGATAGAAGGATATATGCACTGACTCTTCATCCTTGCCACTCACCCTGTTCAGGCGCTGATACAGCCATTCACCGAAGAAAGGAGCAAATGGTGAAATCAGTTTGGCAAGATCATGCAGGCACTGATAGAGCGTCTGATAGGCCGAAGTTTTATCCAGCGTGTTTCCTTCCTTCCAGAAACGACGGCGATTACGGCGCACATACCAGTTACTGAGTTCATCCACAAAAGCTTCTATTTCCCGAGCGGCTTTGGTAGGCTCGTATTCTTCCAGCAGCTCATCCACTGTTTTGACCAGGGTATTGAGCCGGGAAATGATCCAGCGATCCATTTCCGGCCGATCCGCTATCGGGATTGGCGTACCGGTAAAGGTGAAGCCATCGATGTTGGCGTATAGAGCAAAGAAAGAATAGGTATTCACCAGCGTATTGAAAAACTTACGTTGCACCTCCTTCAGGCCTTCATCGGCAAATTTCAGGTTTTCCCAGGGAGCCGAGTTGCTCATCATATACCAGCGAACGGTATCTGCACCATACTGCTGTATCACTTCGAAAGGATCAACTGAATTTCCTTTCGATTTACTCATTTTCTCGCCTTTGCTGTCGAGCACCAGGCCATTGGACACTACATTTTTGTAGGCCACATCATCAAAGAGCATGGTTCCCAATGCATGCAGAGTGTAGAACCAGCCACGGGTCTGGTCAACGCCTTCAGCGATGAAATCAGCGGGAAACGACTCCTTGAATACATCCTGATGTTCAAAGGGATAATGCCATTGGGCAAAGGGCATGGAACCGGAATCAAACCACACATCCAACAGATCGGGAATACGTCTCATGGTACCGCCATTGGGCGATTCCCAGGTAATATTATCGATGTAGGGTCGGTGCAGGTCCAGTTCCGCATCGGCATCAAGTCCGGCTGTCTGAATCAGTTCTTCCATCGAACCGATACAAACGATTTCCTCCGGATTTTCATCATTGATCCAGATCGGAATAGGCGTTCCCCAGTAGCGCTGCCGGGACACTGCCCAGTCCACGTTATTTTCCAGCCAGGTACCGAAGCGTCCGGTTCCCGTGCTCTCCGGTTTCCAGTTGATGCTTTTGTTCAGCTCCACCATGCGGTCTTTGACTTCCGTGGTTTTAATAAACCAGGATTCAACCGGATAGGACATCAGCGGAGTGCCTTTCCGCCAGTCGAATGGATAGTTGTGGACGTAAGTCTCATGGCGAAACATCAGGTCTTTTTCCTTGATGGCCCGTGCAATTTCTTTATCCGCATCTTTGAACCACAGACCTGCAAACTCCGGCACTTCATCGGTGAAGCAGCCATCCCGGTCAATCGGGTTGAAAAGCGGGATGCCATTTTTCATGCCCGTTTCGTAGTCATCCGCACCAAAAGCCGGTGCCTGATGCACAATCCCGGTACCGTCTTCGGTGGTTACATAATCAGCCGGAATCACTTTCCAGGCTTCACTTCGGTCAAAATGCTTCAGGGCATAATCAAAAATGGGCTCATAGGTCTTGCCAAGCAGTTCGCCACCTTTGAACTCCTCCTGAATCACATATTCTTCTCCGAATATCCGGTCGGCACAGGCTTTGGCTACGATATAGCTCACATCATAATGTCCTACTTTAACGTAATCCAGTTCAGGGTGAACGGCCAGAGCCATGTTGGAGATGGTAGTCCAGGGAGTGGTAGTCCAGGCCAGGTAAAAGGTGTTTTCCTGATCATCGGCTTTAAACTTCACATAGATGGACGGATCCTGAGTTTCCTTGTATCCCAGACTTACCTCATGCGAGGAAAGCACAGTTCCGTTACCCGGCGAGTACCATTGAATTTTATATCCCTGGTAGACCAGTCCTTTATCATACAGACGCTTGAAGGCCCACCATACCGATTCGATATACTCGTTTTTGAAGGTGATGTACGGGTTTTTAAGATCCACCCAGTAGCCCATTCGATTGGTGAGATCATCCCACAGACTTTTGTATTTAAGGACGCTTTCACGGCACTGAGCGTTGTATTCGGCAATGCCGTATTCCTCAACCTGAGAGCGACCTTTAAGGCCCAGCATTTTCTCTACTTCGATTTCAACCGGTAATCCGTGCGTATCCCAGCCGCCTTTACGGTTTACCTTATAGCCTTTGAGGGTTTTGAAGCGGCAAAACAAATCCTTGACTGTACGCGAAAGCACATGATGAATGCCGGGTTTACCGTTCGCTGTGGGAGGACCTTCATAAAATGTGAACGGTATACCGTCTTCACGGGTAGTTACACTGCGAGTAAAGATGTCGTGCTCTTTCCACCAGTTCAGAATTTCTACTTCTGTTTTCGGGAAACTGAGCTGCTTTACTTCTTCAAATTTCTTAGACATAAATGCTATGCGCGTCTCTTCAAAAAATGATTAATAAGTCCGCAATATAAGCATTAAATCGTAAATTGAAGTGCTCCGCTTATTTTAAAATATTGTGACTATGGAACTCGTAACTTCCCGAAAAATTACCAAAGAAAATCCTTATGCCCTGTTATTTGTTTGCCTGGGGAATATTTGCCGCTCCCCTACAGCGGAAGGCATCATGCAGCATCTGGTAAAAGAGCAGGGTTATTCCGACTACTTTTATATTGACTCGGCCGGTACTGCGGCTTACCACATAGGGGAACCGGCTAATTCCAAAAGTCAGACTACGGCCAATAAACATGGTGTTCAGCTGCATTCAAGGGGGCGGCAATTTGTAGAAGCGGACTTCAACAGCTTTGATCTGATTCTGGCCATGGACATCGAAAATTTCAAAAATGTGCGCAGCCTGGACAACGGTAATGACTATTCCCGCAAGGTATTTATGATGCGTTCATTCGATCCGGATCCGGGCGACCTGAACGTTCCCGATCCCTATTACGGCGGTATGGACGGCTTTGAACTGGTTTATAAGGTGCTGCACCGCAGCTGTGAAAACCTGCTCACCAAACTTACACCCTATATTGAATAATGGATCATTCCATCATTCACAGTGTTGAAGAGACTCTCGGCCAGAAAATTACCGAGTCAGAGCGGGTCTATGGTGGGGACATCAACTCTTCCGCAGTTCTGAAGCTGGAGGATAACAACCGATATTTCATAAAATGGAATCTGCAGGCTCCGGACCATATGTTCGAAACCGAGTTCTCCGGGTTGAACATCCTTCGAAGAGCGAGGCACAATCTCCACATCCCTGAGCCGGTTCAGTGGAACCCGAACTGGCTGGTGATGGAGCTGCTGCAGGAAGGTTCTTATGCTCCAAAAGCCGCTGAAAACTTCGGAAGGGAACTGGCCGTGCTACATAAAAACAGCGCTGAGCACTTTGGGCTGGATCATGATAATTTCATTGGCCGTTTGCCACAATCGAACAAGAATCATGGCAACTGGGCGGATTTCTACCTGCAGGAACGCATTCTGCCTCAGGCACAGCATCTGCTGCAAAAGGGGCATATTAATGCTCAGCAGTTCTCAGACTTTGAGCGACTGCATGGCATCGTCGAAAATATGTATCCGGATGAAGCTCCTGCGCTGCTGCATGGTGATTTATGGAGCGGGAATTACTTTTATCTGAGTGAAGGTAAAGCCGCTATCTTCGATCCGGCTGTATACTTCGGGCATCGGGAAATGGATCTGGCAATGAGCCGGCTGTTCGGGGGATTCGCCCCGGAGTTTTACCGGGCTTATCATGAAGTGTATCCCATTGTAAACGGGCTGGATGACCGCATTGAATTAAGCCAGCTTTATCCGGTGCTGGTGCATGCCTGTCTGTTCGGAGGACATTATATTCAGGGATCCATCAATATTCTGAACAAGTATGTCTGAACGAGCTACCCGCATAGTCTCCCTGGTTCCCAGTCTCACGGAATTGCTGTTCGACCTCGGACTGAGAGAAGAACTTATAGGCCGAACCCGCTTTTGTATTCACCCTGAAGATGAAGTTGAGTCGGTTCGTATTGTTGGGGGTACCAAGAACCCGGATCTGGAGAAAATCCATGAGCTGCAGCCTGACCTGATCATCGCCAATCGAGAAGAGAATCGTAAGGAAGATGTAGAAGCCCTGATGAATAATTTCAATGTTCTGCTAACCGACATCAGCACCATTAAAGATGCCTTTCTGGCCATTCATGACGTAGGGGAAGCAACGGGGAGAAGTAAACAGGCTCGGGAGCTGATCGCACAATGCCAGCAGGAGATGGAAGACATCAGCTATGCTCATGAACTGAATGTTGCTTACTTCATCTGGAGGCAACCCTGGATGGTGGCCGGTGGCGGAACCTACATTGATGATGTACTTAAGCGATGGGGTTTAAAGAATGTGTATTCCGATGCAGCCCGTTATCCGGAAATTGAAGAAGCGGATTTAAGGAAACGCTACCCTGACCTCATTCTGCTGAGCAGTGAACCCTACCCGTTCAAGGATAAGCATCTGGAAGAGCTAAGGGAGATTTGTCCGGCTGCGGATATTCAGCTCGTGGACGGTGAGTGGTTCAGCTGGTATGGATCGCGGATGCTGCCTGCTTTTCGAGCTCTGAATGCCTGGCGAAAGGGTTTGTAAGCTTATTCCTGTCATCCGGCGAATTCCGCACCCCACGGAATGAGTCGAGAAGTTTCAAACGTAAAGCCCAGGAGTAATTAAATAATAAACCATTGATAGTGTTTGATATCTCTCCACTCGTCCCGCCTTGCAGGACTCGGTCGAGATGACTGGTGGGCTTTACTAAATAAAAACCCTTTCAGTCACTTCGAGCGAATTTCGCGCTCCGCGGAATGAGTCGAGAAGTATCAAACGTGAACCAATAAAGCCCAATCAAAAAATTTACTCGCAAAAAACTCCCTCTCTGTAAGGAGCTTCATGTTGGCAGCTCTTTATTCCATGAGGAATGATAGAATCTTCTACATGTACATACTGGGTAATAAATCGCGAATGCTTTATGTCGGAATGACTAATGATCTGGAACGCAGGATCATCGAGCATAAACTAAAGCTTTACGAGTCATGGGCTACCAGGTACAACCTGTTTATGTTGCTTCATTACGAGGAATTCAACACGGCAATGGAAGCCATAAACAGAGAAAAACAGGTTAAAAGATGGGCCAGGAAGAAAAAAATTGCCCTCATTGAGAAAACCAACCCCAACTGGGTGGACCTTGCTAAAGATTGGTTTAATTACAGGATGATGAATCGTTATTAGGTTTGATATCTCTCCACTCCTTCGCTTCCGCTTCAGTCGGTCGAGATGACACCCACAACTTATCACTTCCGGCGAATTCCGCACCCCACGGAATGAGTCGATCAGTATCAAACGTGAAGCACAGGAGATGACTGTTGGATTACCCCTCCATCGCCCGTTTTAATTTTTCCCGGATTTCCTCATTCATCAGATTGCCGATGCTGCCCTCATGCGTATGCTCAATGCTTTCCGGAATCTTGAAAACCCCTTCCTCAATCTGCCTGCCCACCTCACGATAGGCATCACGGAAAGGCATCCCCTCCTGTACCAGGCGATTCACCACTTCCACACTGTAAATATACCGATACCGTGGATCATTCAGGATATCTTCACTTACTTCCATCCGGCTTATGGCATAGGCCGTGATATTCAGAATGTCTCTCAGCTCTTCAATAGCCGGGAACAGGGACTCCTTCAGTTGCTGAAAATCCCGATGATAACCCGTGGGTAAATTCGTGGAAATCATCGCCAGTTCGTTTGGCAGAGCTTTCAGCTTGTTCGTTTTAGCCCGAATCAGCTCAAAAACATCCGGATTTTTCTTGTGAGGCATGATGCTGGATCCTGTGGTGAGCTCATCCGGCAGTTTCAGGAAGCCAAAATTCTGGCTGTTGAACAGGCATACATCCGAAGCCAGCTTATTCAGGGTTGATGCAACACCCGCCATCGCAAAGGCCATGGCCTGCTCCACTTTACCCCGACCCAGCTGTGCATGTACAACATTGATGCTCATCTCCTGAAAACCCATCAGCGCAGTGGTCATCCCGCGATTAACCGGTACCGAGGAACCATATCCCGCAGCCGAGCCCAACGGATTCTGGTCCGCAATTTTCCGGGTTGCCCTGAACTGTATCACATCGTCAATTAACGCTTCAGCAAAAGCTCCGAACCACAAACCAAAGGAGGATGGCATCGCGGCCTGCATGTGCGTATAGCCGGGCATCAGTACTTCTTTATGTTCCTCGCTTTTCAGCTGCAGCTGTTCGAAGAGGCTTTCAATGAGTTGAAGCATGGCATCTATCTCTGCGCGCAGAAAAAGCTTGATATCCGTCAGAACCTGATCATTTCGGGAGCGGGCGGTATGGATCTTTTTGCCGAGGTCGCCCAGTTTCTGCGTCAGCTGATATTCAATCTGAGAGTGCACATCCTCAATACCCTTCTCAATCACAAAGGATCCGGACACGATTTCTTCTTTGAGGATGCGTTTAAGTTCTTTCTTCAGTTTATCCAGCTCGCTTTCCGTCAGAAAGCCGATGCTTTCCAGCATGGTAATATGGGCAATACTTCCTTCCACATCGTAGCGGGCCAGCAGCAGATCCAGCTCCCGGTCTTTACCCACGGTAAAAGCTTCAATATGCTGATCGGTTTCGGTTCCTTTATCCCACAGTTTCTTAGCCATGTAACCTGAATCCTTTTAAAAGCTTGATGTATGTATCAATCCCATCCTCAATTTCTGAAAGCAGGATGTATTCATCCGGAGTATGGGAGCGTTTGGTATCACCCGGGCCTATTTTGAGGCTGGGAAAATTCATATGAACCTGGTCACTCATCGTGGCCGATCCGAAATAACCAAGTCCCAGTTCGACTCCTTTTTTTACGATGGGATGATCCACAGGAATGCCGGATGCATTCAGATTAAGCGACCTTGGATTCACCTCGCAGTCCACCTTTTCCCGAATGTGCTCTACCGCTTGCTCGTTTGAATAAGCATCGGTAGTACGCACATCCACCACAAATTCACAGCGATCGGGCACCACATTGTGCTGGCTTCCCGCCTGTATCTGCGTCACACACATATGCACAGAACCCAGCACTTCGCTCTGCTCCGGAAACTCATAGGTCCGAAACCACTCAATAACTTTCATGGCTTTGTACAGTGCATTTTCACCCTCATTGCGGGCGGCATGCCCGGTCTTTCCGTGGCTCACACAATCCAGCACCACCAGTCCCTTTTCCGCGATGGCCATCTGCATCTGGGTAGGTTCGCCTACGATAGCCAGATCAACAGGACCCAGTTCATCCAGAATTGCCCGGATTCCATTCAATCCTGAGTTTTCTTCTTCTGCGGTGGCAGCAAAGATCAGATTATATTCACGTTCTTCTCTTCCCAGGAAAGTAAAAGCTGCAAAAAGGGAAACCAGCGGACCTCCCGCATCATTAGCCCCCAATCCGGTGAGTTTATCCCCTTCCAGCGTGGGCGTGAATGGGTCATAAGTCCAGCTGCTGCCCGCCTTTACCGTATCATGGTGGGAATTCAAAAGAATGGTCGGTTTTTGTTCGTCGATTTCACCGGCCACAGCCCATACGTTATTCATTTTTCGATGGGGATGGAAACCCTGTTTATTCAGTGCATCGAAAATCAAGCGCGCCGTTTCATCCTCCTGCTCCGAGTAGGATGGTTTGCTGATCAGCATTTTCAGCAGTTCGACGGCTTCATGTTTGATTTCAGCTGTGTTCATTCTGCCACCACTTCGGTTCCTGAATTAGCTTCATCCAGTTTTGTATGATGGATAATCCTTATTTCTTTCACGCCCGAATCCAGTGCCTGAAAGGCAAGGTCCATTTTCGGAATCATGCCATCCCTGATGATTTCATTTTCTTTCAGTTTAACATAGACCGACTTGTCTATTTTTTTAATCAATCTATCATTATCTAAGACGCCTTCTTTCTCAAAACAAAAGGTTAGAGAAGTGTCTGCAAAGCCGGTGCAGGCAATAGCGACAAAAGCAGCGACATTATCTGCATTGCTGTTTAGGATTTGTCCTATGCCATCATGACTAAGCGGTGCAATCACCGGAACAAGGCCCTCATCGCAAAGCTGCGCCAGTGCCTTTCCGTTTACATTTTTGATATCACCCACGAAACCAAAATCCACCGGTTCTTTTGGCCGGATGTCGGCGCGGAGTAGATCCAGATCAGCCCCTGAAAAACCGGCGGCATTCACACCCAGAGACTGCAGTCCGGCAACCAAATTTTTATTGATGAGTCCTCCATACACCATGGTTACAATTTGCAGCATGGCTTTGTCGGTTACCCGGCGGCCATCCCTCATCTCAACTTTCACTCCCATTTTATCTGCAATCCGGGAGGCCATACTGCCGCCACCGTGCACCAGAATTTTCTGTCCATCCAAAGATGCAAACCGGGACAGGAATTGCTGAAGAGCCTCCTCATCATCAATTACTTTTCCGCCAATTTTTATAACCTGGATTTTTTTCATGCATGCAGCATTTTCCGGATTACCGTTTGGGCAGCTACTATCCTGTTTTTTGCCTGTTCGATGACTACCGATTGATCAGAATCCAGTACTTCGTCGCTCACCACCACATTTCGCCGCACCGGCAGACAGTGCATAAATCGGGCATTATTGGTGTCTTGCATTTTATCCATGGTAATCATCCAGGAGGAATCCTCGTGCATAACTTCTCCATATTCGTTAAAACAGGACCAGTTCTTAGCATAGATCACATCAGCCCCTTCAAAAGCTTTTTTCTGATCGTATTCGATTAATTCTGGGGGCACAAATTCAGTGCTCAGTTCGTAGTCTTTGGGATGGGTTACTACCAGATCCACGTCGGCTCTGCGCATCCACTGAGCAAAGGAATTGGCAACAGCCTGAGGCAAAGCGCGGGGATGGGGAGCCCAGCTCAGTACCACTTTGGGCCTGGCTTTCTGAACTTCTTCCCTGATGGTGATCAGATCGGCAAAAGACTGCAGGGGATGGAGACTGGCCGATTCCAGATTGATGACCGGGACGCTGGAATGCTTCATAAACTGGGTGAGGATTTCCTCTTCATAGTCGGTGTCACGGTCTTCCAGATTGGCGAAAGCCCTCACCCCAATCAGATCGAAGTAAGCACTGATCACTCCCGCTGCTTCCTTCACGTGTTCTGCTTTATCCCCGTCCATAATGGTCCCGTCTGCAAACTCCAGTTTCCAGCCTCCGGAACCTACATCAAACACAGCCACTTCCATCCCCAGATTCTGGGCAGCGCGCTGAGTGCTTAATCGCGTTCTCAGACTGGGATTCAGAAAAATCAGGCACATGGACCGATGCCGGGTATCATCGCGAAACCCGTATGGATTTGCTTTAAGGTGAAATGCATCCTCCACCCACTGATCCAGATTATCCACATCCTCAACAGAAAAAAAGTGTTTCATTTCAGGGCCTCCTTCAAACTTTGCAGAAATTCATCTGTTTCTTCCTTTGTGATACTTAGCGGTGGCAGTAACCTCAGCACATTCGGATCAGCTGATGATCCTGTAAACACATGATGTTCCAGAAGCAGTTTTGACCTCAGCTCTTTTACTGCGAAGCCAAACTGCAGACCGATCATAAGTCCGCTGCCACGCACCTCCTCAATCTCAGGTATTTTTCGGAGTTCCTCCATCAAAAAATCACCTTTTTCAAGACTGTTCTGCATAAGCTGCTCATTTTCCAACACTTCAATCACAGCCAGCACCGCTGCACAGGCCATGTGATTGCCCCCAAAAGTGGATCCCAGCATCCCGTACTGAGATTTAATTTCAGGCGAAATCAGAATTCCGCCCACCGGAAAACCATTACCCATTCCCTTGGCCATGGAAATAATGTCTGCTTTGACCCCGCTCGCACTGTGGCCGAAGAAGTGCCCGCTGCGGCCAAAACCTGACTGAATTTCATCCAGAATAAGGAGGGTTCCGGTTTCCGAGCAGACTTTGCGTAAAACGCTGAGAAAACCCGAATCCGGGATATGCACGCCACCAATTCCCTGAATGCCTTCGATGATCACCGATGAAATGTTCTCCGTTCGAAGCAGTTTTTCAGCCTCTTCCAGCTCCCCGAACTGAAGGCGGTGAACAAAATCCACTTCATTCACCGGAAAAATAATGTTCGGATTATCAGTGACGGCCACGGCCAGTGAAGTGCGTCCGTGAAAACCATTCCTGAAAGCCAGAATCTCTCTTCGCCCGTTGTGGGCGGATGCCAGCTTCAGGGCATTTTCATTGGCTTCCGCTCCAGAGTTGCAGAGAAAAAGCTCATAATCAGGATATCCGGAGATGGCTGACAGTCGCTCAGCCAGCTCTTCCTGTATAGGAGCAAGCACCGAATTGGAATAAAAGGGCAGCGCCTCCATCTGCTGCTGTATGCGATGCAGCCAGTGCGGGTGGGCATGTCCGATGGAGATTACGGCATGTCCGCCATAAAAGTCCAGATAAGACCTGCCATCCTTGTCCCAGACCCGGGATCCTTTGGCTTTGACGATTTCAATCCCAAACCTTGGGTACACATCAAACAGGCTCATCTCAATACCCCTGCCCTTTGAGTCTGAGTGCCCTGTCTTCTTCCAGTCCAAACATCAGATTCATATTCTGCACGGCCTGACCGGATGCCCCTTTCAGCAGATTGTCGATCACCGAAACCAGCAGCAGCTGATTTCCTTCCTTTTCCGCATGAATCAGGCATTTATTGGTATTCACCACCTGCTTGAGGTCCGGATTCATGGCCGTGTAATGAACAAAGGCCGAGTGAGAATAGTAATCGCGGTAAAGCTCCTCAACTTCATGCTGGCTGAGGCTGCTTTTAAGCTGACTGGCAGCCAGAATACCTCTGGTAAAGGGTCCGCGAACTGGAATAAAATGCACCGAACCAATTTCGGATGAAGCTTCCTGTCTCAGCGACTGCATGATTTCATCCAGATGCTGATGGCGAAAGGCTTTGTACACCGAAAGATTACTGTTCCTCCAGCTGAAGTGTGTAAACTCAGTAGGCTGCTGTCCTGCACCGGTTGATCCGGTGATGGCGGTAACATGGACATCCTCATTCAAAGCTTTCGATGCCGCCAACGGGAGCAATCCAAGCTGAATGCAGGTGGCAAAACAACCGGGATTGGCGATGTGATCAGCCTCAGCAACAGAGGCTCGATTCAACTCCGGAAGTCCGTACACAAAATCGTGATCGCCCTTCAGGCGGAAGTCCGAACTCAGATCAATAATTTTTTTTTCGAGCAGTTCAGGATGCGATTGCAGATAGGTTTCTGATTTACCGTGGCCCGAACACAGGAATATCACATCTTCATCCCCCTTCAGTTCTGAGTCAAATGCAAGATCACAGTCGCCGATCAGGTCGCGATGAACTTCGCTTACCGGTTTTCCGGCCTGACTGCCGCTAACCAGCGAGCTGAGTTCCACTTCCGGATGGTGAATCAGGATGCGAATTAACTCACCTGCCGTATATCCCCCGCTTCCGATAATTCCGGCTTTAATCATCTTCCTGCACCGATTGTATGATTTTATTCTGGTTGGCCAGGATTTTAGTGAATCCCTGCACATCCTCCCCGGTCCAGGCTGAGTTCTCTTCCCCGTAGGTTCCGAAAGATGACTGCATCAGGTCAAAGTCGGATTCAATTCCGACCAGTTCAAATCGTTTAGGCTGCAGTTTTATAAAAACCTTACCGCTCACATGGCTCTGTGTATTATCGAGAAAGGTTTCGATGTTGCGCATTACCGGATCCAGATATTGTCCTTCATGCATCAGCATGCCATACCAGTTTGCCAGCTGTTCTTTCCAGTACTGCTGCCATTTACCAAGCACGTGCTTCTCCAGCAGATGATGGGCCTTGATGATGATGAGCGGAGCCGAGGCCTCAAATCCAACCCGGCCTTTGATACCGATAATGGTGTCACCAACATGAATATCCCTGCCGATCCCAAAAGGCGCAGCCATTTTCTCCAGTTCTTGAATGCACTCCACTGATTCCATTTCCTGATCATTGATGCCCACCGGTTCCCCTTTGTGAAAGTGCAGGGTCATTTCCATTTCATCATCACGGCTCAGTGGAGTAGGCCAGGCTTCCTCAGGCAGCGTTTGATGGGAAGTCAGAGTTTCGGCACCTCCAACCGAAGTACCCCACAGTCCCCGGTTGATGGAATATTTGGCTTTCTCCCAGCTCAGGTCGATGCCGTTCGCTTTCAGATAATCGATTTCCTCTTTACGGCTGAGTTTCTGGCTGCGGATGGGAGTGAGCACTTCAATCTGAGGACACATCACATGAAACACATAATCAAAGCGCACCTGATCGTTACCGGCACCGGTTGAACCATGGGCGATGTAATCCGCTCCCAGCTCCATGGCATATTCGGCTACGGCTACCGCCTGAAAAACCCGTTCTGCACTCACGGATAAGGGGTAAGTATTATTCTTCAGGATGTTACCGTAAATCAGGTACCGAACTGCCTTTTGATAAAAAGCTTCTGTCACGTCCAGCACTTCAAAGTGGTTAACACCCAGTTCCCTTGCGCGTTCTTCGATCTCCTTCTGTTCATCCTTATCAAACCCACCGGTATTCACGGCTACGGCATGAACTTCCAGATTACGTTCTTTGGCAAGGTAAATGGCACAATAGCTGGTATCCAATCCCCCGCTGAAAGCCAGTACTACTTCTTTCTTGGTTCTGTTTGGTTCAGGCATGTTGTTTCTTTTCTTTTTTGAACACATTTAAAAATGACTGCTGCTTGAGGCGAACCCATCGATAGTATTTCCGGATGGCATTCTCTTTTTCCTCTTTTTTTCGATTATTTGGATGCTCCGGATCAAAGAGCATACCGGTACACAGGCAATTCCTTCGCTCATTACGCATCAGGATATCATAATTCGGGCAGCTCTGGCAACCATCCCAGAATGCGCTGTCTTTGGTTAACTCAGAAAAGGTAACCGGCCGATATCCGAGGTCCGCATTGATTTTCATAACCGGTAGCGAAGTGGTTATCCCGAATAGTTTGGTATTCGGAAAACGCTCACGGGAAAGCTCAAAAGCCCGTGCCTTGATCTTTTTGGCCAGTCCCATTCCCCGGTACTTCGGATCCACGATTAGTCCGGAGTTTGCCGCATATTTTTTGTCTTCCCATGTTTCTATATAGCAGAAACCGGCTACTTTTTTGCCATCCAGGGCAATTACGGCATTACCTGCTTCTATTTTTTTTCGAATGTATTGCGGGTCCCTCTTGGCAATACCCGTTCCACGTTGACGGGCGGCATCCTCAATCATCCGGCAGATTTCTTCTGCGTATTTAGTATGTGTAGTTTGAGCTACCTGAATACGTACAGGCATTGGATTTAATATAAAGTGATGGTTGAAATGTAAGGGTGGGAGTGATTGTCCGGAAGTGCGAACAACGCAGTGTTATGTCAGGCCACAAGGGGCCGGCGCCGAAAGCGGCGGAACCGTAGGTTCATGAGGGAGGTAATATGTGTTCTGTTAACTGACACGCCGAGAATTTAGTAATTCTTTAATTTAAAACAACGATATTGCCAAAATAACACCAAACTATGGTATGACTGTCTGCGTTTTGTTTTCCATGACCCAAAAATTTATTCACCCTGTTTTGCTGATTTTCATGCTGATGCTGCCTTTAAGCATCACAGCACAGGTGCAGTCAAACCTGGTCAAAGAAGGCCGGCAGGATTACATCGAAGGCATACGCGCATTTACCTTCGATGAATTTGATGAGGCTGAAAGAAAGCTGGTATCCGCGTATAAGAAGCTGGGACCCGAACCCGGGGTCAGTTTTGCCCTGGCTGACCTTTATCTAGCCAAAGATGATCTGCCTATGGCCGCCTACTATGGTAAAGAAGCGGTCAGTGCGGATCCCGAGAATAAATATTTCCGGCTGAAACTGGCCGAAATCTACAAGACGGCAGGACGAAATGAAGCCACGCTTGAAGAACTCAACAAACTGGTTGAGCTCTTTCCAAACGATCTGGAATCCCTTTTTACGCTGGCTGCCACCTACACAAATTACGGCGATCCGCTCCGATCCAACCAGGTGCTGGACCGGGTGCTGCAGAAAACCGGGCCGAACTATAATGCGCATTACCAGAAATTCCTGAATTATCAGGCTATGGCACTCACCGACTCCGCTATTGTGGAACTGAAAGCCATTCAGGAAATTGATCCGGACAATCTGGAAGTCAATAAACTACTGAGCGAGCTATATCAGACCACCAATCGAATTGATAAAGCCAAATCCTCTTTGCAGGAAGCCCTGCGACGCAACGCCCGTGATCCTGAAAGCCTGATACGTTTATCCGGTATTTACATTGATGAAGCCAAATGGGACAGCGCCGGCACTTTACTGGGATCCATTATGAAGGATCCCATTGTAAGTCCGGAGAATAAGCTTCGGGTGGCACAGTATATGTACAATCGCCAGATTAACGAACCGATGAATGTTCAGCTTCGCATTGAAACCGAGCGTGTGATTGATCTCTTCACAGAAACAGAGACGGAATACGGTCCCGCATTTTCGCTGGCGGGTGAATATTACGCCCGTATGGCAAAAAATGACCGGGCTCAGGATCGACTGAAAAAAGCGGTGGAACTGCTGCCGGAAGATGACATCGCCTGGCGACAGCTACTTCAGATAATGCTGTCAGATAACCAGCTGGACGAGGCCATCACCTATGGTCTTCAAGCCGATCAGAATGTGCCTGATGATGCCTTTATACAATTCTTTCTCGGAACCGCCTTCCTGTTGCAGGATAATTACCCGGATGCGGTTGAATGGATGGAAAAAGCATCCCGTGCACCGGCGCGAAAACCATTCAAATCGGTGGTTAACGGTTCCCTCGGCGACGCTTATAATGCCCTGAACCAATGGGAAAAAGCCCGCAGAGCTTATGAACTAGCCCTGCGTTACGATGATGATAATCACAACGCCAAAAATAATTTTGCTTATGCCCTGGCGGTGCGTGGCGAAGATCTGGAGCGGGCTAAGGAACTGGCTCTGGAAGCTATTGAAGAAGACCCTGAAAATTCTGCCTACCTCGATACGGTTGGCTGGGTCTACTTTAAGCTGGAAGATTATGACCGTGCTCGTCGTTTTATCCGGGCCTCCATCGACACCGGAAATGGCAGTGCCGAAGTCTTTGAACATCTGGGCGATGTATATGAAAAAATGGGAGATATGAGTGAAGCCAAAAATTGGTGGAAACAAGCTCTTGATGCCGACCCTACAAGAAATCATCTTCAGAAAAAAATTGACTCCTGATGAAAAACAGACTGGCAATGCTTCTGACTGCCCTTTTTTTGATGAGTGCCTGTTCCACCTCACGTGAAGTAGCGGATCTTCCGGTGGATAGATATCCATCGAAGGATAATCCGGGTGAAATCGCAGCGGCCATTCCTGATTATCAGGATCAGCTTAAGACCTTGAAAGGCAAAGGCCGTGCTCTGGTCAGTGAAGAAGGTAAAAGCGACCGCTTTACACTCGAATTTGATGCCAATAAGGAACTAAGCCTTATCACGGTAAAAAACCGCATCGGAATTACCGGAGGTGAGTTTCTTGTGGATGCCGACTCCATCCTCATATACAACAAAATCGATAAGATTGCCCAGAAAGTATCCGTTTATGATGGACGCATGACCTCCCTGAATGAACTGGCATCCGTGAATGTGATCAATCTGCTGAATTACACCGTCTCTGAAGGGGAGATTGATCGGGTGATGGAAAATGAAAACCATTATTTTCTGCTCCTTTTTAATAAAACGGAAATTCAGGTAGGTAAAAAAAGCGGCCTGATCGAATCCGTTCAGAAGCCAATGAATAATGGCGCACCCTACTCTCGAATCGATTATGAAGGATATGACCGCATACAGGGATTCACATTGCCTCGCAAAATTAGCATATTCAGTCGTGACGGCAGGTCCAGGGTTGCCTTTCTGATTCGCAGCCTCAGCCTGAACCCCGATGCAGTGAACCTCGAACTAAATATACCCGAATCGGTACGCATAGAGCGTTTATGAAATTCAGCATCTTCCTCTCCACCGGTTTACTTCTTTTATTTTTCGATGTAGCTCCTCTCATCGCACAGGATTACGATGATGAAATACGCGATGTGGTCCAAAAGCAAAGTGCCACCCGTCAAGAAATCAATGAACTAACCTCCAGAATTCAGGCCTTTGAGGAACGCATCGATCGCACCGATCAGAAGTATAATGAGGTTTACTCACAATATGAGAACCTGAAAAAGCTGATCAGCCTGCAGGATAACAAAATCCGAAAGCTGGACTTTGAACAGTCACAGATCGAACTGGAAATTGAACTTACCGAAAGCCAGATCACCGAACAGCAGATTTACTTGCGACAGCTGATCGATAACTTCAAGAGAATACTGACTTTTGCCTATAAAAACGGACGTAAAACCGACCTTGAACTCCTGCTCACCTCCTCCTCAATTAATCAGATGATGGTTCGATCATATTATCTGCAAAAGTTCGAAAAGCAGCGCATCAAACAAGCTGAGCAAATCCGACAAACCCGCAACGAACTTGAGGAAACAAGAGATGCTCTTGAAGACATACGCGAGCGAAATGAAATTGTACTGGCTGAAATACAGCTTGAAAAAAACAAACTGAACGAACAGGAAGAACTGCAGGAAAAGAATATTCAGATCCTGACCCGGGATAAGGAAACACTGCTTTCTCAATTGCGCACGGTTCGCCAGCAAAAAGAGGGTCTTGAAAATACCCTGGACCAGCTCATTAGCCGTGAAACCGAACTGGAGGAACTGGAAGCGGAACGGCTTCGAAAACTGGCTGAAGCACAGCGAATAGAGAATGAGACTGAGCGGGCTACCGAAGTGGCGCGGTATTCAACTCCGATTCGCCGTGAGATTCCCGTGGATGATGCGACCCTGGCAACCTATGGCGATTCTTTTTCCAGGCTCAAAGGGCAGCTGCCCTGGCCGGTACAGAGCGGTATAGTTTCAGAAAAATTCGGAAAGCTGCGCCACCCGGTTTACGGTACAGTAACGGAAAATCTGGGTATAGAAATTACGACTAAGCCCGAAGAACAGGTGAACGTGGTGCATGATGGGTATGTATATGCTGTTCAGCCTGTTCCGGGATTTGGGGATGTGGTCTTTGTTCGCCACGGCCGATTTATAACGGCATACGGTAACCTGAGTAGGGTTGAAGCAGTAAAAGGTCAGGTTCTCCGAAAAGGTGACCTGATTGGCTTTGCCGGAAATGAAAATTCAATCCGGGGAGAAGCTCTTTTCTTCATGATCAGCGAAATTAAAGCCAATCGCACCAACGAAAAGCTGAACCCTGAATCCTGGCTGGTTCGCAAATAAAACGCTTAATTACTTTATCCTGATTCATGGATTACGCACGACTTTTTGCCTACGCCACCGGTTCGGTATTCATTTCATTCGGTGCAGTACTATTCACCTACAAATTTATACCCTTTGCCATGGGTTACGGCTGGCCTGGTGGGCTTGCTTTACTTGCAGGCTATGGAATCATCTACTTCAACCTGATTTTCGTGATCACCAAGCGCTTCATCCGAAAGGAGCTAACCGAATCAAGGGCATCACTCATTCTCATGCTGATTACAACCCTCCCTCCGCTGATTTTTCTGGCTGTCAATCAGCTTCGTGAACCCCTGACCGGGCTTGTATATGTACTTGCGGGTGTTATCTTAGGCGTGGCAGCCGGCTACCATTTTGGCGTAAAAAGTGGTCGCAGATTGCAGAATGTATATCTGCAGAAACTCAAACAGCTGCTTGAACAGCAGGGTCTGCCGGATGAACTCCAGCGCCCCCACGATAAACTCAACAAAAACTGAAGGCATCATGAAATACCCATTTTTTCTTGCTCTTTGCTTTTCTATCGCAACCATTGGTTTGATGAACCAAAGCCACGCTCAGGATACCAGCAGCTGGAATGCTGAGTACAGTGAGCTTGACCTGCAGAATATCGCTATCGCCCCATCAGCGGAGCGACTTGAAACTGACATCCGCAAACTGGTGAGCTTTGGTACCCGCCACACCCTGTCAGATACCGTTTCTGAAACGCGAGGCATCGGTGCGGCCCGTCGATGGATTTATGATGAGTTTAAACGCATTTCCGAAGAATGCGGTGGCTGCCTGGAAGTTTTTTATGTAGGTGATGTGGTGGAAGGAACCCGAAGAATTCCCCGTCCCACCCGAGTGGTGAATGTGGTGGCCATTCAGCGCGGAACCCACGATCCGAATCGTTTTATTATGATGAGCGGCGACATCGACTCCCGGGTTTCCGATCCACTGGATTCCACTTCTGTTTCACCGGGTGCCAACGACAATGCCAGCGGGTTGGCGGGTGCTATCGAGGCTGCCAGGGTTTTGACCCAGTACACCTTTCCGAGTTCCATCATGTACGTGGGCCTTTCAGGTGAGGAGCAAGGACTATTCGGCGGACAAATCCTTGCTGATTATGCTAAAAAGGAGGGTTGGAGACTCAAAGGGGTTCTGAATAATGACATGATCGGGAATATCAAAGGTATCAACGGTGTGATCAACAATACCACCGCCCGCGTTTTTTCTGAAGGCACCCGAGCGGTAGAAACGGAGCGTGAAGCGCGTAGTCGCCGGTTTACAGGTGGTGAAGTGGATTCCCCATCCAGGAATCTGGCCCGTTATGTGGATAAAATGGCGGATTTGTATGTACCCAACCTGGATGTAATGATGGTTTATCGCCTCGATCGTTTTGGACGCGGTGGACACCATCGCCCATTTAATGACGCCGGTTATCCCGGGGTGCGCATTATGGAAACCAATGAGAATTATATCATGCAGCATCAGGATATCCGCACTGAAAACGGAATCAAATACGGTGATACCATCGATGGAGTTGATTTCGATTATGCAGCAAAGCTGACTGGCCTGAATGCGGTAACTATGGCTTCCATGGCCTGGGCTCCGAATCCACCGGCAAATGTACAGATCGAGGGAGCCGTGAGGCCAAGTACTACTTTAAAATGGGATGCCCTTAACAAAGAGCAGAACCCCCAGCATGCCGGCTATCGCATTTACTGGAGATTAACTGATGCCAATCAGTGGACGCACTCTGTTTTTGTGGGAGATGTGACTGAATACACCCTGGAAAATGTGGTTATTGATAACTACTACTTTGGGGTAGCTTCGGTATCCAAAAACGGCTTTGAAAGTCCGGTTGTGTTCCCCGGCCCGGCCGGCAGTTTTGGGGAATAATTTCTTTTAAAAAATAGCGCAAGCATTCACTTGTGCTATTTTCTGCCACCGGGCGAACATTTCATTATCGAAATAAATAGCGCAAGCATTCACTTGTGCTATTTTCTGCCACCGGGCGAACATTTCATTATCGAAATAAATAGCGCAAGCATTCACTTGTGCTTAATCCACCCCTCAAACATTTCATTATCGAAATAAATAGCGCAAGCATTCACTTGTGCTTAATCCACCCCTCAAACATTTCATTATCGAAATAAATAGCGCAAGCATTCGCTTGTGCTATTTATTTTTCGACTTTTCTACGAATGAATCTCCTTTCAACATTTCTTGCAAAAAATTAGACTCATTTAATGAGTCGAAAATTCAAAATTCGCAGTGCTGAATATCCATATTTCGTAACCCTTACAGTTGTTGGCTGGGTCGATCTATTCACGAGAAGTGAGTTCATACAAATAATTATCGAAAGTTTGCTTTATTGCAGAAAACACAAAGGACTGCTGATATATGCTTATTGCATTATGCCATCCCATATTCATCTGATTCTAGGAACAAAAAATTTAAAACTATCAGATACCATCAGGGATTTTAAAAGGTTCACTTCCTCTAGAATTAGAATAGAACTGTTTGGGAAATGTCTTTACGAAAGCAGAAAAGATTGGCTGAAAACAATATTTCAGAACATCGGGCTGCAAAATAACAACAACTATGGCTGGCAATTATGGATGCAGCATAACCATCCCATTGAACTTTACAACGATAAACTGGTTCACCAAAAAATCAATTACATACATTACAATCCCGTAGCAGCAGGTTATGTTGAGAAACCGGAACATTGGCTTTGGAGCAGTGCGAGAAACTTCAGCTCACTTACACCAAAACTTGAGATTGATGATGGTCTTTTTTGAACAATAGCACAAGCGAATGCTTGAACTATAAACTAAAGATCATTGATTCAAAGACTTCCGCTGTTGCCTAACCCGGCGAACATTTCATTATCGAAATAAACAGCGCAAGCATTCGCTTGTGCTATTTTCTCTTACCGGGGCTGTAATTTTCTTTGGCATTCGCTTCCACATCCTTCCGGTAAAAAAGAACATCCTTCCATTTAGCATCCGCATACATCTGAGCCTGATCAAAGAAATGAGGAGAATCCGGATCACCGCTCTGCCCTCCCGCAAGTATGCTTTTAGCACGTAAAGAATCTCCAAACTCCACAGCAGCCACAAAGGAATTCCCGCGATAGCCATAAAGGCGTTTGGTATTTTCAGCAGCACGGGCACCGTAAGCGGCCAGCGCACCCCAGCGACCGGTAGTGAAACCGACCGGAATGCTCGGTTTGGCATCATCGAATACCGATTGCATATCTCCGGTTAAACGCTGAAAACGATTGATTTCTCCCCACGGAGTATTCCAGCTGCCGAAATCCTGCTGCAATTGCGCAATGGTATTCTGAAACAGATTGATACGCTCTTCATACGGTGATTTCGTCCCGAACCACTTAAACTCATCCATCAGCCCGCGTACATTATCCGGATAATCCGCATTACGAATAATCTCAATGCCGTAAAAATGGGCAAGACTCATCCCCACCGATTCTTTTCCTGTTCTTAGATCCCAGCCTCTCATCACTTCAATGGCCTCTCTCAAACTATCGCCCTCCGGTTTCATTGCATCATAAGCTTCGATTAGGCCGGGAACCAGATCCTCAAAAGCAGGAAGATAAGAATCATGAGCCAGTTCAATAAGTCCATCCAGAGTCAGGTCTTTCGCATCCTTCAGTACATCCACCGCATGTACAGCGCGGAAATTCTCCGGATCCGGAGCCATGTAAAATGGGTAGTCTTCACGTTTCGGAGAATAATTCATTGCCGCTGTGAATGGGGTTGAATTACAATTTTGAATCCACCCGGTGCCCGGATTCAGGATGGTGATGGCTTCATCCACCGTATGTAAACCCTGCCAGTCTGTGGCCGGGTCAGAACCATCAACCGGACGCTGATAATCAAAACCTGGATCACGCTTGGGAATAAAATTCCCGTGATAATAGGCAATGTTGCCTTCAGAGTCCGCAAAAACGGTGTTATTCGATGAGTTTCTTCGAATCTGCATCATCTCCCTAAACTCATCATGATTTTTTTTCTTGGTTCGGGTAAAAGACTGAATCAGTGCATTTACCGGATCCCAGTTCAGCTTGGTTGCAACCCACTTTCCGTCGATGGAATGGGTTATGGGTCCATGATGGGTTCGGTAAAAGGTGAATCTTCGCTGTTTCATGGCTTCTCCATCCCGATAATTGAGGGTCACCTCATGCTCTTCTACCTCCCTCCATTCTTCGCCATACTTGTACATGAGTTTGCCATCAACGGAATCCACTTCCTCCACAAACTCATCCATGAAATCCACATAGGTTGAGGTATGCATCCAGCCCGTGTTTTCATTAAATCCCTGATAGATAAAAAACTGTCCCCAGGTGGTGGCTCCATAGGCATTTAAACCCTCCTGGCTAACCACCTGTGATTCCCCACGAAAATAAAAGGAGGTATGCGGATTAATCAGCAGCATCGCATTACCGGATTCGGTAAGCTCACCACTCACTGCGATCCCGTTCGATCCTCTTGGTTCTTCCAGAACTGCCAGTTCATCAGGCGATTCATAATCAGCCATCGCCACTGCTTCCCCTTCCCCGTAAAAAGCCTTTATTCGGCTGGTTCTCACTCTTTCGATGTCACCTCCGATAGATCCTTCAAAAAAGAACAGCGGGAACCAGGGCTCAAAACGGGTGATGGTCTCCGGTTTCACCTCAGGATGCGTATACAGATAATAATTCAGCCCGTCAGCATAAGCCTGACACAGTTCTTTCAACCAGTCCGGGGCCGATTCATACTGCTCTTTTGCCTCATCAACGGTCATATACATTCTTGCTCTCAGGTCTGAGTAAAGGGCTTCCTCCCCCTGTACTTCAGCCATTCTCCCTATTGCCCAGTAGTAATTGCGTTCCACCCGGGGAAAATCATCCTCCGCCTGCGCATAGAGCATTCCAAAAACAGCATCAGCATCACTTTCACCATACACATGAGGAATTCCGAAGTTATCCCGGATAATGGTAACCCGTTCCGCCTGTTCCTGCCAGGCTGTAATTTCTTCCGGAGCGAAATTATGCGGATTGGGATGCGCACAAGACACAAAAATGAAGAGAAATGAAAGATAGAATAGCTTTTTCATGATGGAGTGATGTTCGTATTTATGGATAATCTTTGGTAGCGGTGATTTCTATCCGATGACGGCCAGATCTCTGGCCTCTACCAGTACTTTCCGGCCGAGTACTTTAGTCAGCAGATGGCTTTTTCGCATGGCGCCCCAGATTTCAAGCTGGGGATCTGCTTCTGTCCAGATGCGGATTTTAAATTGTTCGTCGGTCAGCTCGAAATCCAGTTTTTTCACATTCTGATAGTGACTGCGGTCCATTCCGTCGGCTACCCGCAAAATACCGGCAAGGGCTTTGATCTTGTTCCGGATGGGTTTTTTAAGTGCCCAGTATTCTTCATGTCGTTTTTTGGGAGTTGAACGCCGATGATAACGGGCCACATGAGCCATAATCTCGATCTCGGTCTCCTTGAATCCCTTCAGCTCGGCATGTTTGATAATATAAAGGGCATGCTTGTGATGGGCTGAATGGGAAATGTGGTATCCGATATCATGCATATAAGCAGCGTACTCCAGTAATTCCCGATCATTGTCATCCAGCTGCAGTTCCTCCCTGAGTTGATCGAATATCTCCAGAGCCATTCCGGTTACATGCCTCGAGTGCTGTTCATGCCACTGGCATTTTCGAAGCAGTTCAAATACGCTTCTGCGTCGGGGATCGCGATAGGAACTGTCGCTGGGTAAGCCAATCATATCCTTTTTAAGGTATCGGATAATTATCCCTTCCCTTAGAGCCTGATCTGAAATACGAATGTGCTTTATGCCGAATTCCTCGATAATCTGATGCACCAGAACTACGCCCGCCACAATAAAATCCAGCCTTTTTGAATCCAGTCCTCTGACTTTAGCCCGCTCTTTGCGGTTTAATTTGATGAAATACCTGTAGAAGCTTCTGAAGTCATCGGAAGTAAAATCCAGTTCATTCAGCATCACTTCAGAAGCGTCTTTATTGCGGCGATGAGCAATCATCAGTCCAATGGCCTGCAGTGTTCCAGAGCATCCGATCATGATATCAGAATTGAAATTCCTGAACGATGAAATGATTCCGCTCATCTGCTCTTTGTAATGGGACTTAAGCGTTTCTTCTTCCGCTTTGCTGATGGGATCTTTGGGTTTAAACCTGTCGGTCATACGCGATACCCCGATCTTGAGGGAAGCCAGATCAAAGAATTCATCCCGATTGGCAATGATAAACTCTACACTGCCTCCACCAATATCCACAATCAGAACAGCTTTATCATCCAGTCGAACTCCGTGCTGTACTGCATAGCCAATCAGTTCGGCCTCCAATCGGCCCGGTATGGCATTAATTTTAATGCCCAGTTCATCGATACTCTGCTGTATGAAATCACCCCCATTCTCCGCTTCCCGAATTGCTGAGGTAGCATAAGCCAGAATTTCTTCTGCTCCCTGATTTTCACAGAGCAGTTTGATATTCTTCAGAGCTTTCATGCCACGTTTGATGGCGGCATCAGTCAGCTTTTTTCCAAGCCCACTGCCTTTGGCCAGTACCACCATCTCTTTGAGGGTATCCACTTTCCGGAATGAACCATCCGGATAAATATCCACTATCACCGCATGAAAAGAGTTGGTTCCCAGATCGATGGCACCGATCCTTTTGATGGGCATCATGCTACTGCCGGAACCGCTGATATAAGTCACAGATCAAACCTTTATATTTGCTGAAAATCGCATCAAGTTAGCTATTGAAGATCAATATCCATACCCAAACATTCAATGAACCCTGGTGGGCAGCCAATCCCCACACACAAACCATTGCTTCCTCCTTTTTTAAGGAAAAGCTGCCGGTTGATTATCGCCGGGTAGAGATTCCCACACACGACGGCGATTTTCTGGAACTGGATCTCATCGAAAGTGAAGCTCCCAATAAATGCGCCGTCCTTTTTCATGGACTGGAGGGTAACAGCAGTCGTTTTTATGTACAGAACCTGGCCGCTACATTGGCTCAGTCGGGCTGGAATGTGGTAGCCGTTAATTTCAGAGGATGCGGCTCCCGGCTCAATAATAAGCCCTATGCTTATCATGCGGGCTTCACCTCCGATTATAAAACTGTTTTTTCATGGGTGATGGAGCAGATGCAACCAGCACAGATGGTGGCTGCAGGTTTCTCTTTGGGCGGTAATGCCCTCCTGAAATATCTGGGAGAAAACGGATCGGATCATCCATTGAAAGCGGCAGTCGCTATTTCACCGCCATTTGACTTACTCGAAGGGGCCCATCAGCTTAAGAAGGGATTTAATAAGGTTTATGATCTGTATTTTATCCGATCCATTTCAGCCAAGCTGGAGGAGCATCGCAGGCGTTTTCCTGATTTACCCAGATTCAACGGGAAAAGCCTGTATGATTTCGACGACCAGATCACAGCCCCTCTGCATGGTTATGCCTCGGCTGTAGAGTACTATTCCTCAAACAGCAGCAAAATCTTCATTCCGGAAATTGAAACCCAAACCCTGATCATTCACAGCATCGACGACCCCATCTGTCCCATAAAGTACGCCCCATTCGATGTGATGAAAGAGAAGCTGAATATCCATACCTTGTTCACCGAGAAAGGCGGACATGTCGCTTTCTGGAGCCGTGAAGAGAACTGGCTCAACAAAGGTATTGTTAACTGGCTTCAGGACGGAAATTTTTAAGAGAATATTAAACGACTCCAAACTCTATGGTTATTATTATCGGCGCAGGACCCATCGGCATTGCAACCGGAATTGAATTGAAAAACAGGGGAATCCCTTTTCGCATAATTGAGAAAGGAGCTCTGGTAAACTCCATCTATCACTATCCGGTAAATATGACCTTTTTCTCCACCTCCAACCGGCTTGAAATCGGGGATGTGCCTTTTATTTCACATGGTTCCAAGCCCACCCGTCGCGAAGCACTGGAATATTACCGCCGGGTATCAGAGTATTTCGAACTGCCTATCAACTTGTATGAGGAAGTGCTCGCGGTAAGCGGTGAGGATGGCAATTTTTCCATCACTACCGACAAAGCCACCTACGAAGCCAAAAAAATCATTGTGGCAACCGGTTTTTACGGGCAGCCCAATCTGATGGATGTTCCCGGTGAGCACCTTTCCAAAGTAAGCCACTACTACAATGAACCCCATCCCTATGCCTGGCAGAAAGTTCTGGTAGTCGGGGGCGGGAATTCCGCAGTGGATGCAGCCCTTGAGTGCTATCGGGCCAATGCGGATGTAACCCTGCTTGTGAAATACGATACCATCAAGCCAAGTGTGAAATACTGGGTAAAACCTGACATCGAAAACCGGATTAAAAACGGGGAAATCCAAGCTTATTTCAATTCGGATGTAAAGGAAATCAAAGAGCATGAGGTGGTGCTGAACACACCCGACGGAGATGTCACCATCGAAAATGATTTTGTGATGGCCATGACGGGCTACCATCCCAATTTTGAGCTCATGAACAAGTTCGGCATCAAACTTACCGAAGATGATTCCTGCATGCCCGAGCACAACGACCGTAGCCTGGAAACAAACCGACCCGGAATTTATGTGGCCGGTGTGGTTTGCGGTGGGATGGATACCAGCAAACTCTTTATCGAAAATACCCGTGTTCACGCTCGTCAGATCGGGGAGCATTTGGAAGCCCATTATTCCTGACTGAAGGGTATAAAAAAAGGGCAAGCGATCCATATCACGTCGCTACGACCTTCTACCGCTGCTGCATTCCTGCCCTGACGGAGTTCGAAGGGAGCTGACTGTATGGGACTTGCCCAGAGAACCTCAAAGGTAAGGCTTATGCCCCTACAAGTTCAAACTTTATCTGCTCCTAAAATTACTTTGATTGCAACCGGAATACTCCATCCCATGCTTCAATTGAGGGCAGCTCCTTCATGCTTCTGCACCGGTCGAGATACATTTCGGAAGGATTGGTTTTGACACCGGGCATACCGGGCCGGAGAGGCTCAAGCTGGGCGGTAATCCGAAACTTGGATATGGCAGCATCCCAGTTCTGCTGAAGATAAGCATCAATACCTTGCTGGAAGAGGCCCAGCAATTCCGTAATCTCCTGTGTTTCGTCTTCCCTGAAACAAACAATTTCATAAATCTTGACTGGCTGCTTCCGACCCATAACGACAATATTGTCCAGATAGCGGAAAATGAGCCGGTCATTTACCCTCTCAGCTTCCTGCTTGGTAGCCTCGGTAACCATCGTGTATACGCCATAGGTTTTTGCACCACTTTCACATCGTGCAGCCAGGTTTACATTGTCACCCATCATGGTGTAGTTAAATCTTTTATCCGATCCCATGTTACCGGTTACCATCAAACCGGTATTCAAGCCTATGCGAGTGCGCATCTGTGTTACTACATCAGGCCAGCCTTCTTTTTCCCATTTGGATCGTAGCTCTTCCTGCTTCAGCTGTATTCGTTGAGCAGCAACACAGGCCCGGTAAGCGTGATTTTGGATCATAACGGGTGCCCCGAAAAAGCCTACAATCGCATCCCCGATGTATTTATCCAGCGTTCCACCTTCTTCCGTGAGTATGTCAGTCATCTCACTTAAATATTCATTAATCAGCTGAACCAGCTTCTGTGCATCCAGCTCCTCGGAAAAAGCGGAGAATGAGGCAATGTCGCTGAAAAAAGCGGTGACTTCTTTTTCTTCCCCTCCCAGGGTTGGTTCTTCACCGCTTTCAATCATTTGCTGAACCAGCGTCGGCGAAACATAGGAGGCAAACATGCCCTGAATCCGGGCTCTTTCTTTTCGGGCTACCAGATACTCATAAACACCGGTTCCGGCTTGTGCAATCAGCAGTGACAAAACCGGAGCCGTGAATATGACCAGATAGTTGGATCCCACAAAAAGCTGATAACCGCCTATGGAGTACAACAAAATGATGAGTGCGCTTCCGCTGATACCATACAGGTAATTCCACCGAAAGTTGATCGCTACCACCAGCAAACTCAGAATGAGTGTAGCCAGAATAGTTAGCCAGCCCTCCATGCGTTTCAGATAATTTCCATTCAAAATGGACTGAATGGCATTGGCATGTATTTCAACGCCGGGAATTCTCGTAGTTACCTCGGCCCCGGGATACGGGGTTGAATGGAAATCCTGCAGCGTGGGCATGGTGGCTCCAACCAGTACAATTTTGTCTTTGAAAATGCCCTGCTGAAGCAGCCCATCAATTTCATTGTCGAATTTGTTGACATCAAAGGCCTCCCGCTCAAAATTGGTCTGGAAAGCGGAATCATCAATTACCTCTTCGAATGAAACCATTGGAAAGGAATAAGGTGGAGCGTGATAATTGATCAGAAATGAATTACCGGTGTCTTTGCTAACCCGGTAATCACCGATACCGAAGGCCTCTTCTGAATTTGTAAATGCCTGATCCTTCAACCCTGAATAATGCCGGATCAGCTGCCAGGCCAGCATATAATAGGTCTGACCGGTTATCTCATCATTCCGCCCAAAAATATATCGCCTCACTTTGCCGTCGATCTCTGTCAGTGTTTCAACAAGTGCGGTAGCATTTGGATTGGCCACCCTGAGTTCCGACACAGGCAAAACCAGTCCCCGCTGCAAACTTTGCCCGAATACGGGATCCGATTTTATGTCGGCTGCCATATAAACATTACCGTATTTTTCGATGGCCGCCGCAAAAATGGAATCATTTTTCGGATCATAGATATCGGCCTGGTCAAAGATCACATCAAAGCCAATAACTCGGGCACCGGCGCGATTCAGGTTTTCAACCAGTCTGCCATGCAGGTTAGTTGGCCACGGATATTTAAAGGGAATTTCTTCATCGGCGGTCTGACTGATTTCAACGATAATCACCGGAGATTCACTGATGTCCAGCGGACCTCGAAAATCATAGAGTTCATCCGTAATCCGGTATTCCAGATACTGAAGCGGGCCTGTGATATAGAGCAGTATGGCAATAAGCGCACTGCCGGCCAGTAAGCCCAGATAAGCAAATATTCGTCTGTAGCTCTTTGAGGAGCTTTTTCTCATAAATTTTCAGCCTAAAAGCGGAACACATATCTGAGCTGAACGATACGGTCGTTAGCCGTCCCCGCCAGACTCACGTTGTTGAAATTGGCATCAAAAATAAGAGCCTGATTCTGGTCAATATTGAATTCGGCACCCATCCTGAATACAAATGTACTGAATTCATTGCGCTGAATCTGACCCGGATCCGCTTCATAATAATCATCCCCACTGAAATTAGTAGTTCCGTTATCATTGATCCTGAGCGACTGATTCCGGTTGATGTTATTGGTTATGGCAAGCTGTCCATTAATGCTGAGGCGGTTTTCCATCAGAAAATAGGTACCCCCCGCAAAAACCCCGAAAATCTTGAAGTCACTCAGCCCGCTGGTGGTCTCTGTGTTATTGACGTTGAATCCCAGCTGGGTATTCAAAGGCAGCTGGGAAAAACGCGAATTAAGATTGAGGGAAAGAGACAAACTGCGGGTATCCCCAAATTCAAATACATCATCTTCGGTGCGAAGGGTATTCAGGTTTAGACTCACATCATGCCGGCTTTCAAAGGCGTCAAATTGCTTGGCGACCGAGGTATTAAAATTAAAGGTATTATTACTGCGGGCAACCGGTGCACCAAGGGTATCCCCGTTTATGATACGGAAGTTTTGAACGGAGGCATTCAGCAAATCCGATCCAAGATTGGGGTTGAAGCGGGCCACGCTGTTATCACGGCTTCGAAGCCGGATACCCATACTCACCCTTGGCAATAAGCGATCGATAGGATACCAGCTCACATTAGTACGTATGGTATTGGTTGTGGTGGTAGCTTCCAGGTTCCCGACAACATTATCATCCAGGGATTCAAAGCCAAAGGTCCAGAACAACCTGTTTTCAAACATGCGTACCCGATCCGTAATTGTGAATCCGGCCACATCCCGTCTTATGGTATTGTTTGCCAGTGAGGTATAATCCGGACCGATCCACTGATACTGAATCCTCAAATTATTATTCAGGTAATTAAAAGAAGCCTGACTGTTTCCGGCTAGCACAGCGGTAGGAAAGAAAAACTCCGTTTCATTATCGCCCTGAGCATTTTCACGGATACGAAGAGGCAGGTTGCTCATGTTTTCATTGATGATAATAAAGCGGGAAAGGCGATCGAGCAGATCTGCATCGGCCTGATCAATGTCGAAACCCAGTTCATCCGCGCGCTCGACGGTAAGAGCACCGCCCGAAATATCGTTATTCAGGACCCCGGCAGTCAGCTCCCCGTTGAATCGAATTCGGTTCTCATCCACATTAAATTGCAAATCGGTTCCTGCTACCAGGTTTCCACGGGCTCGGGGATTACCACCATCAATCTGTAAAAGATCAGGCTGACTGTTCAGCTTGGATACATCATCTGCAGACAAACCCGTTATCAGGTCAGACCGGAAATTCTGCAGTTCATTAAAATTACCAATGTTTGTGATGGAAGTGGTGTCGTCCTGTATTTTCAGGGCGTGAATACCGAACTGAAATTTATCCGGATTACCGAAACCAACCCGTCCTCCAACGATTTGTCTACGGAATGTACCCTGACCCTGATTTTCAAAACTCAGTGAATAGGTGGTATCCACAACCGATCCATCTGCTGCAGTAACTTCATTTCGGTTCAGGCTTCCGTAGCGATTGGTAATCTCTCTGCTGAGCTCACCAAAAAGAAACTGAAAATTCAGGTTTTCATCCGCAAGATGTACCGAAGTATTCAGTCCGAACACTCTGCGCCCATTCATGGACAGATTACTGACAGTAGGAAAAATATGTCCCCCCTGAAGCCGAACCCATTTTCCGTAATTCAGATTCACACCAAACCTGTTCTGTGGCTGAAGCCTGCTGGATTCCTGAGATGTCAGAAATCCATTCAGGGCGTAATTCAGATATCCCTGATTTCCTGATACACGCACCAGTCCGGTTAGGGCATCATTCACATCCCCGCCTATTACCTGATTCCTGGCGGTCAACTCAACATTACCCTGAGGCATCCTGCGCTCAGTGAATCCCCGGAAACTGGCCTGTGATGGATCAACCACATTGAAGGTCCAGGAGGTAAGACGGTATCGGATGCCTTCAGTCTCATAGTCGATGGCAAAGGTGTGCGAGCCAAGCCTGATTTTTTTGGGAGCATAAGTCAGAAAAAAAGCACTGGTATCTGCATCAGCAGTGACATCCTTGTTATCCAGCATGATTTTAAATTCACCGGGCTCCAGTAAAGTTGGATCGTAGAATAATGCGATAGCCAGCACCATATCGTCCTGACTGTAAGCCAGCCCTTGCTCAGGCGAAAGTATGGTAAAATCGACGCCGGTTAGCTGCTCATAGGATTCTTCCTCTACTGCTTCTTCTCCTACTATGGGGATCCGAACTGGGTTTTCAATAAAATTGGCTTCAGGAAAGGTCAGTTGTTCCCCGCTTAGCAATTGTATCACAAAATAATATTCAAAGGTATTGGCACCGGCTTCATCTACGGTAACTCTGAATGTAAAAGCTCCATTTTGCAGCAGGCTTTCCCTCTGATTAAAACTAAGCTCCCCGTCGGTTCTGGAAAAAAGAGTGGCTGAAGCCACCTGATCCTGAGTTATACCCGGTACTAAAAATTCGAGTACCGTTTCCTCGCCGCTTACAATTACAGGCGGTGACTGATGCTGAATATTGAACTGAGCAAATGCCACCTCTGAACTAAGCGATAACGATACACTCATCAACAACAGAATCGTAAACCGTTGCATATCTAATCCCCGGAGCAATCAGCCCTTGTTTAATTATTTTTCTTCTCGTAGTACTTAATTCGTTCTTCCCTGATCTGTCCATTCGGATCACGGAACCGTAGTATAATTTCCTTTTCTTCAAATTCGGCATCCAGCACATCAAAACCCTGATTCAGCTGATTCAGCTCTTCTTCTGAGAGATCACCGGTGGCAACTGAATCCCCGTTTTCATCCACCCTCGCAAACTGATTCTGTAGTATGGTAGCGGTTAAACCTGAATTCAGAGCCCGCACCTCGATTTCACCCTCTTCCACAAAATGATAGCCGGTTGCGTCGGAACCAAAAACGGTACCCTTAACAGAAGCCAGAGATTTTTCCGTTGATACCTCGAAGTCATTCGCTCCCTGAGGCGTTACATTCAGTTTTATTTTGCCTTTATTCAGGTCGATGCGGGTTGAAAACACTTTTTGAGTAGTACCCGCTTCTCCGCGGACAATCAACAAGGAGTTGGGTTTTACTTTTGCGGTACTTTTGTCCAGAAATACCACCTGCGCATATCCCTTCTCACCCGTCTCAAGCGTATCGCCATCGTAAAGCTTCCGGGCTTTATCTCTGCTTAATTCAAGGCTCACCACTTCTTCCCCATTCTGAATACTTACTTTCGGAACAAAGCGAAGCACAATGGCCAGTTCCCGGTCATTATCAGATTCATATCCTGCCCCGCCCATCAGCAAACCTGAGGCAACAAGCACAAAAAGTAATAGTGACAATCTGCTTTTTGAATTATTCATAACATCACCGCTGATCTACAATTATTTTTTCTCCCCGGATTTTTTCAAGGAAGCGCTCCAGCCGGATTACCATCTGAGGTCCGGTGAGCTCTGAACCATTCAGATTCATGCTTTCCAGCCTGAAACCCCGCTGAGAAAGTCTCTGATATCGTTCATTACCCAAAATATTGATGATGGCCTGTTGGGCTTCCGGTGTTATTTCAACGATGGCATTGCCACTATTGTCAACCAGGGTAAAAGCCCATACCGTGGAGGGCCTGGATTCGAAACCGTCAGCTGTCTGAATTTGAGCTATCAGTTGCCAGTAATAACGGTTGCCCGGAATCAATGGTTGCGCCCCATTGGCCGGGTACTGAAAATTTATGCCCCGTATGATGCGGTCCAGATTTTCAATTTCAAGGAGTGATCCGGGTGCTTGTGTCCCTCCGCTTGTAGGATTTGTGCTGATTGCAGCCTGAATCAGAGCTTCAGGGCTGTCCAGTCCATTATCCCGAACAATTACAAGCCGGTAGGTCAGATTAACCTCGCCATCCCAGCTGAATTCAGGAAGAGGATTGGTAATTTCAACATTGGTGCCGACTACATCACCGGGTGATTTTAGAAATATGTCACGGATATCGCCTTCTGAACCCCCACCGATCTCAACGGATGCTGTGGCAATAACATTACCTCCGTTCAGCCGGTTATTATTCTGATAAACGGCGATGGTAGCCGTGTAGACATCTACAGGAAGGGAGGTAGAGCCCTGCAGGTTGTTTATAAACTCCCTGCCGTTATCTGTGATGTTGGCTTTGAATCGCAAATCTTCCTCAATCCCAGGGATGCGCTCATCTGCCAGATTGTTGTTTGTTGCATATACAACCTGACCCGTTTCGAGTGAAAAAGGTGCATCATTCTGCTGATAAATTTCAGCAATGGTACCATTTATATTGGATGAGAGAACGATATCCAGAAAGAGATTATCAAGTCTTGCACCCGAGGTATTCTCCATAAGAAAGGAGACAATCACTGGTCCCTTTCCGGTCTGGTCAATGCCTAAATTAGTAAATCCCAGCACCTGAGCATTTTCTAAGGATGGACTTACTTCAACATCCAGATTCAGCAGATTAGTTTGCGCTTTGGAAGAAATGGGAACAAACAGCAGAAAACAGGCTAAACATAAACTGAGAACTTGGTACTGTTTGCAGGCAGGCTGTAATTTCATAGTTCTTATCCCTTCATTATAGAACAAAACGTAATTACCTACATTTTAAGACGATAATCAAATACGCGGAGTGGAAATAAAAACAATAGAAATAAGAAAAGCAGTGGAGCTACAGGGATTCGAACCCTGGACCTTCGCGCTGCCAGCGCGACGCTCTAGCCAGCTGAGCTATAGCCCCGATTTCGAAGAACAGCAAATATACGCCAATTCAGTATTCAAATCCACACAAAAGGTTTTTTGATTGAATTGCAAGGATGGTTATTTTCTGACCACGTACTCAAAGAATTTTATAAATAAACCCTCTCAAAATAGCTCACAGGAGTAAATCCGATATGAAACGATCTCTACAAATACTCTTGCTCTCTTTTCTTCTGGTTGGTGGTGTTACCTTCCAGTATGGCTGCGGTTCCAGCGAACCTGCCGTAGTTGAACCAGTTGATACAGATGGCGATGGTGTAACTGATGAAGACGAAATAGCTGCAGGAACCGATCCCACAAGCGCGGATTCAGATGGTGATGGCCTCAGCGATGGCGAAGAAGCCGAAGCAGGTACTGATCCACTGAGTGCAGATTCCGATGGCGATGGCCTGAATGATGGCGACGAAGTCAATTCTCATGGCACTGAACCAATGAATCCAGATACCGATGGCGATGGCCTCTCCGACGGAGATGAAGTGAACACTTACCGTACAGATCCTCTGGATGCTAATGGTGATGCTGACGGTGATGGCGTTTCTGATGTTGATGAAATCAATACTTACAACACCGATCCGAACAATGCTGACACAGACGGTGACGGTTTCACAGATGGACAAGAAATCGAAATGGGTACAAACCCAACCGATGATTCTGATCCGGTATATCTTGCCGAAGACGCACTTATGACCATTAACTTCGACTTCGATAAATCTAACATCCGTGATGCAGACGCCGCTAAACTGGCTGACAACGTTGAAATGCTGAACAATGCTCCCGGATTCAGAATCCGTGTGGATGCCTACACTGACCACATTGGTGGCGATCAGTACAACCTTCGCTTGAGTCTCCGCAGAGCCAAATCTGTAGTTGACTTCTATACCTCAAACGGTATTGCTGAAGATCGCATCGATTCCCGAGGACTTGGAAAAGCTCCGGTACCATGCCCAACTGAAGATCCTAATGGACGTGGTTGCGAAAGAAACCGTCGTGCTGAGTCAATGCCAATCAGCCCATACAAATATAAGCCCAACAACTAATCCGGCTTAGTTTCGAATATTGAAAAGCGACCCACATTCCGGGTCGCTTTTTTTATGGCCATTAATGGGCAAAGCCTATCAGAACCAGCGGGCAACCGAGAAACCAACATAAAAGCCCGTGGTATCCAGTCTTTTGGCTAAATCAATGCGGGCGATACTGAAGAGAGAGTTAATACTTAATCCGGCTTCAGCATGCACGCCATCCGTTTCAAAGAGGAAGGTTCCATTCGTATTATTGAATTCTTGTTGACGGGTATCTGAAATCCAGGTTTGTCCTGCACCTCCAAAAGCGATAATTCCAATTCCCTGATCTACAATCCAGTTCAGGCCCAGTATTTCAAAAGGAACGGTTCTGAAATTATGTTCCGCGTAGATCGCTGCATAATGCTCACCTTCATAGGGTAAACCCCTGCGTGTTTTAAACACTCCAAAGGGAGTGAAATTTCCTGATGATCCGTCGATGTTGCCGAAGAGTTGTACAGGAAGTTCTCCGGTAGATGTACCCGCCAGCAGTCTCACATCCAAAGTGTTCGGAAATATTCTGCGCTTAAAAAAGGTATTGAAGTTATACAGCACATTTAAGTCATAACGGGTAAAAGAAAAATCCGATCCGAAATAATCTCCCGAAAATTCTGCACTCAGGGTAAATCCTCGGGAACCAAGCACCCCAAATGTTTCCTCATTACCATCCAGCGATTCCAGTTTGATTCGGGCAGACCTTAACCAGCCTTCATCAATCTCCGGGTTCACACGCTGTACAATATCTCTTCCAATAATATTATAACTCGATTCAAAGTCGATGGATGAATGCTGTTCGTTGATGAAACCCGTTCTGAGAGTCAGATTTCGCCTTCTGAAACGATATGCAGTATTCAGGACAAATCCCTCTCGACGATAGTAATCGAAATAATCGGTGCGACCGAGAAGTGTTACAAAATTGGTCACGAAGTTGTAGCTAGAATTATCGAAACGACGGCCGGTAACAGCGTTATACTCGGCTGAAATAGCAAATCTTCGGGTTTTGGGAAGGGGCCATGAACTCAGCTTTGCTCCATAACTGAATTCCTCGTACCCGGTACTGTAACCCAGCAATGATTCTGCTCTGAGTCTGCTATCAGCCATATTCAGTCTGTATTTCCAGCCCAAATACAATAAATCCACACGGTTGAAGCGGGCATCGTAACTACTTCCTCTACTAAAAATATTCCAGGCTTTCTTAGCGGGTGATCTTCTCCTTGGCGATCTGCTTTGCCCTGTAGTATCTGCAGGATTAGATTCCCCTTCAGAACTTCCCACCGTATAGCCACCTTCATCATCATCGTCTGTATCGATAAATCGGGCAAGAAAACCGGTAGGCCGAAATGCTTTTTCAAGTGTGGCCGTACTATCCAGATTTTCATAAGCATCCAGTTCCTGTTTTGAGAGCGGAACAACATCAATGCTGTTTACAAACAAACTGTCGTTGTTGATGGTGGTGGAATCGACCGAAAAAAGGTTGCCGTTATTAAACAGAGTATCCGGCAAGTCAACATTCACCTCATAATCGGAAATACGGGAAATCTGACTGAAATTGATGGGCGGAAACCTGAGGCCAATAATTCCGATTTTTATTCTTCCGTTTATGCGGATGTCAGCAGGTAACCAGAAATCCTGTCCGTAATTATTAAACTGTTGTTCATAATCCAGATCAAAGTCCTGTACCGGAGGAGGAAAATCGACCACACGATTTGGTTTCAGGGTAACGGAAAGCAATGCATACTCCACATCCAGGACATATATGGTTCCCTCAAAAAGGGGCTGTAATTTTCTTTTCGGGCTTACTTTGATCTCATACACTACCTGGTCGTCAATCTTCTGGTAATCGACCAGTTCAAAGCGGTAATAATCCAGGGCATCAGGATGCGTAACTCCAACAACCTCAAAACCGGATACATCAAGGTTATCATCATAAAAATTGGGCAGATAACTCACCCCTGCAAAATTCTCAGATCCTTCAATATTTGCTGTCTGTCTTCTGGATTTTACAATCTCCCTGTGCCCTTTTCCCTTTTGCCAGTAGGCTTCCGAAATACTCTCTGTAATTGAAACTATGCTGGTATCACTTTCCAGGCGCTGTCGGGTATAGGCCTGTGCCACATAGGATTCAATTTTTTTTCTCCAGATTTGTTTCCTGCGTATAACCTCTTTCATGATCGATATAGCTGGATCTTCACCGGTTATGACGATCTCATCCAGCTGAAGCTGCGAAGGTCTGAGTGCAAAATCCTGGTCCTCAGAACTTTCAGTAGTTATTTCCCGGATCAGTGTTTCATACCCGATAAACCGAACCACAACACGAGCCGGTAACTCCCGGATAGTCAATGTATAATACCCATCCGTATTGGTAATAGTCCCTTTGTAGGTACCCTGAATGGAAATATTTGCTGAGGGAAGTGTTTCTCCTGTTTCTGCATCCGTAACCAGACCACTGATATTGAACTGGGCATTCGTCTTGTCTGACAAACAAAGAAATACGATTGCAAGAAGCGTAAGTGATTGAATAGTCTTCATTTCCTAAAGGTATTTTTTGAGGCTTTTACTGAAGCTTACAGGAAATTGTTACATCCTTAGCTGTATTTGTGTAATCACAAACTTGCCCCAAAAATTCTCTCGGCAAAAAACAAGGTCTGATCAGCGGGATTTCTTGTCTTTATTTTTTGCTATAGCCCCCAGGACTCCAGAGAATAAAGCACCGCCAAGAATGGACCAGATGATAGGAAAAGCCTCGCCATCTATGTTTACCGTCCATAATTCAGGTAAGCCAAGATTGGTAGCGATCCACCTACCTATGATGGCCCCCAAAAAACCAACTCCAGCTGAAACCAGGCAACCGCCAAACTTATAACCCGCGATATTTTGCCCGATTCCACCGCACAATGCCGCGATCAGCAGCAGGATTAAAAAACCAGAAAAACTCATAATATCCTCCCTGTTTAACTCTGTTCCAGTACTACAGCAGGTTCAAGAGGTTTCAGTATAACTTTATCATTTTTCTCAAACAGAACCCGGTTATCGGTATGTATAATGTATTTATCTCCCTTAAATAACACATGGTAACTGATATCGTGTCCCTTAAACTCTCGCCCGATGATGATGCCCGCATCTTCTTCATCCCCTTTGCAAGCTTCCATACTCAGATGCTCAGGGCGGATCGAACATAGTACCAGTCCTTCAGCCTCCCGGTTCAGTACAACCTTGCCAAATAGGGTTTCAACCTGTTTGCTTCCATCACCGAAGGCACGAAATAAATTTGTTCTCCCGAGAAACTGAGCTACAAACTGGGTTTTTGGATTATAATATACTTCCTCCGGTGTCCCCACCTGTTCGATGATGCCGTTATTCATAACGGCTATTCTATCCGCAAATGAGAGGGCTTCTTCCTGATCATGCGTAACCAGGATGGCGCTCATGTTAGATTTTTTCAGAATTGCCCGAACTTCTTTTCGGGTATTCACGCGCAGCATCGCATCCAGATTGGAAAATGGTTCATCCATTAAAACAAGCTTTGGCCGTGGCGCAAGGGCCCTTGCCAGGGCAACGCGTTGCTGCTGACCTCCGGAAAGTTCATCCGGTGTTCGGTTTTTATATTTCTCCATCCCGGTTCTGCAAAGAACCTCCTCTGCATACACAGGTCTTTTTTTTCTTTCAACTTCACGAAGTCCGAATGCCACATTTTCCAGAACGGTCATATGCGGAAATAATGCGAAATCCTGAAAAACAAAACCGATTCCCCTGTCCTTGGGATCTTTATGAAATGCGTGGGCTGCGATTTTCTCTTCCATCAAACTGATCTCACCGCTATCCGGTTTCTCGAAGCCGGCTATCAATCTCAAGGTTGTAGTTTTACCACAACCGCTGGGGCCAAGCAGTGCAAATATCTCATTTTCATATACCTCAAAACCGACTCCGTTAACCACGGGCAGGTTTTGCTCAAACGATTTGGATAGATCTTCTACTTTCAGAAGGGCTTTCATGGGAGAGAGTCAGGCCGTCAACATCTTGTTTGTATTAAGTCTAAATAACTTAAGTAATTCTGTGTTCAGATCATTCCTAAAATTGTTTAAGTGACGCCAATACATTATGTTATAAAGGTTTAGATAAATTTCATTTACAGGACACGCTAAATAACTGATATCATGAAAAATATAGGATTGTATACGATTCTTGGCCTGATCATACTTGGTCTGTTTCAGGCATGCGGGGAGTCTGAAAAAGAACGCATGGCTCGCGAAAAAGCCCGTCTGGATTCACTTCGGGCTGTACAACAGGCAGAAATTGATCGCCTAATGAAAGCCAGACAAGACAGTATTGATGCTGCAAATGGGGGTATGGAAAATGAAAATAGCGTTGATAATGAAGAGGATTCGGGCATGCGATCTTACGGAGATGTCATGTTTGATGAAAACGGTGAATACGTAGTTCAGGTCGGTGCCTGGAGAAGTGAAGAAAAAGCCGATCGTTTTGCAAAAGAATGGGCCGGCCGCGGATATGAAAACGCCTACACCATAAGAGTAGGAAATGAAGAAACCGGCGATGTCTGGTTCAGAGTCCGGATTGGTTTCCTAGCATCAAAAGAAGATGCTGAAGCACTCGGGCAACAGCTGAACAGCGAGTTCGGAACTCCCTTCTGGACTTCCAAGGTGCAGCGATAAAGCAAATTAATTACTATTTGCTTATCTGCCAATGATTTAACACATTTTAGATGCGCTCAAGTAGCGTCTCTCTTGATGAATAGTCAGGGCATTACAACTGAATTTTGTGATGCCCTATTTTTTTGAATCCTTTTCTGCCCACCTCCGTAACCCCCTTCGGCGATTTATTTTTCTATATTCCACTGATAACTTTATCATAGACAGGTTATTCATAAACCTGTACCTAATTTCAAATTCTCCCTAGCATGAAAAACTTTAGCATAACTCTGCGTGACGTGGAGACCATTAGCGTGCTGGATATAAGTGGCGAGCTGGATGCACACACCGCATCCCGGCTGGAGAACTCCCTTAAATCGCTCATAGATCAGAATAAATATAACATCATCGTAAACTGCAGGTCACTGGATTATATCGCCAGCGCCGGCTTAGGTGTATTTATGGCCTATATCGAAGATGTTCGCAGTCTTGGCGGTGACATCAAACTCACCAACATGAATGAAAGGGTTTATAATGTCTTCGACCTGCTGGGTTTCCCAACCCTCTACGATATCCTTGAGGATGAGAACGAAGCCATTCAAAGTTTCTCTAATAACTAAAACACCATCTTGAACGGCAAACTAAATACCTACTCTCTTCATGTTGAGGCCTCAACAGCCCATCTGGCGGAAGTACGTGATTTTGTTGCCGAACATGCTGCTAAATGCGGTTTTAGTCCCAAAGAAATTTCTGAAATCAGACTGGCCGTTGATGAGGCTTACACCAATATCATCAAACATGCCTATAAGGAAAACGGCAGCAAGCCAGTGAAAATCGAACTGGGTTCCGATAAAAATAAGTTTTGGGTCTCTCTCATTGATCAGGGTGAGAGTTTCGATGTTACCAAGTACCACGAACCTGATGTTGAAACCCAGATCAAACAAAAGAAGAGAGGCGGAATGGGTGTTTATCTGATCCGAAAGCTGATGGATCAGGTTCATTATGGGCGCAAGGGAGCATTTAATGAAATAAAAATGGTGAAAACCTTTAGGGGATAATCCGGACGCTATGTCCACAGTGGAAGAACGACAAAATCGATTTGAGTTGAGAACCTTGCTCGAGACCAGCCGTCTGCTGATTGAGTCTCATGATCCCGACTTTGTGCTTAACAACCTGCTGCTCATCACCATGGGTAAGCTCCTGATCAGTAAAGGACTTATCCTGCTTAGTGATCCCGTCAGTTCGAAGTATAAAATCATTCGATCCAGAGGAAGAGACGTTCCAAAGGAAAATGAAGAAGTTGAGCTAAAGATTAAAAGCGATGTTTTGCACCTCACAAGCTGCCCGCTCAGTGAAGTTGAAATCACCGGGAATGAAAACTGGAAGGAAACCGATCAAGGCATGCTGTTCAATCTGCGGACCAGTAACTACCATTTGGGTTTTCTCTATCTGGGTGATAAACTGAATCAGCAGGAGCTGACTCAAACGGAATCAGAATTCACGGAAAGCCTTTCCATTATTTCATCCGTTGCCATAGCCAACTCCCGTATGTTTAAGGAGTTGCAGGTCATTAACCGCCGCCTGGACCGCAAGGTGCATGACCTCAATACCCTGCTCGAAATGAGCAATGATTTTAATCTGATGGTGGATATCGATGAGATTGCCCGTTCCTTCAAATTCGCGATGCTTGGGCAAATGCTGATCCGAACATTTTTTTTCCTGCTCGATGATAATCATGTGAAAAGCACTATATCAATGAGCGGCATAAAGGAAACCCCTTTTTCAGAAGAAATCGAAGCCATCTTTGAACTGGAAAAGGATGTGGTATTTGTAGATGATGAACTCAGGGAGGCCATTCCGTTTTTGAAAAAAAATGACATCCGCCTGATTATCGCTCTTGAATTCCAGAATCAGCGGACCGCGGTATTCGGGGTTGGACCCAGAGCCAATGAAGAACCATATGGTGATTCTGAAATCAATTTTTTGCAATCGCTTGGCAACCTAGCCCTCCTCAGCATACAAAAAACCCTGTTACTGGAAGAACGCATTGAAAAAGAACGGATAGAGGAAGAGCTGAATATTGCCAAAACCATTCAGGAAGGATTATTGCCAACACCAATTCCGGATATACCGGGCTATGATGTTGCCGCAAATAATGTTTCTTCAAGGCAAGTCGGGGGTGACTATTATGATGTAATCACTACTCCTGACGATGGACACCTCATGGCCATAGCGGATGTAACCGGAAAAGGAATTCCCGCCTCTCTACTGATGGCTAATCTTCAGTCTATGTTGCATGCGCTAACTCCACTGGATATCACGTTAAGTGAGGCCACATCGAGAATTAATGATATAATCTTTCATAATACACCTTCGGATAAGTTCATCACTTTTTTCTGGGGAAAGCTGAATACCGCGGGTGATCAATTCAATTTCGTAAATGCAGGCCACAACCCGCCATTTCTGCTCAGAAAAGGGAGCACAGAACCTGAAACTCTGGATGCAGGTGGAGTTATCCTGGGTGCTGTTTCCAGTATGATGCCCTATGACGAATGTAACATCGAACTGAATTCAGGGGATTTGCTGGTCATGTTTACGGACGGTGTTACTGAGGCAATGAGTCCGGATCAAAGTGAAGAGTTCGGGGAAGAAAGGCTGGCCGAATGCATTATAAAAAACAGGGATCTCCCCTCAGAAGAACTCATGGAAGTCATCATAGATGAAATCAACGCATTTGCTGACCACATTCAGTACGATGATATCACCATGATCGTGATGCGTAAACTTTAGTTTACCGAATTCAAACCGATTACCCCGTAAAGACTATAATTCCTTTTTTCGGTTGCACTCAGCACCGAATTGTATGTCTTATACCGGTTCAGAATTTCGTTCACGTAGCGAACCGTTTCGATTCCACGGGTAAAACCATAACGGGCACTCTGATAGTATTTGCGCTGCATAAGTTTCAGCAGAGCGGCTGAAACATGCTCCCACTCATTTGGATTTTTATTCTGATCGATCACCAAACGCCTTGCATCGGCAACATGTCCGGAACCGGCGTTATAGGTGGCCAGCGCAAAAGCCCATTGATTGGTGCTGTCCATGTAAGCATAGTGATCCAGATGTTCACGGATGATGCGGGATCCTTCCTCAACATTGACATCCGGGATAAAGAGTGAGTCTTTTGAATATGGGGAAAATCTTGGGATCACCTGCATGAGCCCAACAGCACCGGCCCAGCTTTCGGAATTCACATTGAATTTAGATTCCTGGGCAATCAATGCCGTAACCATTACCCAGTCAAGTTCATATTTATCTGCTTTTTCCTGGATCAATTCATCGAATGGTGAGAGTGATCCCTGAACAAAGGTATTCTGCTCAGGTTCAAAAAAACCATCCAATTCCAGACCTTTTTCAAAATATTTCCCTCGAAGTACATTCAGGAATTCAGAACGCTTTACTTCTCCTCTTTCCTGCCCAAACCGAAAATGTTTGTAGAGGAAGCGACTCATGGCCGTTTCAAGATCAGGCACATTCTTTCTCACCGCCCAGGCGATGGTGTCGTATCTAGAAATGGTTGGTCCCTTGACCAGATTATTCATGTAGGCAGAAGCCGCATCATAAATATTTTCATCAGCAACCGTTGCTTCAAAAGCGCCGGTGGAAACCTGAAGCAGCAGTGCTTCGGTGTCGATGTCGTCCTGAGTGAGGCTGATGGAGATTTCAGCACCGGCATCTCTTCGATAATTGGCAAGAGCTGGATAATATGAACTGTTTCGGTTGATAGTTATCGGTATGGAGTCAATGAGATTCTGATCATTCATTTCATTAAAAATGGTCTCATTGTACACCAGCACCTGATCCACAAGATTATACGGACGTGTAAAGCTGACGTAACTGCGACGCTCCTGAGTAATAGCGTAATTTGCTGCAATCACATCCCCATCACCGGCATTCAGCAGATCATAGGGGTTTTCATCCGGTTCCACGATGATCACTTCCAGAGCAAGGTCATTTTCTTCTGCAAATGCATTGAGTAATTCATACTCGAATCCCATTTCGATTCCCCGATGAAGGAAATAGGAATTAGAGGAGTAGTTGGTGATCATTCGGAGAACACCACTGCGCTTAATTTCAGCAAGGTCTCTCTGAACCGGATCCTTAACGTTTACCTCGAGGGGTGTGGTTTCGAATTCTTCAGGGCTTCTCTCTTGGTTGCAACCTGCAAGAATACTGCTCATCAGAGCAAAATAAACCACACTTTTCAGTGGTTTTATGTAGATGTATGACTTCATAATTTTAGTAACGCTGAAAGGTCTGTTTAACAAACACCTTCAATCGTTATTTTCTTAAATTACGGAATTAAAATTACCCAAAGCCTTTTCTTAAAGATCTCTAATATTGGTAAAAGGCCGCCTAAGCCTTTGTAAACAATGATACATACGTATTCATTAAAATTTTGTTCAGCTTTTACTGTATTTCTCTTATTCATACTTAGTCTAACAAATTCAGCCTCTGCACAAATCCGTGGACGCATTGTGGATGAAGCAGGTTTATCCTTACCCGGGGTACATGTAACCGTTATAGACTCTGAAGTTGGCACCTACTCTGATGAGCAGGGTCGGTTTATGCTTAACTGGAAGGTGTTTCCTGCCCGACTGCGCTTCTCATCCATAGGCTATAAAAGCAGAACCATCTTCATTCAATCAGCTGAGGAACAGATTGAAATCAAAATGCTGGACGACCTTCTCGGCCTGGATGAACTTACGGTAAAAACCGACCGCCTCTACAGTCCCTTTAACCGGGAAAAATCGATTCCAAGAAACACGGTTAACACTGAACTGATCAATGACAGAATAAAAACTACTGCTGTCGATTTGCTCAGGGCTGAACCCGGGGTATTTGTTCAGCAGACCTCAGCCGGACAGGGCAGTATTTATATCCGTGGCCGGGCTGGTCGGGATGTGCTCTACCTGTTTAACGGCCTCAGAATGAATCCGGCTTTTGTGCGATCGGGGCAGAATCAGTATTTCGGAGTAGTAGATCCTTTTTTAACCCAGCAGATCGATGTGTATCGGGGTCCGGTTTCTGTGTATTACGGTAGTGATGCGCTTTCAGGCGGGGTGAATGTGAGTACTTCCCAGAAGGATTTCACTGCTGCTCCTGAATTAAGCCTGAATCTGTTAAGTGCTGCTAATCTTGGCGGCACTGGAGAACGAAGTCTTAGCTCACAGCTTGCTTATCAGACCTCTAAGCTTGTGCTTGAAGGCGGATTTACCTATCGGAATTACCAATTCTATCATCTGCCTGAAAGTACCGATGAGAGACTGCTATTCCCGCTGGATAATAAACTGGATGAACTGGCATATGAGTTTTATGCCTACAGCCTAAGTGGCTCATTCCGTATCGCTGATAATCAAAAACTTGGATTTTCTTCCTATCAGAGCATCATTGATGACGCTGCCCGCATCGACCGCATGATTATGGGTTATGACATTACATCCAGCAGTAATACCCGACCCCGTTCTGCTTTTGAGTCCAATACCCATCCCCTGGGCTTTGGTGCCTACAGCCTGAACTATGAATGGCTGACAGACCGTAGTTTTATGAACAGCCTGAAAGTTAAAGCCGGATATCATCGGCTTCAGGATGCCAGGCGAAGTGCAGACTATGCCTTTGGCTCAGAACCCTTTTTTACTGTACTACCGGAAAACAGAATCCGTTCTTTTACCTTATCGGACACCCTGAATGACGAAAATAATATCAGTAATCAGTATTTGCTTTCGGTCGATCTGGAGAGCTCTATCAGTCAGGCGATGACACTGAAATGGGGAGCAGATTTTTCCTATGATTATGTGCAAAGCAATCGGGAGAGGCTGGACAGCAATGGCTTGATTGCCGATAGGCTTCCGCGATACCCCAATGGTTCGGTTTTTGTGCAGAGCGGTATTTTTGCACAGCTGGATCATGATGTAAACAAGCGACTGAACCTGGATTATGGTCTGCGATATTCCAGATTCTTCATTGATCTTCCGTTTGAAGGGGTGAGTAGTGAACGACGTTTTGATCCTTTTGACAATACTTATGAACAGATTACAGCTTCATTCTCTGCAGCTTATGGATTGAATCGGTTCAACAGTCTGCTGCTGAATATCAGTAATGGTTTCAGGGCACCGAATGTGGCAGATCTTTCTGAAGTTGGGAACCGCCGTTCAAATCAGTTTCAGATTGCAACAACTGAGCTGAATCCGGAGAAATCCATCAACCTGGATCTTGGCTTCCGCCACCGCGGCGAAACACTTAGTCTGGAGTTTTTCACCTTTTGGCTGCATTATTTTGACCGGGTCAGAAGGCAGCCAACCGGTAACATTGTAGGCGATGATGGTTCATTCATTCGTTCGGGCAGCACCACCCAAAATGCGAATGAATTTATTGAAGTGCGTTCCGTTAATGAAGATGCGCTGAATATCATCGGGGTTGAGTTTGCCGGTTCAGCCCGATTCAGCAATCAAATTGAAAGCGGACTCACCTTCAGTTATATCCGGGGTACTGTGGAGCAGGCGGGTGGGGGAACTGAGCCCGTTGATCGTATCCCCCCAGCCAATGGTAATATCTTTCTTCGGGTGAATGCAACGGATTGGCTGGAAGTAAAACCTCAGCTGCGATATGCCTTTGAGCAGCGCCGGCTTTCTCAGGCAGAAATCGATGATTCGAGGATCAACCCAGATGGTACCGATGGGTTTGTGAACCTGCAGCTCCTGATAAACATCAGGGCTTCAGAGCAACTAAACCTGCAACTCATCGGGGATAATCTCCTGAACAGCAGCTACCGTGAACACGCTTCCTCACTTGACGGCCTTCGGAGAAATGTAACCTTTACCGCAAAATATGCCTTCTGATCAGGCAGGCGCTGTTTTTTTCCGGCTCCAGGTCAATGCGATCCCGATAAAAATGATGATCATAGCTCCCACTGCATAGGGGCCCGGTATTTCTCCGAAAAGAATGATGGCAATGATCGAAGCAAACAGGGGCTCAATGAGGATGAGCGTAGAAATAATGGTCGGTGACAAAAACTTCACGGCGTAGTTGATGGAACCATGCCCCATTAGCTGAGGACCCAGGGCAAGCAGCAAACCGATGATCAGGAGTTTGGGCTGAAGAATGTCGCTGAAGTCCGAGTCCAGAATCAATAATACACTGACACAGGCAATAGCTGCGAATCCATAGATCTTGATAACATAATCTATCCACGCACTGCCCTGCCTCACCTTTCGGCTGATCAGAAAATAAACAGCAAAAATGATGGCTGCTGAAAAGGCCAGTGCATTACCCAGCGCAGGATTGGAATAGGTTTCTCCGGGTTGCTGATCAAGCAACCCCAGCAGTACAGAGCCGGTGAAGGACACGAATACACCAGCCCAGACCATGCCTCTGAATTTTACCCCAAATATAGCCCGTTCTGCCAGAATCATCAGTACCGGGTGAAAGGTTACTAAAACCGATGCGGACGCGACCGATGTAAAGTACAGGGATGCAATCCAGGCCACAAAATGAATACCCAGGCACAAGCCGGCTATCACTTCCAGAGGAGATAGAGTAAGGGTATATCCACCTTTTTTCTTTTCATCCCGAATATGAACCAACCACACCGGAATGAGCAGCAGGAAAGCAAAAACGGTTCGGGTAGCAGCAACTTCGTAGGCAGAAAAATCAGCAGCCAGCTTCACAAGATTCGGTCCAAAGCCAAAAGCGATCAAACCAAAGGCCAGAGCAAGATAGACCCTAAATTTTGGAAAGCTTTCTGTCACATAGTCTCCCGGTTAGCGGATACGATCCATTGATTTGACCAGCTCCTCGTCTTTTCGGATGCGCTGCAGTGCCAGGAACTGGCTGATGAATCCCAGTAAAACCAGACCGGTACCCAGGGCTTCGTCCCAGAGATAGGTACCGATCCCACCTAATGAAAAAATTACCCCAATTGAGAAGCCGAAGGCGATAATCTGAAACAGGGATGCTCTTTTAAGCCAGCTCATCTGCTTCATGCGATCCTTATACAGGCTGATGGTTAAGCCATCCAGAAGCATAGCGATTAAAAGGCTGCTGGCCAGGCCAATGCCGATCCATAGCTGGGGATCCTCCATCGCCCGCTCGTAAACCGGACTGAAAAAAGCTCCCAGGTTAAATAATATGGCCAATGATAGATATAAGCTCTGTAATCTCTGAATCATAATAAATCTGTGTTTAATGCGGCAAAGATAAGATTCTGAACATAAAAAAGGCCCCATTCGGAGCCTTTATTTACTAAGCTGTTTCGGGAACAGCCGCTTTATCCGCCAGATGGCTCTGGTCTTTGATGATTCCCGGATCTTCTGTACCAAAGAGGAATTTGTTCAGCCGGCGCCTGCTGCGTTCAATCACACTGTACAACACCGGTACCAGAATAAGGGTAAGTCCTGTGGCAAAGATTAAACCAACAATAACGGCAATGGCCATCGGGCCCCACCAGGCTGCCTGTTCACCACCCATGTAAATATATTCTCCCAGATTGCTGAAAAATGCGATAGGATCACTGGCCAGTACAATGAAATCGAAGTTAAAACCGATGGCCAGCGGTACCAGTCCGAGTGTAGTGGTTATGGCTGTAAGAATAACCGGGCGGAAACGTACCCGACCGGCCTGAATCAACGCTGTCCGCAGATCCATGCCATCCCGGTCTCTGAGTATGTCGATGTAGTCAATCAATACTATCGCATTATTCACAACTACCCCGGCCAGTGATATCAAGCCAAGAAAAGCCATCAATCCGAATGCCATCTGGAAGGTAACCAGACCATAGAAAACACCGGCTGTCGACATGATCACCGAACTCAGGATGATAAGCGGCTTGGCTACAGAGTTAAACTGTGATACCAGAATAAAGGCGATCAGAAAAACAGCAATAATGAAGGCTTTGCCAAGAAAATCGAAGGACTCATCCTGTTCCTGCTGCTGGCCGGTCCAGTCAAAACTGTAATCAGATGATAAATTATTCAGATAAGGTGCCAGTAATACTTTGGCTTCTTCAAGAACCGCGTTTGCTTGATATCCGGAACGGACATCAGCACTGATGGTGATCACACGCTCGGCATCTTTGTGGCGAATGCCCCCAAGGCCATCGTCAATTTCCCAACGGGCAACCTCGGATAGAGGAATCTGATTACCTTCCTGCATTATTGTGAGATCCCCAAGCGTACTCAGGTCTTTGCGGTATTCATCGGAGAGGCGTACCACGATATCATATTCGTCTTTGCCATCCCTGAATTTGGAAGCCTCAACACCGTTCATGGCCTGCCGTATGGTAAAACCAATCTGATTGGTCGACAGCTCATACAGAGCTGCTTTTTCCCGGTCAACTGTAACCCTCACTTCCGGTCTTGGTTCGGGGAGATCCGACTCCAGTCCGTCCAGTTTCATGAAAATGGAATCCTCTTCCAGAATCCGGATAACATCATTTGAGATCACGGTCAGCCTCGGCATTTCCGGGCCGGAAATCTCGAGATTTATGGGTTTACCCGTTGGCGGACCATCCTGTGGCTTTTCAACCGTCACTTTAGCGCCCACCACTTTATTATTCAGATCATTTCTGAGGTATTCCATGGCTTCAAACACATCCCCCTCCCTCTGCTGGTAATCCGCAAAATTCAGGGCAATGGTTCCAAGATGGTTTGAATTACCACCAGCATTGCCGGGATCACTGCTTATTTGAGCTCCTGAGGTTGCAAGCGTACTTCTGACATCTGGGTATTGAGGGATAAAGGGTATCTCTTCCCTTATATCATCTATAATGCTTTTCGTGAACTCGACATCGGATCCAACCGGGGCCTCAACCTGCACATAAACGTCACGGGGCGGAATATTCTCGGGAAAGAATTCCGTCCCGGGATTAAACAATCCGAATACAACAAAGCTCGAAATAAGGGCCAGTATGGCAATGAAAATGGTTGCAATTCTGTGATTCAAGGCCCAAACCAGGCTGCCTTCGTATACATCTAGCACCCGATTTAATCCTCTTGTTTGCCACCATCTGCCAACAGGATCCAGAATAAAGTGATTCAGCAGCCAGAGGAATAACACGATACCAAGCAATGAGCTGAAAGTGATCCAGTTGATAAGCATCAGAATCAGCAGAATGAAACCCATCAGGCCAAAAAGGACGCGCTTTCCATTTTTGGTGAAGCTGAATTTCTTTTCTTCACTTTCGATACGCATAAAAAGGGCACAAATCACCGGGTTAATTACCAGGCCAACAAAAAGCGAAGAAGACAGGGTGATGATCAGGGTTTTCGGCAGGAAAGACATGAAGGAACCCACTACGCCCGGCCAGAAGACCATAGGTGCAAATGCTGCAATGGTGGTGGCTGTACCTGCTATTATGGGAACGGCAACTTCACCGGTTCCTTTCTTGGCAGCTTCGAAATGTCCGTATCCATCCTCCAGATATCGGTAGATGTTTTCGACCACCACAATGGCATTATCCACCAGCATCCCCAGAGCCAGAATAAGAGAAAAGAGTACCACCATATTCATGGTTATACCTACTGCCGAAAGCAGAATGAAGGAAAGAAACATGGATAGTGGAATTGAAATACCCACAAATGAAGCATTTCGCACTCCCAGGAAAAAGAGCAGAACCCCTACTACCAGAGTGAGACCGGATATAATGTTATTCTCCAGATTACTTACCATACTCACCACATCCTTGGACTGATCGTTGGTAATCACGTACTGGGTTGTGGGCGGAAGTTTTGGATATTCTTCTTCCAGAATAGCTTTTACTTCTTTGGCGGTATCCAGAATGTTTTCACCGCTTCTCTTCTTTACTCCCAGCGTGATAACCGGAGATCCATTCAGCGTTGAGTAGGTTTCTCTTTCCTTGTGTCCGAAGGTCACGGAGGCTACATCCCGAATGTAAATAGGTCTTTGATTCTCTCCTTTGATAACAATGTCTTCGATGGGTTTGGTATCTTCATACTGACCCGGAACCCGGAGCAGGAATTTTTTGGAGCCCACAGCAATATCGCCACCCGGAACCGTCACATTTTCATTGGCGATGGCACCCACAATATCCGAGTAGGTGATGTTGTAGTATTTGAGTTTCGCAAGATCCACATCCACCTGTACCTCGCGTTCGAGTCCACCGGTCAAATCCACACCCAGTACGGTAGGAACAGCCTCAATTTTATCCTGCAGATCTTCTGCGATGTCTTTCAGAATATCCAGATTGTAATCGCCTGAAATATTCACATTCATGATGGGGAATTCGGACAGGTTGATTTCCTGTACCACCGGGTCCTCGGCATCTTCCGGGAGTTCGGGTTTCGCCAGATCCACTTTTTCGCGTACCCGCTGAAGGGCATCTTCAATATCCACATCGGTATCGAATTCCAGGTTAACCATGGAATAGCCTTCGGCCGAAGTGGAGGTCATCGTTTTGATATCGGTGATATTGGTGAGCTCATCTTCCAGTTTACGTGTTATGAGGCTCTCCATATCCTCGGGCGATACTCCAGGATAAACCGTTGTCACAAAAATGTTAGGCACTGTAATTGAGGGGAAGGACTCCTTTGGCAGTGCAACATAGGAGACGATACCGATTACCGTAACCAGTGCCAGTATCACCAGTACACTGATTCGGTTATCGATTGCAAAGGAAGACAACCAGAATTCTTTTCTGTTTTCAGAGCCGACAGGCAAGGGTGCTCCGTTTTGATTCAGATTTTGATTACTCATGGTTTTAAATTGTTACTGTGAAGCTATTGGTTGATCTTCATTTTCAAAGACCTGAATGCGCATCCCCTCATTCAGGAATGCTGAGCCGGTGGTGATAAGCTCATCTCCGGGCCGCAGGCCACTTCTCACGATCACATTCGTTTTGTAGGAAGGTCCCAGTTCAATTATCCTTTCTCTTGCAATGCTGTTGCCCTGATCATCCTGATCAACCAGGAAAACCACATAATCATCGTTTTTTCGATAGATGAACTCTTCAGAAAGCACGATGACATTGGATTCCGATAGGGTACTCAGTCGCAGGTTTGCTACCATATCCACTTTATAACTGTATTCTTTTTCAGGTAACTGCACTTCAATTCTGAATGTCCTGTTTTGCTGGTTGATACTTCGGCCCACATAGGTGATACGGCCTTCGAGGGTGTCCGGATCCTGATCGTCGAACCAGATTTCAGCAAATGAGCCACTGTTGATCACATTGGCATATCGGGCAGGAACACCAGCAGCCACCACAAATTTTTCAGATCCTATAAAGCGTACCAATGGCATTCCCGCTGAAGCCATTTCACCCTCATTTACCAGATAGCGTTCTACCCTGCCTTCGAAAGGAGCTTTTACCTTGGTGTTTTGCAGATCTACTTCCACAGACTCAAGCTGGGCTGAAGCCTGCTCGTAGGCGTATTTTGCATTCAGGTAATTGATTTCGGAGCCAACATTATCTTCCTCAAAAATGCGTTTTAGTCGCTCGTAATTTTCCCTTGCCTGACTGCTTGCGGCCTGAAGCTGGGCTTTTTGCTGTTTCAGTTTTGCATCATCAATTACAGCAATAATTTCACCTTTTCTGACAAACTGTCCTTCAGCAACACGGTACGACATTAATCTGCCGTTAACCTCAGCCGAAATCTGTATATCATCAGATGTTTCAACTCTACCTACTACTCTCACATAGGAGTTGAAATCATTGGTTTCTACAGCCTGACTATGCACATTTACTTTTCGAACGGCATCCTGCTGGCCGGGTCCCTCTTCTCCGCCATTACATGATATCATTAGCATGGAAAGGAGTGTGAATACGTAAGTTTTCCTGATGTTCATTTTATTTGTTGACTGAAGTTTAATTTTGAATATCAATAAATGGTACCTGTCCGGTTGCCAGATCATACTGTGCTTTTGCGGTGAGGTAATTAAAAATGAGTGATGCATAATTCAGTTCGGCCTGCCGAACCTGGAGTTCAGCTTCCGTGAGGTCAAGCTGAGTACCAAGACCGTTATCGAATCTGGATTTTGCGATCTCATAACCTCTCTGAGCCTGTTCAAGTGCCTCTCGGCGAGCCTGTGCGGTCTCAAACACCTGATTCAGGTTTTCCTGCGCGGTAGTGATTTCATTCTTTGCATTCAGCATGGCTTCTCTTTTCTGTACTTCCAGATCTTTACGCTGAATTTTAGCTCTTTTCACATTTGAAATTCGTTCAAGGCCTGAAAATAGTGGCAGGCTGACAGAAACGCCGATGGTCTGTGCCCGAACTGCATTTTCAAAGGGATCCAGGGTACCTGCTTCCACTGCATTCCAGTTTAACCCGTAAGTGGCCGAAATGGTTGGCAGAAAGCGGGACTGAATGGCGGTTATTTCTTTGTCTTTGAGGTTGATCTGAGATTCCAGTATTCTGATATCCCCGCGTGAATCCGTCCATACTTCAGCCGGTGTTCCGGTTTCTTCAAAGCGGTATGGATTCATCTGATCGACCATTCGCAGATCTGCATTTTCAGCAGCAGCTTCATCCACATTCAGGATATCAAAGTTGTTCAGGTTTCCCTCAACCTGAAATTCAAAATCAACAGGCAGGCCAAGTACCACATTTAGGTTTCGGTAGGCTTCATCGAGGGCGTATTCTGCATCAATAAGGAGTGGGCGCTCATTACTCAGCTGTACCCGAACACGCAAAACATCGTATTCTTCAATGAGTCCGGCCCGGAACCGGGCTTCATTATCAGCAAGATTCTCTTCCAGCCGTCTGATCTGTATTTCCTGAAGACGCAGGTTTTCTTTTGCGATGAGTACCTGATAGTAGGCGGTTCGGGTTTGGGTCACAATCTGCTGAGCTGTGGCCCGGTAGAGCTCTTCCTGTACTTTTTTGAAAACCGTTGAACTTGCAATACCAATAATAGCTTCTCCCCTGAATATGTTCTGGCTTACATTTATACCACCCTGCCAGTTGTTATCGGTACCAAAGGCGACCGGAATGAAGGTGCCGGGAGGCTGAGTGGGATCAAAAATCTCTGCAGGCAGGAAGCTGACCGGAATTTCAATGTTCCGTACATAATTAACGGATGAAGTGACATCCGGTAATACTTCGGAGTAGGCAATTTTGACCAGTTCATCAGCATCATCAATGGAAAGCAAAGCCCGTTTGATCTGGGTATTGTTTGCCAGTGCCACATTTATCGCCTGATCAATGCTCAGTGTGCGATCCTGCCCAAGCAGGCTGTTTAACTGACTGGGGTTTTCCTGTGCCTGCAAGCTGTTTGAGATAAAAAGGGTGAACAGCAGTAAAAGGATGGGTGCCCTGAAGTTCATTGTTTTTAGAATGAAGGTCATAAGTGAAAGATTTACTGAAGCGCAGGTTACGATATTAGTATTCACGGGTTACGAAAATTGACCATAAGTCAGGCTTTTTAAGTGGAAGCGATTCCATGTTCCATAAACTTTATAAAGTTTTCGGGCAATGCCTCCGTCTGCATTCCGAAATCAGAAAGGAATTGCAGCTGAGGATTACTTTTTTGCTGGTATGACATGTGCACAATACCCTTTGAAATGGACCACAGCAGTAGTGAAAGCTCTTTGGGTTCATAATCGGAACGGATAGTGCCGTCTTGCATTCCGGTTTGAATGGCCCTGACCGTGTAAGAGAAGGTTCTTCTGAGGTATTCGGAGCAGGATTGCAGATAATCACTACTGCCCAGATCGGTTGATCCGTTCAGATTCTCATAAAACTGCATAGCCGAATAGTACTCCGGATGCTGACTGGCAAAGTGAAGGTATTCCTCAGCAATCTGATGGATGATTTCAATACCGGTTAAGTCACGGGTGATGACATCAGCAATCTTTGCATCCAGAATTGACATCGCCTTATGGACAATCCCGATGATAAGTTCCGTTTTGGAACTGAAATAAAGGTACAAGGTTCCCTTACTGAGTTCTGCTCTCTCGGCAACCTCATCCATGTTCAGGTTTTCATGCCCTTTTTCCAGGATGATTAGTTCGGCCGCTTGCAGGATGGCAGCTCTGCGTAATTCTTTTTCCCGTTCTTTGCGTTGTGCAGTTCCCATTACTGACTGTGAGTCATTTTTTGAATTAAGGTCATATTTACGGAGCACAACGGAAAGGTTTCAAAAAAAGTTGCATGGCTTCTTAGGTTAAAATTAAACCCTATCTTTTCCTGCCTAAACCTGATAACTATTGAACCGATCCTATCTAACCGATCTCAGCCTGGTGCTGGTGGCCATCATCTGGGCCCTGAATTTCAGCATTATTAAAGTTACGCTGCAGCAGCTGGATGCCTTCAGTTTTAACGGACTCCGTTTTTTGTTTGCTGCCGGAACGCTGTATCTGGCCCTTCGCTGGCGTGGGCAGCGATTACGATTCCACCGAAAAGACTGGTTACCCCTGCTGGGTATGGCGGTGATCGGCAACGTTATTTATCAGGTCACCTTCATTATCGGGATTGATTTCACCCTCAGCGCCAATGCAGCGGTGATGCTGGGAACCATTCCGGTCTGGGTCGCCCTCTTTTCTCATCTGTTTACCGAAGAAAAGATCAGCCGGATAAACGGGATGGGAGTCGTTCTAGCTTTCATGGGCGTATCCCTCATTATTGCCGGCGGTAAAAATGATATTTCATTTGCCTCCGAAACCTTTATTGGTGATCTGATATGTGTGCTTGCGGCTATGTTCTGGGCGATTTACACCATTCTGTCCAAGCGTTTTCTGAAAAGCTACACCCCACTTCAGTATTCTTCGTTGATGTCTATACTCGGGGCGATTATGCTATTTATGATCGGCTTACCTTCTCTGCTTGAGGTGGACTGGGAAAAGGTTACACTGCCGTCATATGGGGCCATTTTATACTCAGGTGCACTTGCGGTGGGACTTGCTTACCTGATCTGGAATAACGGGCTGGTCAAAATAGGAGCGGTTCGCACAGCAACCTATCAGAACCTGGTTCCGGTACTCGGGTTATTCTTTGGAGTGGTGCTGCTTAATGAAGAGTTAACATGGATACAGTATGTTGGGGCCTCATTTGTAATCAGCGGGATAATATTGTCCCGCAGGTAGAAACCAATAAATCCGTTTCTTTTGAGGGGTAGAACCTGTAATTTTCGGAATTGAACGGTACACCCACGCTTATTTAATGAATCTCACACGTTATTTCCTGACTGCAGTCTGTATCCTGTTCTTTGGCAGTACTGCATTCACCCAAAATACCGGTACGTCCGGTAATTCTGATCTGGGAACCACACTTAATATCAACTCCAGAATTTACACCGATAATGCCGGCCTACAGTTGCTGACATTGTCTGCACCTCTTGATGGATTCATAGAAGCGGATACCTATCAGCTGGGGCCCTTGGATGTGATCTCTGTTTACGGATCCGGATCCTTTGAATTTGCCTATCGTGGCCTGGTTGTGAATGCCAGCGGAGATGTATCCATGCCAACTGTTGGCCTGATCTCCGTAAAAGGCTTAAGCCTGAGTGAGGCAACCGATAAAATTAAAGAGGCTTTTTCCGGCCGCATCAAGAATACGGTAGTCAGCGTTACCGTTGATCAGCCCAAGCCGGTTGCCGTCCATGTGGGTGGTGATATTCCACTGCCCGGAAAGCATAATCTGCCCCCGGGAGCACGATCTGATTTTCTGGTCAGCGGATACCTGGCCAATACCGAAATTGTAATTCCGCTTGTGGACCAGCAGGCCGAACTGGAAACCCAGGCGAATCCTGCCCGACCTTCTTTTACCGGGGTCGATTTTGAGCGTATCGCAGCACAAAATGAGCTTAGAAGTACCGATTCGAGGCGGGTGGAAGAGCTGCAGCAGAAATATGATCTGCGCAATATCGAAATAAAACGGGCAAACGGTGACACGGAGCTGGTCGACCTATACGGCTACTATAAGAGCGGTAACCTTGAATTTAACCCTTATCTGCACAGCGGTGATCGCATACTGGTAAAAAAGCATTCCGCTTATGCCCCCCGCATCGGGATGGGTGGAGCCGTACAGATTTCTTTCGATGAAACCTTTCACCCGGGTGACAACATCGAACATTTGCTGGAAATTGCCGGCGGATATTTAAGCGAAGCAGATTCGACCCGTTTCATTATTCAGCGACAGCAAAATGGAAGCCTCAGCGACATCGAAATAACGAAAGAAGAAGCCGTGGATTTTCAGCTTCAGCCCAATGACCGGGTATTGGTTCCTTTCTCAGAAAAAACAAAAAATGCAGCGGCCTGGGTTTATGGCGAAGTAGAATATCCGGGTATTTATCCGATCACAGATGGAGAAAGCACACTGGCAGAGGTACTTGAGAACAGCGGTGGTATCCGGGAACAAGCCCTGCTAAAGGGTGCCTACATCGAGCGTGGGAATACGGACAGTCGCGGGGTATCAAATGAGTTGAACCTGAATGCATTAACCCGCTCATCAGATCAGTATCTGGAAGGATTTGATTATTTCGAACTGGAAACCGCTTTAAATCCCAATCGCTTTCCGGTTGACCTGAGCAGTGAGCAGTCGCTCAATGAAATTATACTTCGGGACGGAGATAAAATTTACATCCCTCGGGATGAACAGCAGGTAACCCTTATCGGACAATTTGAGCGACCGGGTCGTTATCCTTTTGATGAAAATTATACCAAGGCAGAGTACATACGGATGGCCGGCGGATTAACCCTTGCCGCCAATTCAGAAAGAGTGATTCTGATCAAAGCCGGCAGTCTGGCCTGGAAACACCTGCGGGATGGCACGGTTGAATCCGGTGATATCCTGTTTGCTGATCGTATACCCTTTGAGGATGTGACCTCGCTCAGGGCCTATCAGATTCAGCAGGAAAACCTGAAAAACAATCGTGTGAGCTTGATACTGGCAACCATTTCCACCATCGCGACTGCGGTAACTACTATAGTAGTTGTTACCCGATAATATGGGATTTAAAAGCATCTAGTGTCCACCAAACGCATCTTATACCTTTCACAGTATTATCCGCCTGAAGTAGGTGCGGGCGCGGTTCGCAGTGAATCCATCGTCAGAAGACTGGGTGAAAGAGGCTGGAAAGTAGATGTGGTGACCGAATTGCCGAACTATCCCATTGGCGAACGTTATGAGGGTTATGAGGAAGGCTCGAGTTATACCGAGAAAGTGACGGATAACATCACCGTTCATCGTATCTGGGTTTGGATTACCAAGCGCAGAGACATCCGGGAGCAGCTCAGTTTGTTTATCTCATTCATGTTCTCCTCCTTTTTCTATGTACTGAAGATGGGACACCGCTATGATGTGGTTTACTGTACCTCCCCACCCCTCTTTGCCGGACTCAGCGCCATGCTGTTAAGCAAGATCCTGGGTACTAAATTTGTATTTGAAGTTCGCGATTTGTGGCCGGATTCGGCCCGTGATTCCTTTCGCAGCGAAATATCGCTGGTGTATCGGCTGGGTTTATGGCTGGAGAAGATTATTTACCGTGGGGCCGATCTGGTTATTCCCGTCACCAATATTGCTGCAAACATCATACAGGAGAAATGTCCGGAAACCCCTGTGAAAGTGATTTATAACGGTGTGGATACTGCCCTGTTTTCCAGAGTTGCAGATGAGGAACTGGAAATCGATGAAGTGCTTGACCGCAATAAATTTATCATCGGTTATGTGGGCTCTCTGGGGCTGATTCATGATCTGGATACCCTGATCAGGACGGCAAAGATTTGTGAATCCGATCCGGACATTCATTTTCTGCTGGTTGGTGATGGTGGCAGAAACAATCTGCTTACCACCATGCTGGATGAACTGAAGCCCAATAATGTGACCTGGGTGGGTTTAAAGCCGTACAGACAGGTTCCGCATTATATTTCACTGTTTGATCTGGCAGTGAATCCCATGAAGATGAAGCCCATATTTGATTCGGTTATTACCGTGAAGTTTTACGAGTATTTATCCTGCGGGGTGCCTGTGATCAGTTCGGATTTAAAGAGTATTTCAAAAGTAACCCGAAAGAGTAAAAGCGGTGTCACGGTAGAACCTCACAACCCCGAAGCTATGGCTGAAGCCATACAGCAGTTGAAGAATGATCCCGAGCAGGTTAAAGAACTCAGTCGCAATGCCAGAGCCTTTATTCAGAAGAAATTTGACCGTAATAAACTGGCAGAGAAAATAATTTCTGAACTCAATTCCCTGACTTAATTGCCTGTGATTGCTCTAATGTATTGCCTTCCCTCATATAGAGCATAACAAATACCAGTGCTACAATCATATAGATACGGTCATCAAATAATCCACCACCATAGAACTGATAAAATATAAAGTAGGCGATCAGGGAGGCGATCAGGGAGATATTGATCAACCTTTGCTGAGTATTGGCTGACCATTTTAGATTTTGATAGGCAACACGCATAACATAAATGGCAATTATCGAACAGATAAAGAGCCCATGCAAGCCGATTTCAGCCATTATGGTATAGATGATGTTGTGTGGTTCTACGATAAACGCAGTCTGTAAGCCATTGAAGTACTCAGGAAAAACCACCGGGAAAGATCTGAAGCCCATCCCCAGCATAAATGAATCAGCAAACATGTGAAGGCCACCCAGGCCAAGCAGTATTCGAATTCCGGAAGATGTATCATCAGAACCTGCAAAAATGTTCAACAACCGGTCAACGATACTGAGTATTAAAACCCGGTATGATTCAATCGAAAACAATATGATGAATGCAGGAATTAAGAGTAGCAGAACAAAGCCTGCTCTTTTTTTGAATAGTGTGATGATCAGCAGCATAACTCCAACGGATACCCACCCACTTCTTGAATAAGAAATCAATAATCCGGCAAACATAACTCCGAAAAGGATGGCTGCGAGCAACCTCCATTTCTTTTTTATTTCTGGCTCGAGAAAAACACTGAATGTGAATGCCAGTGGCAGAAAAAGACTGGCGGCATAACGGTTTGGATCCATATAAACATTGCCAGATGCCCGATAGAGCTTAAGACCCTGATTTAAGTAATTAAAGGCTGCAACTTCTGGATTGAGTGCAATTTCACGAATGGATAAAACAGAGGTAAATACATTCACAACTGCAATCAAAAACAAGAGTACATATACGTCCCTGAGCTTGAACTCGGTATTTAATACCACATAAGCAAAAAACAGAAGTACCAGGTATCGAATAAAGTAAAAAGTACCATCAATCCGCCCTGGTGAGTATAAAAGTGATATTAAGATGACGATGATGAGGAGATTAAGGGTATACTCAAATTGGAAGAGCCTGATAAACAGATTTCTGTCAATCAGTTTTGTGATCAGAAAAAGTGGTATGGATAATCCCAGCGCAACCTGAAATGGGGTAACCGGAATAGCAGCTCCCTCAGCCAGGTGAACAATAGCGGCCAGATATGAACATAGTATGGTAAAGCCTATGAAGTAAACGCGTAGTCTTGAATTGTCGCTATGCGGAGAATGACTTACCATCTGAGTGACTTACCATTTAGTGAGGTTCTCACGTATGGCAGCCAGACGATTTTCACCCTCAAAAATTTCTTCTTCACGGTAAAGTTCTTTGGTATATACAGTAAATAGTGCAACAAAGATGCCCAACAGAAAACCTGCAATCACGATGAATGCCCGTTTAGGTTTATCTTTATAGGTGGGGAGATTAGGACGATCAATAACACTAATACCAGACTCTCTGTCGCGAAGAAACATTTGCTGTTGCCTATATTGAGGGTACAAACGCTCATAAATTGCGTTTTGTACTTCTACCTCACGCAATAGTCTACCGTACTCTAGGATGATGTCAGGAAAATCTTTCAAACTGTAAACTCCGTCTGAACTTGCTTTCAGTTCCTCATCCGACTGTTTGATAAGCTTATCATACTCTTTTTGATAGCTTTCTCTCAAGACCAATAAGTTGTCTAATTCTGCAGTGTTTGATACCAATTCCCTAATAGCATTAATTTGCAAATCCAGTTCCACGATCTTGCTTTTCAATTCAGCAATTGCTTGTATTAATACCCTTGATTGCACAGTAACTTCAATAACTCCGTATTCATTTTGGAAAGCATTCAACGCTTGCTCCGCTTCAGCCATATCCCTCAAATTGGCTTGATACTCTTCTTGAATTAACTCAAAACTTTGAAGATTTATATCGTAGTTCAGCTCAACCAAGGTTGAATCTAGTAACTCAACATAATATTGAACTACCTGCTTAGCCCTCATTGGTTCTTTATCCCAGAATGATATTTGAACTGCAATCAACGGGTTAAAACCCAGTCCACCTTCCCTCACCTCTTCAACCATTGTATTGTTAGTGAGTTCTTCACGAATGAACTCCTGAATCTCCTTATCGTAGACCTCTCCCAGATTAAATCGCTCAATTACTTTATCCTGTAACTCCCTGGAAGTTAGAATAATCAATGCCCGCTCAGCCCCAATTTTGTTATTACTCACAGGTACAGGAATAAGGCTGTTGATCAAACCACCAAAACCGCTCTGCTGATCTGTTACCTGAATAAATTTGGCATCAGACTTATAATATTTAGGCAGTAAGAGACTAACGATAAGTGAAACCAGAGTAAATACAAAAACTATGGTTATTATCAGGCGCTTGTAGTTGACTAACTTTAGAATGATATCCAATAAATTCATCGCTGCATTTTGTGTAGTTTTTCGGACAGATATGAAAGTCCCAAAGCAGGTAAAAATAGTTAATAATTTACTTAAAGGCGCATCCCGGGTTTGATTCGCTCTGTTTTCAAATCGGCTCTGATAAAGAATTTTGGCAGGATGCTAACGGGTACTGTTACTGCCCAAGTCATTAACATCGGTGCCACGCTCATCATCACTCGTTTATATAGTGCAGAGTCTTATGGTGAATTCTCTTTATTCTTTTCTCTTTCAACCTTTATTGGTTTTATAAGTGCTTTCGGCTTTGACTACCTCATACCAAAACAACAAGCGGAAGAGGACAGCAAAGCCCTTTTTTTATTGTCCCTTTTTCTATCAACCTCAAGCTTTTTACTCTCTTTTCTACTCATTGTACTTGTTGATATTTGGGTAGAATTCAATGCTATTTTCTACCTGTTGCCACTTACCTCTCTGGCTACCTCACTATTTCTGAGTCTCAACCTGTACTTCACCCACTTTAAGAAATTTGGATCCATTTCCCGAAATAAAGTAGGTCAGGCGATATGGGTCAATGGATTGCAAGTTGCTTTTAAGTTTATTTCAAAATCTGGGGGCTTGATCCTTGGACTTGCAATAGGGCGAATTGTAAATGTGATCTTATATTTAGCCAAAATCCGGAATGAATTCAGTATTCGTTCAATAAAATCACAGTGGGAAAGAGTAAAGGGTGTTTTCTTCCTGAACAGAAGTTTGGCTGCAGGAATTACTCAATCCCACATTCTCAGCAGAGGGTCCATAGAAGCGCCTGTACTTTTAATCTCGATTATATTTGATCAGGTGATTCTCGGTTTTTATTCACTCAGTTTTCGGGTACTGGCATTACCCGTTTCAGTTATTGCAAATTCTCTTGAACAAGTTCTTTATAAAGAAGTTTCTGATCGCTTAAACAGCGGTAAGAAAGTCACCCGTTTTATTCTAAAGAACTGGTCAGTCTTATTTTTGATTTCCATTATCCCGGCTTTGATTATATATATTGCCGGCGAGCCTATTTTTTTATGGGTTTTCGGATCAGAATGGGTGGAAAGTGGCAGAATAGCTAAGATCCTTACCCCACTGATAGTTTTAAATTTGATAAATGCTTCAACCGGAAGGCTGCTTTTTTTAGTAGATCAGGTGAGAATACCGCTTATTTTCTCAGCCATAAATTTTGTTTTTATTTTGATAGCATTTGGTGTCGGCTATAAAACCGATAGTTTCTACACAGCAATCATACTTATGGTGATTCTGCGCTCAATAAGCATTCTTACATTTAATCTGATTATGCTTCGTTTCTTTCATCATCATCACAAGCTGAAGCATGAGAGTTGATGTTCTTACACATACCTTTCCAACCCCTCTTTTCCCCTTTAACGGTACATTTGTGAGAGATCATGTTGATGCCATGAGGAAGAAGCACGATGTCTGTGTTCAATTCCTGAGTCCCTACGCTATTCCTCTAAGCAAAAAATGGAAGAACAACAGACAGCCTGTAAATGATACTAATATTCAAAGATTACGCTATCTGTCTATCCCCCAAAAAGCTTTTTCGGATATCACCATGCGTAACCTGATAAGTAACATTAAAAAAAGTCTGAACCCTGAAACTGATTTATTCCATCTTCAATTTTGTTATCCATCCGGTTTACTTGCACACTGGCTTTCCACAGTGAATAAACCGAGTGTAATTACCATTCACGGAGATGATTTTTATAGTTCCATTAAAAGAAAAGATCTTCGCCAAAACCTAATGCAATCATTCAGCAGCACAAAATTTATTATACCAGTTGGCAAATTACTGGGCGACGATATTTCTGCCGAATTTCCTGAAATCAAAGACAGAGTTATTCCGGTTCATAATTATTTCAGAGAAGAACATTTTCAATTACCATCAAACAGTGAGAAGTCCCAAGCCCGGGATGCACTTAAATTCGACAAGCAGAAAACTCATATTCTGACTGTGGCCAACATGCGGCATAAAAAGGGAATTGATGTACTGATTGATGCCATTTCGAGGAATTTTAATTCATCCGATCTTGAATTTCACATCGTTGGTCGTTTGCCTGATAATGCATATGAGAAATCCGTAAGAAGTTCGATTATGCAGAAAAACCTTCATAATGTTCACCTGCATGGACCCAAAGGTCAGAGAGAACTTTTGAATTATTATTATGCAGCGGATTTGTTTGTACTTCCATCAAGGAATGAACCTTTTGGGATATCCATTTTGGAGGCAGCTGCAACAGGTTTACCGGTTGTATCCACTCATAGCGGCGGACCATCGGAAATCATACATGATAAAATCGGTTTTCTAGTACAACCTGATGATCCCCTGGAACTATCTGTTGCTATCCATCAGGCACTTGAAAAGCTACAACAATTCAGTGCTGATCATATGAGACAGGATATCTTGAAGCGATTTGGTATAGATCGGTTCATAAAAACCTATGATGAATTGTACAAAGAAGCCGTCAAATAGATTGATAAAACTCTATCAACCTTCTAGCCTCCGCCTCCCAGCTGTACTTTTGCTGAATCAGGCCTCTCATTTTTGGCCTTCTCTGCTGCCAAATGCTCTCCCACTCCTCCCTGATTTTTTCAACAACGGATGAAGCCTCCGAAAGATCATCCGGATTGCAGGTGTAACCGGCCTCATTTCCCTCAATGAAATCCTTCCATTCCGGATAATCCGAGCAGAGCACTGGCAGGCCGAAGTACATGTATTCATAAAATTTGGTCAGCCGCTTTCTTGCAAAGTGATCTGATCTGGGAAAGAGCGCCAATCCTGCAAAATACTCCCCGCTTTGATAAGCTTTCACAATTTCCTCAAAGGGTACATAATCGGTTATCCCGTGTGGCACTACGGTAGAGGTTTCTTCTCCAAGTATTTCATGAATCGCGGCATACATATCTGATGAGCATCTTCCCACCATTCTGACCCCGATCCCATCCAGCTTCTGGTGAAGCTCAGCCATTAAAAGGGCACCCCGGGGAAAGTCAAGGGTACCGGTATAGAGGATTTTATCCGGCTGATTTTTGTGCTCAGGCAGTGAATCACCCATATTTTCCAGAACGGGATAATTCCGGATGGGTACCGCATCCGGGAATCGCTCAGCATAGTAATCTTCTGCTATGATGGTATGCAGTTCGCGATGGGCTTTGTCCTCATAATAGCGGATCAGGGATTTCACGGCACCGCTCACGATCGAAGGAATGTACTTTCGTCCACTAATGGAGGTGGTATAATCTTCGTGGATATCGTAAATAACCTGAATGCCGGCCTTTTTTGCTCTGAATGAGCCGGGAATCAACTCAGGGTCGTGAAAATGAATGATATCCGGCTTAAGCTCCATAGCCTGTTTCCAGGCCGATGCGGTGCCCAGCAGCATTCTGCCAATCCTACTGCCATAGGTCTTTTTCAGCTTGTGCACCATCACTCCATCTTTTACTTCATCCATTCCGTCACGGCTGATCAGGTGTACATAGAAGCCGGCATCAGACAGACTCCGGCATTGCTTCAGGAAAATTCTGGGATCCTGCCAGGAATGAACGGTGGTGAGATGGACAATTTTTTTGTTCAATGAACCCGATTTATTTCGATTCTGAAAAAGTCAAAACCACAATCCAGGCATGTCTCCTGAAATAAGGCAGCATTTTGAAGACTGCACGGTCGATGGCATGCAGGGCACCGGCAAGCGGGGGTAAAAAGGTGGCTGCTGTAGCCGTCAGATTGAAATATCTGGCTTCCACTTCCCCAAAATATTCTTCGGCCAGCTTCAGGTCTTTCAGCAGGAGAGGATGCTCATCATCTGTGCGCATTTTCAGGGTGAGGTTGCGGTATATGTTGATCACTGGATTGTGCCCCAGCGGCTCGAATAACACGGCTCGTCCGCCGGGCTTCAGACAGCGACGAATTTCACTGTATGAACGTTTCAGATCCAGATGGTGCAGGATGCCGCTGCCGCAAATCAGGTCAAAGCTCTGGTCTTCAAATTTCAGGTTTTCGGCATCCATCACCTGAAAATCAAGGTTCAGGTTCATTTCCGCAGCCTGCTCCTGGGATTGTTTTATGGCTACATCGGAGATATCAATGCCATGAACTTCCCCGCCAAGTTCAGCCAGGCGGAATGCAGCACTTCCTGGTCCGCATCCATACTCAAGTACTTTTTTTCCTTCGATGCCTTCTTCGAGCAGACGATGGTAATAATCCTTGCTGAGGCTGGCCGATTTATAGTATTTCTTTGCGGCCTTCCGGGTATCGCCGGCGAAGGTTTCGTTGTGAAACTCCTTTTCACGGATCAGTCTGTCCTGCGTATCGCTCATCTAAACGCGTACCCCGCCACTTAAGAGATACAGACATGCCATCCGGACAGCCACACCGTTGGTTACCTGATCCAGAATCACCGCACGTTCGCTGTCGGCCACTTCACTTTCCATTTCAACTCCCCGGTTAATGGGACCGGGATGCATGATGATGAAGTCCGGATATTTTTCCAGGTGATGCTGCTTGATTCCAAAAAGCTCATGATACTCCCGAATGGATGGGAAAAGTTCGGTTGCCTTACCCTGTCGCTCAAGCTGAATACGCAGCGCCATCACGATATCAGACCAGGCCAGGGTTTCTTCCAGGTTGTAGGATACATTGGCACCCAGGTCGTCCACAAAGCGAGGCATCAGCGTTTTGGGACCGCAAATGGTGACATTGGCCCCCAGTTTTTTCAGTCCGATGATGTTTGAACGCACCACCCGGCTGTAGGTGATGTCGCCCAGTATGGAAATATTCTTGCCCGTCAGATCCGGATACTTCTTGCGCATGGTAAACAGATCCAGTAAAGCCTGAGTGGGGTGCTCATGGGCTCCATCGCCTGCATTCAGAATGGCGGCATCCACACAACGAGTGAGGAAGTGTGGTACTCCCGGCGAGCTGTGCCTCACCACCACCATGTCGATTTTCATGGAGGAGATATTCTGAATGGTGTCTTTTAGCGACTCCCCCTTTTTGGTGCTGGAAGTTCCGGCGGAGAAATTGACCACATCCGCTCCCATCCGCTTCTGGGCCAGTTCAAAGGAAAGGCGTGTACGGGTGGAGTTTTCGTAGAAAAGGTTTACAATGGTTTTGTCGCGAAGGGTGGGCACTTTGGGTACCGGCCGGTCCAGAATCTCCCTGAACTGCTTGGCCTGCTCCAGCACATAAAGAATGTCTTCTGCTGAGTAGTCATATAAACCCAGCAGGTGTTTATGTTCGAAGGTATAATCCTCAGGCAGTGTAATCATGCTTCATCCTCCTTGCCTTCAATTACCAAAACGGCGTCTTCGTCGTCCAGCTCCTTCACCAGCACCCGAACCTCTTCGCTGCTGTGGGTGGGTATTTCGATGCCAACATAATCAGCGGTAATGGGCAGTTCCCGGTGTCCGCGGTCAACCATGCAGCAGAAGCGAATGCTATTGGGACGACCGTAGGAAATCAGCGCATCCATGGCGGAACGGATGGTTCGCCCCGTGTAGAGTACATCATCCACAAGGATGATATCGCGACCGTCCAGGTCGAAAGGAATTTCAGTGACTTTCACTTCCGGCATTTTTCCTTTTGTTCGGAAATCGTCCCGGTAAAAGGTCACATCCAGCACCCCGAAATCCAGTTTGAGTCCGAAGAGGTTTTCCGTTTCCTGCACAATGCGCCTGGCCATGTACACGCCACGGGTCTGCATTCCGATGACGGCAATACTGGAGGGATCCTCAAATGACTCTATAAATTGATGGGCGAAGCGTTTGTACACGCGATGCAGTTGCTCAGCCGATAAGATCCTGGCTTTATCCAAAGAGTGTCCCTTTTTTTTAGATTAAGAATTTACAGCTTGCCACAATGTATAACAACCGGTAACCACAAGCTGCTTTTGGCAGATTTCTTAGCGGTTGCCTACCTTCCTGCTCCGTTTTAAGCCCAGACATCTCAAAATTCAATTATTCGTGAACAAAGCCTTTTTCCTGGATCGTGATGGCACCATCAATGTGGACTATGACTTCGTGCACAAGCCTTCTGAATGGACCTTTTGCAAGGGTGCACCCGAAGCCATCCGCATCCTGAATGAGCAGGGCTTTAAAGTGATTGTCGTCACCAATCAATCCGGTATCGCACGCGGACATTTCACCCTGCAGCAGGTCGAGCAGCTTCACCACTGGGTGAATGAGCAGCTTGCCGAACATCATGCCCGGATTGATGCTTTTTATGTGGCGCCGCATCATCCCAGATTTGATATCGAACAGGCATACGATCCCCGCGATCGTAAACCGGGAACCGGTATGTTCCGCAAGGCGGCCGATCGTTTTAATATCGACTTAAGCAGCTCCCACATGGCGGGGGATAAAATAACGGATCTGACTCCGGCTCTCGAACTCGGGATGCAGGCTTATTTTGTGCGATCCCGTTTTGAGGACAGCCAGGATAAAAACTGGCTGAAGGAGAAAGAGATCGGAATCTATGACAGTCTGCATCAGATTATAAAAAGTGTAATCGCAACCGGCTGAATCCTTTCTTTTCGCCTCCAATCTCGGTATTATTCCGCCCCTAAAATTACCGCCAACCGAATCACTATTTCCATGAAAATCCACGAGTATCAAGCCAAAGAAATTCTGAAACAACACGGTGTAGTTGTTCCTGACGGGGTTGCTGTTCAAACCGTTGAAGATGCTGTTGAAGCGGCTGAAAAGATCAAAGCAAATAGCGGTGATCTGTTTGTTGTGAAGGCACAGATTCATGCCGGCGGACGTGGAAAAGGGAGAACCAAAAAGAACAACGCGAAGGGCGTTATTCTCTGCAAAACCATCGAGGAAGTCAGAGAAGCGGCTGAATCCCTGCTGGGTGATGTTCTGGTTACCATTCAGACCGGTGAAGAAGGTCAGCTGGTACAGACCATTTATGTTACCGATGGGGTCGACATCGAAAAAGAATTTTATCTGGGGATTCTGCTCGACCGTGCCGTTTCCAAAAACGTGATCATGGTTTCAACCGAAGGCGGTGTTGAGATTGAGCAGGTTGCGGAAGAAACTCCGGAAAAGATTATCAAGGAATGGGTTGAGCCGGGCATGGACCTGCTCCCCAATCAGGCGCGCCGGCTTGCTTTCTCTCTCGGACTGGAAGGTGATGCCCTCAAAAAAGCCGTGAAATTCATCATGGCGTTGTACAAAGCTTATGACAAAACGGATGCATCCCTGGTTGAAATCAACCCACTAATCCTCACCAAAGACCATGACATCATGGCGCTGGATGCCAAAGTAACCTTCGATGACAACGCGCTGTACCGCCATCCGGATATTGTGGAGCTGAAGGATGAGGCCGAGGAAAATCCGGCTGAACTGGAAGCCCAGAAATATAACCTGAACTACATCAAGCTGGATGGTAATGTAGGCTGTATGGTGAACGGAGCGGGCCTTGCCATGGCCACCATGGACATTATCAAGCTATCCGGTGGTGAGCCAGCCAACTTCCTGGATGTGGGAGGTGGAGCCAATGTTGAGACGGTAAAGAATGGCTTCCGCATTATCTTGGAAGACAAAAATGTGAAGGCCATCCTGATTAATATTTTCGGCGGAATTGTACGCTGCGACCGCGTGGCGAATGGGGTTATTGAAGCGGTTAAAGATCCTGAAATCGCAGCAAAGGTGGAGAATGTGCCGATCATTGTACGTCTTCAGGGTACCAACGCAGAAGAAGCTAAAGTCATCATCGATGAGAGTGGCCTGAATGTGATCTCGGCTGTACTGCTGAAAGAAGCGGCTGAAGCGGTTTCTGAGGTGCTGGCTTAAGAATCAGCTGGCCAGCATACCTTCTTTAATGCTGCGGTAGAACTCTTCATAGTAACCTACCACCACATCCTGATCGAAGCTCTCGGCATGTTTGCGAGCATTGTCTGACATCTCAGAATGCAGCTTTTCGTTGGTGAGGATTTTCACGGTATTCTCTGCCATACAATCGATATCGTCTAGCTCACACAGATATCCGGTTACACCCTGTATATTTACTTCGGGCAGTCCTCCGATATCAGAGCTGATAACGGGCACGCCGCAGCCCATGGCTTCCAGTGCTGCCAGGCCAAAGGTTTCAGATCCTGATGGGATCAGGAAAAGATCGGCGATGGACAGGATATCCTCCACCTTTTCCAGCTTACCCAGAAAGCGTACATGCTCACAAATGCCAAGATCACGGCACTGCTGCTCGGTGCGCTGGCGATCGGGGCCGTCGCCGGCCAGCAGGAGCTTAGCCTTAATTCCATGTTTGAGAATACGGTCAAAAACCGTAACCACCTCCGGAACCCGCTTCACTTTTCGGAAATTGGAAATGTGAACAATCACTTTCTCATCTTCCGGGCAGATCGCTTTTTTGAAATGACTCTGATTTGATTTTTTGAAGCGATCCAGATCCAAGAAGTTGGGAATCACTTTGATCTCCTGATTGATATCAAATTTCGAATAGGTTTCCTGCTTAAGGTATTCTGAAACTGCGGTTACCCCGTCACTTTTGTCGATGCTGAACTCAACTACATGTTTGTAACTTGGGTCGTTACCAATCAGGGTGATGTCGGTACCGTGCAGTGTGGTTATGACCGGTACATTTACCCCTTTGTCCCGCATAATCTGCTTGGCCAGATAGCCACTGGTGGCATGCGGCAGAGCGTAATGCACATGCAGTAAATCCAGATTTTCAAATTCAATAAGATTCACCATCTGTGTAGCCAAAGCCAGGGCATAGGGCGGATACTCAAACAGCGGATAGGAATTTACTGCAACCTCATGAAAGGTAATATTGGTTTTGAGTGTATCGAGTCGGGCCGGACGGGCATAGCTCAGCATGTGTATGTTGTGGCCTTTTTTCGCCAGTACTTTTGCCAGCTCTGTAGCCACAACGCCACTTCCGCCAAAGGTAGGATAACAAGCAATTCCAATATTCATAGAGAGTCCGGTGAAATAAATTGAGTATAGTGAATCGTGTTTACCAACTGAAGCCACAACACAGCTTTTAACAACTTGGTTTCCCTTATCCCATTATTCTCATTTGTGGCGATTATGATGCCATCATGTTAAATTTGCTGACCTCAAAACCAAAAGAAACATCCTATGGCAGGACATTCCAAATGGGCGAATATTCGCCACAAGAAAGCAAAAGAGGACTCCAAGCGAGCCAAAGTATTTACCAAGCACATTCGTGAAATTACCATTGCGGCCAAAGAGGGCGGCGGTGACCCTGACGGTAATCCGCGTCTGGCTCTTGCCATTCAGAATGCCAAAGCCGTAAACCTGCCTAAAGACAACATTGAACGAGCCATCAAACGGGGAACCGGTGAAGGTGGTGATGCGGCCAGTTACGAGGAAGTAACCTTTGAAGGATATGGTCCGGGTGGAATTGCCTACTTTATTGAAGCCACCACCGATAACAACAATCGCACGGTGGGTGAAATCCGTCACATTTTCACCAAACACGGAGGAAATATGGGAACAAGCGGATCGGTTAGTTTCCTGTTTGAGCAGCGCGGATCCATTCGTATTCCTGCTGCCGGACTGGATGATGAAGAACTCATGCTCATGGCCATCGATGCCGGGGCTGAGGATGTTCAGCTTGAAGGTGATTTTTTCGAAGTTTCCACCGCGCGTGAGGATCTGTTTGCGGTTCAGTCTGCGCTTGAAGAAGATGGTATCAACATCGAATCGGCTGAACTTATATACGTAGCCACTACTGAAACCAAGGTTGATGAAGAAACTGCCCTTTCCAATTTTAAAATGATGGATAAATTTGAAGAGAACGACGACGTCACAAATGTGTTCACCAATATGCTGATGGACGAAGATACCATGGGCGTAGCTGAACAAATGTAGACAATGCAAAGCGGCTCTTTTCGTTTTCTGACCTGAAATGAACATCCTGATTCTTTCCATATCACTCCTCATTACCCTGCTCACAGCAGAGAGTAATCCTCGTGAAGCCAACGAAGCTTACAACAATGGGGATTACGAAACGGCTGCCCGACTTTACCGTGAAGCCATCGATGACGACCCTGAAAATGCCAAACTGCATTTTAACCTGGGAAACACCCTCATGATGCTAGGTGAAAACGAGCAGGCCATTGTGGCCTATGAACGTTTCATGGAGCTTGCAGAAACCTCCGAGGAAAAGGCCTTGAGTGAGTATAATATCGGACATTTCGAGGCGATAGCGGAACAGTGGCAAAAAGCCGCCAGCCGATTTAAACAGGCCCTTTTGCTGAATCCGGATGATGAGGATGCCCGATATAATTATGAACTGGCTTTGCAGAAACTGCAGAAACAGCAACAGAATCAGGATCAGGAGAACCAGCCACCACCTGAACCCTCAGAAGAAGCCAAACGCTTAAAAGCCCTGGCTGAATCACTGGTAGACCAGCGCCGCTATAATGAAGCGCTCAACCTCATGAAAGAAGGGTTGAAAGCAGATCCCACCGTGGCCGCTTTTAACGACTTCATTCAGCGAATTGAAAACATAACGCAGGTCAACACGAACTGACATGAAACGATTTTTTATCACTTTTTTTGCGGTATGCCTTGCCACCCTCAGCCTGCAGGCTCAGGATAGTGTGAACAATTACTTCCACGATACTTCTAATGCCTACATCGATGGCAACTTCAACGCGGCTACGCAGATAGTGGATGAAGGACTCCGACTCTATCCGGATAACCAGAAACTGCAGGCTCTGAAACAGCTGCTTGAAGAGGAAAAGGAAAAACAGCAAAACCAACAACAACAGCAGCAGCAGCAACAAAACCAGCAGGATCAACAGCAAGAGCAACAGGAGCAAGAACAGCAACAACAGAATCAGGATCAGCAAAACCAGCAGGATCAGCAGCAGAATGAAGAATCAGAACCTCAGCAAAATGGGGAACAGCAGCAGATGCAGGCTCAGATGAGTAAAGAAGAAGCAGAAAAAATCCTGAAAGCGCTGGAACAGAAAGAGAAGGAACTGCTGAAGGAATTCAAGAAAAAGAAATCACCATCTTCCACATCCAAAAATGATAAAGACTGGTAAAGCACAACTTTTACTGATTTCTTTCCTCTGCCTGATGCTCAGTCCGGTGCTGGCTCAGCAGCCATCCATCGAACTCACACTATCCAACAACAAAATTTTTCCGGGCGAGCAGGTGAATCTCAACCTTTCTGTATCCGGTTCCCAGACTTCTAACTTCACCCGTCCGGATCTTCCTGAAATTGATGGCTTGCGATGGCTGGTGAATTCAAGTCAGCGATCCACCTCCTATACCATCGTAAATGGTCAGCCTTCCATCACCTATTCATACACTTACACTCTGGTGGCTGAGGAACCCGGAAATTATGTGATTCCCACCTTTGGTATTGAGGTGAATGAAAAGGTTTATTACACCAAAGCCATCCCCTTCGAGGTGATTGACCGGGATGCCCTACCCGACTCCGATCCCGACAAATACCCCGATGTTTTTGTTCAGGTTGAACTGGATGATGAAAGTCCGGTACCCGGACAGCAGGTCATCGCCAGTGTGGTTCTCTATTTTAAAAGCGGCATCGAAGTGGCCTCCTATCAGCCCACGCCCGGCTGGAAAGCGGAAGGCTTCTGGAAAGAATCCCTGGAGGATGTGCGAAGCCCTACCGCCACCTCTGTTATTAAAGGAGGAGTGCGATTCCGCAAAGCAAAATTACTGCAATACGCTCTTTTCCCCACTAAATCCGGCGAACTGGAATTGAGTCCGTATGAAGTCACCCTCACCATTCGAAACCGAAGCAGCCGGCTTACTGATTTCTTTAATTTCGGAAGTAATCAAAGCCGGGTCAGTGTAAACTCAGACCCGGTAACCGTTAAGGTGCAAGAGCTTCCGGATCCGGGTAATGCCCTTTATCTGGGTGCCGTGGGTGATTTCCAGATCAAAAGAGAACTATCGGTGGATGAAGCCCTGGTCGGCGAAAGCGTGGAAGTCATTACCACCATTAACGGAGAAGGCAATGTACCGCTGATTCCAAAACCGGAATTTGAATATCCGGGCGGACTGGAAAAATACGAACCGCAGGAATCCTCAAACATCAGCCGTAGAGGTGACAAGATCACCGGTTTCAAGACCTTCTCTGATATCCTGATTGCCAGGAACCCCGGCTCCTACACCATTCCGGCCGTCACCGTAGCCTGGTTTAATCCGGACAGTAAAAGCTATGAGAAAGTCACGCTGCCGGAGCTCACTCTGGAGGCTGAACGCGATCCCAATGCCGTTGCCAACAGCATTGAAACCTTGCAACTGAATATTAAACCGGTGAGCGGACTGGTAAACTGGCAGCGAAGCGGACGATTCAAACTGCTCACATCGGCCGCAACCTGGATTTTTATAGCGCTTCCACTGGTGATTCTTGCCGCAGGTTATGTTGTCAGCAATTACCGCAACCGAATGCAGACCGATTCTGCTTTTGCCCGATCCCAGAAAGCATATAAACGGGCAACCGAAACCCTGAACTTCGATCCTAATGAAGTTGAGGTTAAGGATGGCTACAATCGCATCCATAAAGCCCTCACCCTTTTTGTGGCCGACAAACTGGGACTGGCGGAAGGTTCCCTGTCCGATCAGGCTTATTTCAATGAACTGCAGCAAAGTGATGCCTCCACTGATCTTCAAAAGCGATTCAGGCAGCTCATCACCCGTTGCTCCACCATTTCATACATCCCTGATGCCAATGCGGAAAGCCTGCAGCAGGATATTTCCGAAGCCACAGAAATACTGGAACAGCTAAAAAAGAACCTGAAATGAGGAGCTTTCTGACATCCCTATTTGCTGTTTTATTGCTGCTGATGCCAATCGGTTCACTTCAGGCTTTTCAGAGTCCGCAGTTGTTGTTCGATCAGGGTGTGGAGGCGCTGGAAGAAAATGACTTTGATGGTGCCCGCTCCAAATTTTTACAGCTCACACAGGAAGGATACGCTGCAGGTGAACTCTACCTGAATCTGGGCATTGTAGCCGTTCAGGACGATTCTCTGGGACTGGCTAAATATTATTTCCTCAAGGCAGAGGAGTTCAGCTCTACGCAGGAAGATGCAGAACAGGGTTTGAAGTATGTGGAATCCCGATTCAGCCGGCAATCAGCGGTGCTGCCCAAACTTCCATGGGAAGAAGCACTGGACTGGATCAAAGCTGAAATCGGAAACCCAACCCTTTTCATTCTGGGTGCCATCTTTTTCAACTTTTCCATTCTGATGCTGGTGGCTTCCTGGTTCTATGTTTCCAAAACGCTCTTGTTCAAGAAATTTGGCTTTACAACCGGCCCCATCGGCATTATCCTGGTTTGTCTGGCCTTCTATGTTGATTACCTTGACAGTCGGTACCATGAAGGCATCATGATTGTTGATCAGACCAATGTGGTGGAACGGGCCGATGATAACTCTGATCTGGTCAGCCTGGCTTATGAAGGATACACTTTCACCATCGACGCGCGAATAAGCAGTGAATCTGATGGATGGACCTATGTACGCATGAGCAATGGGCTCTACGGCTGGGTAAAAACACACACAATTCGAACATTATAAATCAAAGGGATATGGCAACGGCAATAGATTATATCGAAAAAAGCAAAGATCGCTTTCTGGAAGAACTTTTTTACCTGCTTCGCATTCAAAGTGTGAGCACCGACTCCACCAAAAAAACGGAAATCACCAGAGCCTCAGAATACCTGATTCAGCAATTTCAGAATATCGGGCTGGCTAATGTACAGGCTTTTGAAACACCCGGAAACCCTATTGTTTACGGGGATTATATTGTGGGTGACGATAAGCCAACCGTGCTGGTTTACGGCCACTACGATGTTCAGCCCTCCGATCCGGATGACCTCTGGACCACACACCCCTTTGAACCGGAAGTGAGGGATGGCAACATTTACGCCCGCGGAGCCAGCGATGATAAAGGACAGTCCTTCACGCATGTGAAAGCCATCGAATCGCTGCTGAATTCGGACGACGGCCTGCATGTAAATGTGAAGATCATTCTGGAAGGGGAAGAAGAAATCGGATCACCGAACCTGGTTCCTTTTCTGGAATCCCACAAGGACCTGCTCTCCTGCGATATGGTTCTGATTTCCGATACTTCCATGTTTGGCAAGGATATTCCATCCATCACCTATGGCCTGCGGGGCATGGCTTACATGGAAGTAAATGTAACCGGCCCGAATCGGGATCTGCATTCCGGTGTTTACGGGGGTGCCATTGACAATCCCATCAATGTGCTGGCTGAAATGATTTCCAAAATGAAGGATGAACACGGGCGCATCCTGATTCCCGGTTTTTATGACAAGGTTAAAGACCTGACCGATGAAGAACGTGAGGCCTACAAAAAACTGCCTTTTGATGAAGATGCCTACAAAGCCACATTGGATGTAGATGAACTGCATGGTGAAAAAGGATACTCAACGCTGGAAAGAGCAACCGGCCGGCCAACTCTGGATGTAAACGGGATCTGGGGCGGCTATCAGGGTGAAGGAGCCAAAACCGTTCTTCCTTCCAAAGCCGGAGCCAAGATATCCATGCGGCTGGTTCCCAATCAGGATCCTAAGGAGACTGCGAAACTTTTCTCAGATTTTGTGCACAGCATTGCCCCCAAGACAGTGAAAGTGGAGGTGACCGAGCATCACGGCGGACATCCAAGCATCACAGACCTTTCATTCTACGGTTTAAAAGCAGCCGCCAAAGCTTTCACAGCAGTTTATGGCAAAGAACCGTTGCTAACCCGTGAAGGAGGCTCCATCCCCATTGTGGCCGATTTTAAACGGGTACTTGGTGTAGAATCAATCCTGATGGGCTTCGGACTGAACAGCGATGCTATTCATTCCCCTAATGAGAAATTCTCCCTCGAAGATTTTTACCGGGGTATAAAAACCTCAGCCACCTTTTTCCAGGAACTGAGTCAGATCAACTGAGATCAGAGTCAGCGAATACCTTCGCCTTCGTAAAAGATAGGTTCATCCTGTACGAAATCGTACAGGGTGAGTCTGCGAAGGTCGTAATAACCCGACCAGTAGTTTCTGAGGGCCTGAATGAACTGTCGCCTTGCATTATCTCTCTCCTGCTGGGCGATGTTCAGATTGGTCACATCCACCTTGCCGATCAGGTAGCGATTCTTGGTTACATCGTAACGTTTGATGGCAATGGTATCGGATTTAGCGGCCAGCGATACCTGGCTACGAAGCTGCTGGAAATCCCGGATGGTATTCTGAACCTGCAGATCAAACAGCTGCTGCTGATAGGCAATATCATTGGCCACGGCCTTCTGCTGATTTCGTGCGGCATTTATTTCTGCACGCTGTTTACCCCAGTTGAAAATCGGGATTTCAAATCCGACGGTGAAAAACTGCCGGTTTTCCGGGTTATCATACAGGTTGGCAAAATCCACCGCTGTCTGGTTCAGGCCAAAGTTGGCAATCAGGTCGGCTGAGAATAAGCTCTGTCGGGTGGCCTGTTCCAGATCACGCCTGGCTATGATCTCATTCAACCTGAACTGAAGAGCCTGACTGTTATTCTCATTGGCCAGTTCAAGCCCTTTCTGAATGGACACCGATACCTCAGGAGTTTCCTTCGGCGGAATAACTTCAATGCCGGTCTCGAGTGGTAAACCCAGCAGTAACTTAAAATCGTTGATGGTTCTCAGGTAGTTAATACGCGCATTGGCCAGTGCACTTTCTGCATTCAGGAATGCCAGTTCTGACTGCAGTAATTCGTTTTCCGCAATGGTCCCGGTGTTATACCTGCCCTTGGAAATGGCGTAAATGGAGTCGTTTATGGCCAGGTTAAATTCAGCCACTTCAATATTAATCTGAGCAAGCAGCACATCAAAAAAGCGCTGGGCGGTATTGAAGGCCAGGTTTTCAAAAGCTTCGATATACTGAGTCTGGGCAATTTTGTAGCGAAGAGGTTCTGTGCGGTTTCTCCACTTTAAACTGTTGAACTGAAGTATGGGTTGCCTGAATCCCACTACCAGAGGAGTACTTTGCCAGAGGTAATTCTGCTCATCAGTAAAAATACCCAGGCGTGTAATCCCTGAGGATACCGAAACGGTACCTCCGGTGGGGTAAAATTGCTGGTTAATTGAGAGGCCCACACTGGCTTCAGACTGACGCCTTTCAGAGAAGGTAACGGTACCGTCGTCCTGAACATTGGAGAAAATGGATTTGTCAAAGTTGGGTGCATCACCATTCAGCTCAAAAGACGGGAGCAGGTCAGCCCGAAATGAGCGATAACGCCATTTGCTCGCTATCAGGTTGAATCGGGCAGATCGGGCGAGCGGGGAGTTCTGCTGTGCAATTTCAATGCTCTGATCCAGGGTAAGTTGGAGTTGTTGGGCATCCTGAGCCTGCAGAGAACCTGTTATTAATAAAAAAGCCAGAAATGTGAAAAACCTGTAGATGTTAATTTTATTCATGTCTTAAAGCGTGAACCGGATCATTTGCTGCTGCTTTTTTTGCTGGGAAAAAGCCGAAAACAACCCCCACAACCAATGCAACACCAAAGGATATCACAATAGAAATTGGACTTACGATGGTTTGGATTTCAGCCGTTACCTCAATGAGAATGCTGAAAACAACACCAAGAAGAATCCCGATTAAACCTCCTGAAATACTGAGCACCAGCGCTTCGGTCAGGAACTGCATTTCGATGTCTCTCTTTTGTGCGCCCACCGCCATACGTACACCGATTTCACGGTAGCGTTCAACGATGGATGCCAGCATTATATTCATGATGCCAATGCCTCCAACGATGAGTGATATGGAGGCGATTGAAGAGAGCACAATATTAAAAATTCGTTTGGTTCGCTGCTCCTGAGCCAGCAGGAGTTCCGGAACGATGATCTCAAAATCCACAACCTGATTATGACGGCGCTCCAGCATGCGCGACATCACTTCGGCTACGGTTGTAGAGTATTTGGTGTCCGAAACACGGGCAATCACTTTGTCAAGCTGATTGTAATTCAGATCCGTAGCAGAAGTACTCCCACTTCCACCGCTTACCACCACTCCATTCACGATAACTACACCCTCATCCTCATCCCCGCTGCTGTTGGCCTGTCGAACCTGCTGTTCGGTAACCAGAGCCCGGTTTTTGAAGCGGAGTAAAACAGTGGTAGCCGGAGCGAATATATCCAGGTTGTAATTCCGGATACCTAGGCTTTCAATACTTTCCGTCGATAAATCTTTTTTCTCCAGAACCCCGATCACGGTTAGCCAGAGGCGGCCAACCTTAATTTTTTTACCTACAGCTTCCTCTCCGGCAAAAAACCTGGCTTTCACATCATAACCAATTACACAAACCGGTTTGGATTCATCGAAATGCACATCGGTGAAGGAAGTCCCATCAATCACTTTAAACTGATTGATATCGAAGTAGTCGGTATTTACGCCGATCAGTTTCCCGGTTCTCAGCCTTCCGGATCGGATGAAGGTGGATTCAAATATAATTTCCGGGCTGATTTTCTCTACCGCCGGAATGATCTCCCTGATGCTCTGCAAATCTTCAAGGGTCAGGCCGGGGGAATATCGCTTGCTTTGCTGTCCATCTTCATCCTCACCTACTTCCCCTTCCACCTGACTGATCACTGGCTGGATGATCACATTGTTGGTACCCAGCAGTGCCATTTGTTCCAGCACCTCCTGCTGAGCTCCGGTACCAATGGCCAGCATGGCGATTACGGAAGCAACCCCGAAAATGATCCCCAGAGAGGTAAGGAAGCCGCGAAGCTTGTTTCGCTTAATGGCCTCCACCGCGATATCGAAATTATATAATAGTTTTTGCAGCAAGGCTAAGCTCAGTCGTCGTTGGAGGTGTAAATTTCCTCCAGATATTTTCTTTCGATGCCGGTAGTATCCTCAGGAAGGGAAAGGTAGAGCTCATCATCAACATCTACACCCCTGCTGACAATGGCAGAGTTGTCGTTGATAAGGCCCAATTCAACCTGCTGCATCATGGGCCCGATGCCTGCTCTTTTGAATACGAAATCCAGGGAATCAACGGTATGAATGGTTTCCAGCGGCACGAACAGTGCATCATCCACTTCATTTACAATAATTCGATTGCTGGTGGTCATGGATGGACGCAGCGTACTGTCACTCTCATTGATGCGGATAATCACCTGAAAGACCTTGGAATCCGAGTTGGGGCGCTGTTCACCCACATTAGCAACATCCGTGATTACACCGGTCAGTTTCTTTTCGTTGTCGGAATCGAGGCCTACCTCCACACGCTGACCCACTTTTACTTTCTTGATGTCTACCTCATTCACATAGGTCACAGATTCCATCACTGAGAAGTCGGGTAATTCCGCTACTACCGGATCCCAAGCTGAGATTTGTGATCCCTGTTGTATTTTACCTCCGTCCCGCGTACGGCGGTAAACTACCATGCCGTTTTCGGGGGCAAAAATCCTGAATTGACCCATCAGCTCCTGAATTTGTTCCAGTCTGCGTTCCTCTTTAATCAGATCTGCCTGACGTTCGGAAATACGGGCTTCAGCCTGCTTAACTTTAGTCTGATAATTTTTTTTCTCCTGCTGCAGCTGACGTTTCACCTTTTCCACTTCGATGCGCGCCTGTCGCTGAACCGATGGGGATTCATAAGCCGACTGCTCGAGAATAATTTCTTTCTCTTCCAATGAGTATTCGAGATTAACCAGTGCGTCACGGGCCTGCGAGAGCGTCAGTGTACTGTCCAGTTCCATCTGCAGTACTTCAGATTGCTCTGCCTGAACCTCCAGCTCCTGATCCTGTAAACGGGTCTGGATTTCAGAACGATCGATGGCGGCCACAAAATCACCCTTATTTACGATCGTCCCCTCAGGTACCAATTCCTGAATGGTGAGGTTATAGACTCTGAAACGCCGCAGTTCTGAAGGAGCTGTGATCTCAGTTGAATTTTTAGCGCGGAGTTCGCCGGTCGTGGTCACATCCACGATAAATTCTCCTCTCGCCGGATTGGCAAATAGTTCAACACTATCATATTGCTCCCCTGTGAGCGAATAACCCACTACGAGTGCAAGAACGGCTGCTGTGATGATAAAAAATACTTTTCTGTTCATTGATGAAATCTTATTGATATAGACTGGAAAATGCCCGATTTACAACAGCTTATAAAGAGCTGCCGCAAAGCTTTTACAAATAATGAATCTTTTTACTTCTTCGTTCTAATCCCGAAGTAAACCTGTTTGAAGATCCACCTCTGTAAATGGAGGAGTGAAATCCATGATGGTTTTAGGCTCGTTGTTTTCGTCAACGATAACGATGCGGGGTTTATGCTCTTTTGCTTCCTCGGGTGTCATCTCAGCATAGGAAATGATGATAACCCGGTCGCCGATCTGTGCTTTTCTTGCAGCTGCCCCATTCAGGCAGCAGGCTCTGGAACCGCGATCACCCGGGATGGTGTAGGTTTCCAGCCGCTCTCCATTGGTAATATTTACCACCTGTACTTTTTCATAAGGCAGTAAATTGGCTTTCTCCATCAGGTATAGATCAATGGTAATGGACCCCTCATAGTTGAGGTTAGCCTCGGTAATGCTCATCTGATGAAGCTTGGATTTGAACATCGTCAATTTCATGGTGAACTGAAGTAAGTGTTATATCTGTATCAGGATGTTATCGATCAATCTGGTCATGCCGGCATATACTGCCCCGGCGATAATGTACGTCTCGCCTCCTCTGATTCTGGAAACAGGCGTCATCTCTTTCATGGCATAAATATTAAGATAATCAAAAGTGAGACCCTTTTCTTCCAGTTCAGATTTCTGGTGCTCTAACAAAAGTCCGGGTTCTTTCACTCCATCCAGGAGTTGTTTTTCGACATAACGTATTGAACGGTATAGACTTGGCGCTATTATGCGTTGTTCTTCTGTCAGATAAGCATTCCGGCTACTCAGGGCCAGTCCGTCTTCTGCACGGGCGATGGGAGCCATCAGCAGCTGTATCTCATGATTGAATTCCTTTACCATTTGCCTGATGATCTGAAACTGCTGAATATCCTTTTGTCCAAAAACGGCAATATCGGGCTGCACGATATTAAACAGCTTGTTAACCACCAGTGTGATGCCCTGAAAATACCCCGGGCGACTCCCCCCGTCCATGTGGTCATTCAGTTTTTCTATTTCGATGCGGAAGTATTTCTCATCTCCGTACATGATGCCGTCATCCGGCGTAAAGGCTATATCGATACCTTCCTCCCGGCAAAAGTCCAGATCCTTCTCCAGCGGACGCGGATAGAGGGAAAAGTCTTCATTCGGCCCGAACTGCTCCGGATTCACGTAAATGGAGACCACAACTACATCCGAGTTCTCTCTCGCAAGCCGCATCAGGCTGAGATGCCCTTCGTGGATGGCACCCATCGTTGGTACAAAGGAAACGGTTTTGCCCTGCATCTTTTGCTCACGGACAGCCTTCCTGATTTCCTCAATTGTTTTTACGATCTGCATCCCCATAGCATAAAAAAAGAGACGCCCTTCAGCGTCTCTTCAGATTCATTCAGAGTGTTTTAAGGCACCCGATTCATATCGAAATCCTCAAGCAGCTGTTTGATGCGGTTGAGGAAGGCACCGCCGTGTGCGCCATCGATGATACGGTGATCGTAGCTCATCGACAGATACATCATGTGTCGGATGGCGATAACATCTCCGGTTTCCGTTTCCAACACTACAGGACGTTTTTCAATCACGCCGGTTCCGATGATGGCTACCTGCGGCTGGTTGATAATGGGAGTGCCCATCAGGTTGCCAACTGAACCATAGTTGGTGAGAGTGATGGTACCGCCTACCAGATCATCCGGTGATAATTTCTTGGAGCGGGCTTTTACAGCCAGATCTGTTACATCTGCAGCAAGACGGCTCAGGTTCTTGTCCTGCGCTTTCTTGATGACGGGCACGATAAGTCCGCCCTCGCCACCCTGTCCCAGGGCTACAGCCAGACCGAAGTTAATATCCCGCTTCACGTGAATCTCATCTCCCACAACAGAACTGTTGATCAGCGGGAATTCACGCATGGCCTGAATAATGGCTTCGATAAAGATTGGCGTAAAGGTCAGCTTGTTTCCGGTTTGCTGCTGGAATTTCTCTTTGTTCGCGCTTCTCCACTTCACCACTCTGGACACATCCACATCGGCAAAGGTGGTAACGTGCGCAGAAGTCTGTTTGGATTCCACCATGTGGTCCGCGATGATTTTTCGCATGCGATCCATTTTGATGACTTCCACATCCCCTTTGGCATGGGTCTGAATATTCAGCTGACCGGACTTGATGGTATCCGACGAGCCGCTGGATGGCCTGCTCACCGGTTTGCTGAGTCCACCGGATGGAGCTGCAGCCTGCTGGGCCAGCTGCTTTTGCTGTGCAGGCGCGGCACCTCGATTCTCAACGTAAGAAAGAATGTCTTTTTTGGATACACGACCACCCTGTCCGCTGCCGTCAATTCCTTCCAGCTCTTCCTGCGAAATACCTTCTTTTTTGGCGATGGATCGAACCAGTGGTGAATAGAATCGACCATCTGAACCGATGCGTTGTGGTTCAGAAACGCCTGAAACACCGTTCGTTTGAGCACTGCCACTTCCTGAAGCAGGAGCTGCTGAGCTGCTTTCCTGTTTCGATTCTTCCTGTTTCGGAGCCGAAGGTACGGGAGCACTATCCGAAGAGGTGGCAGCACCTTCGCCGGTTGCAATAATTGCAATAACCTGTCCCACTTCAATGGTGTCATCCGCTTCTGCTTTAATTTCCACGAGGGTACCTGATGCCGGTGAAGGTACTTCTGAATCCACTTTGTCGGTGGAGATTTCAAGCAGTGTTTCGTCTTCCTCTACCTGATCGCCGATACTTTTGGACCAGCCAATCACTGTGGCTTCTACAACCGATTCTCCCATTTGTGGCATTACGACTTCGATGCGCTCACCACCACCGCCATTACCTCCTGATGCTGATTCTGAAGTGGTTGTGGCTGCTGGAGCCGTTTCTTCCTGTTTATGGGGCTGTGATTCAGAGGATGAGTCCTGAGTTTCCGTTTCTTTGGTTTTGGACTTGCTTTCCGGGGCCGGAGAAGCGGCTGCATCACCTGCGGCATCCGGATCGGTTTCAATGATGGCGATTACGTTTCCAACTTCAATGGTGTCGCCTTCCTCATACTTAATTTCTACGATTACGCCTGACTCGGGGGAAGGGACTTCCGTGTCCACTTTGTCTGTAGCAATTTCAAGGAGTGTTTCATCGGCTTCAATGGTATCACCAACTTGTTTACTCCATTCGATAACGGTTCCTTCCATTACCGATTCGCCCATCTGGGGCATTACCACTTCTACTTTGGCCATGAGATAATCTCTAAATTTGTGCTAATAAACTGTTTACAGGACGCTTGAAACGCATTTCAAGAGGGCTCTTAAGATCAGAATATTCGGATTCAGTTCAAAATAAGGATATCAGCCCTGAGCTCTGTGAAAGCGCTTTTTTAAAGGATCTGATCCAGGGCTTGTTTGATGTCTTCTCGCAGGTCGTCCGGATGTTCCAGACCTGCACTGATACGGATCAGGTTCTGGGGCGTAGGGGATGTCTCTCCCTCACTGCTGGCACGGTGTTCCCAGGTACTTTCCACTCCGCCCAGACTGGTTGCCCGGCTCACAAGTTTTGAGGATGCAACCACTTTCAGAGCCTCTCTTGCCCCGCCTTTTACCAGAAAGGAAATCATTCCGCCAAAACCCCGCATCTGTGATTTGGCTATTTCATGGCCTGGATGACTCGACAGCCCAGGATAATAGGTCTGTTCTACAGCAGGATGCTCCGCAAGCAGTTCCACTAATTCAGCCGCATTGGCATTGTGACCACGCATTCGATAGGGGAAAGAGCGTATCGAACGACTCAGCAGCCAGCAGTCTCGTGGTGATGGTACACCCCCCTGAACAATCTGAATTTTCTTCATTCTTTCGAAAGCAGCATCCACCTTTGAGAAAACAATAGCTCCCCCGATGATATCACTGTGTCCGCCCAGGTACTTGGTGGTGGAATGGATTACCATATCTGCTCCGTAACTGAGTGGATTCAGGTTATAGGGAGTGGGCCACGTGTTGTCTACGCTCACCGGGATTCCGTGCTGATGAGCCAGTGAAACGGCTTTTTCCACATCGGTAATGATCAGTAAGGGATTGGAAGGTGTCTCCAGATGAATCAGTTTAGTCTCAGGCCGAATAGCAGCCTGCAGTTTGTCGAGGTCTGAGGTATCCACCATGTCAAATTCAATGGACCATGCCTCCGAAAACTCATCCATCAGTTTCCAGCTGCCGTGGTAAACATCTTCCGGGATGATGATATGGGCGCCTTTGCCGGCCCACTGGTATAAGGCACTCATGGCCGCCAGGCCGGATGAAAAGGCAAGAGCTGCTTCACCGCCTTCGAGCCGGGTAAGCAGCTGTTCCAGAGCCTGCCGGTTGGGATTGTTCATTCTGGAATAGAGAAAATCTCCCTCCTGATGGCCATCCGGATGATGCTTAAAAATAGTACTCACCTCTACAGGCGGTACAATGGAGCCTGCTGTTGAAGTGCTGTTCATGCCTTCATGAATGGCAATGGTTTCAATATGTTTGTGATCAGTTTTTTTCATCGGCTCGGATGGCTTTAATCCGCTGTAAAACCGGCGGATGTGAATAATTCAGAAAAACATAAAATGGATGGGGCGTCAGATTGGATAGATTATCGCGCGACAAACCCTTCAGCACCTTCACCATGTCTTCAGCGTCTTCAATGGTCTCAGCTGCCCAGGCATCGGCTTCAAATTCATGTTTACGGGACGACATCTGCATGAAAACAGACAGGATCATTTCCACCGGTTTGTACAGCAGCCCAAAGAAAATGAGTCCGGCATAAATCGACATTTCTTGCATGTAAAAGGCTTCAAAAAGCGGACGGGAATCCAGAAAAAGGGAGAGCAGAAAGAACAGGATTCCGGTATGCAGAATGCTGATGATGACATTTTTGAGGATATGCTTCTTTTTGTAATGCCCAACCTCATGAGCCAGTACTGCAACCAGTTCAGATTTCGTATGATTGTTGATAAGGGTATCAAAAAGAGCAATGCGTTTATTCTTTCCGAAGCCGGTGAAAAATGCATTGGATTTACTGGAGCGTTTGGATCCATCCATGACAAATACACCCTGCAGGGGAAAGTCTACTTTTTCAGCATATGCATGAATTGATTCCTTCAGTTCACCATCCTCAAGGGGTTCAAATTTGTTAAAAAGAGGCATGATCCAGGTGGGTGCAATAAACTGCAGAATGAGTGAAATACCGGTAACGGAAAGCCAGGCATATAACCAGGCCAGCTCACCGAAATGCTGAAAATATAACAGCACCAGCGATATTACCGGCAGGCCAATGACTAATCCAAGCAAGGTGCTTTTCAGAAGATCAGTGAAAAAGGTGCCCAGAGTGGTTTGATTAAAACCAAAGCGCTCTTCTATCACAAAGGTGCTGTACAAGCTGAAGGGCAGGCTGATGATTCCTTTTGCAACTGCAAGTCCGATGATAAAAATAAGGCCATTTACAAGCTCTGAATAACCGAGCGATCGTATAGCCTGATCCAGCCAGTTAAATCCACCGTTAAACCAGAACATCAGCAATAAGGCAAGGTCGAAAGTGGAAACCAGGAAACCAAAACGGGTGCGGGCACGGGTGTAAGCCTGAGAATTGGCATAGGTTTCCTCATCATACACCCCATTAAATTCCTCCGGCAAATCTTTTTTCAACGATTTCAGATTCAGGCTGTCCGCAATCAGTTCCAGAAAAAAACTAAAAAGCAGTGCAGCCAAAATAATGCTGGCTATCAGGTTCATCAATCGCCCTTTACGAATTCAATTTCTTTGAAAATAATCTGAATCAACCGGCCGCGGCCACTTAAATCTGCTGTGAGGCCTGTTGGGGTTCGGGTGTACACAATCTGTTGCGGAAAGGGATTTCTCCTGTTCCGGGCAATGAAGTAATTGTCTTCCACTTTATCCACCTTAAAACTTACAGGCTGTTTGTCGGGATCCGGCTGAGCAGTGTAATAGATATCAGAACCCCGCATTTCCAGGGTCATGATTTCCGTTCTGACCACATTCCCTTCATTATCGGATGCAATATTTTCGCCTCTGAATTGCTTCGGTGATAGTTTCTTCCAGCTTTCTACGATATCAAGGCCTTCCGTTTCTGTTTCCTGCACCCAGGAACCTAAAATCCACTCTATATCGCTAAGATCCTGTGCCTGTGATAGCGGATTCATAGTTAAACAAATCAAAATTGATGCAAGGAAAATCTTCATAATTGATTTGATATTAAATTATTTGACGTGAACTTTATTTTGACCCAGATTGTTAAACGCTCAGAAAATATAAACCGGCAGCCCAGACTGCCAAAACAAGGAAACAGATTATGAGTAAGCATCCAATATCCGGAATCCATCATATAACCGTTATCAGTGGCCCTGCACAAGATAACTATGATTTCTATACAAAAGTATTGGGTTTAAGGATGGTCAAAAAGACCATCAACTTTGATTCCCCGACTACCTACCATCTCTATTACGGAGATTATACCGGGCAGCCCGGAACCATTCTAACCTTTTTTCCCTGGGAAAATGCCGCCCAGGGTAAACCACAGAACGGGGAAGTAACCGAAATCATGTTTATGATTCCGGAAAACTCGGTTGATTACTGGATGGGCCGTCTGGCTGATCAGGGCATATCCTTTGAAAACCCGGTCAATCGCTTTGGCGAACAGGTACTACAGTTTGCCGATCATGACCGGCTTAAACTAAGTCTGGTGGCAACCGAATCAGCCAACGAAATGCCCGGCTGGGATAATGGTGAGGTTGAAGAAGCTCACTCCATCCGGGGCTTCTATGGCGCAAGCCTGAATTTACTGCACGGAAAAGCTACCGAAGCCCTGCTTCAGGACATGGGCTACACTTTTGATGCCGAAGAGGAAAATCGCAGACGATACAGATCCGCAGCCGAAATGGGTTCTGTGATCGACATCATTGAAGGTGAAAACCTGCTGGCCCGGGTTGGCCGTGGAAGCGTGCATCATATTGCCTTCAGAGTGGAAGACGATGAACATCAGGCTTTCTGGAGAAAGCGACTGTTTGAACAGAGCCTGCAGGTAACCCCGGTTCAGGACCGTATGTATTTCCGGTCTATTTACTTCCGCGAACCGGGCGGAGTACTCTTCGAGTTTGCAACCGACATCCCCGGTTTTGATCATGATGAGGATGTGGAACACCTCGGTGAAGATCTCAAACTTCCGCCTTGGTATGAGGAAAAACGGGATCTGATTGAGCAGGCACTGCAACCTTTGAATTGAGGAGGATATATGTCAGAACAAATTCAGGGCCCCCATCAGGGCATGAACATTGCCACTAAAGGAACAGAAGCTTCCGAAGCGGATTTTGCGATGATCATGGTGCATGGCCGGGGTGCATCAGCCGAGAGTATTGTGCAGCTTTCGGATGAACTGCAGTTTCCGGAAGTGCACTACGCTGCACCGCAAGCCTCCGGATTTACCTGGTATCCCCATTCCTTTCTGGCTCCCACTGAAATGAATGAACCGGGCCTCAGCAGCGGATTGCAGGCTATTGAGCAGCTGCGTCTATCCCTGATTAATGCCGGAATTAAGGATGATCACATATTCCTGCTTGGCTTTTCTCAGGGAGCCTGCCTGGCGCTGGAATACAGTACCCGGAATGGCCGCCGTTTTGCCGGAATTTTCGGGCTCAGCGGTGGCTTGATCGGTCCTGCAGTAGATAGCTCAAACTACAGCGGCAGTTTCAATAGCACGCCCGTGTTTCTGGGATGCAGCGACATCGATCCGCATATTCCCAAAGAACGTGTGAATGAAACGGAAACGGTGATGACATCCATGAACGCCGATGTCACCAAAATCCTCTACACCAATATGGGACATTTTGTGAATGAGGATGAAATCAGCCGGGTTCGCGCAATAATGAAACAGGCCATGAGCGGATAATGAACTGAAGCAGGGATGTCATCAGAAGTCAATTTTCTTCTTGATGGCGTCTACTGCTTTATTTTTCAGGTCTTTTTCCAGTTTCTTTTTGTGCTCATCCAGTTCTTTGCGTTTTTGCTCCACAATGGCGAGCTGATCATTAAGCTGCTGTTCGAGCCGGCCGTATTCCGCCCGGAGTTCACGCTCTTTTGATGCCACAAGTCGCTCAAGTTCTGCTTTTTTGGCATTCACCTTTTCATCCACCTCAGCCTGAATCTTGCGCCGGGCGTTTTCCACTTCCTTCGAAATGGTGGACCGCAGTGCGGTCAGGAAAAGATCATCGATGTTGGAGCGCACTTTGACCTGCAGCTTATCCGCGGTACCATCCACAATGGCTGTGGCGTCAATTTCAGAGCTACTGCTAACGGCCGTTCGTATCAGGCTTTCCAGTCGATCTTTGGGTTTTCCGGCTTCTTCGAAATCAAAGGTAAGATCCTGTGTCTGATAACTGATTTCACTGCGGATGCGCCGGTCAATAATCTGCAGTCCGGCGACAATACTTCCGGTACCCGTTTTTATATCGTAGGGTAAGAGAGAGGATGGTGAAAGCTTCTGATTTACCAGTGAAAAATTCTGGTATCGGGCTTCGAAAAGTTCCTTGGGTTCATCGCTTAGATAATTCAGTTCCGCGGTTACCACAACCCCTTCTTCCTTTTCATTGACGCCAGACAGATCAATCATTGCCGGTAATCCGGTTTTTTGCTGATCAGAGGAAATATCGGTTACCAGCCCGGAAAGCCGGAGATCCCGATTGGTAAAACCTGACAATTCAATCTTCTTGATCCAGAAACCCGGATAGTCATATTTATCCGAAAAAGCATAGTCCACCCCTTCGTAGCGGGGCACCTCAGGTTCCTTATCTGATTTCAGGCGGTTAAGATAGGTACGGGCGGTACCGGCATATCCCAGGTAGGTCTGGAAATCGCTGAGTAAGGCTTCGCCAAACAGGGTTTGCCCGATGTTCTGAGCATCAATCTTGGGAAGCCGGGCCAGCGAAGCCGCTCGTTCGTAGTCAGACTGTATCCAGTTGTCTACCTGACCAAGAGAAGCCGATGCCTCTTTGATGTCAGTAGTAAAATTCTTCTGCAGGGTGCTGATGTTATTGCGAACCGAATCCACCTGCAATTTCAGGGTTTTGACAGTTTCAATAGCTTTGGTCGCTGATTTCACATCTTTGATTTTCTCCGGATTCAAAGATTCCGCGGTAGTCTGAATCTCACTCACATCTTGTTTCAGATCTGTGTTTTTTAGGGTGGAATCCCATTCAGCATAATCCTGCTGCAGGCTGTTTTTCAGGGAATCCATCTTATTTATGGATACCAGATCCAGTGTGGCCACCAGGCTGTCCGCATTTATTTTGGAGGAGACATTATCGAATCGTGCCTCAGCATTGCTTTTAACTTCCGATGCCACCTGTGATCCGATTTCAGCCACAAATCCGGGTTCGGTGTCTTCCGGCTCTTTTTCTTCTATTTCGATGGCGCCATCGGTTTCACGATCGGTGTTCAATCTCAATTCGCTGAGCTGCATGTTTTCAATCACCACATTCTTCCCAAACACAAAGGCCCAGGGATTCACCTTGAATTCCGCTTTTCCGGTCTGGAAGGTGTTTTTCATGGTATTTCCCGGGTCGGTTACCTGTATTCCATCCCAGGATGCCTGCATACTGAACAGATTGAGGCTGAGGTTTTCAATTTCCACCAGCGCTCCGTTTGCCTGTGAAGCCTGACCTTCCACAAAGTTCTCAATCATCTGATTGGAGGAAAAATAATATCCGGCAAATATGAGTCCGGCGATTACAATAAATGCGATCAGTCCTTTTATGCGTATCATACTCAGCCCCTCACTCTTGTATAGGTTGAATAGATGCTGTACAGCTTGGTCCCTTTAAACCAGCGAACCAGTTTCCACTTTTGCACCCTTTCGTGAATGTTTTTCCGGTATTGATGCACAAATACTTTCGCTAAGGGAAACATCGGAATAACCAAAAGCAGGGCAACCACAAAACTGCCGATCACCACTGTATTGTAGAAGCGGCTCAGGGCGATCCACTCATTATTGTACATACTGGTATAGGTTTTCTGCATGCCTTCCAGCTCCAGCAGCATCCCCCCAAACTGGTGAAAAATAGGATCGGCCAGGTAGGCGATGCCACTGAAAATCAGAAAACTCAGCACGGCCATCCCGATATTCACCTTCACAACCAGGATAATGAGCAGGATAAACAGGTTATGGAGCGACATCACCGGGGTGAGTCCGATGATCATCCCCAGCACAAAGCCGGCAGCCAGCTGATTGGGACTGGCCTCGGAGGAGAGCGCTTTCAGTAGTTTTGCGACGTATCTAAGTATAATCAGCATGCAGAAATTTTATTTTTGTGATGAACTATAAGGTATTTATTTCAATTTTAACCGAACATTAATTGATCTGTATCATGCAATTCCCACAAAATTATTAAGTTAGAGAGTTGAATCAATATCCTTTTATCCCATGTTTAGACTAACGACCTCTTCTCTGCTTTTTATTCTGCTATTTCTGGCTGCCTGCAATAATAACAGCAGCAACAGTACACCGGATGAGGAGAATGATGATCCCACTCCAAATCTGGTTGAACCCAATTTCCCCTGCACCAATGGTGAAGCGGTAGTGGACGGTACCACCTATCCATGCAACAATCTGGACGTGATTGGTTTTGTATCAACCCGTGATTTACTGTCTGGCGTATCCGTTGGTTCCGTATTCCTGAATGATCTCTGGGGCTGGACTGATCCCCAAACAGACAGGGAATATGCCCTTGTGGGCCTGGTTGACGGCGTTACTTTTGTAGACATTACTGATCCGGTAGAACCCATCGTTCTGGGCAAACTGGAACAACCCGCAGGAACATCCAAAATTACCGGCGAAAATGTATTTGGCTCCAATCCGGGCAATCCCAGCTGCTGGTTTAAAGGCGGATCTGAAATCTATGCTGAAAAATCCGGACAGGGTGCCGGTTTCATGGCTTCTACCTGGCGTGACATGAAGGTATTTAACAATCATATGTTTGTAGTGGCCGATGGACAGAGCAATCACGGCATGCAGGTCTTTGACCTCACCCGACTCCGGGATGTAGATAATCCTCCCGTTACCTTTAATGAAGATGCGCTGTATAGCGAGATCGGTTCAGCTCATAATATTGCCATCAACGAGGAAAGCGGTTTTGCCTATCTGGCCGGTGTGCGCCGCGGGCAGGTGTGTACTACTGCCGGCCTTCATATTGTAGACATTAATGATCCCCTGAATCCTGTTTTTGCTGGATGTTATAACGAACCTGAAAACCGCAACTTCGGAGTGGGACCTGGCTACATTCACGATACCCAGTGCATAATCTATGACGGGCCGGACAGCGAGTACACCGGTGCTGAAATTTGTTTCTCCGCATCCGAAGAAGGATTTACCATTACGGACGTAACAGACAAAGAAAACCTTCAGACTATACGGCTCGAAGAAACAGGGCTGAACAGCTATGCGCATCAGGGATGGCTGACTGAAGATCGCCGGTTTTATCTCATGAATGATGAACTGGATGAGTTCAACTCCGGCCTCACCACCCGAACCTTCGTTTTCAATGTGGAAGACCTGGATAATCCTGAGTTTGTGGGCACTCATAACTTCCCCCTACAGTCGGTAGATCATAACCTTTACATCAAAGAGGATCTCGTTTTTGAATCCAATTATACTTCAGGGCTTCGCGTGCTGGACATCAACAATGTGGCTTCGGCTGCCCTGACCGAAATCGCCTATTTTGACACTTTTCCACTGCACAACGGGCCCGGATTTCTGGGTACCTGGAGTAATTATCCCTATTACGAAAGCGATAATATCATTGTCTCTGACATTCAGTCCGGATTATTTATTTTAAGGCTGAACCGGGACTAATCGTAATCTAAACGCAGTCGTTGTGAAATCCACAAGGATTCAGCTGGCCGAAAACGCACCAAACTGTTCCAAAACAGTTGCCGGTCTGATGCGCCTGAATGAATGGGGTATGGACAAGCAGGAACTGGTATCCTGGATTGAAGCCTGCCTCGAGATCGGCATCACTACCTTTGACCATGCCGACATCTACGGACTGTACACCGTGGAAGAAGCCTTTGGACGGGCTCTTGCAGCCATCGGAAAACGGGAAGACATACAGCTGGTTACCAAGTGTGGCATACAGCTCATTTCAGAAAACCGGCCGGATACCCGGGTAAAGCACTACGATACTTCTGCCAATCATATACTGAAATCGGTTGAGCGATCCCTCCTGCATTTCAACACGGATTACCTCGACCTGTTGCTCATTCACCGTCCGGATCCCCTGATGGATGCGGATGAAGTTTCCCTCACCCTCACCGAGCTGGTGGAAAGTGGTAAGGTATTGGCTGTTGGGGCATCCAACTTCAAGCCCATGCAATTTAACCTTTTGCAATCACGCATGGATGTGCCCCTGGTTACCAATCAGATTCAGTTTTCCGCTTCCCATACCGAGCCCCTGTATGATGGCACCCTGGATCAATGCCAGATTTTTGGATTCAGTCCTATGATCTGGTCTCCTCTGGATGGAGGCAGCATTTTTAATCCCTTTGATGACCGTTCCCATCGCCTGCATGATGAGATGACCCGGATCGGGGAAGAAATCGATGCCTCACTGGATCAGGTTGCCCTGGCCTGGCTCCACAAACACCCTACCCGGCCGCTTCTGGTGCTGGGTACTCATAAAATTGAACGATTGAAATCTGCAGTGCAGGCTGAATCCGTAAGTCTTAACAGGCAACAGTGGTTTCGTATCCTGCAGGCATCTCATGATCAACCCGTTCCCTGAAGCCTTTTCATGCCCGCAAGCAGGTATGTAAGCACTTACAATTGTAAAATTTTGAAAACAGGCTTCTTTTGAGATGATGCATTATTTGCGTACCTTTTGCCGGAATTTGATAGAGGCCAGAACGGCCTTTTTGTGTAGATAGAAGCCATAATTAATTAGCATTCATGGATTTATTTGATAAACTGGAGGGCAGACCTAGTCCACTCGGACCATTTACTTCAGAAGGATACGGTTATTACACTTTTCCCAGACTTGAAGGACCTCTGGGACCCAAAATGAAATTCAATGGCAAGGATGTCATTGTATGGAGTATCAACGATTACCTTGGTATCGGCTCCAACCCGCAAATTCTGGATTATGATCAGCAACTCATGCAAACCGGAGAATACAGTTTTTCTGCTCCGATGGGCGCCCGCCTCATGACCGGAAACACAACCCGGCACGAAGAACTTGAAAAAGAACTGGCAGAGTTTGTGCACAAACCCGCTGCCATGCTCCTGAATTACGGTTATCAGGGTATTATGAGCGTGATTCACGCCCTGGTTGACCGCAACGATTTTCTTATTTATGACGAGCTGAGCCACGCCTGTATCGTGGATGGAAAGCAGCTGGCTATGGCTGAGAAATCCGTATTCAAACACAACGACATTGAAAGCTTCCGCAAGCAGCTGGAGCGGGCTCATCGCAAACTAAAACCCGGTTCATCCATTCTGGTGGTTACCGAGGGCGTATTTGGGATGACCGGCGACCTTGGCATCCTGCCGGAAATCATCGAGATGAAAAAGGAAATTCCATTCCGACTGTTGGTAGACGATGCTCACGGATTCGGAACCCTCGGTGAAGACGGCTCCGGTGCCGGAACTCAGCTGGGCTGCATGGAAGGAATTGATATTTACTTCGGTACCTTCGCCAAAGCCGTTGCGCTGATTGGTGCTTTCGTGGCTACCGAGCCCCGTGTGGTTGAGTTCCTGAAAGCCAACACCCGAAGCCAGGTATTTGCGAAATCACTTCCAACACCGCTGGTAGAATCGGCCCGGGAGCGACTGCGACAGATACGTAAGCATCCGGAGTGGAGAGAAAAACTCTGGGATAACACCCTTAAACTGCGTCAGGGCCTCATCAATATCGGCTATAACGTACTTCCTTCTGAGTCGCCAGTAACACCGGTCCTGACCCAGGGCAGTACCAAGCTTTGTCAGGATATTATGCGCAAGCTTCGTGAGGAACACGGCGTATTCGTATCCGGTGTTGCTTACCCTGTAGTACCAAAAGGCACCGTGCTGATTCGTCTGATCCCGACCGCGGCTCACAATTACGAACACATCGAGAAAACACTGGTGGCTTTCGACGCCATTAAAGATTTCGTGTTCGAAAGTTCAGCCAAACTGACTGCCTGAGCGGCGAAGCAAATTATTCAAAAGAAAAAGCCCTCTGCTGTATTCAGCGAGGGCTTTTTTATTGGATCAAGATTTGAGATGTGATTTCAGAAAAAAATCAGGAAAAGAGTTTTTTGATGAAGCCCACCACTCCTTTTTCCTTTTTGTGACCTTCTCTTCCGCCTGAGAGCTTTTCGAAATTTGCCCGCGGCAGTTCCAGATTCTCATCCTTGGACTTGGACCTGGATTTTGGTCTGGACGAAGATCGTTTGCCACCTCTGGAAGAAGAGCTTTTTCCTCTGCCTCCACCACCGGAGCCTCCGCGACCTCGTCCTCGGCCGCGTTCGCTGCCACCCGACTTCTTAGCGGATCCGGAGCCTGACTTTTTGCCGCCGGACTTCTTTCGTGATTTCTTCTCAGCTACTTCCTCGGGCAGCGGCAGTTCTTTGATGTGGACACTCAACGCTTCATTGTGCTTGGCAAACACCTCCCGGTCCATTTTGGATATCAGGGAGAGGTACATGGCCGCACCGCTTTTTTCCGCGTACTCTTTCCGATCACGGAACTCATCCAGTTCGTTGGGTACATCATAATTGATGATGCTGCTGGCTTTGATGGGCTCCATTTCCTTGGCCGGTAATTCCCCGATCAGCAGAAAATCCTTTTCGCCTTTCTCATAGGCAGCCAGGCGTTCCTCGTATTTTTCCTTTTCAAGACCCGGATGAATGCTAACCACATTCCAGTCCTTTTTCCGGATAATTTTATACAAACGATCGGTGGTTCGGCGGGAAGCCGCAAACAGGATCACTCTTTTGGCTCCGCTTTCTTCCAGATAAGCCATCAGGGTTGAAATCTTCAGTCTGGGTGGAACCGGAATGGAAGCATGGCTCATATTCTTGCTGGGTTCCGGATCAGCGTGTTTTGCTTCCGGTTCTTTCTCAGCAGATTTAGCTTCTGTTTTCTTTTTGTCGGCTGATGCAGCCTCATCAGTCGTCTTTTTCTCATCCCCGGAGCTGTCTTTCTCGAATCCGATCAGCTCAGGATTCTCCAGCATTTTTAGTGAAAGTTCACGGGTAACTTTGTTATAGTCTGCCGAAAAGATCAGTACCTGAGGCTTTGAGGATAGTTTTTCGAACATAGCCGCAATTTTTTTGGACATACCGAACTGATACATCTCATGAGCCTCTTCGACGATGATCATCGAGAGTGCATCCAGATTAATTTGGTTCTTGTTCAGTATTTCATCCAGGCGTCCGGGATTGGCTACCACGATAGGTGCGCCATCCTGCAGAGCTTTAGCCTGTTCGTTTACATCCCCTTCCATAGAAAGGGACACGCTTCCAATTTGCGCGTGATATCCGATCGCCCAGATGAGTTCATCCAGTTTTTGTGCGCGATCGGGAGAGGGGGTTAAAATTAAAACTCGTATTCCCTTATGCTGTCCGTTAGTTGCCAGTTTTTGGATGGCAGGTATCAGTACTGCGGCATGCTCCCCAGCGAAATCGCTGTTTTTGACCAGCAGATTTTTTCCGTCAATGGCCGGTGGGATTACAGCATCGAGCAAAGGGTTGGTTTTGTCTATTTGTGCATCTTCCAGCCCGCTCATTAATTCGGGGCTCAGGTTGTATTTATCCAAAGACAAAATATACCTCTTGTCGCTGTTTGGTTAATATTTCAAAGATCGATTGCCGGCATTTCCGGCAACTCCATAACTACAAATATACAAACTTCATCATAAAGCAGGAGAGCCGTTACGTCTTTTAAACATTTATTGATGATTCAGTAATGATGAAGGGTATGCCCACGCCAGAGTTTAGGTAATTAAGATTCTGTATCCTCCCCTGACCTTTCCAGATAGCTTTGTTTAAACCGCTCTTCTAAACGGATTCCGCCCTGAGTTTTTTTCGCATGCCACAGGCAGAGCAGAATAATGAGCAGCATCCCCAGAATACCCAGCAGGCCGGCTTCAGGCCCAAAGGAACCACCCGTCCACAGATCAAAACCCTCGGTCTGCCGGATGTGAATGATCGAATGCTGAATGGCGAGTCCGCTTACCTTAAATCCATAGATGCCACCCAGCGTAAAATTCCATGCAGCATGAATTCCTACCGGCACCGCCAGTGAACCGGTAAGCACATATGGGATCGCGAGCATGATCCCGGCAAAGATGATATAGCTTGTGGAAATCCAGTCGGCATTGGGATTATTGAAATGACCAAGTCCAAATAAAGCAGAGGAAAGGAAGATGGCCAGAAAGAGAGCACCTCTCTGTTGCGGAACTTCATCAGGCTGAAAACCCTCAGCCATATTCTTCATCAGCACCCCGCGGAATGCAGCTTCCTCATAAAAGCCAACCATCAGCATCTGAAAAAGGAAAACCAGGATCCAGAGATAATCGGCATTCAGTCTGTTCCACTCAAAATCGATAATCAGCAGCATCCCAAACCACCATTCGATCAGGAATATCAGGCTAACGGCCGCAAATCCGATAAGCAGTCCCCATCCCGCATTCTTCAGCCATCCCACATCCACCTTTAACCCGGCATCATCAAATGTTCGGCGGTCCAGAAAACGGAATTGAAGAAACAGAAGCCCCACCGTGATTAAACCCCGGTAAAGATATTGCAGTACCCCATTCTCGATGAGATTCCCGAGGCTCAGCAGAAAGAAAAATAAGATGATAAAAATGAGTATCCGCCAAAGGGCACGTGCCCTGATCTCTTTTTTATTCAGGAAAGGATTGGATATCATGGTATACGGAATTCGCTGTTTTCTGCGTTTTTAACCAAAACCAAACTTATGAAACGATTCGCACTTTTTACAGATAAAGACACTTTTGCAGAAGCTCTGCCCCGAACAATCGATCAGGACTTTCTCTACAATCCCAATTTCAATATTTCGGAAGGCGAATCGGTTCCGGCCGTTTATCAGGATGGCTCCTCGCTTAAACTGGAATCCATGATCTGGGGGTGGAAAGAGGGTAAAAAGAAGCAGCTTTCCCTTTCGATGGAGGAGTTTCCCGAAGCGGATCCGGAGCATAGCAGTCGCTGTCTTGTCCCGGCCAATGGTTTTTTTGTATGGAAGCAGGGAGTGGATGATCCTCATCCCTTTTATATCCGCAAAATTGATGTTCCACTCTTTTTCATTGCTGCTTTTTACCGGAAGGTTGAAGAGAAAAACGGACACTATCGGAATCATTTCTGCCTGATTGAAGAACCCGCCAATGAACTGATCAAGGCGGTGAATCCCACGATGCCCCTCATTATAGATCAGCAGAACATGGATCAGTGGTTTAAAGGGAAGGCTCTGAGTACCTTCCGTTCAGCCTTTGATCCCCTTCAGCTGGGTAGTTTTATCACAGCAAGAGTCAGTGAACGGGTCAATGACAGTTCGGAAAATGATCCTGAGCTGATTCAGCCCATCCCTAAACTTCGGGAGACGGATGATTAGGATAGGCCTTACCCTCTGTAGGATTGTCGTAATAACGAATGGTGGGATAGGCGAAATCAATACCTTCTTCTTCCCCGAAACGGGTTAAAATTTCTTCCCAGAGGGTCTGGGCAGTTCCGCGGCGTGTTCTCGGATTGGCCAGATAGCGGACGGTCAGATTCACACCTGAATCTTTCACATTGGTATATACGATGGGCGTGAGGTATTTGTAGCTAATCAGGTAGAACTTCTTGGCTTTGCGGATTTCCCGTTCTGCCTCACTAACAAAATCCATCAGGCATTCTTCAGCGATCTCCTGCAGAATCTGTTTTGCTTTTTTCCAATCGCTTTCGAAGGTGATCAATACACCCAGCTCATTCCAGATGAATTCAAAATCGCTGGTATAATTTGCGATAGTTTTGGTAAAAATTTCGTGATTTGCGATATGGATGACCCGTCCGGTGCTTTGATCAGCTTCTACCCAGTTTCCGATTTCCAGCAGGGTGAATTTAAACATGCGGATGTCGATCACGTCACCCTTGTGGCTTCCGATTTCGATGCGGTCACCCACATCGAAGGGTTTGCGCCACAGCAGGAAGATCCAACCGGCAAATGAGGTAAGGGGATCCTTCAGGGCGATGGCGATACCGGCTGAAAGCAGTCCAAGGAAGGTAGCCAGTGATTCCAGTCCGGCAAACCAGATTTGTCCGACTGCAAAAATTCCAAAGAAAGTGATGACGTAGCTTACATTTTTACGCCACTTATATTTGGTACGGTCGTTCTCCACCCGATGGCTGATCATTCGAACGGAGAAGAACCGGATGAGGGATAAAATCAGGATGACAGCCAGAGTGCGGATTACCCGGGAGGTAAGCTCCGGTGAAGCTTCAAAATAGCTGAGTATTTCCTGAATGATTTCTTCCATTATAATGCAATAAGCCCGATCGGGAGGAGTTCTTTTAACTTGGGATAGTACCGTTTTTTGGATATCTTTGCACCCTTCTAAAACACAGTATCATGTTATATACCATTATTTTAGTTCTAATTGTCATCATCAGCCTCTTGCTGATGCTGGTTGTTCTCCTTCAAAGCGGTCAGGGTGAGGGCCTTACCGGCATTGCCGCCAGTTCCATGACGGGCGGATCCGGCCTGGGTGCACGCCGAACTGCTGACCTCCTATCTAAAGCAACTTCCATCTTTGGTGCTGCATTCCTGGTACTCTGCGTACTGGCTAACTTTGCCATTGATCGACAGAATGCTCCAAGCCGTTCTATTCTGCAGGAGCAGGCGGTACCGAATGTTAATCAGTTTGATGCTCCTTCTGAAACAGCCCCGGCTGTACCTCAGCAACAGAGCACCGGTAACGATGGTGGTTCTGAAAATGGAACAGACGACAGCGGCGATAACTAATCGCTGATCGACTTATCGAAATTACAGAAACCCCGGCCGGATCACGGTTCGGGGTTTTTTGTTTGGATTTTGGGATTTGGGACATGAGATATGAGATATGGGATGTGAAATTTGGAATGTGGAGCATTCGGGCATTCGGACATTCGGGCATTCGGGCATTCGGACATTCGGGCATTCTGCCACAGGCACCCCATTGGCGGAACATACATTACCCCCTCCTGTCACCTCGAGCGAGTGAAACGAGCCGAGAGGTATCAAAGGTGAATCGTCCTACTCTCGTTTGATACCTCTCGATTCGTCCTGCTACGCATGCCTCACTCGAGGTGACATTGTTGGTTGTTTCGGTCATTCGGACATTCTGCTGTGAGCTCCACTTTGTTATTCAAGCTCTTTCAATAAGCTCTTCAGTTTTTTCAGTAGACGGCCGTACATAATCCAGATGTAGACTTCTATGACGATCATAAACAGAGTTAGTGTAATTATCGAAACCAGCAGTAACTCCCATTCTAAGAATTTCGAGATCTCAAATTCACCCTCTTCACTTATTCCCATAATTAACCCTGAAATAAAACCCACAGGAACAACAACGTAACCAAATATGCGATAGCGCATTACGAAAGCGCTTATGATTCGAGTGGTACGCTGCAGAAAATGAACCACATCCATAGCATAAGGATCATACTCAAGCTGTCGGATCAGATATCGGTAATACCAGAAAACCGGTATTAACAATGCCAGAAAAATTCCGGAAAACCCATACCATCCTTCCACAATAAAGTAGACCAAAAGAATTAAGCCAATCAGATAATTTGCTTTATCCTCATGCTTCAGTCTCTTCTTCATTTTTTCAATGATCGACGTCGGTTCTTTATGCAAATCCGGCAGTTCCGGGAAATCCTGCTGCATTTCAACCTGTTCGACCTTCCATTTTTTCTGCAGTTCATCCATGGACAATTTCCTTTAGCCTTTTTTTAATTCTGTTCACTTTCACGCCAACATTCGAGACGGTTATACCAAGGATTTCTGAGATCTCCTGATAGCTTTGCTCCTCCAGATATAGCAGAATGAGTGCACGATCCAATTCAGGTAGCATTTTAATGGCTTCACTGAGTGTTTTTCTGCGTTCTTCCTGTAAAGCCTCTCCTTCCGGATCTTCGACCGGAGCATTTGCAGGCCATTCATTTCTGATTTTATCCTGCTTTTTCTTTTTCCGAAGCTGAGACATGCACACATTCAATGCCACGCGATACATCCAGGTGGATATTTTAGACTTCCCCTCAAAACTCTTGTAGGAATGCCAAAGCTGAAGTGCTACCTCCTGCACATTATCGTCAAAATCCTGCACAGTATCGGAGTACATACGACAAACCTTGAAAACCAGAGCCTGGTTCTCTTTATAAACCTTTCGGAATTCCTGTTCTAGGTTTGGCTGCTTCGACATAATTGCTTGTTCTGCTCCATTAGTAGAAGCTAAGGTGATTTTCTTACAGGGTGTAATAAATGATGTGGATCACACACTAATGGACTGAAGTTCTATCAACAACACAAAATTATTCAAATGAACAAATTCATCAAAAAAGCCGCGCTTTTCATACTCAGCTTTTTCATCGGCATGGGTCTGGCGCGCATCACAAAAGCACAGGATAGCTCTCTTCTTTTTGAAGTTAGCGGCAACGGCCTGATGAAACCGTCATATGTGTACGGAACCATTCATCTGGCTTGTGAGGATGACCTGCAGTTTAAGAATGAACTCCGTTCTTATGTTGATGACACCGAAATCATGGTCATGGAAATTGATATGGATAATCCGAATATGATGGCTGAGCTTCAGCAGGCAGCTTTGGATCCACAGATGAGAAATATGGCTACTGATTTGTCTGATGAGGCTAAAACAGAAATCAATAAATTGATCATGCCATTGATGGGTGCCGGAATTGAACAGGTTGGAATACTACGACCGTTTGCGCTCTATGCTACTTTGGTGCAAACCTTGCCACAATGTGAAAAGACCTTCAGTTTCGAAGAAAAATTTCTGGCTCTTGCCCAAAGTGAAGAACTTGAAGTGCTAGGTCTGGAAACAGTTACTGAACAATTTACAGTGATCGACGAAGTTCCACGAGAAGCCCAGATTGAATGGATAGAAGATATCGCTCTGGATGTAGAAAAGGTAAGAGGTGAATTCCAGGCATTGGTCAATTCATACAAAAAAGAAGATATCGAGGCCCTGCATCAACTCTTTATGGTGAATCCCCAGTATGCGGATTACGCAAACATCCTTTTATACAAAAGGAACAAAAACTGGATCCCAAAAATGAAAGAAATGATGCAGGAACAACCCGCCTTTTTTGCTGTTGGGGCTGCTCATCTTGGTTCTGAAAACGGGGTTATTGCCCTGCTCAGAAAACAAGGCTATACCGTAAAGCCCGTTAAGATTTAGTGACTTAGCACAATAAATACCAAACCCCGGCCGGATCACGGTTCGGGGTTTTTTGTTTGGATTTTGGGATTTGTGATTTGGGACATGAGATATGAGATATGGGATGTGAAATTTGGAATGTGGAGCATT
>CAYPTY010000009.1:20643-112381 GCA_964413935.1 uncultured Balneolaceae bacterium | reverse complement strand
AGCGGTACGCGAGCTGGGTTCAGAACGTCGTGAGACAGTTCGGTCTCTATCTGCTGTGGGCGTTGGAATATTGAGGAGGGCTGCTCCTAGTACGAGAGGACCGGAGTGGACGCACCGCTAGTGCACCTGTTGTGTGGTCGCATGCATCGCAGGGTAGCTATGTGCGGAAGTGATAAGCCGCTGAACGCATCTAAGCGCGAAGCACGCTCCAAGATAAGTATTCCCCTATGTCTCCTGGAAGACTACCAGGTTGATAGGTAGCAAGTGTACGCATGGTAACATGTTCAGCTGAGCTATACTAATCAGACATGAGGCTTTGCTTATATGGTTTGCACCTCCACTATGGAATGCATTCATATAACAATACCTAATACTCCTGTTATATTCTTTTTCATCACGTCAATGAGCTCTTTGCTTATTGAAACTGCAATCAGTCTCATAAGAACTTTGAGGTGATCATTGCGCAGAGGTTCCACCCGTTCCCATTCCGAACACGGAAGTTAAGCTCTGCAGCGCCGATGGTACTGGCAACGGTAGAGTAGGTCATCGCCTCTTTTATATTAAACCCCATCACTCTCAGTGGTGGGGTTTTTTATTTTCCCCTCCTGCCCGTACTATTTCAAACATTTCTCTGTTTCTATTCATATCATTGCTGCCGTGACAGGAAACAGTCTTACACATAGCTTACCCACCCTCCTTTTTCTGCTGATCTTTCCCATCAGCACCATTGCGCAAAATACGTCTGAATGGACTCCCTACACCTCATTCCGAACCGTTCAGGATCTTACAGTAAGTGATGAAAACGAAATCTGGGTCAGTACCCTCGGCGGTGTATTTACGATAAGTGATGGAGTGATTGATCGTAAACTAACCACCATTGACGGATTATACCGCCTGGATGCCCGAGCTATTGTATATGACAATGCAAATGATCGCGTCATTATTGGCTATAACGATGGTGGAATTGATGTACTGAATCCGGATACGGGAGAAATCACTTTTTTAGGTGATATACTTCGCGCAGATAACTTTAGTCCAAGGGGGATCAATGATTTTCTGATAGAAGGAAATAACCTGTATGTGGCTACAGACTTCGGTATCGTGAACTATGACCTCATCAACCTGTTTGTTACGGATTCATATACCAAACTCGGAATATTAAACCGGGGGCTACCGGTGAATGATATAAGCATTCAGGGAGACAGTATTTATGTAGCCACAGCAGAAGGAATCGCATATGCATCCATGAGTGATGAGCTGGAATTCAGTGAAAACTGGCTGAATTACAATAGTGATAATGGTTTTGTAAGTGAGCCTGTTCTGGCTTTAGAAGCAATAGAAGGACGAATTTTCGCTTCAACTAATTCAGAAAACCGGGTGCTGGAGAATGGGATATGGGTTGGTGCACCTAACTTCGGATCCTTAATTCGTCAATATGAAAAACACGAACGGACTTTAATTGCACTAAGCAGAAATCAAGTTTATATGCTTGAAGAGAGTGGTACTGTTTCCAGTCTTAGTCTTGGTGCAGAAGTTGGGACAGCCTTAGAGGTAATGGATGCTAATACTATCTTTGTTGGTACACTGAATGAAGGTGTTGGTTCATTAAATGCTGATTTTAATGAAGTTAGTTATTTGACTCCTGGTGGTCCTTATCAAAACACTTTCATCGGACTTAATTTTGTAGATGATATTCTGATTGCATCATCATCCAATGAGTCAGACAGAAATGCTGACATAGATCTGGGAAAAGGCTATTACATATTCGATGACGGGCAATGGTTTAACTATAACGCTCAGAACAATACCTTAATCGGAGATGCTGGTTACAGACAAGCATTTACAACAACTTCGACCGAAGACTATTTCTATTTCGGCAGCTGGGGGCGTGGGGTTGCCAGGCATGATAGGCTAAACAATGAGATTTATATTTTTGATGAAACCAATTCATCCTTGAGAGGTTGGGAGGCAGATAATCCGTTTTTCCCTGTAATTTCAGGCCTGGATACAGACAGTAACGGTGATGTATGGATTGTGAGTCGCTGGGCTCAGAATCCGATTTATTACCAGACACCAGGGGATGACGACTGGATACAGATTCCTCCCCTGGCTTCACTCAGCAGTCTGGATGAGCATTTTCTTTTGTTTATTGATTCATATGATCAAAAGTGGATCAGTTTGCAGGCTACGAATCTGGCTGGAAGAGGTGTGGTTGTTATGCGAACCGGCGACCCGACTGATCCATCCGATGATGAAGGCGTAAAGCTAACAGACGATATAAATCAGGGTTTTCTCCCTGATCTACAGGTAAAAGCCATTGTTGAGGATCGAAATAACGAAATCTGGGTTGGTACAGAACGAGGTATTGGCAGATATATATTCCCGGAACTAATTATTGACGGTGGAGCTGATGAACGTCGTGCACAATTTCTGATCAACGAAGATACTTCTGCTGTATCCCGAATTTTACTGAGAGATGTTAACGTATCTTCGATGGCTGTGAATAACGCAAATCAGAAATGGGTAGGTAGTGAAAATCAGGGATTGTACCTGATTAATGCAGAGGGAACCCGCATCCTCAGGCACTTCACTGAAAATAACAGTCCGATTTTTTCAAATTCCATACGTTCTGTTGCAGTCCGGGAATCTACCGGTGAGGTATTTATTGCAACTGACAAGGGACTATTAAGCTTTCAGGATGTGCCGAAAGCTCCGGTTAATAAAATGGATGAACTTCAGGTGTATCCAAATCCATTCAGTTATGACAGACACAATGAAATATTTATTGAAGGGCTTTCTGAGGAAAGCACACTTCGGGTGATTGGCAGTGACGGTACCTTTATCCGGGAAATACGGGCCCGTGGTGGCCGCATCAGCTGGGATGGCAGGGATTTCAATGGAAGCAGAGTGGGCAGCGGAGTGTATTTTGTGATCGCTCTGGATGATAACGGAAGTGAAAAAGGGATTGGCAAGGTTGCCATTATCCGATGAGTCTTATGCTGGATCTAACAACTGTGATTGTCAATTACCAGACTCCCGACTTGCTCAGCAAAGCCGTAGAAACCTTTCATGAACACTATGCAGATGTGCCCATTTTAATTGTGGACAACGGGTCTGAGGATAATTCTGCTGAAGTTATTGAAGAACTCAGGAAACTTGCTCCTGATGTAATAACAGCTGTACTGCTGGATAAAAACATATTTCATGGTCCGGCTATGGATCTGGCTCTTCAGAAATATGTTCTCAGCAGATATGCTTTTTTTCTGGATAGTGATACTGAAACGTTAAAGCCCGGATTTCTGGAGGAGATGACCCAATTTCTGGATGAGAATGATGAAATTTATGGAATCGGGAGTGTGATCAGGGTAAATAAAAGAGGATTCAAAGATCCTAAGGGCGAGCCCGTTTTGCTGACTCCCTATATGATGATTCGTATGGATGTCTACAAAAGCCTGCCTCCTTTTATCCATCATGGACAGCCAACCATTGAGAATTTCCGTACCGCCAGAAATCGGGGTTGGCAGCTGCAAAACTACAATATCGAAGATTACATTTTTCACCACTGGAGAGGCACGGCCAACCGCTTCGGCTACGGATTAGGCATAAAGGGCAAAATTGATTATTTACTCAATAAACTGGGGATTTAAACAGTTTCGACTTGGCGCAGACTCAACCCGATATTTCCATAATCATCGTCAATTACAATGTGAAGGAGTATCTGTCGTCCTGCCTCAACTCCATTTACAAAGCTAAACAGAACCTCGCACTTGAGGTTTTTGTAGTGGATAATGCCTCAACGGATGGCTCCAAAGAATTCTTTCCGCAGCATTTTCCTGAAGTGAACTACATCTACAATGAAGAGAACGTAGGGTTTGGGAAAGCGAATAATCAGGCTATTCATCAGGTAAGGGGTAAGTATACCCTGATTATCAATCCAGATACCCTGATCAGTGAGGATACCCTTTCTGTGATGAAAGAGGTGATGGAGGAGCATCCTGAATGTGGTGCTGCCGGTTGTAAAATGCTTAACGCAGATGGCAGTTTTGCGCCGGAATCAAGAAGGTCTGTGCCAACCATAAAATCAGCCGCATCAAAGGTACTCGGCCTGAACAATTTGTTTCCAAAGAGCAAAACATTTGCTTCCTATTATATGGGCTGGCTGGATGAAAATGAAGCATCAGAAGTTCCGGTACTGTCCGGTGCCTTTATGTTTTTCCGAACCGAGGTTCTGCAGAAGCTGGGTGGGTTTGATGAACGTTTCTTTATGTACGGAGAGGATATTGACCTTTGCTATCGCACTACAGAGGCTGGATATAGCATCCGTTATGTACCTTCTACCTCCATTATTCATTATAAGGGCGAGAGTACAAGAAAAGATGACATTCGCTATATCAAGCTATTCAACAAGGCGCTTTATCAGTTTTTCGAGAAGCATTATACCAGCAGATATAGTCTCCTTTTCAGATCGCTTATTTTTCTTGCCATAGTCATTCGGGGAATTACCGCTTTTCTGGCATCCCGATTCAGAAGGGGTAAATATCTTTTACTGGATTTGGTAAGTCTTAATTTTTCACTTTTGGCTGCATTTGTGATTCGTTTCTCCTTTACTGATGCACTTAGCGATAAGCTGGAGAGTCTGGAAAGCCTGGAATTTCTGTGGGTAAATTTACTACTGAGTGGTTTATACATCATTTTATCGATAGGATTCCGTTCTGCAAAAAACTATTACCTCTCCATTTCGGACAGTCTTCGAACGGTTTTTCTGAGTTATGTAAGTGTGACGGTGATTACCTTTTTTGCCAGAGATCTGGCTTTTTCGAGAATTGTTCTGGCATTGGGTCTGCTTCTGAGTGCACTTATGCTAATTGTGATACGTCTGGTTCGCATCAACAGGTCAAAACAGCCGCTCTCAAGTACCGGGAAGTTCAGAAGAAACAGGATCATTATTGTGGGGGAAGGGGAAGTTTCAGCCCGGCTTATCCGGCAAATCAATACCCGCCCCGACTGGCAGTATGATGTACTTGGTACAGTTTCTGTTTCCTTACCGCAATCCGCAGAAAACCATCATATTGGAACCCTTAGCCAGCTTCCTGATCTGGTTCGCAGTCTGAATGCCGATCAGGTTTATTTTATGCTGGAGCATGTAAGTTTTAAAGATATGTTCCGATCCGTTTCTTCCATGAAAGACCTGGACCTGATTATCAAGATTATTCCCGAATCCATGGATTACATCGTCGGAAAATCAAACGTGGAGTACATTGAGTCTACTCCTTTGGTGGAGGTAAATCTGCCCTACTATTCACCTTTGAATCGGTTCCTTAAGCGAAGTACAGACCTCTGTATTTCTGCAGTGATGGCACCGCTGTTTTTGATTATGAGCCTGCCCCATCGGTTATTATCCAAAAACAAAGTCACAGAGTTGGCAGGTGTAAAAATCATAAAACCTGCATCCGAGCATAAAACACTGAATATGTCCAGACTGATGAATGCTGTACTAAGCGGAAAACTCAGTCTGGTCGGTGCACCCCTCAGAAATGAACAAAGTGGTGAATATCGCTATAAGCCCGGCATCACAGGGGTGGTACAGCTAAATGCAGACCGGATTACAGACAGGGAAGATCAGGAAAAGTTTGAGCTGAATTACATTCAGAACTATTCGGTGTGGATGGATATCGATATCCTGGTCAAATCACTTGTAGACCTGAACCTGGTATATCAAAGTCTGGACAAGGTAAATTCAGAAGACTAAAGTCTAGTTTCCACTTCTTTAACCAATCCCGGATACCACTGATGGAAGGTGTCGTTTGCAATACGTTCCCTGATTTGCTCCATCAGCCAGAGATAAAAAGTCAGATTGTGTACTGAAGCCAGTACCATCCCAAATATTTCATCATTTTTTATCAGGTGATGGATGTAAGCCATGGAATAGGTACTGCATAAATCGGATGGGAAATCCGGATCCAGCAGATCATGATGGTCTTTCCATTTGGCATTGCGCAGATTCACTTTACCATGCCGGGTAAAAATAGTACCGTTTCGTGCATTGCGCGTCGGCATCACACAGTCGAACATATCGATTCCGCGGGCTACGCATTCAATCAGGTTACCCGGTGTGCCCACGCCCATTAAATATCTTGCTTTATCCTGTGGCAGGTGATCTGTATTCAGGTCCGTCATCTCATACATGAGCGGAATGGGTTCACCCACACTGAGTCCACCTATGGCAATGCCATCAAAATCCTGATCCACCATAAATTTGGTGGACTCGATCCGCAGATCTTCATAGGTACCCCCCTGAATGATGCCAAACTGGAATTGTCTGTGTCCATACAATTCGTCCGTTTCCAGAAATTGTCTTCTGCCTCTCTTCGCCCATCGATGGGTGAGCTCCATAGAGTTTTTAGCATAGTCATATGAGCTGGGATAAGGCGGACACTCATCCAGAATCATGATAATATCGCTGCCCAGTTGACGCTGAATATCCACCACATTCTCGGGTGTAAACAGGTGTTTTGAACCGTCTATGTGGCTTTTGAAAAAGGCCCCTTCTTCTTCCAGTTTGCGATTGTCGGCCAGTGAAAATATCTGGTATCCACCTGAGTCCGTGAGAATGGGCAAATCCCAGTTCATGAATGCATGTAAACCACCAGCTTTGGTGATAATATCCATACCGGGCCGCAGGTAGAGGTGATAGGTATTCCCAAGGATGATCTGAGCTTTAACCTGCTCAATCAGTTTCTTCTGTGAAACGGCTTTAACGGTGCCCAGAGTCCCAACAGGCATGAAGATGGGTGTCTGAATGGTACCATGGTCGGTCCGAAGCTCACCGAGCCTTGCTTTAGAGGAAGAACAGGTTTGTTTAAGGGTGTACACTCCGTCAGCTAAATTATGTTTAGCGTTGTTCTGCGCTGATAAAAATGCTTATTTTGCGAAACTGTGCGGTAAAGCTAATCAATCTTCGTGCTAAAATTAAAAAGATATCGGGAGGTAATATTTACCAGCATTCTGGATTTCCTGATCCTGATGTTTTGCTGGTATGTATTCCATTCAGTTTATCATGAAGAACTGAACATTGTGCTTCGGTTTTTCGATGCTAATCTGGTAGTTGCCGGTATTGCACTGAGTACCTTCTGGATTTTTGTCTTCATTTTGGCCGGTTTGTATAAAAAGCTGTATCTGGTTTCCCGGCTTGATGAGTTTATTAAAGTTACCAAAGCAACCGTGCTGGGCGGACTGGTACTCTTTTTTATTACCAGTACCGAAAGTGCAAGCGAATTCATGCACCAGAAGGAAGCTATCATATGGTACTGGGGCATTGTATATCTTGGTACCACGATGAATCGCTTCATCATCCGTACCATTCAGAGAAGCTATGCTATCCGAGGCAAAGGCCTGCATCGTTCCGTTATCATCGGAACGGGTACAACTGCCCGAATTGCCTATGATGATCTTATCCGAAATAAGATCCTGGGAATGCAAGTGCTAGGTTTCGTACAGGTGAATGGTAAATCACCCGACCCTGAAGTGGGCATCCGGGATGAGGACGTACTGGGCCATCTTGACGATATCGAACGAATAATTGACGAACAGCAGGTTCAGGAAATACTGGTTGCCATTGAACCAGACCGCCGCAAAGATTTGGTTCAGGTAATTTCCCGCATAGATTATCCGGATATTTCTCTCAAAATCTTACCTGATTTTTATCAGCTGGTGAATGGTCTGAATAAAACGAATCAGATTTTCGGGCTTCCCATCATTGAAATTTCACCGGTCCCGATGCCACTCTGGGAAGCTGCGGTGAAGCGTATTTTTGATTTCTTCATGGCTCTGCTCGTGTTGGTGCTCCTATTGCCTGTCTGGATTTTAGTGGGATTGATGGTGCGGCTGACTTCTAAAGGGCCGGCCATATACAAACAGAAAAGAGTGGGCCGTAACGGGAAAGAGTTTGTGATGTTTAAATACCGAACCATGTATGAGGATGCAGAAGCACGTACAGGTCCGATGTGGGCACAGGAAAATGATCCGCGTATTACTCCCCTGGGTTACTGGCTGCGGAAGTTGCGCATTGATGAAATTCCCCAGCTCATAAACGTCCTGAAAGGTGAAATGAGTCTGGTAGGTCCGCGTCCTGAGCGCCCTCATTTTGTTAATCAGTTTAAAAGCCAGATTCCACTCTATACCCGAAGACTGAGAGTACGTCCCGGTATTACAGGGTGGGCACAGGTTAAGTGGAAGTATGACAGCTCTCTGGATGATGTGAAGGAGAAGACGAAATACGATCTTTTCTACGTTGAAAACATGTCGCTGAAAATGGATGCGAAAATCCTCATCAACACGATTGTGACTGTAATAAAAGGCAAAGGACAATGAAGCGGTCTCAGTCTCTGGTAATCATACCAACCTACAACGAATCCACCAATATTGAACGGATTTGCATGATCCTGCTCGGGCAGAATGATGACCTGGACGTGCTGGTGATTGACGACGGTTCACCGGATGGTACCGCTGACGTGGTAAAAAAAATACAGAAAGAATTCCCGGAGCGTCTGTATCTGATTGAAAGGGAAGGAAAGCTTGGGCTAGGCACGGCATATGTACGTGGATTCCAGTACGCCATAGAACACGGCTATCTGTATTTATGTGAGATGGATGCGGACTTCTCCCATGATCCGGCTGATGTGCCTCGATTAATCCATGAAGTGAAATCAGGAAATTGTGATGTTGCTATAGGATCACGTTACAGTAATGGAATCAGCATCATCAACTGGCCTTTAAGCCGGCTTATCTTATCATACTGTGCAAATATTTATGCACGCACCATAACCGGACTTCCCATCAAGGACACCACAGCCGGTTTTAAATGTCTTCACCGACGGGTAGTAGAAAAAATTCCCCTGGAAAGGATCCGCTCAAATGGGTACTCTTTTCAGATTGAATTACATTTCAGAGCCTGGAAACTGGGTTTCAGGCTGAAGGAAGTATCCATTATCTTCAGGGAGCGCGAAGAAGGCGTTTCGAAAATGTCAAAGGCCATCGTTCGCGAGGCAATCTGGCGGGTCTGGGCACTTAAAATGCGCAGCTTTTTTGGCGCACTTTGATTCATCCAAATAAAAGGAATTATGCAGTATCTCGATTTTGAAAAACCCATAGCGGATCTGGAAAAGAAAATTGAAGAATTAACAGAGCTGTCGAATACTACGGACGAGGCCCTGAGTGCGGATATTAAATCACTCAAGAAAAAAGTTGATGAGCTCAGGCAAAATATATTTTCCAATCTGACACGCTGGCAGAAAGTGCAGCTTGCCCGCCATCCGGATCGCCCATACACGCTGGATTACATTTATAAAATCACGGAAAATTTTATTGAACTGCATGGAGATCGCTACCACAGCGACGATAAAGCAGTTGTTGGTGGACTGGCTACCATCGATGGTCAAAGTGTAATGATCATCGGTCAGCAAAAAGGTCGTGACACCAACAGCCGGAAGTACCGGAACTTCGGAATGGCGAATCCTGAAGGCTACCGGAAGGCATTCAGGCTGATGAAGCTGGCAGAGAAATTTAAGGTTCCTGTTATCACTCTGCTGGATACACCAGGTGCTTTCCCAGGGCTGGAAGCCGAGGAACGCGGGCAGGCTGAAGCCATTGCCAAAAATCTTAAACTGATGGCCGTTTTAAAGGTGCCCATAATCACTATCGTGATTGGTGAAGGAGCCAGTGGCGGTGCACTGGGGATCGGTATGGGTAATGAAGTCTACATGATGGAAAATACCTGGTATTCGGTGATCAGTCCTGAATCCTGTTCGTCCATCCTCTGGAAAACCTGGGATTATAAGGAGCAGGCCGCGGCTGTACTCAAACTGACCGCGGATGACCTGGTTGAACTGGATATCATTGATGGGGTGATCAAGGAGCCCATCGGAGGCGCACATCGAGATTATAATGCCGCAGCAGCAGCTGTGAAAAAGCAGATCAATGAAAGCCTCAAACGCCTTGGCAAACTGAGTGCCTCAAAGCTGGTTGATCAACGCATCGATAAATATTCGAAAATGGGCGTCTGGACCACAGCCTGAGGTTTAGCTGATGGCTGAAAAAAAATCTGAACCTCTTCTACGCTACCGCTACTCACTGCGCAGCCGCTATAATGAAACCGACCAGATGGGCTATGTGTATCACGGGCGCTATCTGGAGTATTTTGAAGCGGCCCGAACCGAAATGGTTAGAGAAATGGGCATCTCTTATCGGGAGTTGGAAGAAAGCGGAGTGATGCTTCCGGTTATTCATGCCTCTTTGCGTTTTTTGAATCCCATATTCTATGATGAACGGATATTTGTTGATGTAATCATCCCGGAAGAACCGGGTGTAAGACTGAAAACAGCATATGAAGTTTATACCGAAAGGCAGCCGGATAAACCCCATGTAACCGGTGAAGTGCATCTTTGCTTTATGGATATGAAAAACCGAAAACCTGTCCGTGCGCCAGAATCTTTTTTTGAAGCGTTCAGATCTTTTATATCAGATAAGCTGTAATAATTACTCAGATGTCTGCACTAATATTTAAAAACAAGCAGTTGTACATGATTGTGCTGGCTGCGCTCGGAATGCTGGCAATACTGTCCTTCGGGCCGGGACTGGTTGGAAAGTGGGGCTGGTGGACATACCGTATTTTTGATCCACTATGTCATCAGTTGCCTAGCAGATCCTATTTGTATCAGGGCGCACAGATGGCAGTTTGTAGCCGTTGTTTGGGTATTTATACTTCTATGTTTGCAGGCTGGATCCTCATGCCGGTATTTGGTATTGCAGGTTTAAACAAAAGAGCCTGGCTTAATGGATTTTTTATTTTTGCGGTAAGCTTGAATCTATTCGATATTTTGGGCAACTATTTTGAGCTTTGGTCGAATACCTTAACTTCGAGATTGTTACTGGGAATACTATTCGGGCTCTCAGCGGCGGTTCTCGTTAATGACGAATTTTTCTATAAAAAAGAAGGATAGGGATATGGAAGCGAACACAGATCAAAAAATGCCAAGTTACTGGCCTGCAGTTCTTACCGGTGGAACCATTGGCGCTGTGGTAGTAAGTATGACCTCATTTGCTGCAGGTTATATTATGATTTCATCTGAACCTACCGGTTCACCTTTCAATATAGCGAGTCTGGGTGGCATCCTTGGATGTCTGCTTGGTGCAGTAGCAGGAGTTTATGCTAACCGAATGTACGCCAAAGATAATGAGCTGACCTACCCAATTGGAAAAGGTGCCCTTATCGGTTTATGGTCAGGTATTGCACTCACTATTATTTCCAGCCTGATATCCATGCTGTGGGTATTTGTGATTGATCCTGGATATTCTGATGCTTCTGTAGAATGGCAGAAAATGAACATGGATATGATGCAAATGCCGCCGGAGCAGAAGGAAGCAATGATGAGCACCATTGAAAATCCGTACTCCATGAAAAATATCCTGCTTGGGCTGGGAATCGGTTCGGTTGTTTTTGGGATTGTTAATGCAATTTCAGGTATCATAGGCGCTAAACTATTCGCCTCAGAAGATTAAATAATTACATGCAGCAGGAAGAAATAAACAATAGCCCGGATTCACAATCATCCGGGTTTCTCAATCCATTTGATCAGGAGCCCTTTGTAGAACGTCATGGCTTTTCCCATGCCATGATAGCCGTGATGTGGGTTGCTGTTGGTTTTATTGCTTTTCAGGTAGTTGGGGGTATCATTGGCGCCATTGCCATTCTTTCCGTTAGCCCGGATATCAGTGATATGGATGCCATTATGGCGGCCTTCACCGAAAGACTGGATCTGGTCTTTATCGGAAACAGTTTTGCCCAGCTGACGGTAATTCTGGGGGTATCCCTTTTGCTGGTAAGGCTGCATGCCGTGAAAGGAAAAAGAAAGGCGTTTATCCGCTGGCAGAGAGGTAATCAAACCATGTTGGTTTCTGCCTTGACCGTAGTCCTGATTATTGCAGCCCAGCCCGCTGTTGCCCTGCTCGGATGGCTGAATGCCCAGATTCCTGTTCCTGAGTTTTTCACAGAAGCTCAGAACACCATGCTGGAAATGATCACCAGTTTCCTGAAGACGGATAATGCCCTTATTCTGGGTTTTATCCATATAGGACTGGTTCCTTCTTTGTGTGAAGAAGTGATGTTTCGCGGATACCTGATGCGTGCACTGGAGAAAAGCGGGGGCATTATCGTTGCCCTTATAGTGTCATCTTTACTTTTTGGGGCTTTCCATCTGCAGCTAACCAATCTTTTACCGCTGGCCACACTTGGTTTTCTGCTGGCTTATGTGACATGGATTACAGACAGCCTGATCCCCGCTATGCTTGCTCACCTGGTGAACAATGGCGGACAGGTTATCATCGGCAGTATTTACCCTTCAACACTGGATCTCACTCAACCTGAAAACTTTGATTTACCCATCTATCTGGTTGTGCTCAGTTTTGTAGTTATGGGCGTGTTATTGTATGTTATGAATAACGTTAAACGCAGATCACAAATCTCTGAAGCCCTTGTTTAAAGACATTGAGCCCAATGATATTGATAACTGGGTTTGTGTAATGGAAGGCGGAAACGAGTTCGACGTCGGCCTGGCCAAAACCTACCTTTCCAGTCTTAAAATCCCATCTAACATTCTTTCCAAGCGGGATTCGGCCTACAGTCTTACCGTTGGTGAAATGGCATTGGTTTATTTGTATGTGCCCGTTGAGTTTGAGAAAAAGGCCAGAAAAGCTCTTGAGCAGTTGAGAAAACAGGAAGAGGGGGAATAACTCCTTGAGTGAACTGGCGAAAAGAGTACTGGTTGCAGTGCCGGCTGCCGCCTTTTTTATCTGGATGAACTGGCTTGGCGGCTGGTATTTCACCGTTTCGGTGATACTCATCGCTTTTATTGTTATTCAGGAATGCATCCGGATTCTGGAGGCTGCAGAAGTGCACCCAAATATGCTTTTTCCCTACAGCATTGGCTTATGGGTTTTGCTGAGTCCATTCCTGCCCTATGCTTTTGAGCTGGGTATTGCCATCTTTTTGTTTTATATCGCAATGCAGGTATTTCGAACCTCCCGGCCGAGTATAATGGAAATGGGTTCCACTCTTTTCACCGGACTCTATGCACCAATCGGCTTTCTGTGTCTTTTGCTTATTCGTGATTTCAGGTCAACAGAGGACGGGTTTATGCTGACCCTGATTCTCCTGCTCATGGTCTGGGGAAATGATGTTTTTGCTTATTTCGGAGGAAGAGCCTTCGGCAAACATATTATGGCCGCAGAGCTCAGTCCCAAAAAGACCTGGGAAGGATTTGTATTTGGTTTCCTTGGCTCAGGAGTTGGACTTTGCCTTGTTTACTATCTAGTACCGCTAAAACTGGATCTTAACATTTTTCTATTGCTGCCTGTAATTTTACTGATTGGGGTATTTGGTCCTGTCGGTGATTTCACGGTTTCCAGGCTGAAGCGGGTAGCAGGTGTGAAAGATTCCTCCCAGCTTCTGCCGGGACATGGTGGGCTTTTTGATCGTTTTGATGCTCTTCTGCTAGCCGCACCGGCCATGTATATTTACATGAAATTGCTGGAAGCGCTAGGATATGTACAGTTTTAAGATTCGGGTTACCCCGCTTCATCTCCCGCTCAGGCACACCTTTTCCATTTCCAGAGGATCAAAGAACACGGCTGAAAATGTATTCGTGACCGTTGAGAGTCAAGGAATTTCAGGATATGGAGAAGCTGCCCCGAATTATCGTTATGAAGAATATCCGGCAGATGTGCTCAATGATTTATCAGGGCTGGAGGAAGGCTTCGAAGCAGAAATCAGTATCCCTGATCACATCCAGTCATTTATGCAGGAAACCGGCTTTAGAACCCGGGCTGCAGAAGCTGCACTTGAAATGGCATTGATCGACTGGCTGGGAAAGATGAACGCATTACCGGCTCATCAGCTCTTGAAACTTGATTCAAACATCACACCTCCAACTTCTTTTACTATCGGCATCGACAAAAAAGAAGTAATGCAGCAGAAAATCAGGGAAGCTAAGGATGCCCCGGTTTTTAAAATAAAGCTGGGGAGCAGCGAGGACCGGGAAATCATCAAAAGTATTCGACTCGTTACGGACAAAATGATACGTGTGGATGCCAATGAAGGCTGGAAAAGCCTGGATGAAGCTAAAAGGGAGATCGAATTTCTGGCCACTCAAAATGTGGGACTGGTAGAGCAACCCATGCCCGCTCACATGCATGAGGAGATGCAACAGCTGAAAGAATTCAGTCCTCTGCCACTGTTTGCGGATGAAAGTTATGCAGGCAACATCGACCTGAAGGAACTGGCAAGGCAATTCCACGGAATCAACATCAAATTAATGAAAAGCGGATCTGTACTTGGGTCACTTGAGCAGATGAATGCAATGAGAGAAATAGGGTTGAAAATTATGATTGGTTGTATGATTGAATCTTCGCTGGCTATCTCAGCAGGAGCTCTGCTGGGCTATGAAGCGGATTTTGTGGATCTGGACGGACACCTGTTATTGCAAAAAGATGTATTTGAGGGTTTGCAGATGAATGATAGCTATCAGATACTTGCTAATAAGAAACCCGGGCTAGGAATACATCCGGGGGCAAATTTAATATCCAAAACCACATCGAAATGAAAATACTGAATACCCTGCTCTTTACCCTTTTCCTGGGAGGAACCCTGCTGGCACAGGATTTTGCCCTAAAACAGCTGGAGGAATCACCCCGGCATCATGAATGGGTGAAAATCGAATCCAATGACCGCATGCTGGAGAACTTCGTGGTTTACCCACAGAGTAACGAAAAATCAACGGTGGTCATCGTGATCCACGAAAATCGCGGATTAAATACCTGGGCACGCTCATTTGCAGATCAGCTGGCCAGCAGAGGATTCATCACCATTGCTCCGGATCTGCTAACCGATGATAAAGGCATGAAAACTTCAGATTATGCCTCTTCAGATGCTGCCCGTTCCGCTTTGTATGAGCTGAATCCTGATGCGATTACGTCTGATCTGATGGCCGTACTGGATTATGCTAAAAGCATGGATGCCGGAAATGGAAATGTTGCCGTTGTCGGTTTTTGCTGGGGAGGTTCCCAGACCTTTCGTTTTGCAACCAATGCCGGTGATGAAATTGAAGCTGCTTATGTATTCTATGGAACCGGACCCGGAGAAGCTGAACCTTATTCGTATATCAAAGTCCCGGTTTATGGATTTTATGGCGGGAATGACAATCGGGTAAACTCAACCATTGCGTTTAGTGAAGAGCAAATGAAAGCCAATGGTCTTGAATATAACTATGTGATTTATGATGGAGCCGGTCACGCCTTTATGCGTCGCGGTGATGATCCTGAAGCAGACGGGCCGAACAAAGAAGCACGAGATAAGGCTTTTGACCGCTTAAGCAATCTGCTCGGCCAGCTTTGATTCCTGTTTTCGAATCATCACGGTGAGGACGAGACCGAAATTTGCTACCACCAGCAAAACGATATCACGGGCCAGGGTGGCTTCGATGCCACCCGAACCACCGAAGGCCCCAAAACATCCGCAGCTCTCCACATTGTAACCGCTGATCAGAAAATAGACCAGTACAACTATAAAACCGGTCAGAAATGCATCCGTTAATGCAAATGTGACGATCTTATTCCAGCCGGTAAAGAGTAATACGGCCAGAATTAATTCGAAAATGGTGAGTGCCATCACTATCTCATTTGTATACTCGATGAGCTGATAGTATTCAGATGCCATCAATTCAACCATATATAATGCATCCTCACTATTAACGAGTTTTCCTATACCTGAAAAGGTAAAAACACCACCCAGCAGCAGGCGTACAAAAAGCAGAATACGGCTTAAGAGTTGTGGATTATTAAGTATCTTCAAATTTTCACTTGAATTCATAAGGCATCAAATTTTATGAACTTTCTACTCACTGGCGCAACCGGTTTTATTGGTGAAGAACTTAGAGAAATTCTGTTAAAGGAAGGACACTTTTTAAAAATTCTGACCCGCAGTCCAAAAAAATATCAGATTGATGGAGTCAAGAATGAGCTTTTTGTAAGCTGGGATGCCAACCTTTCCAAAGTGATGGAAGAAACGGATGTGGTCATTAATCTGGTGGGAGAAAATGTTTTTGGGGGTCGGTGGAATGAGGAAGTTAAAAAGCGCATCTATGACAGTCGCATTGAAAGTACGCGAATCCTGGTAGATGCCATGCGTGAAGCAGAACAGAAGCCGGATTTGTTTATCTCCGCGTCGGCTTCCGGTTATTATGGGGATAATGGAGATGAAAGACTGGATGAAGAATCCGGTCCGGGTGATGACTTTCTGGCTCAGGTTTGTATTGACTGGGAAGCAGAAGCACTGAAGGCAACTGAACTTGGAATCCGGGTAGCCATACCACGCATCGGAATTGTGCTTGAAAAAGGTGGTGGAGCGCTTGAACAGATGATTCCTCCCTTTCAGTTTTTTGTAGGCGGACCAGTAAGCCATGGAAAACAATATATGCCTTGGATTCATCGAACAGATTTATGTCATGCAATTTTATTTCCGGTTCAGCATCAGGATTTTGAAGGGGTGTATAATGCTGTTGGGCCTGCACCGGTTAACATGAACACCTTTGCGAAGGAGCTGGGAAAGGCTATGCACAGGCCTTCCATCTTCAGGGTACCTGAACTGGCTATTCGTATTATGTTCGGTGAAGGCGCGAAGCCCATTCTTGACAGTATTCGGGCATACCCCAAAAAGCTGCTGGATGCCGGTTTTTCATTCCGGTATGAAGAGGTGGATGAAGCCCTGAATGCTATTTTCTGATCAGGCTACAAAGGTCATACTACGAAGGGTTTAGTCTTCCGCGGTACTGCGGATGGTCCAGCATCGTAAACCTTCACGCGTCAGGGCAATTAATTCTTTTTGATTATCCCCGTTAATATCCAGCACGGTAGGGTATTTCATGGCTGAGGTTGGGATATTGTACTCTCTCTCACCGGTCAGATATTTCCAGGCGTAGAGCCGGCCCAGATCAGCCAATGCAAAGATTTCCAGCACGCGATCCGAATTAATGTCTGTGAGGAAAGGAATAAAGCGGTCGGAGGCGCTCTGTCCCATACTCTCCGCAAACTGAAGATTCCCCTTTTGGTCGTGTATGTACACGGAACCACTGAGGGTGGTTGTGAGAAAAACATCATCCCGGAAAAAACCAGTACTGTCGCGAAGTAGGGTACTGGGCCTTACCTGAAAACCGGTGAGCGGGCTGTTGTCTATGCTCAGGCTTTGGATAATAAGACTGTCCACAGCTGTTGAATTACTCAGCGAGTCATCAAATACCGGCTGCAGGCCAAAGCTGAACAAGCTTCCATCAGCCGAAGGCACAAAAATCGATTCGTTCAGCAGTTCAGGCCCGGTAGTGAAAGGAGCTTCAGCAAAAAATGGAAAACCGGGACGCAATTGTCCACCGGGCAGCCAGCTGTGCAGGCCATTGAGTGAAACAGCCCAGATAGAACGTAATTCGTTTACCGTAATCAAAGAAGGCTGATTTAAAACCGGTGCATTGGTTCTTTGCGGCCAGCCATCAATGTTAATTCCCCTTCCATCCAGAACATGTACATTGCGATCTTCAGTGGCTACAATAATCTCAGGAATTCCGTTACGGCTCACATCGGCTATGCTGATTGGAGCGCTGATCTGAGCATCCAGTTCAAATGGAAATTTCGGAAGCAAGTCGCCTGTTCGATTCCATGCATAAATTTTGTTCCCTGCAGCCTGCATGATGATTTCACGATTGTTTCCATACCAGTCATAAACAACAGGTGAACCCACAGGTATATCCTCACCGGTCGAAAGTTGCAATACCTGAGTGCCGTCGGTGGCCAGGCCGTATATGCTGCCGCTTGTGGTGGAGAATATGATTTCCTCCCTGCTGCTGCCCGCAACATCAGCCATGATGGGTTCGCCGGTGATTTCAGCACCTCCCAATGGAAATACCCACAGCTCACGATAAGGTAAGTTGCTTTCTTCCCTTCTGAGCGAATTAAAGCTCACCTTAACCTGATTATTCTCAGCCTGGGTGTAAATGGAAGCCACATCAAACTGTGCAAAAAGGGGATTGATACTGCTGCCGGGATTAATGTATGGCTGCAGAAAAGCAAGAAAATCACTGCTTTTGACCCAGATAAGAGCGCTGAGTTCTTCCGGGATTTCCTCCCGATATTCTGAATAAGTGCCTTCGTAATACATCACACGTCTACGCTGGCGGTCTGCAGTCACACTCTCAGCCAGCCCCTTTCGTTTTGCGATGGCAATAGCCTCGCCTGAAAAGCTCAGATAGAAATCGGTAAAGTCACAAAATTCAGAACCCAGCATAAGGGCCATTTCACGACTTTGAATGAAATAGGAATCATCCTGCTGGCTTATGAAGCCGGCCCGAACAAGGGTATTAAGATCACTGCGCAGCGATCTGGGTGTACTCAGTTCACGGATAAATAAATATTCGCCGGTATTGCTTAAGCCGGATTCGGCAAAACTGACCATGGCCAGTTCGTCACTGAGGGAAGCTGCAAGTTCACGGTAAAGTTCAGTGTCGGCCTGCAGCAGGGAATCCAGTTTTTTTTCAGCATCCAGGTTATTGCTGCTTCTGAGTTGAGGCTGAATGTGAAAGATTCCGAAAGCTGCCGAATTGGATGAAATGTGCCGGTCAAGCGATATCGTACCCTTATCACCTGAAAGGGCTTGAGTAGAAAAAGAGGCATCAGACGAATTGATGGCCATTTCAGCAGTAAAAGACTGTTCAATGGGACTGTTTTCATCTCCGTTCTCAAAACGGGCCACAAGGGGCTGGCTGCCGGTGAATACTTTTTTCAGAGAAGGATGGTGGATAACCCGGGCAACCTGCTGCATCCAGCGATAGAGATGCGGAGTATTTACTAACAACTCACCCGCTCCGGGTTTACTGTCGGGATTCATATTTCCTGCGGATCCGTCCATGATCCGAATCATTCTTTCAAGAGCCAGGCTGGATTCAGAGAGATAAAGATAGTCGCCTGACTGAATGACGTACATGATGCTGGTTTCATCCAGATACAAAATGTAAACCGGATATTTCCGGAAGTCATAGCGCGACTCTTTAAACGCTTTGCTGAACAACCCCGAAAGGTACTCCGCATAATTATCCGGGGCGCTTGTAATCCAAACCGCTTCAAGGTCTGTGGCATTAACAGGATACAGAAATAGTGATTGAATCTGCAATCTGGCGGGCTGAGAACTACTCAGAATGCGGTTTTCTATACGCTGTACATTCTGAACATTACCGGGGGTGATGTCATCAAGCAAAGCAATTTCTGGTAATTCGGAAACTTGGCTTAGGCTAATGGTGTTTTCCTGCTGATACATCAGAACCATATTCTCCGGAATCAATTGCTGCCAGTCCTTTTCCCTGTCAGAACAGGAAATGCTGACAAAAATACTGCAGGTGATAATTACTAAGGCTGAGGGGCGTTGCATCAGGGATGAGAAACGATGCTTGGAGTTCGATATTTCAATTTCATATTCCGTCTGTCCGGCTTATGTTCCAACACAATTACCCAAAGTAAGAATTAATCTGTAAATGAGTTTCCTGAATCCGTTTTTTCTGTTCGCCATACTGGCAGCGGCTGTTCCACTGGTCATTCATTTATTGAATCTGCGCCGTCCCCAAAAAGTAGCCTTCTCCACTCTTTCATTCTTTGAAGACCTGCAGAAAACCACGATTAAGAGAATCCGCTTTAAAAAATACCTGCTGCTGTTACTAAGGGTGCTGGCCGTAATCTGCCTGTCTTTGGTTCTTGCACGGCCCTTTCTTCCACCATCTATTTCTTCCGGACTGGGTGATTCGGATGAACCTGCTCTGGTTGCCTTTTTACTGGATAACAGTGTGAGCATGAAGCGTATCGATGAAAACGGCCCTCTGTTTGATCAGGCTCAGGATATCATCAATGACCTGCTTGATAAATCAAAAGAAGGCGACCGTTTTGTGATTCAGCTTACAAACGGTTCAGGACTGAGTATCAGCGAGGGCGGTATGCGTGAAAGTCGGCGAAAACTTGATGAGGTTGAAATCAGCCCTGGTGGGAACTACAGCTCACAGCGATTGCTAAGCCTGATCGAATTCATGGAAAGCGCACCTTCAGCCAATAAAAAAATATTCATTCTGAGTGATGGACAGGCCGAACAATTCAGTTTAAGCGACTGGCCCGATGAACAGGAAATGAGTGCGAGCATCAGTTACTTCGAAATCGGGCAGGCCGATGTACAGAATACCGCTGTTTCTGAACTCAAAGCCGGCAGCGAAATCATCAGCCGTGGACTACCGGCTGAACTGGAAGTTAAGGTGAAGAATTACAGTGATCGGCCTGCGGTAAATCAGTTTCTGTCACTTCAGTTTGATGATAAATTGCTGGGACAATATGCTATTGAACTCAATGCCGGTGAGGAAAAGCTGTTTAGTTTCCAGTTATTGCCGGAAAGGAATGGATATCTGAAAGGAAAATTGCTGCTTGAGGGGGATGAATTTACGGATGATAACCAGATTTTTTTCACCCTGTTTGTACCCCGCGAGCGTAAAATTCTTTGGGTGAGGGAAGCACAGAAAAATGCGCAAACAGGAAGCAGCTATTCAGACCTGATCCTTCAGGCCATCCGTGAAAGTGACAGCCAGATGGATTATGAGATAGCCGGGATTCAGGAACTGAGTAATCAAAATTTAGGGGAATATGATGCCATTGTACTGGACGGAATCAGGCAGGTACCGGAGTATCTGTTCGAAATATTGCTTAGGGAGGTGCAGGAAGGGAAGGGATTACTCTTTTTCCCTGCTCCTGATGGTGATACCCGAAATTATAATGCCTTTCTTTCCGAATTTAATGCAGGCGCATATCAGGGGATAAAAGGTGAATTTGCCTCCTTCAGTGCGGTGGACCGAATCTCGGTTTTACCGGAAGGACATCCCATTCTGGATGAAGTTTTTGATCTGGAAGGGGATGAGGAAATTAAATTCAATACCCCTTCCCTGTACTATCAGTTTCTATTTGATGTAAATCCTGAAAGCAATGGGTTTGACCTGCTGAAGTCAGATCTTGGGGATGTTGTGCTAAGGCAGCATAATTTCGGATCCGGCAGATTGTTCATTTTCTCTACGGGAAATGAAGCCGGCTGGACCGACCTGCCCGTTAATCCCCTCTTTGCCCCCTTGTACTACCGCACCCTGCTTTACGCTTCCTCATCCGAAAGCGGTGGAATCCGAAACTTTACGTTGGGTTCAGATTATGAAGCAAGAATCACAACGGATGAACAGGAAATTGAACTGGAAGCAGGCGGAATACGGGCCCGCCCTGAAATTCAACGCCGTGATAATGCCTTGCAAATCAGCTATCCCGGTACGGAATGGGAGCCGGGTTATCTTAATCTCTTTTTCGGAGAGCGACAACAGATTATAGGATTAAACATGGACGAAGCTGAATCGTCAATGACCACAATCAGTGAGAGAGGTGAAAAGATGGATTTACTGAAAGATGTACTTGGTGCAAGGATCATCAGCACCGGAGGCCTGGATGAGGAAGAGCTGGATGCGGAACTGGCCTCAGCAAGTTTCGGTCGGGAAATCTGGCAGTGGTTTATGTGGGCCGGCTTTATTTTATTAATTGCAGAGACCCTTGTGAGCCTATATTTTAAAGCCTGATATGATCAAGGAAACGATTTCCATATTGTTTGACCTAAGTCTTGGGTTTTTTACGGTAGCCTCTACTATCCTGGCCTTGTATTCTATTAATAATAGGCTGAGGCTTAGAAATGTACGCCTGAGCTGGAGGTCCGGTAAATTGTGGGGCTTCCCCTTATTTGCCAGTTTATTTCTGCTTTGTACCGTACTTCTGACAGTTTTTATGTTAAGCAATGGCTACAGCAGTCGAATGAACACCATGTTTGCTTATCTATGCCTCAGCAGTATGTGGTTTGTATCCAGTTACCTGGCTTCCAAGCATTACATCAGTGATCATGGCATTGTGAAGAATATCAACGAACCCCCTCAAACCATTGCCTGGTACCAGATTATGGACTTTGCAGAGCAGGAAAAGAAGAATGGTGTGGGCTTTACATTCGTTTATAAGTCAGAGTACACAGGCACGACTTTCAACCGGCTTGCTGTGATAGTGCCAAAGGATAAAGTCAAAGCATTCAGAAAAATCGTATCTTTAAAGCTGGATCACAGGCTCAAGAGTGATATGCCTAAGATCTCTTCTCCTGAGGAGAAATAAACTTCAGCGAGGTTTAAGCAACAGAAATACCTAAGAGAATAAGAGGAAATCTCCCTTTTTGTTTAAAGACGTACAGAATTCAGACATAAAAAAAGAAAGAGTTTTGCTGGTTGGCCTGTTTGGTGCTGACATCAGTAAAATACATGCTTCCGAATATTTGGATGAGCTTGAAATGCTGGCTGATACAGCCGGAGCTGAAACGGTTTCCAAAGTGCTGCAGAACCGAAATCATCCGGATCCAAGTTTTTATGTGGGTAAGGGTAAAATTTCAGAATTGAAACGGATGGTAGGCGAGCTGAACGTGGATTCCATCATATTCGATGATGACCTCTCCCCGACCCAAATTCGCAACATCGAAAAAATGCTGGATACCAAAGTGCTGGACCGATCGGCACTTATTCTGGACATCTTTGCAGGCCGGGCTAAAACCGCCGCGGCCAAAACTCAGGTTGAACTGGCACAGCTGCAATATCTGCTTCCACGTCTATCCAGATACTGGACTCACTTGTCCCGCCAAAAAGGGGGGATCGGAACCAAAGGTCCCGGGGAAACCCAGATTGAGACAGATCGCCGTCTGATCGGGCAGCGTATTTCCGTATTGAAAGACAAACTCGCCAAACTGGATAAACAGCGTACCACACAGCGTAAGGGCCGTTCGGGAATGACCACCATCTCACTCATCGGTTATACCAATGCGGGAAAATCAACGCTCATGAATGCCCTCACTGAAACCAATGTGCTTGTGGAAGACCGGCTCTTTGCAACGCTGGATTCAACTGTACGACGACTGGAGCTTGAAAATCACACCGTACTGCTTTCAGATACTGTCGGCTTTATCCGAAAACTGCCACATAATTTGATCGAAAGTTTTAAATCCACGCTGGATGAGGTAAGAGAGGCTGATATTCTGATTCACGTGGTTGACGGATCATCCACCCTGGCCGAAGATTACATCAAAGTAGTGGAGGAGACACTCAAGGAGTTGAGTGCCGAAAACAAACGCACCATTCTGGTCATGAACAAAGTGGACAAAATGAACTCAGATCAGCTGGCTCAGCTAAAAACGGCATTTCCTAATGCACTTTATATTTCAGCCAGAAGAGGTATAGGACTCAAACAGCTTGAGAGTAAAATTGAAGAAATTATTGAAGAGGACTACCTGCAAAAAACCATCACCGTTCCTCTTTCAAAATACAAGGCAATTGCATTTCTTCACGATCATGCAACGGTGGATCAGGAACTCTACAGACAGGATGAAGTAGAACTCACATTTACCATTTCTAAAAAAGATTTTAAGCAATTCAGTTATTTGCTTGATAATATAAGTGACCCCGGAGAAGTTATTTTGGGAAACAGCTGATAATGATTGTAAACGAGATTCTGAATAACGAAATAAGGCCATTGGGCGAAAACGACACAGTCGCTTTTGCGCTCATTAAAATGGATTTGCTCTCAACTACCAGTTTTCCGGTTGCTGATGCGGATAACAGGGTGATTGGTATGATTGAACTCAATACCCTGGTGGATGCAGGAGATGAAAACAATGATCTTCACCAGCTCACCCTTGATAAACCAATTTACATCAACCAGTCTCAGCATGTATTTGAGGCTGCTAGGCTTATGCTCTCTCATGAGCTTTACATACTGCCCGTTGTGGACGAGGAGATGAATTTCCTCGGGATGGTCCGCAAGAAAGAAGTGCTGAAAGCACTGGGAGAAATGTTTAACCTGTCGGCTTTCGGTTCAGTCATAACCGTTGGAGTTGAACAGGTTGATTTCAGCCTGACCGATCTGGTTCGTATTGCTGAGGAGGAAGGAGCAAAGATACTTGGTGTAGGGGTGCAGCAACCCGGATCCAATAGTGATATGTATTACATTTCATTTAAGCTGAACATCGAAGAATCCTCCACCATAAGCTCTGCCTTCAGACGATATGGTTACCTGGTCACTTCAGAAGCTAACAGCCAGGAACTAAAAGCCGATTATGAAGAGCGGGCCAATGAACTTCTCCGATATTTGGATATCTAAATTCAGGATCACTTCTTATTTTCAGTGCATGCTGTTACCCGGCCCTAAGCCCTTAAGATTACTGCCTGCCCTATTTGCCTTTCTGATGATGACATCTTCAGTCATCAATGCGCAGGATTTTCAAAAAAACCCGGATCAGGCTTATCAGTACGGACTGGACTTATATCAGCAGGGACTTTACGAAGATGCCGGCTTTGAATTCGAGCGCTTCATCCAGGAGTACCCCGATTCCCCACTTTTTGAATCTGCACTTTTCTATAAAGTTCGTTCACTGGCCGGTACCGATTCCACTCACCTTCCCAATTACTATGAGGAGTTTGTCAACCGATTTCCACGCAGCCGGAAAGCAGGTCTTTTATATATCGATGTAGCCGAACGGATGCGCAGGGATGGCAACACATTTGAAGCCATTGAATACTACGAGCAAGCTCTTGAAACCGGAATCAGTGATGAGCAGTCGGCTGAAGTAATGTACTGGATGGCTGAATCTGCAGCTGAAGGAGGGGAGACAGAGGAAGCCATAGAACTCTATCTGGAAATGGCAGATGAGCATCCTGATTCCGAATGGGCGCCAAAAGCGCTGTACGCCCGCGGTCGGCTTTATCTTACTGAAAGTGATTATGATGCATCGACGGAAGCTTTTGAACTGCTTAAAACACGCTATCCAAACGACCCAGTAACCAGAAGGGTGGGAACAGCCCTTGGAGAATCCTATTATCAGAAAGGGGAGTACGAAAAAGCCATTGATGCCCTAAAAAATGCCATTCCCTATCTGGATGATGAGCAGCGGTCAAAGGCGGTAATCCTGATTGCGGAAAGTCATAATTACCTGAATAATTACGACCGGGCCACCACCCGCTATAAGGAATACATCAACCTGAATAAGGGAACCGAAAAAGTCCGGAATGCCTATTACGGTTTGGGATGGTTGTACCACAAACAGCAGATTTATCACTGGGCTGCAGATGCTTTTGAAAAAGCATCAGAAGGGGAAGATGAAATGGCCCGGAAAGCCCTTTACTATAAAGCGGTTAATGAGAAACTGGGGAATCGGTATGCCCAGTCTTTTGAAACATTTGAAAACTTCGGGGATCGGTTCAAAAGTGGATTGTGGGTAGAAGAAGCCTACTATGAATGGGCCATCTCAGCTTTTGAAGGAGGGCAATACGGAGATGCCATCGAAATACTCCTGGATCTGGTCCGAAATGGGGATGAGCTGAAAAACGCGGGTAAAGTCTTTACACTTTTGGGCGAAGCCTATTTCGCGAACAGTGAATTTACCCGAGCCATACAGGCTTTTGAGGAGGCGGAAAAATCCATGAATCTGGATCCGGCCATTAAAATTCAGGCCCAGTTTCAGAAAGCCTGGGTGCTATTCCGGAATCAGGCCTACGAGCAGGCCCAGCCACTTTTTGAACAAATCTATCGTGAAAACAGAGATTCCGAACTGGGAGTGGAAGCCTTGTTCTGGAGTGCGGATGCCTGGTACATGCAGAAAGAGTATGGCAAAGCGGCCGATCAGTTCGCCATATTTGTTCGAAATTATCCAGAACATGAGCTTATTGGGGCTGCCCGATATTCCCTCGGCTGGGCTTATTTTATTATGGGAGATTTCGAAAAAGCAGCACCACCCCTGGAAGCTTTTCTAGAAGATTATAATCCCCCGCCCATCGCACTATTTCCCTATGACACAGATACACGGCTGCGCATAGGTGACGCCTACTATGCATTGGGTGAATACCAGAAAGCCATTCAATACTATAATCAGGCTATCGGGGCAGAACCCGGCGGTGATTATGCCATGTTCCAGGTTGGTAATTCCTATTACCGGGCCAATCGTACATTTGAAGCAGTGAGTACCTTCCGTCGTTTGCTCCGGATTTATCCATTTAGCAGGCTGAGGGAGCAGGCACAATACAATGTCGCCTACATATACCTGAACACCTCTAATTATGCCCAGGCAATTACCGAATTCCAGACCGTAATCCAGAAGTATCCGAATACCAGCTGGGCTGCCAGATCCCAGTACAACATCGGGGATGCCTATTACAATGCAGGTGACTACGATCAAGCCATCAGCGAGTACTCTAAAGTGCTGGAGCAGTATCCACGAAGCTCGTACATCATTGAAGCCATAAATGGAATTCAATACGCTCAGCTCTCTGCAGGCGAGGCCGACAGCTCTTCACAGATCCTGGAAAGTTTTCTGGACGAAAACCCCCGTAGTTCTACCGCTGATCAGCTGCGTTTCCGACAGGCCGAAAACGTTTATCAGTCGGGTGATTATGAAAATGCCATCAAAGAACTCAGGCAATACCTGCGGGTAACCAATTCGGACCGCCTGGCCCCGAATGCCTATCTCTATCTGGCTGAAGCCTACATGCAGCTGGGAAATACGGATGGTGCGCTGCAGTCCTATCAGGCTGTGGTGAGCCAGTATGCTGACACCGATGAAGCCGCATCCGCGCTAACCAGCCTGGGCAGGATCTATTTCGACAACGGGAATTTCGGGCGATCGCATGACACCTTTATGAAGCTTCTTCAGGATAAGCCCCGATACAAACTGGAAGCTTACATCGGAATGGGTAATGCCAGTCTGGCTCAGAACGACATCGACAAAGCAGAAGTGGAATTTACGGAAGCACTGGCTGTAAACCGGAACAGCGAAGCAGCCCGCATCGGCCTTGCAAAAGTGGATATCCGTACCCGGAATTTTTCTGAAGCCGAGGAGATACTCAGTGACATTGCCGAATCCAATACCACGGAACTGGGAGCGGAAGCCCAATACAATCTGGGGATTATGAAACAGGAGCAGGGCCTGTATAATGATGCCATCGACGAATATGCCAAGGTCAGAGTGTTGTATGAAGCATTTTCAGACTGGGTGGCGCGTTCACTATTTGAAACTGCCCGTTGCCATATCACACTGGGTAATCGAGGGCAGGCACTCAGTGCATTGAATACCATCGTTCAGGATTATCCCGGTACGCGCACCGCACAGCAAGCCCGTGAGCTCATAAACACACTGGAATAATGCTGCGTAAAGTAAAACCAGCCAAGTCACTCCGAGGGGAACTGCAGCTTCCTCCCGACAAATCCATATCCCAGCGTGCGGCCATCTTTGCCTTGCTTCATGAAGGGGAATCCAGGATCAAAAATTTTTCCAAAGCCGGCGACCCTCTTTCCACCTTATCCTGTGTGGAACAACTGGGTGCAAAAGTCAAAAGGCGGGGCGATGAACTCAGGATTACCGGCACCGGCAGGCATGGCCTGCAACCTGAGGTTAACGATCTTGAATGCGGGAACAGCGGAACCTGCATGCGTCTGCTTTCCGGTGTGATTGCAGGAGCCGGATTGTCCATCAAACTTACCGGCGACCCCTCCCTTTCCTCCCGGAATATGCGAAGAATCATAAGGCCGCTGGAATTGATGGGGGCCAGAATTCTGAGTCGGGATGAGGATTATGCACCTCTGTATATCACCAGGCTGGGCGACTTCAAAGCCATTGAGTATGAATTGCCGGTAGCCAGTGCCCAGGTTAAGTCATGCGTACTGCTGGCCGGACTTTTTGGGGAGGAGGAAACCACAGTCATCGAAAGCGTTCAGAGCAGGGATCATACCGAACGGTTACTCAAGCTGGAGATTACCGAAAAGGAGGGGAAACGATATATCCGTTCATCCCTGAAAAATGAAATACCGGAGCAGACCTACACCATACCGGCTGACTTTTCTTCAGCTGCATTCTGGCTGGTTGCTGGCAGTATCTTAACTGATTCCGAGATCGTTCTGAAGTCTGTGGGGTTAAATCCCACCCGCACAGCCTTGCTTGATCTTCTTTCGGAAATGAATGCGGATATTCGCATCGAAAATGAAAAAGGGGTAGATCTTGAGCCCTATGGCGATCTGATCGTACAAAGTGCAAAACTGAAAAGCATAAAGGTGGATGAAAACCGCGTTCCGAATTGCATAGATGAAATACCTATCCTGAGCGTTGCCATGGCCTTTGCAGAAGGCACTTCAGAGATCAGCGGGGCTGGAGAGCTTCGTCACAAAGAAACCGATCGTCTTAAAGCCATCGCTCACCTTCTTGAACAAATCGGTGCCGACTTCGAGGAAAAGGAGGATGGATTTGTCATTCACGGGAATCCGGAACTGCAGTTCGAACAGGCACGCTTTGATTCCTTTCATGACCATCGAATCGCTATGGCTGCGGCCGTTCTTTCACTCAAAGGCCAGAAAATGAGCAGCATACGCCATGCGGATGCAGCTGCCATATCCTACCCATCCTTCTGGAATCATCTGGACAGCCTGACAAACTAAAAGCTCCGTTTGTCATAAAGTCAGAATATGCGGAACTGCCATTTTTTGGCATTGTGATTGCTTCTAAGGTAGGAAAATCACTAACGCATTTTGTTATGACAGACTTTTCAGAATTCGGAATCGAAATTGAACGACAACTCTCAAAGTTCGGAAAGGACATTCAGCAGTTTGTCGAAAAGGTAGTACCGCTCAGCGATGAAGACCGTGACTTCGTTCCGGATTGTGATATCGTGGAAAGTGATGAAGCTTTTAAATTACTCATTGATCTTCCGGGCCTTTCCAAAAAGGAAATCAACCTGGCCCTGAAAGACAATGTGCTCACGGTTAAAGGAGAGCGAGTGATCAGCTATGCAGACGACGAAGAGGCTAAACGACAGGAAAGAAAGAGAGGTGCCTTTGCGCGCTCATTCGGTATTCCCAAAGAAGTTAATGCTGCAGAAATCAAAGCGGCCTTCAAGAACGGGGTATTGACTATTTCCATGCCTAAATCGGATGCACTTAAAGACTCACAATCCATTCCGATCAACTAGTTTTATAAATCAAAAATACAGGTAAATCATAATGGGAAAAATTATTGGAATTGATCTGGGTACTACAAACTCGTGTGTATCCGTCATGGAAGGAAATGAACCCGTAGTCATTCAAAACTCGGAGGGTGGAAGAACAACTCCATCAGTTGTTGCTTTTTCCAAAGAGGGAGAGCGTCTGGTTGGCGCGCCAGCGAAACGTCAGGCGATTACCAATCCGGAAAAAACCGTTGCTTCCGTAAAACGCTTCATGGGACGTCGTTTCGATGAGGTGAAAGAAGAAACCAAGCAGGTAGCTTATAAAATTGTAAAGGCTGATGACGGAACTGCACGCGTGCAGATTGATGATCGTCAGTATGCGCCTCAGGAGATCTCAGCGATGGTACTGCAAAAAATGAAGCAGACCGCTGAAGAGTATCTGGGTGAGAAAGTGACAGAAGCGGTGATCACCGTTCCGGCTTACTTCAATGACGCCCAGCGAAAGGCTACTCAGGAAGCCGGTAAAATTGCCGGACTGGAAGTAAAACGAATTATTAACGAACCAACCGCAGCTGCCCTGGCTTACGGACTCGACAAAAAAGATCAGGACCAGACCATCGTGGTATACGACCTCGGTGGGGGTACCTTCGACGTGTCCATCCTTGAACTGGGCGACGGTGTGTTTGAAGTGAAATCAACCCACGGTGACACGCATCTGGGTGGAGATGACTTTGATGCCAAACTGATCAACTTCCTGGCCGATGAGTTCAAATCTGCAGAAGGCGTGGATCTGAGAAACGATCCTATGGCCATGCAGCGACTGAAGGATGCAGCGGAGAAAGCTAAAATTGAACTTTCATCCTCACAGAAAACCAATGTAAACCTGCCCTTTATCACCGCAACTCAGGATGGTCCTAAGCACTTGAATGTGGATATCACCCGTTCCAAGTTTGAGCAGCTGGTGGATGACCTCGTAAAAAGAACCATTCAACCTTGCGAGCTGGCTATTAAAGATGCCGGCCTCAGCAAATCCGACATCGACTTTGTGATTCTGGTGGGTGGTTCAACCCGGATTCCTAAAATTCAGGAAACCGTTAAAGAATTCTTCGGCAAAGACCCAAGCAAAGGTGTGAATCCGGATGAAGTAGTATCGATCGGTGCCGCTATTCAGGGCGGTGTTCTCACCGGTGATGTTGAAGATGTGGTTCTGCTGGACGTTATCCCGCTCACGCTGGGTATTGAGACGCTGGGCGGTGTAATGACCAAACTCATCGAAGCAAACACCACCATCCCGACCAGTAAATCAGAGACCTTCTCAACAGCTGCTGATAATCAGTCGTCTGTTGAAATTCACATTCTGCAGGGTGAGCGAGCCAAAGCGGTGGATAACCGCACCCTCGGCCGGTTCCATCTGGATGGCATTCCGCCTGCACCACGTGGTGTACCACAGATTGAAGTTACCTTTGACATCGATGCCAATGGTGTGCTGAATGTAACCTCCAAGGATAAAGGAACTGGAAAAGAGCAGTCTATTCGCATTGAAGCCTCTTCCGGTCTGTCTGAAGAAGAAATCGAACGAATGAAGAAGGCAGCGGATGAGCATGCTGAAGAAGATGCGAAGGAAAGAGAACGTATCGAGAAGCTGAATGCTGCCGACGCCCTCATTTTCTCCACCAAGAAACAGCTTGATGAGTATGGAGACAAGATTTCCGAAGGAAACAAAAGTGCCATCGAAGCTGCCGTTGAAAAACTGGAGAAAGCACATAAAGAAGGAAATCTTGAAGAGATCGAATCAGCTACCAAGGAGGTAAACGAAGCATGGTCTGCTGCATCTCAGGAGATTTATCAGGCTACCCAACAGGAAGGAGCCGCTGGTGCAGCTGAAGGCGACACCGCTTCCGGAAGTGCAGAAGATACCTCATCTTCGGATGAAGACTCCGGCGCTGTTGATGCCGATTATGAAGTAGTTGAAGACGACGACGATAACAAGTAACAGTATAGAATTACACTAAGAAGTAGTATCAGAAGTACAATCGCCGAAGAACCCACCCGTAGAAATATGGGTGGGTTTCTTATTTTAAGCATATGAACATTCTGGGCATAGAATCCTCCTGCGATGAAACCGCGGCATCCGTCCTTACCGACTCGGGCATACAGTCGAATGTGATCGCCTCACAGGCTATTCATGAACAATTTGGTGGGGTGGTACCGGAGTTGGCTTCACGTGCACATCATAAAACTATTTTTCAGACCGTAGAGCAGGCTCTGGATGAAGCTGGTATAGCCGTTGATGAACTGGATGCGGTTGCGGTTACCCATGGCCCCGGTTTGATGGGATCTCTGCTGGTCGGGCTTTGCTTTGCCAAAGGTTTCTGCCTGAGCAATCAGATTCCATTGATCGGAATTAATCATATGGATGCTCACGTCTATGCCAACTTCATCGATCACAAACCCAAATTCCCCTTCATTTCACTCACGGTATCAGGCGGACATACCCAGCTGGAATTAGTGAAAGCTCCGTTTGAACATGAATTATTGGGTAAAACCAGGGATGATGCAGCCGGTGAGGCATTTGACAAAACCGGCAAAATGCTGGGACTTCCTTATCCCGCCGGACCTGAGATGGATAAACTGGCTCGACATGGAGACCCGGACTTTCATCCCTTTCCGAAGGCACTTTTGAATGAAGGTTTGGATTTCAGTTTTTCCGGCCTCAAAACCAGTGTGCTCTATTATGTTCAGGAAAAGGGGGAGGACTTTGTTCAGCAGCATCTGAATGATCTTTCTGCATCCATCACTGAGGCTATAACGGAGGTACTGGTTGTCAAACTCAGGCGAGCTTTGAAACAGACGGGAATAACGCGTTTCGTATTGTCAGGCGGTGTATCTGCTAATTCTGTGTTACGCGAGAAAGTACAGGCCATGGCTGAAAAGCACGGTTTTGAATATCATATTCCCCGGCTAAGCTACTGCACAGACAATGGAGCTATGATTGCCGCTGCAGGCCGGCTTAAATTCGAACTCGGGCAGTTCGACGATCTCAGCCTCAAACCTTTTGCCTCTTTGTAGTTCGAAATGTGAAATGTGGAATGTGAAATTAATTTCAAACTTCACATTACTGAATTTCAAATTTCTCAGAATTTCTTCGATTCGGCAACGGCCAGTTGATCCACCCGTTCATTCAAAGGATCTCCGGAGTGTCCTTTCACCTTCACCCACTTTACTTTGTGGCCATTCACGGCTTCCAGCATTTCCTGCCAGAGTTCTTTGTTTTCAACCGGCTTTTTGTCGGCTTTTCTCCAGCCCCTGGCCTGCCAGTTTTCAATCCAGCCCTGCGTCATGGCATTGATGATAAGTGCTGAATCACTGTGGATATGAACTTCACAAGGTTTGGTGAGTGCTTTGAGCGCTTCAATCACCGCTTTCATCTCCATGCGGTTGTTGGTGGTTTGGGGATCACCACCGCTGATTTCTTTTTCATTTCCATTCCAGATCAGCACCGCTCCCCAGCCACCGGGTCCGGGATTTCCACTGCAGGCACCATCCGTGTAAACAGTTACGATCGGCTTAGACATAGCGTTCTGTGATGGCCTGTAGATTTTCTTTGGTTGATAACGCGGCTTCAGCCACTTTTTCCGGCCAGTTTAACTCATTCTCACCGGCAAAAATAATGGATCTGCTGGAGTTAATGACCGGAATACCCGCATGATCTTGCAGCGCCGTTTCAAGATCATGGATGGAACCTCCCTGGGCTCCGATTCCTGGAATGAGCAGGGATGCGTTGGTGTGATATTTCAATACATTTTTCATTTCAGCTGCATGAGTCGCGCCCATCACCATTCCGATGTGGGTTTCGCTTTGTTCATCAAAACGGCTTAAAGCATCAGCGATAAAAGCTGCCATACTTTCAAAACCATCAAAGGGTTTTTTCAGAAAATCAGCTGCACCCGAATTGGAAGTTAATGCAAGTGCATAAACAGCTTTGGACGCATCAGCTGAAAAAGCATCCAGCGTTTCAAAACCCATCAGGGGATTAAGCGTGATGGCATCTACATCGAAATAGCCAAAATAAGCCTTGGCATAATGCTCGGCGGTGGTATGGATATCGCCCCGTTTTGCATCTGCAATCACCATCCGGTTATCGGGGATGTGATCTACCACTTCTTTGAACACAGCCAAACCTGTTACACCCAGCGATTCAAAAAAGGCCAGATTGGGTTTATAGGCACAGGCCGACTCATAGGTGTAATCGATCACCATTTTGCAGAAATAGGCTACCGTTTCAGCATCCGAATGGAACATAGCCCGGACAGGTGCAGGTATTTTCTCCAGGTTGGGATCCAGTCCTACACAAAGTACTGATTGGGCGTCCTGAACGGCTGTTTTTAATTTATCGAGGTAAGTCATGAACAGTGTTTGCCTCAAGATACCACACCCTATGCCTATAGTACAGACTCGGGATGCACTTCTTCGAATCCGTGCGGTGGCTGATTCAGCGTCCAGGTTTCGAAATAGAAAAAGCGTTCTGAACGCATTCTTTTTCCGTTAATGCTGAAAAAGCGAAAAGCCTTGGGCAACAGTTTCTGTAGATTATGGAAAAATCGGGTGTAAATATTGGTTTGAGAAAAGAAATGCAGATCAAAGCCGTCGTGAGCTTTCTCTTTAAAAATCACGATAAAGCCCTTTTGAAGGAAGTCTTTCAATTCACTTTTCAGGTGGCCCACATTGGAGTTGTCGTCCAGATGGAGTTGAGCAATTTGAATTTGCATAGAAGCGGCCTCTTCACCTATGATGATGACTTCACCCAGATCAATGCTTTCCACAGCCTCAGCCAGTTTATGGAAGGTATTGGTGGATGTCTGGAAGGAATCGGCTTTCAGCCCATCTTCTATGGCCTGGAGAATTTCAGGATATGCCTGGAGTGTGGATAAACCAAAATGTTCTTTATCCAGATCGGTTCCGGTAAAATAGAGTTTGGAATAGGTGGGATCAGGGCGCATAAAGTCTTCGATGCTGGCTTTTTCGGGAATACCCGCTCCGCGTTCGGCCAGTTCGTCCAGTCGCTGATCGTGAAGAAAAATGAGTTTAAAAATCTGTGTGTTATACATGACTCAAAATAAAAAAAGCCCGACACACTTTTGTACGCCGGGCTTTGAAATTGATGGTTCAGCTTAAATGATGGTTGCAATCACAAGAGCTACAACCGCCATCAGCTTAAGCAGGATGTTAAGGGAAGGACCGGAAGTATCCTTGAAAGGATCTCCAACCGTATCGCCCACGACCGCTGCTTTATGAGGATCAGAACCTTTTTTGTATTCGGTTCCGTCGATGGTAACGCCTTCTTCAATCATCTTTTTGGCGTTATCCCAGGCACCACCGGCATTCGACTGGAACAGGGCCATGAGTACACCGGCAGAAGTTACTCCGGCAAGCAGGCCTCCCAGCATTTCAGCTCCGCCAAGGAAACCAAAAAGTACAGGAACCACAACGGCCAGCAGTCCCGGCATAACCATTTCACGAATGGAAGCGGTGGTTGAGATCGCTACACACTTTTCATATTCCGCTTTGCCGTCGGCCGCTTCAAATATGGCACGATCTTCTTCACTCCAGTGATGAAAGTCTTTGTCTTCATTGGCATTCATCACATCCAGGGCAGCTTTCAGCTCAGGGATGTTTGCGAACTGTCGTCTTACTTCCTGAATCATTGACATGGCTGCTCTACCAACCGCCTGCATGGAAAGTGCTGAGAAAAGGAATGGAAGCATAGCACCTACGAAAAGGGCTGCCATTACGGTTGGTTTGGTCACATCAATTCCATTCAGCATGGAATCAGGATGTGTGGTGTTATAAGCTGTGATGAAGGCAGCAAACAGAGCGAGCGCGGTGAGGGCAGCAGAACCAATGGCAAAACCTTTACCGATGGCAGCTGTTGTGTTACCCACGGCATCCAGCTTATCAGTACGCTCACGAACTTCAGGTTCCAGTTCAGCCATTTCAGCAATACCACCGGCATTGTCTGAGATCGGGCCATAAGCATCAACAGCCAGCTGAATGCCTGTGTTGGAAAGCATTCCGACAGCCGCAATGGCGATACCGTACAGGCCTGCAAAGTGATAGGCTCCAACAATAGCCGCCGCAATCACAATAATCGGAATAGCGGTAGAGATCATACCTACACCCAATCCGGCAATAATGTTAGTCGCGGAGCCGGTAACCGACTGTCTCACAATAGAAGTCACCGGACGTGTACCGGTACCGGTGTAGTATTCGGTTACAAAACCGATAATCAGGCCTGCAGCCAGGCCAAAAATAGTTGCCAGGAAAACGCCCCAGCTGTTGATAATCTGTCCCTGATAAGACCAGGTTTCAGGCAGCATCCCGGTGATGATAAACCAGGAAGCAATCAGCATGATCACGGAAGAAACAATTTCACCGGTGTTCAGTGCTTTCTGAGGGTTTCCGCCTTCTTTCACGCGAACCAGGAAGGTGCCCAGAATAGAGGTTACAATACCGGTTCCGGCCAGAACCAGCGGCAGCATAACGGCTGATAGTCCGTCAAAGTTATCGGACCACCCGGGAATGGTCAGGAAAGCAGCACCCAGTACCATAGAACCGATGATGGATCCCACATAGGATTCGAAAAGGTCAGCGCCCATACCGGCAACATCACCAACATTATCACCTACGTTATCAGCGATGGTTGCAGGATTCAGTGGGTGATCTTCAGGAATTCCGGCTTCCACTTTACCTACCAGGTCGGCTCCAACATCAGCAGCTTTGGTATAAATACCACCGCCCACACGAGCAAAAAGGGCAATAGAGGAAGCACCAAATGAGAAACCGGTAACTACAGATAGAATTTTATTGATGCTCCACTCAGGGAAAATATTGGAATAAACGATGAACAGACCACCCAGGCCAAGTACCCCGAGTCCCACTACGCCCAGACCCATTACGGAACCGCCAGCAAAGGCAACTTTCAGGCCTTCAGCCAAGCTGGTTCTGGCTGCGTTGGTTGTGCGCACATTTGCTTTAGTGGCAACACGCATTCCAATGAATCCGGCCAGTCCGGAGCAAAATGCACCAAGGATAAATGAAACGGCGATAAGCCAGTTCGACTGTTCAGTAGCTGTTACCCCAAGCAGGATTGCCACAAACAGTACAAATAGGGCCAGAACACGGTATTCTGCTTTCAGGAAGGCCATTGCACCGGCAGAGATATGCTCAGCAATAGCGCCCATTTTTTCAGTGCCTACTTCCTGCTTACCAACCCAGCTGGATTTAAAAAAGGTGTACAGCAGGGCAAGAACCCCGGCAGCAGGAATTAAATATGTAATTAGTTCCATGATGTTGTTTTAGTGTTATTAACTAGGATTAAATTGTTAGTTGAACCAGTTCATGGTCCGCTCTATCCCTGCTTTCAGAAAACTGATAGCCGCATCATGGGCTTTTTTCTTTGCCTCCAGCAGTAATTCTTTTTCATTTTCCTCAAAGGGACTCAGCACAAAATCTACCTGTCTTCCTTTCGGAAACTCACTTCCAATACCAAACCTGAGCCGGGGAAAGAGGTCTGTACCCAGTTCCTGAATCAGATTATCGATGCCGTTGTGTCCGCCTGCACTGCCTTTTTCCCGTAGCCTTATGGTTCCGAGTGGCAGATTCAGATCATCGTAACACACCAGACATTCAGTAATGTCAGTATTGTAATGTGCGAGGGCCTTCCGGACGGCGATACCGCTCCGGTTCATGTAGGTAGTAGGTTTAATTAATACCACCTTTTGCCCCTTAAACCGTCCTTCAGCAACCTCATACGGGCCGCGTCCTGACGTAAAACGAGCCGACATGGTATCTGCCAGCTCATCTACAATATCAAAACCGATATTATGCCGGGTTCTTTCATACTCCTCACCAATATTTCCTAAGCCAACAATAATGGACATGGAATTATGGTGTTGATAAAGATACCCTTAGTCGTTGTTTTCTTCGGCATCAGAATCGCCAGAAGCTTCTCCAACTTCGGTAGCTTCTGCTCCTTCTGCACCTTCTTCGCCCTCTGCCGCTTCAGCTTCTTCTTCATCCAGTTCGGTAACAAGGGCACCTTTAGGTGGACGGATGTTAACGATGGTTCTGCTGAGGCTGTCAATCGGAATGATGTCGCCCAGATCCAGATCACTCACGTGTAATGAATCCCCGATCTTCATCTGGCTGATATCAATTTCAAATTCGGCTGGAATATCCGCAGGATATACGCGGATTCTCATAAAGTTCATGGGCTGGAAAAGTCGACCACCCTGCTCGGTGATCCCTCTGGCAGTACCAATCAATCGGATTGGTACACGCAGAGTAACTTTGTGCTTGTCAGAAAGCACGTAGAAATCGGCATGCAGTGGGCGGTCGGTAACCGGGTGATACTCGACTCTCTTCAGCAGGGTCTTATACGCCTTGCCGTCGAGGGTGAGTTCCTGCAGTTTGGTTGATTTTTTCTTGAGGATTTTTTCAAGCTCGATTTCCGAGATTGAAAAATGAAGATTCTCTTTTACTTCGGGGCCGTACAGTACAGCGGGTACTCTGCTGTTTTCTCTAAGATCTTTAGTCGATTTTCGGCTTAGTTCTCTAACGGTTCCTTCAAGTTTAACAAGTTCAGGATACGCCATAGTTGCTGTGGTTGTGTTTAGTAATCAAAAAGTGCGCTTATTGTTTCATTGGTGTGGATGCGTTGAATGGCCTCTGCAAATATTCCGGCTACACTCAGTACCTGCACTTTCTGAGATGGCTGTCTCAGTGGTACGGTGTCGGTTACCAGAACTCGGTCAATCGGTGAATCCTCTATACGTTGGAATGCCGGTCCGGAAAGAATGGGGTGCGTCGCACAGGCGATGATTTGCCTTGCTCCATGTTCTTTCAGGGCAACTGCTGCATTGGTCAGTGTGCCGGCGGTGTCGATCAGATCGTCAACAATCAGAATATTCTTGTCTTTCACTTCCCCTATGATGTTCATTACCTCAGATTCGTTCTGCTTCGGACGCCGTTTGTCGATAAAAGCAAGGCCAGCTCCCAGTTTCTTGGAATAGGAGCGCGACATTTTAAGGCTGCCGACATCGGGAGCAACAACAACCAGATCCCCAATGGGATTTTCAGTGAAATAATCAAAGAAAAGCCGGCTGGCGTAGAGATGGTCAAGGGGAATGTCGAAAAATCCCTGAATCTGGGCAGCATGGAGATCCATGGTGAGCACCCGGTCTGCTCCGGCTTCAACCAGGAGGTTAGCCATCAGCTTTGAGGCAATGGATACCCGGGGCTGGTCTTTGCGATCCTGACGTGCGTAGCCAAAGTAGGGCATCACGGCTGTCACCCTTTTTACGGAAGCTCGTTTGGCTGCGTCAAGCAGAAGGAGCAGTTCAAGTATATTTTCGCTTGGTGGCGGAGTAGACTGCACGATGTACAAATCCTCTCCGCGGATACTCTGCTCAAATTTTACATAAATCTCGCCATCAGAAAAGGATTTGATAGTGAGGTCTCCAAGTCCGCTTCCCAGTTGCTCTGCGATGGCTCTTGCAAGCGCAGGATTGCTTGATCCGGCAAATATAGCGAGCGGTGTATCCAAAATGTGTGTGCGACCGGGATTAGGAATTTCGATTTACATAAATAAAAAGGATAACATGATGTCATCCTTTTCGCAGAGTATAAACTTGTTGCCCGGGGAGGACTCGAACCCCCACTGACGGGACCAAAACCCGCTGTCCTGCCATTAGACGACCGGGCAGTGCCTTTTCAGACAGACCCCAAAAATAGAAAGATGATTATTGGCAATCAAGATTCAATTACCTTTTTAAATATATTGCAGGCTTCGCATGCAGAGGGCTTGCAGTAGCTTTTCCACTGGGGATAAATACCTGGATGGCGTTGTAGTTTTTCGGTGAATCCGGAGGCTTTGAAGGATCGCTGAATAAGGGAGGGTAAGGGGATGTTTCCCTTGATCCATAACTGGTTTGCCCTGTTACCCAGGCTGCGATGTGCCAGCAGCGAACCAAGCAGATAAAGAGCGGGAAGGTAAACCAGCTGTCTCATTTTTTTCATCCGGGAATTCGTCGGATTCAGGCCGGCTTCTTTGCAGATTGTTTTCCAGCTTTGTGTGGGATCATCTTTTAAGAAGCGGGAAAAGTCAATGTTTTGTATTGCCAGAGCCAGGTCAATACTCTGTTTTAGCCGTATATTGGGGTGGTTACCGGGGCGTACGGATTTATAGTTCCAGCGAATTTTTCCGGTTTTAAGCAATGCTTCCGCTTTTTTACGGGCTTCTCTGGCAAATGACCCGGCTGTACCTGTGAGTGATTGCAGTTCTGCAAAGTGACGGCCGGTAATGAGAAAAGCTTCCTTATTATGCTGATATCCAAGTGCTTCAATTAGGCGAATAGTGAGGGCCCGTTTCCAGGCTTTACTGAGGGGCAGGGAAGGATCGAATTCCTTTTGAATAAGTTGAATTCTGTCTTCAAAATAACGATAAAGAGCGGCATTCAGCTGTTTAAGGATTACTTCTTCGCTGATGAGGTGAAGACTGGAAGCACAGCTGAGCCTGGACTGCATTCCGTTAAATACAAAAGGTTTCAGAACTTTGCTTATACGGCCCATCAGATCAAGGCGGAGGGGTTCAGACCCATTGGAGCATCTGGCCTTTTTACCGCCATGTAGGAAAACATGCAATACTACAGCGTCGTAGTTGTGATCCTTGTGATGCTGATGTTGGAACCAGTCGGATTCGTTGAGGTGCAGTTCAACATCCCCATGCCAGACCATGCCTGCTGCACGGATGGTTGCCTTTCTGAAATCCGGACCATCTGATTGATTCAGACTTCCTGGGTTGATAAGCTGAATCGCATCCCCTGAAGGTGTGCAAAGGGATGTATGATCAAAAAGTTGATGTTGCCAAATGTGATGAAAAACAGACTCCGGCTGATGGAGCCAGTATTCATCCATTCTTTAATTCTTTATCGTTCAGCTTAATGTCTTCGGTAGCTTCGTACAGATCAGGAATGCTGTCTTTAACACTCTGTCTGAGGTTTCCGGCAATTTCAGTAATGCGTTTTTCGCTTTCTTCCACAAAGTTGTGGCCCTTATCGCCTACCCACTTGCGGGCTTCATCGGCATTGTGTCCGATCCACTCCCTGTTTTCTTTTCCGCTGTGCGGGGTGGTGAGTAATCCTAAAAGGTAACCTCCCGCAAATGATGCTATTGCTGTAAGGGCTATTTTCACGGGTGTATTCATAATTCTCTCCAATTCTGAAGTTTGGTTAACACTGTAAAGTTAACATAATTTGGCAAAGGTTTCAGCCAATCTTTTTGAGTAGTTAAGCAATATAACTCAGGTGATTAGGAGAAAAGTACTTCTTATCTTCAGAGATGATTAAAGAAATTGAATTGATGGGAACCAACCGGATCCGGAGAAGTTTAAAACGGATAGCTCTGCAGATTTGGGAGGACCTGGGTGAGGATGACCATCCGCTGATTATAGGGCTTAATGAACGAGGATATGCCGTGTCCCGGATCATCCATGAGCATTTACACCATACCTGTGCGGTGAAGGCGGAATTGTTCCGGTATAATGTTGCTGATCAGAAGTTTGAGGGTGAAATTCCGGATACCGATCAGCGTTTTGTGGTGCTGGTTGATGATGTTATCTTTTCAGCCGGGACGGTATTCTCCGCCATCCTGAACATCTTTTCCGGGAAAACACCGGCCCAGATAAAGGTTGCTGTTCTTCTCGATCGCGGACACCGAAAATACCCCGTCGAAGCTTCTTACACCGGCACCCATGTTCCAACCAAATTGAATGAGCGCATCGACCTGATCCTGCAGGGAGAGGAACCCGACAAAGTCTTATTAACCACTCAAAAATAAATTAAATGAAGCGATTTTTATTTGCCGTATTGGCTGTATTCCTGCTTAGCCCATTTGCTAAACTTCAGGCACAGGAAACCATTAACGTCCCGGATACTTTGAAGGGATGGGATTACAATTGGATAGCCAGTCTGAATGGAACCCAGGCACAGTATTCAAACTGGTCTCCGGGTGGGGTCAGCAGTGTATCAGCAACCGGAGGATCGTCGGTTACCGGTAAATTCCGAAAACAAAGATATGCCTACGGATTTATTATTAATCTAAACTATGGCCGGGCGCGTATCGATAATCAGGGCGTAAGAAAAACGGATGACCGGATCGCTATCAGGAACCGGTGGACCTACACCATCCCTTACGAGGGCAGCCATATTAAACTCTTTGCCACCGCCGGTTTTATTTCCCAGTTTGATGAGGGTTTTGAATATGAAAAGGGTCCGAATAACACAGACATTAAAATTTCCGACTTCCTGGCACCGGGTTACATAACCCAAAATGCCGGTCTGGAATATTCACCCACCGATTATCTATCCTTTGATGGTGGTGTGGCACTCAAGCAAACCATTGTAACCATCGACAGCCTGGCAACCCTTTACGGGGTGAGTGAAGGTGAAAATTTCCGGAATGAGGCCGGTTTTGGTTTCACTATCGACTTTGAAAAGGAGATTGCCAAAAATATCACCCTCGCCAGCCAGTTCGGATCCTTTACCAACGTGAACCGTTCGCTGCGAAGCACGGATTTTATATGGGTAAATCAGTTTACCGGCAAGATCAACTCTACCATAAACACCGTTTTCCAGTTCGACATCATGTACGATGACGACTTCTCCACCGAACTGCAGGTTAAACAGGTGCTGGCTGTTGGTCTGCAGTTTAACCTGTATTGATCAAATAAGACTATGAAGGATTATTCTGCTTCCGGATTTCCGGATAACTGGCTTCAAAAATTCGGGGAGTGGAAAGAAAGTTATGGGGAGTGGGATACCGATCCAACCCTGAAATTGGATGAGAGCAGGGTTCATGAAGTCTTTAAGGAATTGCTTGAGCGGCTTGAGGGCAATTACCCCTTTCACCATCCGATGTATGCAGGGCAAATGCTGAAGCCACCTCATCCGGTAGCATGGGCAGCATACAGCATAGCCATGAGCATAAATCCGAATAACCATGCTTTGGATGGCGGACCTCCCACAAGTGCCATGGAGAAAGAAATCATGGCTGAGCTGGCCAGGTTTTTTGGTTATGGGGAAACCTATCTGGGCCATCTCACGGCAAGCGGAACCATCGCGAATCTGGAAGCCTTATGGGTCGCCAGAAAGTCCCATCCGGAAAAGGGGATCGCCTATTCTGAACAAGCCCATTACACCCATCAGCGGATGGCTGAAGTACTGGGTATGTCATCAACAAAAGTATCGGTGGATGAAAAGGGAATGCCGGACGTGCAGAGCGTGGATCCATCAGAAACAGGGACTCTGGTTGTGACGCTGGGCACAACCGGTTTAGGTGATGTGGAGCCCCTGCACCGGATCTTACCCATCGCAAAAGAAAAAGGCATTCGTATTCACATCGATTGTGCCTATGGTGGGTTTTTCCACACCATCCGGAATTCCGGCCTCATTGATTCGGCTGCTTGGGAGGTCATTCAGGAAGCAGACAGTATTGTGATCGACCCTCATAAACATGGTTTACAACCTTATGGATGCGGGTCTGTACTTTTTAAAGATCCGGAAGTTGGTAGATTTTACCTGCACGATTCCCCCTACACCTATTACACCTCGGATGAACTTCACCTGGGGGAAATCAGCCTGGAATGCTCCCGTGCCGGAGCTGCCGCAGCTGCTTTCTGGACAACCCTGAAGCTTTTTCCCCTGCAGGAAAACAACGGTTTTGGCCCGATCATGAAACAATGCCGTTTCGCTGCCATGCATATGTTCAATCTGCTTAAGGAAAGTTCAAAGCTGAAGCCACTCAAGGAACCGGAACTGGACATCATAGCCTATTTCCCGATCCCTGAGGATAAAACCCTATCCCGGGTTTCAGCTCTGTCAAAACAACTGTTTGATGATGGGATGAGGAACAAGGAATTCTATGTTTCCCTCTATAAAATGCCCGCAAAACAATTTTGCAGCTTGCATCCCGATTTTAAGGCTGATCAGGAAACAGTGACCATCCTCAGGTCAGTATTGATGAAGCCGGAGCATTCGACCTATGTGGAAGAACTGATGAAAAAAATGGAGAATCATCTCTGAACCGGGCTTCAGTTCTCTTCAATCTCAACAATCACTTCGATTTCAACGGCAAGGTTGGCCGGCAGGCTTGACATCCCCACGGCTGAACGGGCGTGTTTTCCCTTATCACCAAACACGGCTACCATGAAATCTGAGTAACCATTGATCACGGAAGAGTGTTGAGTAAAATCAGGTTCACAATTAACCATACCCAGAACCTTTACGATCTGTTTAACTCTGGATAAGTCACCAATCTCATTCTTAACAACAGCAAGGTGCTGCAAAGCTATACTTTCAGCCGCTTTATAACCTTCTTCCACAGTAAGGACTTTTCCCACTTTGCCGGTAATGAGTTCACCTTTCTTTGTTCGGGAGCCTTTCCCGGAAAGAAAAAGCAAGTTCCCGGTTCTAACCACGTGTACAAAACTGGCGGAGGGTTCCCCGATTTCTGGAAGTGTTACCCCGAGCTCAGCCAGCTTCATCTCCGGACTTTTATCCTGTGCTGAAACTAATGCTGTAATCAGGCAAAAAGTAACGAGAAAGAACAGTTTCGAAATCTTGTGTCTCATATCCATAGTCCAATGTCCCATATCCCATATCCCACGTTCCACGTCCCAAATCTCATATCAGAAATCAAAAGAGATTCCCTGCGCCAGCGGAAGTTCATCACTCCAGTTGATGGTGTTGGTTTGACGGCGCATATAGGCTTTCCAGGCATCGGAGCCGGATTCACGTCCGCCACCGGTGTCTTTTTCACCCCCAAAAGCACCTCCGATTTCAGCACCTGAAGTACCGATGTTCACATTTGCGATACCACAGTCTGAACCACGGGCACTGAGGAAGGTTTCCGCTTCTCTCATATTCAGGGTAAACATGGCTGAGCTGAGGCCCTGAGTTACCTCATTATGGATGCGGATGGCTTCTTGCAGATCAGCATATTTCATTAGATAAAGCAGGGGAGCAAAGGTTTCCTCCTTTACAATTTCGAAATGAGGTTCTGCTTCAGCGATGGCTGGCCGTACGTAAAATCCTTCCCGATCAAGTTGCTCTCCACCAAAAATGATTTCTCCGCCTTCCTTAACAACCTGCTTCAGCGACTTCTGCATATTGTCGATAGCATCCTGGTCAATCATCGGTCCAACAAGGGTTTCGTTTTCGAGCGGGTTACCGATGCTTACTTTCTCATAGATTTCCAGCAATCGTTCTTTTACCTGATCATATACTTTTTCATGGATGATCAGCCGGCGTGTTGAGGTACATCGCTGTCCGCAGGTGCCCACCGCACCGAAAACAGTTGCCCGAACCGCCATTTCGATGTCGGCCTGATCTGATATTACAATGGCATTATTGCCACCCAGTTCCAGAATGGTTTTGCCGAGCCGGCCGCCCACCGTTTTGGCTACTTTCCGGCCCATTCGTATGGAACCGGTAGCTGAAATTAGCGGAATACGTTTGTCATTGGTCATCCATTCACCCAGTTCGCGGTCACCTGTTACCATACTGAAAATTCCTTCAGGCAGGTCATTCTCTTTCAGAACCTGAGCGATGATTTTCTGCACGGCAAGAGCACAAAGGGGTGTTTTTTCGGATGCTTTCCATATCATCACATCCCCGCAAACCGCTGCAAGCATGGCATTCCAGCTCCACACGGCTACCGGGAAGTTGAATGCTGAAATGATACCCACAATACCCAGTGGATGCCATTGCTCATACATGCGATGCTGCGGGCGCTCGGAATGCATGCTAAGTCCGTACAGCATGCGGCTTTGCCCAACGGCAAAATCACAGATATCAATCATTTCCTGAACTTCACCCAGACCTTCCTGATATATTTTGCCCATTTCGTAGGTAACCAGCTTACCAAGGGGTTCTTTGTATTCCCGGAGTTTGTTGCCGATTTGCCGAACAATATCTCCTCTCTTTGGAGCAGGCATTTCCCTCCATGTCAGAAATGCCTTTTCAGCAGTTTCAACAATGTGTTCGTATTGCTCTTTGGTGGTTATCGATATCTGAGCAATAGGCTTCCCGTCAATAGGTGTTTTACTGATGATATGATTATTGCTTTCAAGAAAAGCCTGCCCGGTACTACTGCCTGCATTAACTCCTTCGATTCCAATTGTTTTCAGAAATTCCATGTACGATCATTTTTTAGTGATGAGCCTGAAGATAGGAGATTTTGTAAATAAGATTTTTGATTGATGCACTGAATAAAGAGGTGTACTTTCGGGCATGCAAGCGGCCTCACGTAACGAAATTACATTGCTCAGGAAACTGAAACTGCGCAAACATCGACAGAAAGAGCAGATGTTTGTAGTGGAAGGGTTCCGGGCTGTATATCAGTTACTGGCCAATGGAATCGTGGATGTTGTTTCGGTATTTACGGAAGAGCGTTTCGTGGAGGAACTCACCAAAACAAACGGATTTGGCGAGAAAATAAGGATTCTCAGTAAGGAGGATCTGGATCATGTTGTGGACACTGAAACACCGCAGGGCATTATTGCACTGTGTAACATGCCTTCTGAACCGGTTGCCGCTGATTTATTCAATATTCAAAAGGGGGTTATTGTGGCCTTTGACCGTATTCAGGATCCCGGAAATGCCGGAACCATGATTCGTACAGCGGCCTGGTTCGGGGCACAGGGTATTTTACTGAGCTATGGTTCAGTGGATGTTTACAACCCCAAGGTGGTTCGCTCTACAGCCGGAGCAACGGGGACCATCCCAGTGTTAAGTGGTGAAATGAATGATCTGCTTAAGGATGCTGAGGCATCTGGCTGGCAGGTGATTATGCTGGATGCATCAGCTGAATCTTTTTCCATCAGGGAAGTGCATCCTCCGGATAAAAGTCTTCTGCTTATCGGAAATGAAGCCAATGGTGTGGATCCCAAACTGTACAGTCCGGAGAGAATGAAAGTGCGCATAGCCGGAGAAGAACAGGTGCATGTTGAGAGCCTGAATGCTGCAATAGCGCTTGGAATCGGTCTTTTTGAGCTGCTCAGGCACTGACTGTAATCGAAAGACTCTGCATTAACTCTGCATTAAATCCCGGGATTGGATTGCATCTCGGCAGTGCTTTAGCGTTATTGCGTGTGCCGTTCTTTTACAGACCAAGCTGCCTGAAGAAGTATTAATTCTTAATCTCATTTGCATGCCGAGAAAAAAAGAGACTAAAATCTTTGTACTAGATACTTCCGTTCTTTTATATGACTATGATGCTGTTAAAAACTTCGAAAAAAACGACATCGCTATCCCCATAACCGTTCTTGAAGAGATCGATACGTTCAAGAAGGGTAACACGGTGACGAACCTCCACGCCCGAGAGTTCATCCGCTACCTTGATAAAATATCTGATGCCAATATGCTGCGGGAATGGATTCCGCTCAATGGCCGCAGTCACGGTAAGCTTAAAGTGCTGGCCGATGAATCAAGTCAGGTGGATGCCTCACAGGTTTTTGGTTCTGCCAAAAACGACCACCGCATACTCAATACCACGCTCAAGCTGATGGAAGACAATCCAAATCGAAAGGTGATCCTTGTGTCAAAGGATATAAACCTGAGGCTTAAAGCAAGGGCGCTGAATATTGAAGCTGAGGATTACGAAACGGTGCGTGTTAAGGATATCGAGCATCTATACCGGGGTAAAACAGATCTACAACTTGAAGACGGAGAAGTAATTCCAAAGTTCTATGAAAAAGGTGAGCTAAAAGCCACTGATATCATGGAAGAAAACCCGATTGCCAATCACTATTACATCCTGAAGAATCACTCTTCATCAGCGCTGGGGTGGTATAACCCTGCTAAGAAGAAACTTCAGCATGTGGAAAAGCTGAATGCCTACGGTATCATACCCAAAAATGCCGAACAGACTTTCGCTATTCATGCATTGATGAATCCGGATATTAAACTGGTGACGGTAACCGGTTCAGCCGGAACCGGCAAAACGCTCCTTGCCCTGGCAAGTGCACTGGAACAGCGAAGCTTATTCAAACAGATTTACCTGGCTCGTCCCATCGTACCCCTGAGCAACAAAGACATCGGATACCTGCCGGGTGATGCACGAGAAAAGGTAGATCCATACATGCAGCCGCTGTGGGATAATCTGAGTTTCATCAAAAATCAGTTCAAGGAAACATCCAAACAATTCAAGAAAATTGATGAGATGGTACAGACCGAAAAGCTGCGCATCGTACCGCTGGCTTATATTCGGGGACGTTCCCTCTCCAATGTGATTTTCATAGTGGATGAAGCCCAGAACCTCACGCCTCATGAGATCAAAACCATTATCACCCGAGCCGGTGATAACACCAAAGTGGTCTTTACAGGCGATATCTTCCAGATTGATACCCCTTATCTGGATGCACAGAGTAACGGTTTGAGCTACCTTGTGGACCGCATGCATAACAACGAAATGTATGCCCATGTGAACCTTGAAAAAGGCGAGCGATCAGAGCTGGCAAATCTGGCAAGCAAGCTGCTCTGATTTTACAACTGGTTTACAGGTGAACAATATGGATGTGTTCCAGTTCACGTCCCAGAAACCGTTCAGCCAGTTCCTGAAAACGCTGAGGGCGGTCGGTCACAAAGCATTCAAACCGACCGCCATCTTCATTCAGTGCCTTCATCTGCGTCAGTTTATTGCGGGTTGTTTCTGCTATAGCCTGAGCTGAATCAATGACATGAATACCCGGTTTGTGCAGTACTTCCGTGATCTGTTTCTTGAATAATGGATAATGGGTACAACCAAGAATAATAGATTGTATGCCTGTTGAACGGAAGGGTTCGAGGTAGGTTTTCAGAGTTTGTATGGCAACTTCATTTTCTGTCCAGCCTTCTTCGGCGAGGGGTACCAGCAATGGGCAGGCCTGTTGAATTACTTTAACCTGTGGATTTACGCTCTCTATGCTTCTCAGATAAGCCCCTGATTTAATGGTGGCCAGTGTTCCAATTACCCCAATCTCCTTCTGATCAGGATAATCAAAAACAGCTTTGGTCCCCGCAGTGATTACATCCAGTATGGGAACCTGCCCTGCGGCTTTTTCAATTTCAGGTTTTGCCGAGGCGGAAACGGTATTACAGGCAATGAGGATCAGTTTTACATTTTTGGCCAGCAGAAAATCCGTGATTTCAAGGGCATATTCACGAACGGTTTCCTGTGATTTAATTCCGTAGGGAACCCGGGCTGTATCTCCGAAATAAATGATATCTTCTGCGGGTAAGGCCTCCATCACGGCTTTGGCGACAGTTAGGCCGCCAATTCCGGAGTCGAAAATTCCGATTGGTGCGCTGCTATTTTGATCCAATGAAAGGGTAATTTTTGAAAATTGATCAGGCTGTTGAACCAAAAGATACGGAAGATGTTTCTCTTGGCAATGATTTCCTGAAACCATCAACAGACACTACAGACAAAAGTTTGAAATTTCGCTTTATAATTCTTTCGCTCCTCGCACTAAACCCAATCATCCTGATTTACGGGCAGGAGACCGCAAATACTGATACCCTCTACTATGAGCTCAGCCGGGACATTGTAGTTACCGCTTTTGACGGCCGAAGCAGTCTCATGGACACTCCGGGCTCCATCAGTCGCATAAAAGAACCTGTGTTACGGTCATTTAATCCAGCTTCACTAGTGCAGACCTTCAACTCGGTACCGGGTGTTCGTTTTGAGGAACGAGCCACCGGTTCCTACCGAATCGCGATCCGTGGCAGTGCGCTCAGATCACCCTTTGGTGTTCGCAATGTGAAAGTCTACTGGAATGGCATTCCCTTCACTCAACCCACGGGTTCTACTCCGTTTAATCTGTTTGATGCCATAAATTTTGAAAGGGTGGAGGTTATCAAAGGGCCCACCGGCAGTGTTTACGGGGCGGGCACAGGAGGCACCATTCTCATAGAAAGTCTGCAGCGTAAACCATCGACCGGTTTAAGCCTGAACACAAATGGCATGCTGGGAGCATATGGAATGCAGCGATTCTCAGCCAAAGGTGTTTATACCGACCCGGATGGAAGGTATTCCCTGCAGGCCGGTTATGCCGATCAGGCATCTGATGGTTATCGAGATCAGAACTTTATGAACCGTGAGGTCATTGAAAGTCGTTTTATGTACAACCTTGAAGGTGATCATCAGTGGTCTCTTTTTCAGCTGTATTCGGATCTGGATTATGGTATTCCGGGCGGGCTAACATCAGCACAGTTCCGGACTGATCCAACCCAAGCCCGACCGGGCAATCCTTTTGCGCTGGGTTCGGAAGCGGCAAATGCAAGTATAGATCAGCGTTTTATACTGATCGGTGCCGGTCATGATTTTGACAGTGGTGAAGGCTTCAGTATCCGGAGCCGGGTTTTCATGAAACAAAGCGATTTCGACAATCCCTTTAACCTCGATTATAAGATTGAAGACCGTCGCACTTTGGGTGTGCGTTCAGTTGGATCTTATCGCTTTACACTGGATCAGGCTGTGACCCTACTTACCGGTGGAATCGAATATCAATTCGCCGATAACCGGGCCAGGAATTTTGAAAATGACTCAAGCAGAGTGGGTAATCTCAATTTTGAGGATGATCTGGATCTGAACAGCCTGATTATTTTCCTGAAAAATGAATGGATTCTTGAAAATGGCTGGACGCTCAATTTCGGACTGAGTTACAATGACTTCAGATATCAGATTAATCGAATTGAGGATAACCTGAGCGGAAACCCAGGTTTGGTGATTCGTGATTTTGATCCGGTACTGGTTCCCCGGGCCGGGCTTGCTTACAGATACCATCCCAATCATGCCGTGCATGCAACACTAAGTTATGGATTTTCGGCTCCCACGCTGGAAGAAGTCCGAACCAATGAAGGCAGTATCAATCTGAATCTGCAACCTGAAAAAGGCATCAACTATGAACTGGGATTTCGGGGAAACAGCAATAACCAGAGGCTTAGTTACGATGTTGCTCTGTTCTATTTCAACTTGCGGGATGCCATTGTTCAGCGGGAATCACCACGTGGAACCACTTTATTCAGCAACAGCGGTTCCACCAACCAGCTTGGTTTTGAAATTTCAACAGGGTACCTGCTGCATTCGGATCCACAGACCTTCATCAGCAGAGCAGAAGTTCAGCTTGCTTACACCCGCCATGCATTTGAATTTGATGCCTATGTGAGAAATGGTGAAGACTTTTCCGGAAATGACCTGACCGGAGTAGCGCCCAATATTCTGATCGGAATGCTGAATATAGAAAGCAGCAATGCCTACCTGCGTGTATCCCATAATTTCACAGACCGTATCCCACTGAATGACTCCAATACGGTATATGCTGATGCCTATCATCAACTGCAAGCCCGTATTGGTTTGAGGAAGGTGGTTTTCCAGGATTACCAAATGGAAATCTTCTTCGGATCGGATAATATCCTGAATCAGGAGTATAGTCTGGGCAATGATATTAATGCATTCGGTGACCGTTTTTTCCAGCCGGCACCCGAGCGTAATTTTTATGCCGGACTCAGTTTCACCTTCTAGCAATTACTACGGTTTTTTTGAACTGTACTTCTCGTCGGCTTTCGTTGTTTCTGGACCGAAACAGGATAATGTAGCGTCCAACGCGGTTTAGTTTTCCGTCATCCCTGAAACCGTCCCAGACTAAGATGCCATCTGGTCCGGCTGCCTGATTGCTCGAAAGCTGTCTGACATGCCGTCCATACCGGTCGAATATGTCCACATCCAGCAGGTAGTCCGGATGATCCAGCGTGTAACTGAGCATGAGATGATCTTCAAACCCGTCCATGTCGGATGGAGAAAAAGGATTCGGTGATATTTCCAGACTGTTTGTGGCCGCACAATTTTCAGTGCAGTTCGATGTATGTTCCAAACCGATGCTGTTTCTTCTGCCCGGTGTTCCGCCAAGAGTATGTGTACTTGAGGACCATTCATCCGGTCCGTGCTGTTCAGAATCCTTTCTGATCTTCTCCAGTGCAATTCCCTTGTGATCAAACCTGTTGGGATTGTGCCAGCTTTGATCAAATGAAAGGGAGTCGATCGTCAGTCCGCTGCTGTCGGTCAGAATGATAGCATCCTGCTCAGATGACAGGGAAAGGGAGGAGCGCTGAACGGCAGCACTGAGACGATTCGCTGATTTTCGAAGCCCGAAATATGCACCCAGTTCAGAGTCTGATAATTCCCTGGATTGCTCATCGGCATATATCAGATAGTATTCACCTGGGCCCAGGTAGTGAAAACGATTATTTTCAGGAATCAGCCAGGTACTTTCACTCTTTTCATCCATTGCTTCCCTTAAACGAATGCCTTCCAGGGATAGGCTGCGGGCACTTCGGTTATATATCTCTACATACTCGGTCTGATCCGGAAAACCGTCGTATGCATCCCGAATCGGATCGTACAAAACTTCAGTAAAGATTAAATCACCTTTTGAAGGCGGAAAGGATATAGAAATCCGTTGATACTCCTGCTGATTGCCCACTTCATCCCTGAGATTCCTTATTTCCACCTCTTGATACTGTTCAATTTCGTTTAGCTGAATGCTTATTAAGCCGGCTTCTAATTCTGCGGGCTGCACTTCAATTGGGATGTTGCCCGGATGCAGCCTGATTTCAGGTGAAATTTCATTATTGATGTATTCAGAAAACTGAAGATTTAGAAGGCTCATTTCTGCATTGGTGGAAGCCATTTGTACTCTGGGTGGTTCATCATCCGGAGCAAAGCGGCTGTTTTCATTACCGGCTGTATGTCCCTGTTCACTCCGGCTGCTCAGCCAGTTGGAAGGATCGGAAGTGGAACGACGCGGATCTTTACGCTCTGCTGAATGTCCTTTTTGAGTCTTTGCGAATCCCTTTTTGTATTGCAGACTGTCAATGCCTTCGTCAAAACTGTTTTTAAGTGAAATACTGTCACCATTGTCGTTAAGCGCAGGAAAGTTGCTGAGATAGATACCGTTAGGATTTTCATTAGCAAATTCCTGCCGATCGGTTACATACAAATAATGGCCCGCTTTCAGTATCAGGTTATCCGGAAACACAGCTTTGGAGCCTGATGCATCGGTAAGCGACCAGCCGTCCAGGTTATAATTCCGCTTTGATTGGTTATACAACTCAATGAACTCAGGTGAGTCTGCATCCTCCTTCAGAAAAAGTACCTCGTTTATAACAACACTATCAGACATAGCTCTGGATATGCTCAGGTATTCCAGCTCTACTTCCTCTGCTTCCGCAGTATTTCCAAAGATATCCGATTGTGGGGGTATCCTCAGTTGAATACGTTGGCCATTGTTGAAGGGACGGGCAAAGAAGAGGCTGAGCTCTTCATTTTCAGCCTGAATAAAGAGTAAATCCGGAGCTCCGTTTATTTCATATTCCGACACTTCTGTTGCCGGATATTCACTGAGTATCTCACTGTAGGTAAGTTGTATGGCCGAGTTACCCCAGAATGCCGCCTGAAGCAGTTCCGGGGGCTCAAGGTCCGGCTGTGCCAGATTCGGTGAACCGGGAGTTCCCCCTTGTGCTGAAGGGGAATCCACCCAGTTACCAGGAAAAGTACTGAGCCGCGGATCCGGACTTCTTCTCTCTAAGCTCAGGTCTTTGCCTCCCCAGTTCGAGTTATAGGCCAGCGAATCCATCAACTCACCTTCAGCATTGAACAAACGGATCTCGTCTCCGCTATTGTTTAATGCAGGGAGGGACCTTTTTTCCAAAAAATCCAGCTCCCCGAACTGCAAAATAAAACCCGCAGAATCATCGGTAATAACCAGAAAATTGTCCGGCATAAGCTTATATGTGCTATTAGCAATGGAGATAAGTTTACGTTCATCACCAATCTGCCAGCCTTGAAGGTTAACGATATCAGGGCCGGTATTCAGGAGTTCAATAAACTCCGCTCCTCCGCTTGGTGGATCTTTCTGGAACTCATTGATGATCACGCTCTGTGCTTGCAGTAGGCAGGGAAGGGTAACCATCAGTATGAGGTTTATAATGAGTTGTTTCCCGTTCATATCAAAGCTTAAGCGGAAGGCAGGTGAGCTGCAAAAGCTTTCATTCACGCATTAGGACAGACAAAATGGGTATCAAAAAAGGGGAAAAGGTTTTCAGCCTTTTCCCCTGGAAGGACATCGGAGTACTATGAAGTACCCCTTCGTTTGTTTATGTCTAGCGTTCTCTGTTTACTTAGACCGATTCAAAGCGAAGTCCTTACAATTTTTTTTTACTTTTTGGCTAGAAAAATTTCCTAACCCCTAAACTAAGCGGATGAATCTGATTCCCTTTGTTATTGACGATCTGAATGCAGGCTTTGCTAAGATCGAAGGCACCATCACTCTGAAATCCGGGGTGTTACATTTTGAATTCCACAAAACCGATGATGTGGTAGGTGCATTTAAATCAACCGTTAAGCAACTCAGGCTCCCGCTGAGTGATGTTGCACGAATGGAGTACAAAAAGAAATTATTCGGAGGCAGAATTATTATCCGAGCAAAATCCGAGAGTATTTTTGGTGAGCTGGAAGGGCAGGAGTTTGCCATCCGCACCCTCAAAATAAAAAAGGCGGACCGAGATCAGGCTTCCGACCTGGTAACCTATGCCAACATCTACATTTCGGAAGAAAAACTTCGGGAATTAGGAGAAGATTAGACTCAGCCTTTCAGATAGCCTTTTTTCAGCAACAGTTCCGCATTCAGAATGGCCCCGCCGGCAGCGCCGCGAATAGTATTATGCGCCATGCACACAAAAGAGGCATGAAATACCTCCGCTTCTCTTAAACGGCCAACATGCAATTTCATCCCACCTTCGTGGTCGGCATGTAAACGAGGCTGCGGGAATCGATCATTTTTATGCAGCTTGATGACCTCAGTGGGTGAAGAGTGAAGGTCGAGATCCGCAATGGGATTTTTCCACTTCAGAAAAGCCTGCTCCAGTGCACTCAGATTGGCGGGTTTTTCCTTAAATTCAACGGTTGCTGAAATCATGTGTCCGTTCAGAGTGGGGACCCGCGTTGCGGTAGCCTGAAGCTCAAAATGCAGGTCTTCAACGCCCTTTTCGGTGAGTGAGCCCAGTAATTTCCGGGTTTCAGGGGCAATTTTAGGTTCCTCCCCGGAAATGAAAGGAATGACATTTCCCAGTATATCCAGGCTGGCAACGCCCGGATAGCCGGCACCGGAAATAGCTTGTAGGGAGGTCATCACAATCGTTTTAATCCCAAATGCATCCTGCAGTGGCCTCAGAGCCATGGAGAGGGGAACCGCCACACAATTCGGGTTGGTCACAATCCAGCCACTGCCGTCTTTGGTAAATTCCTGCCGGCTTATCATTTCGATGTGATCCGGGTTAACTTCAGGCACCAGTAAGGGCACATTCGAGTCCATGCGGTAATTTTTTGCATTGGAGATCACCGGGATACCTGCCCGGGCAAAGGCTCCTTCCACTTCCGTTGCCACACTTGAGTCCAGCCCCGAAAAGACGAAATCAACGCCATCGAAAAAGGAAGGTTCGGCAAGCTGGACCTGCATTCTGGCAATGTGATCTGGCAAAGGCACATCTTCCACCCAGTTGGCCGCCTCTTCATAACTCTTGCCTGCAGATCGTTCAGAAGCGCCAAGCACTGCAATTTCAAACCAGGGATGATTCTGAAGTAAGCGAATAAATTTTTGTCCAACCGCGCCAGTAGCGCCGAGTATTCCGACTTTCATGAATAGAGGATGGTTATGTATTGTGAATTATGGATTATGGATTATGGATTATGAATTTTGAATAAGGGATCAGGGATTAGTTGAATTCAAAATCGGGTTACAGAATTACCAAAGATACTGAGTCTGAAGCCAAATGCCGTATTGAGATTAATCGTTTGTTTCAATGCCCATGATTGAAAGATTGCCTATCTTTTGCGGCCTCAAACTCAAAGAAAAGACATACATGCCGAATTTAGACTCACTCGATAAAATTGTATCACTTGCCAAAGCCCGGGGCTTCATCTTCCAGTCTTCCGAGATCTATGGGGGACTCAGCGCCGTCTACGATTACGGACCCCTTGGTGCTGAACTGAAGCGAAATATCCGGGATTCCTGGTGGAGAGCCATGACCCAGCGGCATGATAATATTGTGGGCATAGATGCAGCCATTTTTATGCATCCCAAAGTGTGGGAGGCCAGTGGACACGTAGCCGGTTTTAACGATCCCATGATTGATGACAAGGCTTCCAAAAAGCGCTACCGTGCTGATATGATCATCGAGGATTATATCCGAAAGCTGGAAAAAGATGGAAAAGAGGATAAGGCAAAGGAAATTCAGGAACTGCTGGATACAAGCGGCACCCGCAAAAGCCTGACCGAGGATCTGTACGACATCATCATGGAAAATGAGATCAAGGCTCCGGATTCTGGCGCCTTCGACTGGACGGAAGTCCGGCAGTTTAACCTGATGTTCAAGACCGCTTTCGGGGCAACCTCATCGGAAGATGATGCTGTTTATCTGCGTCCGGAAACGGCTCAGGGAATTTTTGTGAATTACAAAAACGTGCTGGATTCCAGCCGGGTACAGGTTCCATTCGGTATAGCACAGGTAGGGAAAGCCTTCCGCAATGAGGTGGTGGCCCGGCAGTTTGTATTCCGCATGAGGGAGTTTGAACAGATGGAGATGCAGTATTTCGTTAAACCGGGCACGGATTCTGAAGCCTATGAGGAATGGATGCAGAAACGGCTGGACTGGCATAAAAGCATAGGCATCCGGGAGGAAAACCTGAGAATGGCACCTCATCCGGAGGATAAACTCGCCCATTATGCCAAAGCCGCGGCTGATGTGCAGTATCATTTCCCGATCGGATGGCAGGAGGTGGAAGGCATCCATAATCGAACTGATTTTGACCTCAGCCAGCATCAGGAGTTTTCGGGCAAAAAGATGGAATACTTCGACCAGAAAGCCAACGAGCGCTACATTCCCTATGTGATTGAGACTTCCATCGGACTGGATCGCTGTACGCTGATGGTGCTTTGCGATGCTTACCGGGAAGAAGAAGTGGAAGGGGAAAAACGAACCGTGCTGAAGATGCATCCAAAGCTGGCGCCCATTACAGTTGGGGTATTTCCGCTCATCAAAAAAGAGCCACTACAGGAGCTGGCTCGAAAAATCGAAGGCAATTTAAGGGAGCACTATACGGTGCAGTATGATGAAGCCGGTTCCATCGGCAAGCGATACCGCAGGCTGGATGAGGCCGGTACTCCATTCTGTATCACGGTCGACTTCGAAACAATTGAGGAAGACAACAAAGTGACCATCCGGAACCGGGACGACATGAGCCAGGAGCGGGTGGATGTGGATCGCATTGAGGATGTGATCCGGGATGGATTAAAAAACTGGAAAGCCGATTCTTAATCTGAAAGAATCCACTCACTGATTGCTGTCAGAAAATCATCCACAAAAGCTTTTTCCAGAGAACTGTATTCTGATCGGTCTCCACTGTTGGCTTTCTGGAAGAGGTGATTGGCTTCCGGAAATGTGCGGATGGTGTAATCCACATCAGCATCACTTAGGGCAGCCTCCATTTCATCCCGGTTCTGATCAATGGTCACCTGCGTGTCTTTTCCGCCCATCAGTGCCAGTACCGGAATGGTAAGTGAGCGAAGGTCATCGGCGGGATCATAAAAGAGAAAGCTGGAGAGGGAAGGCAATCCGTAATTTACAGTGAGTGCCTGTGACTGAGTTCTTACGGCAGCATCAATATCCGGAATTCCGGCCCGCTGCATAGGAGAAAGGGAATTCAATAAAGCCCTGTTGCTTTCTTCATAGGCCTCCACCGCTTCATCTATGTTTTTGTTGTAGACCACAGCAGCCATCAGGCTGTCGCGTGCATCCAGTTCGTTAACGATCAATGTGGTATCCAGACTGTAGCCTTCAAAACCCTGAGCCGCCTGAACCCTGACAATCTCGCTGAGAGGTTCTGAAGGTGATGCCATTAGAATCAGTTTTGCAACTTTATCATTATTGCGGGCAACTTTTCCGGCCACGATTCCGCCCTGACTGTGTCCCAGCAGAACTACCTGTTTAAAACTGTAATCACCCGAAGAAATGAAATAATCAATGATTCCCTGCAGATCGGCTGACAGGTCTTCAAGTGTACTGTTCACGAAGTCGCCGGAGCTTTCCCCGATACCACGGTCATCATAACGATAGCTGGCTATTCCAGCCTCGCCCAGATGAGAAGCCATTGCTGCAAAAATTTTAAACCCGAAGAGGGTTTCATCCCGATCCTGCGGACCTGAACCTGAACTCATGATGACCAGCGCTTCACTTTTTAAAGTATCCGGAAGGGTCAGGGTGCCACCCACTTGAACATCCTCCAGTTTGATAAGCAAGCTGCTTTCGAATTCGGCAGAAGCAAGCTGGCTGGCCTCTCCGCTGCGTTTGGTATAAAATGGAAGAGACTGCCCGCCCTGAACATAGGTTCCTTCGATCACATTCGGAGATGCAATGCGACCCGTAAAGGTGCCGGTCGTTTGTCCGGCTGTAAATACAATGGTGACGGAGTCCTCAACCTGATTGGCGGTACTCAGCCTTAAACCGGTTGCATTCTGCTGGGGGATGTCGAGGGTTCCACTGTAATCGGGAGCTTCTCCTCTCAGGTTAAATACAATGATCAGTTCTGCCCCATTTGGCAGCTTGATACCGCCTTCCCACTGTCCCGCGATATTGGTTTGTGCTGTTAAATGGGAAGCGGTGAGGAATAAAAGACTAAGCGAGACAAGTAGATATTTCATCGGAGGGAGCATGGATTTGGTTGAGTCACAGTATAGGACTAAGCGGGTCACAAAACCAAAATGAGGGAAATTTTCTCAATTGATACAGAAATTTTCTTTCTATAGATTCATAAAAAATAACTATTCATGCTATGCGCCAGTTTATCTTACTCATCCTCATATTAGCGATTGTACCTGTAACCATTCATTGCCAGTCTAATTCTTCCGATGGTGGGGATGAAGATCCTGGGCTTCAGTTTTTTAAAACAACACCCGACCGTCAATCACTGTTTGAAGCTCAGGATGAGGATCTGTTCAATAATTCCTATGCCCCTCAAACACTTATAGAAATTGATGCCAATACCACTTATCAGGAAATCTATGGTTTTGGATTTGCATTGACCGGTGGAAGCGCCTACCACATCGCCAGAATGAGTGCGGGCGAGCGCCGTTCCCTGTTGAATGAACTGTTCGGCACTGGAGAGGGTGAAATCGGTATGTCCTATATCCGTGTGAGTCTTGGTGCCAGCGACCTGGATCCTGCTCCCTTCTCCTACAATGACCTGGCAGCAGGACAAACGGATGTGAATCAGGATAATTTTTCGATAAACCCGGACCGGCAGTATCTGATCCCGGTACTTAAAGAAATTCTGGCTATCAATCCGGACATAAATATCATGGCTTCTCCCTGGTCGGCTCCGGTCTGGATGAAGGATAATAATTCGACCATAGGAGGCAGCCTGCAGCCTCAATATTATGATTCCTATGCCGAATATTTTGTGAAATATGTGAAAGCAATGGAAGCAGAGGGAATAACCATCACTTCTGTAACCCCGCAGAACGAACCCCTGCACGGCGGGAATAATCCAAGTATGGTGATGACTGCTTCAGCTCAGGCCGATTTTGTGGGCCAAAGTCTGGGACCGGCTTTTGAAGCCAACGACATCGATACAAAAATCATCGTTTACGATCACAATGCGGATAACATTGACTACCCCATGCAGGTAATGGCCAATGCGCAGGCAGGTCCATACACGGCCGGATCAGCTTTTCACTTATATGGAGGATCTATCTGGGATCTGTCTCAGGTGCATACCAACTTCCCTGACAAGGAGCTGTACTTCACCGAGCAGTGGTACAGCGGCAATGGCACCTTTAATGGTGATCTGCAATGGCATACCCGTGAGATTGTGATAGGAAGTACACGGAACTGGTGCAATGCGGTTATTGAATGGAATCTGGCTTCAGATCCGAACTGGGATCCCCATACCGACGGAGGTTGCACTCTTTGTAAAGGAGCTGTAACCATCGATCAAAATGCAGTTATCCGGAATGCCGGTTATTATGTTATTGCTCACGCTTCAAAATTTGTGAGACCGGGTTCAGAACGCATTGCCAGCAATTATGAAAATGTTATCCCGAATGTGGCTTTCAGGACTCCAGATGATAAAATTGTGCTTCTGGCAATGAATAACACCGGACAAAATCAGGATTTTATGGTACGCAACGGTGATTTTGAATTTAAATCACACCTTGAAGCAGGCGCCGTTGGTACCTACGTGTGGAGCCTGAACTAGTATGAGTTTGGGTGATTATTCACCCGCAATACCTACAACTCCACAAGCAACGCGGGCTCCGGCTGCACCGGATGGCTGTGATGTGAAATCATCAGCACCGGCATGTATAATTACTCCGCGACCAATGATACTTTTCATCCATTGTCTGGTATACGTTTCGCCGGATAATTCGAATGTAGCCGTTCCGTTATCGTCAGCTGTGATGTTGGCCAGATCACCGGCATGAAATTCTCCTTCACCCCGTTTGCCATGCTGGGTTCCGAGTGGATTAAAATGTCCACCGGCAGAACTTCCATCGGGTTCAGTGCAGTCACCAAACTGATGAATGTGCAAGGCATGCTCACCGGGAGTGAGTCCGTTTATTCCTCCGATAACCACGATACCACTGTCTGTTTCCTGTATCCGGATTTGTCCGTTCAGAGCACCATCGCTGTTTGAGGTGGGATAGATCATAGCGACAGCTGATGTGGTTTCAGGTCCGTCAACGATCATTGTTTCTTCAACTTCCTTCTCAGTACAACTGAGCAGGGAAAAGCATAATAGTGTGGTTAGTATAATTGAGTTCCTCATAATATCTAAAACGGTTGAAAAGGTGGAATCATTCAATCTCAAGCATCTCCTGGCGAATTTTCAGCAATCTGGATCGGTGTTTCTGAATCTTGTCGTACAGGGTCGGTTTCTCTTTCTGAAGACTTTGGAGTCGGTCAAGGTTGCGTTTACGCATCCAGAATCTTTTTAAACGCAGGAAGAGCGGAGCAGTCAGAAAGGATAAAGCCAGGTAAATCAGGGCTGCAATCCAGTTGCCGCTAACAAAGCCGATCAGCATAAAAACAATCAGATAAAAAACCGGAAGCAATGCACCACCCACCAGTACTTTAATGGAGGCATCGAAAGCATGATCCTTTATGATATTCTGGGTCAGATGCCGTAGAGGCTGATAAGGTATAAGGTTGTTGAGGATTACGGGCAGGCCCAGTATAAATCCGACCCAGTGGAGCCAGGTGTTTTTCTGCTCGGTAAATTTCAGGCGGATATTTTGTCGCTCCAGAATCTTCATCAACTCCCGCCCGGCTTCCAGGTCTTCCTCAGTCAGGTAATTGCTCAGCCAGTCAATACGTTTGTTTGTCAGGTAGGGATCGGTGATCTCTGTATCATCATCCGCAAGTTCATCCAGGATGATTTGGTATGCCGGATAATCATCAACGTTGGGCACATGCACCATATGATGGATAAGTGCATCGTGAACATCTTCTTTGATCTTCTTCGGGGCTTCTCTTTCATTTTCTTTACAGATCGCTTCATACTTCTTAACCGGAATCGGATCCCGGATAACCACTTTCACCGGCTGCATGGAATTCCGGTGGTCTCCGTAATTAACAGTGACGGGAACTACCTGAAGGTCCAGGTCCCAGTCATATTTCTCCATGGTGCTGAAAATCATGCGGCTGAAGCCTTTGCTCAATGGGCGCAGTCTTCTTTTCAGATTATGATTTGCTTCAGGGAAAACGAAGATCTGATCGCCCCGCTTCAGGTAACCTGAGGTGAGTTCAAAAATTTCTTTGTTCTTCTCCACGGCACGGAAGCCATCCCGGACGCGATATATGGGAATCAGGTTCAGACTGCGCAGAAATCCACCAAGAATGGGGTTTTTGAATACCATCGCATTGGTCATGAAGTGGGCAAACATGGAGAATTTAGTTACCACGATGAAAGCATCCAGAAAGGAATTCTGGTGATTCATTACAATCACCATCGGTTTACCGATGGGCATTTTTTCCCTGTTAAGGATGGTGATTTTCCCCAGAAAGAGGTGCACCCAGATTCGTACAAAGTAGAGCCTGAATAAATTAAACCAGAGGTAATTTTTACGCATGTTTGAATATTCCTGTCACATAGGGTTTGCCCACCGACCAGTACCAGGCCATGGTGAATCCACTCACCATATGCCAGATGCCCCACCAGCCGGCTACCAGCGCCATGCCACCGAGGCCGTCAAAGAAATTAAAAATCAGCAAAAGACCCAAACCTGAGTTTTGAATTCCGGTTTCTATGGCCAGCGATTTACGGTCCTTGTAAGGCAATCCGCCCATTTTGCCCAGACTATATCCGGTAACCATGGCTAAGAGATTATGAAGAAAAACGAGTAACAGCACCAGATGAACATAATTCACGAAGTGCTCATAATTCCGGGCAAAGGCCACAATCACAAAACTGCCAAAGAAAAGAATCCCAAAGTTCTTGATGTATTTGGCAAATCGATTGGCAATATCGGGTTTAAAATGCCTTACCAGCATTCCCAGGATAAGCGGAATGCCCAGAATCACCACAATAGTGATAAAAACCTGAAACAGATCGATGCTGACTTCCTTCAGGATAAGCCGTGTGGGTTCATACAGGCTGGCCCAGAATGAAAAATTCAATGGGGTCATCACAATGGCAAGTACCGTCGCAATGGCAGTGAGGCTGACAGACAGAGCCGCATTCCCCCTGGCCAGCAGGGAGAAAAAATTGGAGACATTCCCACCGGGACATGCAGCCACCATCATCATACCCAGCGCAAGGCTTGGGCGGGGCTGCATCACCAATACCAGTAAATAGGTTAGAAAAGGCAAGACAAAAAATTGAGAGACTACCCCAATCAAAGTACCCTTTGGTTTTCTTGCAATGTCTCTGAAATTCTGAACGGTGAGTTCGAGGGCCACCCCGAACATGATCACCGCCAGGGAGCTGTTCATCACCCAAAGGGCATTATTGCTGATATTTAGCTGAATGGAATCGACCAAGGGGGCTTAAATATATATTGAAGCCCAGGTTACCACCACAGAACCTGCATAACGGCTGTCGCTATCGTCGGTCATGAGGTGGTTGGACTGATCCAGCGATACAAAGCTCTTGGGATGCCTTGCCCTGATGAAGATACGCTCTGCATTCTCAATGCCCACCGTTTCATCCAGCGGACTGTGCATCACTAGCAGAGCTCGTTTCAAACCGCGGGTATATTCTTTCATGGATGCATCCTCAAGGTCATCCAGAAATTGTTTTTTTATGGTGAAAGATCGCCCGGCCAGGGTTACTTCGGCCTCTCCTTCAGATTCGATTTCACTCAATTGAAGCCCGAAGTTCTTTTTAACATGCTCAGGATCGGCGGGCGCACCCATCGTCGTAACAGCCTTCACTTCCGGCATCTGATGAGCGGCCTGAAGCACGGCCGCTCCGCCCAGGGAGTGGCCAATCAGAATCTCGGGTGATTTATACGTTTCACAGCAGTATTGATAAGCGGCCACCAGATCATCCACATTGGAAGAAAAGTTGGTATCTGCAAAGTCGCCTTCACTTTCACCCAAACCGGTAAAATCGAAGCGGAAGGTGGCGATGCCTTTCTCTGCCAGCACCCGGGTAATGTTCCCAACGGTCTTCAGGTTTTTGGAACAGGTGAAGCAGTGTGCAAAAAGGGCTACATGGCTGTAATTTCCGTCGTCAGGAGTATCAAATTTGGCTGAAAGCTTTTCTCCCATTGCACCGGTAAAGGTGAGTTTTGTTGATTTCATAAATAGAATTAATTTCGATCTGAACGTGTGGTCCTAAGTTGTCCCGAACAAGAAAGTAAACAAAGCATATGAGCATTTCTCCTTTCCATCTCGCTTTTCCGGTTAAAAACCTGGACGAAACCCTCACTTTTTATCGTGATGTTCTGGGTTGCGATACCGGTCGCTCCTCTGATCACTGGATTGACTTCAATTTCTGGGGCCATCAGGTGGTTGCCCACCTGAGTCCGGAAGATGCCGGTAAATCCCAGATGAATGAGGTGGACGGGCATCAGGTTCCGGTCAAGCACTTTGGGCTGATCCTGCCATGGAATGATTGGGAAGCTCTGGCAGAACGGGTTTCACAGGCTGGTATAGACTTCATAATTGAGCCCTATATCCGATTCAAGGGGGAACCGGGTGAGCAGGCTACCATGTTTTTCCTGGATCCCAGTGGCAATGCCCTTGAATTCAAGGCTTTTCGGGATATGAGTCAGGTATTTGCAACCTGATCCCCGATTTATTCCATCACCCGAGTGGTATCTACAATCACTTCTGTAGTGATGTAGGAGAGGAAAGTGATCAGATTGGCTGACTGCCAGTATTCGCGGGTTTCAACTGCCGGATTTGCATAGATATAGGTGTTTTTAAAACCACCGACACGCTCTGCCTCAACCTCAATCTGCACATTGAGCGGGTTGTTTCGCCTTCCAATTGGGTTTTCATAGCAATTCCGGATTTCAGTTTGTTTTGGAAGGGTAAAAATCTGCAGGAAGTTTACCATGTCATTGAATTCCTCCCAACCGTTGCGAGGCATTACCGGCTGGTTGGAGAGTACTTCCAGGGTATCGTTCAGATTGCGGAAGGTACGGGCAAACCCGCTCCAGCCTGTGTCTGTTGAATCAAACTGGAAATAGCCACCGGTTGGATTGGATGAGGTTATATTCACACTGATTCGTGTGCTGCTGACGTCCTCCGGGGTGGTTTCCACTTGTAAGATGGCTTCGGGCTGTAATTCCTGTTCGTCAGCAGCTTTCCTGCTGCCAGCGCAGCCTGCCACGAGAATACCCGAAAAAATAAGAATGAGTAATGTTTTCATTGATTTAGCTCTTCTTCAATCGCTTCGATGCGCAGTGCATATTCTTCCCATTTGTGATAACTGTCGGCCAGCTTTTTCTTTATTTCCTCATACTGCATGCTTTGTTCTTTTACATGCGCAGGATCTTCATAAAACCCGGGATCAGCCATAAACATCTCAATTTCCTCTTTTTTTGTTTCAAATTCAGCGATTTCTTTTTCCACGGCCTGCATCTTTTTCTTCACAGGGTTAATGCGTCTGTTTCTTTCATTCCTCCGTTCAGCCTCTTTTCTTCTTTGTTCCTTGCGGGTTGTTTTTGAAGTGTCTGTTTCCATGGATGAGGCTGTATCTGCATCTTCATTTTCTTCTGCTTTTTTGGACAAATAGAATGAAACATTTCCAAGGAAGGTGCGCACTCGCCTGGGCTGAACTTCCAGCACTTTATTTACGATGGGATCCAGAAAATTACGGTCGTGGGAAACAATGATGCAGCTGCCTTCATATTGCTGTAATGCCTGCTGAAGACGACTCTTGGAGGCCATGTCGAGGTGGTTGGTTGGTTCATCAAAGATGAGCAGGTTGGATGGAGATAAAATCATCTTGGACAGAGCCAGTCGGCTTTTCTCGCCGCCGGATAACACTTTCACTTTTTTGAAGACGTCATCCCCCTGAAAAAGAAAACACCCCAGCAGAGTTCTGAGCTGACTTTCTCCCTGATTGCTGCCCGCCGTTTTCAGGGTGTTAAGTACATCCAGGCTTTCGTCCAGTTCCTGAGCCTGATGCTGCGCAAAATAGGATACCGTCACATTGTGTCCGGTAATCCGCTTGCCGCCATGAAAGGGTTCCATGCCTGCCAAAATCCGGATCAAGGTTGATTTCCCGGCTCCGTTTGGCCCCAGCACCGCAATTTTATCCCCCCGCTCCATTTCGAAATTCAGCTGATCAAAAACCTGATATGCTCCATAGCTTTTGGACAGATCCTCCAGTTTCATCACTACAGCCCCGCTTCGTTCTGGTTCCGGAAAACGGAAACTGACTTCCGTCAGGTCATCTTCAACCTCGATTTTTTCGACTTTTTCCATCTGCTTGATGCGTGACTGCACCTGTCGGGCTTTGGTGGCTTTGTATCGAAACCGGTCTATAAACTCCTGGGTTTCCTTGAGCTGTTTCTCCTGATTTTTCTGCGCGTTGAGCAAGAGTTCTTTTTCCTCTTCCCACTTGTTCTCATAAAAGGAATAGTTGCCGCTGTAATCCCGGATCTGTCCCTGACGCAGGGCGAGGGTACGATTGGTCATATTGTCCAGAAAGGCCCGGTCGTGTGAGACTACAATCACCGCTCCTTTGTAATTTTCCAGAAACTGCTCCATCCACTGAAGCGACTCAATGTCGAGGTGGTTGGTAGGTTCATCCAGCAGCAGATAGGTCGGATTTTTAAGCAGCAATTTGGCGAGTGCGATACGCATCAGCCAGCCTCCCGAAAACTCAGTGGTCGACCGGCTGAAATCAGATTCGCTGAATCCCAGTCCCATGAGAATTTTCTCTATTTCTGATCTGAGGCTGTAAACCCCAGACAACTCCAGTTTGTGCTGTAGCTTGCCATATTCTTCCAGTAGCTTTTCATGAGCTTCGGACTTGGCATCGGTTTCAGCCAGTTTGTGCTGCAGCCGGTTTACTTTCTGTTCCAGTTCCAGCAGGTGGGCAAAGGCTGATTCCACTTCTTCATAAACGCTGAGGCTAAAATCCGGATCTACACCATCCTGAGGCAAATAACCGATGCTTTCCTCGCCCGAAATCTGAACGCCTCCTTCATCGCACTCCAGTTCACCCGCTATAATTTTCAGCAAGGTAGATTTCCCGGCACCATTGGGTCCTACCAGGCCGATATGGTCACCTTCGTTTATGAGTGCGTTAACGCCGTTCAGCAGGTCCCGTTCACCAAGTTGAAGGGTGATATTTTCCAGGGCCAGCATGCGCTCAGACCTGCGGGAAACAGTTTTTATGAATCTGTTGCGCTACAGGGATCAGCTGATCGGCACCCACGATCACATTCATGTTCTGTTTATTGCGGCTGTATGAGAGCAAATGAAGTCCAACCCCGTCCATATCCCTGAAAATCTCGTGCTTCATTTCGCCCAGTTTCTGATGCTTGCTGCCAATGAGGCGGATGAGTCCCATACCGCTCTGAAGATGCACGGAGCTGAATTTTTCCAGTTCCAGGATGAGTGCCGGAATATCCTCCGACATCGGAATACATATGGAAACCGAGGCTTCAGTGGTTGTAACCACCTCAACCGGCAGAGCCGCTTTTTCCAGGGTTTCGAAAACCATCCTCAGAAAAGAATAACCCATCACCGTTTCGGGCGCATTGGCTGTAAGCATGGCGATATCGGCTGAAAAACTGATGGCCAGCATGCCACCGGTGCCCGATGAAGTGCTGCTGATGCCTGTTCCGGGAGCATCCGGTTCAAACATATTTTTCACCCTCAGCGGTATATTCAGTTTTTGCAAAGGCTTAAGGGTGGATGGATGAAGCACTTTGGCTCCGTAGTAGGCCATTTCGGTAGCCTCCGCGTAACTCAGGCTTTCAATGGGTTTCGCATGGCTGATGTATCGGGGATCAGAAGTATACACCCCGCTGACATCCGTCCATATTTCTACTTCACTGGCTTTAAGCGCGGCACCAAGAAGACTGGCTGTATAATCTGAACCCTCGAATCCAAGCGTGGTGATATTACCTTCTGCATCTTTACCGTAAAAGCCTCCCGTAATGGGTATTTCTCCGCTGCCCAGGATTGCTGTGAGCTGTTCTGCATTGTCCCGAATTTGTCGTTCCATAGGATTGGCCTTGCCGAAGGTGGAATCCGTACTGATGAGATCCCGGGCATCCACAAAAGAACAGGGCATTCCCGCAGCAATCCCGCACTGAACCAGTAAGTAGGATGAAATCCGTTCTCCGATGCTGGCAAGGGCGTCCCTGTTTTTCAGGCTGATGCGGCCTTCGCTCAGAATCTGATGCAGATACAATTCTAGTGTGTTGATCTGCTCTTCGATATGATTAAGGCAACGCATACGAATTTCGGTATCGCCGTCTTCGCCTATAAATCCTTTGACAATCCGAACGTGTTTTTCGCGGATTTCATCGGCTTTATCCAGCATAGCTTCCTCATCCTTACTGCGTGCCAGTTCAGCAGCTTCCAGCAGCATACGGGTGGTTCTGGCGGTGGCCGACACAACCACAACGGGGTGTTCGTACTTCCCGATGATCGACAAAACCTGCTTCCAGGTATGATGGTCGCTCATGGATGTACCGCCGAATTTCAGGACTACGGGTTTCATAGCTCGTCCGAGAAAACGATTCCTACTTCTGGTCTCAGATTGTATTTACTGATCATTACCTCTCCGTATGCGCCTGTACTGCGGATGGCAACCAGATTCCCTCTTTTCAGTTCGGGCAGCTGCATGCGCGAACGGAAGGTATCCGAAGATTCACAGATAGGGCCAACCACATCATAGGTTCGGACACTTCCGTTGTGGCTGAGCACATCAATATGGTGTTCGGCCTGATAGAGGGCGGGTCTGATCAGCTCCGACATACCCGCATCCACAATGGCAAAAGTGGTTTGGCGACCTTCCTTAATGTACAGCACCCGGCTGATCAGGTTCCCGCATTGTCCGACCATAGCCCGGCCTATTTCAAAATGCAATTCCTGATGATCTTTCAGCTGGATGTGTTCTTCAAAAAGCTGGAAGTAGGTTTCAAAGTCAGGAATGAGTTCATCATCCGGCTGATGGTAGTTGATTCCCAGTCCGCCTCCCACGTTTATGTGTTTCAGCTGAAAGCACCGGCTTTCAATTTCATCAGCAAGTTCCCCAGCCCGTTTGGCCAGCTTGCGGAAGGGCTCCATTTCGATGATCTGGGATCCGATGTGGAAGTGAATTCCGATCAGATCTATGTTGCTGCATTTGCCCAGCAGGTCCAGGACATCCTGCAGCTCATTTTCGTTAATGCCGAATTTATTTTCATCCAGCCCGGTGGTGATGTACTTGTGGGTTTTGGCATCCACATTGGGATTCAGCCGCAGAGCGATCCGGGCAGTAGTACCGGCTTCAGCAGCCAGTTCATTGATCACTTCAATTTCCTGCCTGGATTCACAGTTGAAGCAATAGATATCATGTTTCAGGCCAATCCGGATTTCAGCATCGGTTTTTCCAACCCCGGCAAAAGCAATGTTTTCAGGAGCAAAGCCATGGTCAATGGCCAGCTGTACTTCATTTCCGCTCACACAGTCGGCCCCGAAACCGGCTTCCTGTATCATTGTCAGGATTCGCGGGTTGTTATTGGCTTTCAGAGCATAGTGAATGTGAAATCCTCTTGAGCTGCCATGTTTTTGTACGGCTTCAAGTGTTTGCTGAAGCAGGTCCAGATCGTAATAAAAAAAAGGAGTCTCGAGCTTTTCAAAGCCCGGGAGCAGCTGTTTATACAGCATGGGTGCAATTAATCATGGGTTCAGGATTTGGTTTCCTCCTCAGAAACCAGTTCCTCTTCTTCGGGAAGATCGGGTAAAACCAGCGAAATAATGGTTTCGTTTATCTGCGGTGTAGGCGGATTATCGGCAGAAAAAGGCACTACAAATTTATCTGTAGTAACCAGGAAGAGGGGGGTGGCGTAGTTGCCAAATTTCTTTTCATAGTCTTTGTAACTGAAATCCGCACTCAGTTTATGTACATCCATTGATGCACCTTCATCAAAGAGTTCATCCAGCTTCTGGTAGGTGATGTCGCTGCGGAAAAGGGTCCGTCCAGCAAGGAAGTCGGGTTGTTCGGCGTCCTTACGGCTGGTGCGGCGGATAGGTGCCAATTTGTAAACCATGGAAGAACCGAAAGTCTCAGCAAAACGGATGGCAGCCAGGGAGTTTACCTCATCGTTTGGAGTGAGTGCAATCATTCGTCCCACCCCGTCCAGGTCGATGTCATCAATGGCATATTCCGAAAGGATGTTGCCATAATAGGTATTGAGACCAGATTTGCGTGCTTTAGAAATATTCTCCCAGTTGGAGTCGGCCATTATCACTTTGAAATCCATCTCATGCAGAATTTCCGCAAAACGGCGCGCCCACTCGTGCGCACCCACCATCATAATTCCGCGCGGTTTGGGTTTGGCCACATTCAGCAATCTGGACAGTGGATTGGCGGAAAGTCCATAAATGGTGACCGTTGCAATAATCACAATGAAGGTGTAGGGAACCAGTAATGCGGCTTCTTCAATACCATTTTCTTCGAGGCGCAGTGCAAAAATCGCTGAAATGGCCGCGGCTACAATTCCGCGAGGGGCCATCCAGGCCAGGAAGGTCCGTTCTTTAAAGTTCAGTTTGGATCGGATGGTGGAAACATACATAGAAACCGGTCTCACGATGAAAAGCAATGCAGCGATGAAAGCCAGGCTTTTCATATTAAAGTAGCTCACGTCTTCGACTGTGAGTCGTGCAGCCAGCATGATGAAAAGTATGGATATGAGCAGAACCTGCAGGTTCTCCTTGAATTCCACGATATGCTTGAGGCGAACCGATTTCTGATTGGCCAGAGCAATACCCATTACTGTTACGGCCCAAAGTCCGGATTCATGCTGCAGCAGGTTAGATACAGCAAAAACCGAAATCACAATCATCAGGCTGATAGGATTCTGCAGGTAATCGGGTATCAAGTGACGTTTCAGCATAAACCAGAGGATCAAGGCACCGATCACTCCGAGAAAGGTTCCGAAAACGATGGTGTTTACAATACTGAGTGCTGCTGCACCGGTGATGTTTGCAAAGCCTCCGGAAAGAATAATCTCAAAAACCAGTACAGCCATCATCGCACCGATCGGGTCGTTGACAATGCCCTCCCAGCGCAGCACAGAACCAACCGTTTCGGTGGGGCGCACCTGCCGAAGCAAGGGAATAATTACAGTTGGTCCGGTTACAATCAGAATTGCTCCGAAAAGGACGGAGAGTTCAAGTCCCAGATCGAGCAGATAATAAGCTGAAAGTGCCGCCAGGGCCCAGGTAAGGATAATACCAATGGTAATGAGATTTACAACAACGGTGCCGATTTCACGCAATTCGGAGAAGCGCAGGCTGAGTCCGCCTTCAAACAGTATGATGGCAACGGAAATAGAAACAAAGGGACTGAGCAGATCACCGAATATCTGATCGGGATCAATAAATCCGGTTACCGGTCCGGCCAGAATACCGAATATCAAAAGCACAAGAATGGCCGGCAGTTTGGTACGCCAGGCCAGCCACTGGGCCGACACACCAATTGCGATGATTGCACTAAGTCCGATTAATAAGGTTTCCGACATTTAGGAAGAATAAAATTTTTACCTTTTGAGTACGCAATAATAATGAAAAAAATACTTTTAACAGTCCCGATAACTCAGATTCTTGTGGATTTACAGAGGCTGACCTGAGGACTGAACTATCCTGATCCCAATACATGGACACCGCACTTAACTTTGCTTTATTTTTTGTTGGTCTCGTTTTACTCTCCGGTGGTGCCGAAATTCTGGTTCGCAGTGCTCAGAAGCTGTCACTCATGCTGGGTATTTCGCCACTCATCGTTGGTCTTACCGTAGTAGCTTTCGGCACAAGTGCACCCGAAGTAGCGGTGAGTGTGAATGCGGCCCTCATCGGAAGTGCGGATATTGTTATCGGCAATATTGTGGGTTCAAACATATCCAATATTCTGCTGGTACTTGGACTTTCGGCGGCGCTCAGTCCCATGATCGTATCACGCAAACTGGTTCGTATTGACGTACCCATAATGATCGGTATAACTCTGCTGATGTATCTGCTTTCACGCAACGGGGTCGTGAGCGTGCTGGAAAGTGTGATTCTGATCTCTACGCTTGGAGTTTATCTGGCCTATCTGATTATTAACGAACGCAGGGAAAAGAAAATCCGGGATGCTGAGTATGATGATGACCTGGACGAGCTGGTGGTAGTAAAGAGTTTTCGGGCCTACTTTTTTAACATTCTCTATTTCTTTATCGGGCTGGCACTGCTAGTTTACGGATCCGATCTGCTGGTTGTGAATGCGGTTGAGCTGGCAAAAATGTGGGGAGTAAGTGAGCTGATTATTGGCCTGACCATTGTTTCCATCGGAACCTCATTGCCGGAACTGGCCACATCGGTTGCGGCATCCATTAAAGGAGAACGCAATCTGGCCGTTGGTAATATTGTGGGATCCAATATCTTCAACCTGCTGCTGGTACTGGGAGTGACCGGTTTAACTTCTTCCAGCGGAGTTGAGGTAAGCATGACGGCCATTGAATTTGATATTCCGGTGATGCTGGCTGTGAGCCTGGCCTGTTTACCTATCTTCTATAGAGGTTACGGAATTGATCGCTGGGAGGGCGTCTTCTTTCTGGTATATTATGCGGCCTATATAACCTACCTGGTGCTGGACTCCATCAATTTCGAGTATTTACCGGTGATCAATGTGAGCATGCTGTACTTTGTGATTCCGATCTCAGCTCTCACGGTCATCATTCTCGCGATTAACACTTTTCGTTACCGTAAAAACAAGGATGTGCCCGACGTGGTTTAAGACAGCTTCTTCAGGATGCCCTCACGATTGAGGTTTTCTTCTTCACTGGCCTCCATATCACGAAGTACATACAAATCTTTTTCAAGTTCATTATCACCGACAATGAGCGTATAACGCGCATTTTTCCGGTTGGCATCTTTCATTTGTGCCTTCATGGAGCGGCCCTGAAAATCAAGGGTGGCAGAGATACCGGCTGCTCTCAGTTCAGGTAAAAATGACATGGCCCAGTTGCGGGCAGTATCCCCGAAAGTGACGATGTACACATCAACAGAAGAATCTTCGCCCAGTGAAATTCCAAGTTCTTCACAGGCAATGAATAGTCGTTCCATGCCGGCGGCAAAACCAACGGCCGGAGTCGGCTGTCCGCCTATTTCTTCGATCAGCAGATCATAACGACCGCCGCCAGCCAGAGAATCCTGCGATCCCAGATCCGGGCTGACCAGCTCAAAAGCGGTTCGGGTATAATAATCCAGTCCGCGTACCAGATAAGGATCTTCTTCATATTTGATGCCCAAATTTTTCAGATGAGCCAGCACCCCCTGATAGTGTCTTGCAGTTTCCTCATTCAGGAAATCGGTGATAAACGGAGCTTCTTCGATGAAAGGCTGATCTTCGGGTTCCTTGGAATCCAGGATGCGCATGGGGTTGCTTTCAAATCGCTTCTGCGAGATTTCACTCAGTTTACCCAGGTTGGGGCGCAGATAATCTTTGAGCGCTTCTTTGTAACGCTCTCGACTTTCAGGATCACCGACTGAGTTTATTTTCAGGGTGGTATTTTTTATGCCGATGCGATCATAAATGGAAATCATGAAAGCGATGGTTTCCACATCGGCCAGAGGACTGTCGGTACCGATCAGCTCAACGCCAAACTGATGGAACTGCCGCTGCCGGCCTTTCTGGGGACGTTCTGCTCTGAACATAGGTCCGATATAATACAGCTTCTGTGTTCCGCCCCGCTGATCCAGATGGTGTTCCACAAATGCGCGCACAACCGGAGCGGTACATTCCGGGCGCAGGATGTAATTGTCCTCACCCCGGCTGAATGCGAAAGTCTCTTTCGAAACAATATCGGTAAGCTGACCCAGACCCCGAACGATGAGCTCGGTCTGTTCCATGATGGGCGTCCGGATCTCCTCGAAATTAAATTGATTTGCCTGTTCGTGAATGATGTTCTCCAGTGCCCTCCATCTGGGGCTTTCATCCGGAAGGATATCAACCATTCCGTGATGGGTAGTGTATTTTGCCTGCGCCATGTATCCTTATTTTGATTGTGGGTGGAAGATAAGAGGGATGCGGCTTAAAATCAGACTTTGATCGGCTCAGGCCTTCCGGATCCCGGCTTTTCGAAGCACTTTCAGGAACAGGTCATGAACCTCATCCGACAGGCGAAAAGCAAGAATCAAGGTGCCATAAATCAAGGCCATGGCAGCTGACCGAATCAGGATATCCGCATATAGCGAAAGTTTGGGGATCAGAAGGGAAAGGCCGTAGACCAGAGCAGCGATCAGGATAACTCCAAACACTTTCAGGGAATAGGGCTGCAGCCCGAGGCGCAGCTTTACATAAATAATTTTAAGCAGGTTATAGAGGATAATCGATACGGTAGTTGCGATAGCCGCTCCCACAATGCCGTAAATGGGTATGAAATAAAGGTTCAGGAAAAAAGCCAGAATCACCAGCATCAGATTAGCATACAGATCAAATCGAAAATACTGAGAAGCCTGAAGGATCGCCCGGTTAGAACCGGCTGAGAGGTCAACCAGGTTGGCGGCTCCGATCAGCAAAATGACCAGGCTTCCGTTGGCATAGTTTTCAGGCAGCAAAGCATACAGATTGTCCATATTGGCCCATACGCCAATGTAAATGAGCAGGCCTATCAGCAGCTGATTCAGGCTGGATTTACGGTAAATCTGTTCCACGTTATCCATGTCCCCGTTTTTGAAGGAATCCGCAATGATGGGGAATGAGATTTTCTGTACCGCTCTTTTGGGTATACCGATCACAGCCGCTACGTACAGCGCAACCGCATAAATGGCGGTATTATCCAGGCCGATGAGGGAAGAAATCATCAGCATGTCGATATTACCAACCAGAATAATGGCTACTCCGCCCAGAAAGGAATAGGAACCATAGACCAGGATTTCCCGCACCGATTGCTGATTTACATTTTCAAAGGAAGGAATCAGGCTGAAAATCCTGTTTTTTAGTGCATAAGCCAGCAAAATCAGTAGCTGAAAGAGGTAATTTGCAGCAAAGATCAGCACAAAAGTGTCGAAACTGATCACATCGAAATAAAAGAGGATGAGGTCGGCAATGATGATCAGGCGCAGGCTTACCTCAAGCAGAAAAGTAGCAAAAGTAGTACTGAAAAAAGCCTTGATGTAGTGATCAAGAAGCTGGAAAAACGAATATCCAAAAATCAGGAGGAGTATCAGGAAGTAGTATTCACCAATGAGTGGAGACCTTTCCAGAAAAAAGGACAGAATGGTGTTTTTGAATAAAAGAAAGACGGCAAGAATCAATGTAGATCCAATCATGGGCCCAACCAAAAACACAGGGTAGGATTTCCTGGGGTCACTGCTCTCCTGTTTGATTGCCGGAAAGAAACGGATAATAGAGGAGGGACTTCCCAGCAGGGCAATTTGAGAGCTGATGAGCATGATAGACAACATGGCTCTGGTCAAACCATACTGATCCTCCGACATCATACTCGGAAAAAGTTTTACGGTGGTTATGAATCCCAGAATGATTCCCGCGTAGGAAAAAATGGAATTGTAAATACTCTGTCGGACAATGATTCCCATCTCAGCTGCGGGCTTCCACGATGAAATATCGTGATATAAATGTCTGCAGCAATGGATTCCCATCGATTGCCTTTTCCGGACTGAACCCTGATTTAGAGAGTATTACTGAAAATGCATTTGGGGCACCGATGTCAATAATGCTTTCATCCCCATTCGTCGGTTGAGCCACAAAATCGAGGCTTCGCTGATATCTTCGCCTAAATGGTTGATGGGTGATGTGACTAAGATCGGTCATAAAAAAAGGTTACTTTCGGTCGTCGCGCAGCAAAATAGAAATTCAACCAATCACATTTATGAATATTTTGATGGTGCTGGATCACCGCTTTCCCAGTGATATCCGGGTAGAAAATGAGGCAGAATCCCTAATGAATGCGGGACACAAAGTCAGCCTGCTGGTGATTGATGATGCAGACAAACCGGAGCATGAAAGCTACAAAGGCATCAGCCTGATCCGACATAAGCTGAAGAACAATTACCGGGAAAAAATGCGCGGACTCCTCACCTTTTTTCCGGTCTATTCCTGGTATCTCGGTAATGTTATTGCGCAGGTTGTTGAGGAGGGTGAATTCGATGCCATCCATGTTCACGATCTGTATCTGGCAGGAGGGGGTGTGAGAGCAGCGAAGAAAACCGGATTGCCTCTTGTCGTGGATCTTCATGAAAATTATGTGGCAGCGGTTCAATATTATGCCTGGAGTACAAGGCCTCCGGGGAAGTGGTTTGTTTCCCTGAAAAAATGGAAAAAACTGGAAGAAGAATGGCTGAAAGCTTCTGATCTGGTCATCACAGTAATAGAAGAGAATCGGGACAGACTTAAGAAACTGGGCATCCCTGAAGAAAAAATGACGGTAACCCCCAACACCCTGAACACAGCCGACTTCGATACATATGAACGGGAAACGGAGCGTCAGTTAAGGCAAAATGACGAGGTTCTGCTTACCTATATCGGTGGATTTGATTCACACCGCGGGTTGGAACATCTGATCGGGGCCGTCAAAAAACTGGACGATTCCGGCCTCGATTTCCGCCTGATGCTTGTAGGTGATGGTCGTACCCGAAGAGAAACCGAAGAAAAAGTGAATGAGTTGGGTATTACCGGCCGCGTTTCTTTTGAGGGATGGCAACCGCTGGCAAAAGTGCGTTCCTACATCGAAAGCAGTGATATCTGCCTGATTCCGCATGTAAAAAACAAACACACCGATACCACAATCCCGCATAAGCTGTTTCAGTACATGTATTGCTCCAAGCCGGTAGTCAGCACCAACTGTGTACCCATCGAAAGGATTGTGCACGAAACAGGGGCCGGTTTTATTTACCCTTCAGGGGATGCTGATGCGCTGGCAGAAGGCTTGAAAGAGTTGATCGCTTCCCCTGAAAAAAGAAAGGAAATGGGAGAGTCAGGAAGAAAAGCGGTACTGGATAAATACAACTGGGATCATACCGTAAAAGACCTGATCGGTAAATACAGTCGCTTAGGCTGATGGACTACTGATTTGATTCAATAAACCAGCCATCTCCCCGCATAGATTCTTTCTGGAGTATTTTTCAACCTTGCGGATATCATGTTTGGTTAATTTACCTTGCTGATGCTGTTCAAAAAGCTGTAAAATGGATTTCCGGAGGCCTATGCGATCACCAAAAGGCGTGTAGTGGGCGTAGCCCAGTTCATGCAGCAAATTTGGGGTATCGCCTTTTTCCGGGCCGATGGCAACAATGGGTTTACCGCTGGCCAGATATTCAAACAATTTACCCTGATACAGCAGATAGGCATTGGGTGCGTCATTAACCAGCAAAAGCAATGCTGAGGCATGCAGCTGGGCTTGCACAATCTGATCATGTGGGATGTAAGGGGATATTTCCACCTCATCTTCAAGTCCATCACGATGGATGCTTTCGTTCACGCCTGCATCGACCGAACCGATTAACTTCAGCTTAAAATGCCCGCTGAAGCCGGGAACCTCGCCTTTGAGGTCTTTCAGGCACTTCCACAGAATGTCCGGATTACGGGCTTCATTCATGGTTCCGATATGCAGCAGGGTAAACATCTCGGGATTCTGAGCTTCCATGCCTTCAAAATCTTCATGGTCATAACCATTGGTGATCACCTGCACTTGGGATCCACGGACTTCAGCCAGTTCTCTTGCCATGGTTGGGGTAACGGCTACAACGGCATCGGCTCTTTTGAGTACCTCAGCCTCCATTCGTTCATGCCGGGCACGGCCAAAGGGTGTAAGCCGAAGTTCATCAACAAAATCAATATTGGTCCATGGATCCCGGAAGTCGGCCAGCCAGGGGATGCCGGCGGACTCACTCACCCGCTTGGCAATCATATGCATGGAATGGGGCGGACCGGTAGACACAATCGCATCAACCGGATGATCCCTTAGATATTTTTCAAGGTATTCTGCAGATGGTTTGATCCATAATACCCGTGCGTCTGGGATGAATACATTTCCGCGTACCCACATCCCGATTTTCTTGATCAGGTTGTTTTGCTTCCCGGATGAAGCCATACCGGATGCAATATTGCTGTCTTCCCGGATGCCGGCCAGTTTCTTGTAAATGGAGTGTGGTTCCAGGATGGGTGTTTTGATCACTTCAAGATCAGCGGGAACTTCTTTTTCAAGCGATGGATCGATGGCCGGTCGCTCCGGATTTTCCGGAGTATAAATGATCGGTTCCCAGCCAAAATCCCGCAGGTATTTGGCGAATTTCAGCCAGCGCTGAACCCCTGAGCCTCCGCTGGGTGGCCAGTAATAGGTAATTATGAGAACCTTAGGCTTCATCCTGCGGACTGTCCTCATCCTCAGATGAAGAACGGTTTCGGACTAAGCTCACGATCAGGAAACCCAGTAAGCCGAATTGTATCAGATTGGATGCCCAGTCGATTTTAGATCCGATTACAAAAGAGTCTGGTTTGAATTCCATTCTCAAAGTATGATCACCGGCCGGCACTTCCACCCCTCTTAAGGCATAATTGGTTTTAATGATTGCAATTTCTTCTCCATCCAGATAAGCCTTCCAGCCTTTGGGATAATAAATTTCACCGATCACCAAAAAGCCATCGGTACTGCGGCTGCTTTGTATTTCGATGGTGTGATTATCATACACCGTGACTTCTGCGGAGGCAGTGCTGTCGGCAGAGGCGGGGAGTTCATCGGATGACTGAACCACTGCATATGTTGCCGGCTCGAATCCGGCTTTGGAGATTTCATTGTAGGCTTCCCGATTGCTTTCAGCATACACCAGTGAATCTACAAAAAAGGCTTTTGGCAGCACTTCCATGTTCTCATAAACGGAAATGCCACCTGCTGAGAATACCGGATTCAGTTGCGGAGCCTGGAAACCAGCCCTGGCGATAATAAATCGGGTGTTAAGCGACCCTAGTAGCTTGAAATTCAGATTGTTGCCTCCGGGGAAAAGGGCATTTTCATCCAGCAGATCCTGGAAAATGCTCAGCTTTGCCCCATTGTATCCACCAACAGTGGGATAAAAATAGGATGCGGTGGCCGAATTGAAGGTATTGCGCTCCAAATTCAGGGTTCGGTAAGGATAAGCCTGATCCGAGCCGTTGTTTTCCATCACGAATTCATCTGCCTGTGATTTTTGTCGCTCAATAGCCTGGCTCAGATCGATTTCCTCATCCACCCGTTGAGCCTCGGCCGTGTAGCGTTTATCCACCAGGATGAGATCACCGGCAATCAGCAGAATCACAAGGCTCATGAATACCGAATAGGACAGCTGGCCGCGGAAAAAGAAATAAACCAGCGCGGTAGCAGCAGACAAAATCAGTACAAAGCGGAGAGCGTCACTTTTGGTTTTTTCCGCCCGGCCTGGAACCAATTCCTGATTTACATATTGTCTTGCCCGTGCCTGCACCTGTGGGTTCTGGGGAGGCAGATTATTCTGAGCTGCAATCTGCTGAGCTATCTGTTGCTGCTCTCCACTTTTGGTGTAACTGAATAATGAATCACTCCCGGCAAAAACAACTATTCCAAAAACAAGTGCCAGCCCGAAGGGCAGGGCAAAATCCATCAGTTTAAGGCCTTTCTTTGCCTTCACCTGCTCCACCAGCCAATCAAGGCCGTACACCGCCGTCACCATAAAGCAGAAAGCACTCAGGATCAGCCAGGTTTCGGGAACACGAAATTTGTTAAAGAAGGGCAGTACATTGAAGGCCAGTTCGTTGAACCAGAGCAGATTGCTTCCCCAGGCAAAAAAGACAGACAGTAAACCAACTCCGGAAAAAAGGAGTACGATAGGTTTTCGGTTTTTAATGAGTGCAAGCAGAATCAAGGGCAAGATGATAGCCCCCAGATAATGTGGGCCGCTGGTGAAGGCTTTATCACCCCAGTAATCCGGAGAAGCTCCGCCAAATAGATTCGGAATGAAAAAGGTCAAAGTTTCCGCGATGCCCTGACTCCAGTTAAAGGCATAACCGGTATCCAGTCCGCCGGTGGTAGCTGTACTCAGTGCGGATCCGCCCCGGATGCTCAGGGAGGAATATTCAGCCAGTCGCCAGTAATGACCGGCATTTCCGGTGAGACCCAGAATGGTTCCGATGGAGAGCAAACCGGTGGCCACACCCCAGTCTTTGATGGCTTTGCCTTTGTAAGCGCGGATCCCATCGAAAATCCAGAGTGCAAAGAGCAGATAAACAAAATAGTAGGTGATCTGTGGATGGCCAGCCCTGAATTCAAGGGTCAGGGCAATGGAAAAGAGAACCAGACCGGCCAGTTTCTTTTTGTGATGCATGGTCATCCAGTAGCCCAGAATGACCCAGGGAATAAAAGCCAAAGTAATCAGCTTTGAATTGTGTCCCGCAGCCACGAAAACCGGGATGTATGTTGTAAGCCCGAAAATGACCGAGCCTGCAAGGGCACTCAGCTTATTCAGTTTCATCTGAATGAGCAACAGATAAATACCCCCCATCAGAATCCAGAACCAGAATGCCGGAAAAATTGAACTAAGTACGGTACTCAGCATAGTATCGATATGCGGAACCACTTTGATGGCGCTGATGGTGTATGTTGGCATACCGGCAAACATGTTGGGCGTCCAGAGCGCCGGTTCACCGGTTCGTTCGGTGTATTCTATTCCTGCCTCAGCCATGGCACGCCATTGCACGGTATCAGATCCCAGAAACCGTTTGCCACCAACACTGGTCTGATTAAAAAGAATTACCGGCAGGATAAGGATTACGAACAGCACCAGCGCATGCTGCTGAAGCGGTTTTAATTTTGGAAAGAAATCCATGATCAATTTTGTATTGAGGTAGGTTTATTCAATCACCCGGGGCACACGGAAGTAATCGGAATCGGCATCCGGGGCGTTTTTCATTGCATCCTCATGGCTGAGAGGTTCACCGGCTTTATCCGTCCGGAAGCGGGATTCCAGTTCAATGACATGGTCCAGCGGTTCCACATCAGAAGTATCCACTTCATTCAGCAGCTCCATGTATTCCAGGATTTTATTCATGTCTCCGGCCAGTGATTCGATTTCTTCATCACTAAACTGCAGCCGGGCCAGATTGGCTACATAACGAACTTCGTCGTTGGTTACTGACATAATTAATTATTCTCTGTTTTGCGTTAAATCGCTAAAAATTACAATTATTATATTAAGCATATTGCATGCAATTTGTTTGCACCGATTATTCAATTAGATTTAAACCAATTATTTAAGTGCCTCAGCCACAATGATTAGACAACAGGTGACCATAAAAAATCCGGCCGGACTGCATGCGCGCCCTTCTGCAACACTCGTCAAAGTTGCGAGTCAGTTTCAGTCCGAATTTTCCATCTATCTGAATGGATATCGGGTGAATGGTAAAAGCATTCTGGGTGTAATGACGCTGGCAGCCGAATTCGGAGCCGTTCTGGATTTCGAATTTGAAGGTGTGGATGAGGATGAAGCGATGAAAACCGTTGTTGACCTGGTGGATAAAAAATTTGAAATACACGAAGACCAGGAAATTTAATCAGGATTTTTAATGGATAGTCTCAGGCAGAGAGACAGAGTGGTTAAGGGACTCTGTGCCAGTCCCGGTATCGGAACCGGTATTGCCCAGCATTTCCGTAAAGGAGTGGTCTACGAGAATCCGGTGCACATTTCATCTTCCCAGACGAACGATCACAAACAGCTATTCAGGGATGGGCGTGAAAAGCTGAGAAAGCATTTCATAAAACTTCAGGATGAAAGCAAGGTTGAACTGGACCGTGAGATCATTCATACCTATGAACAGATTCTTACCGATGTTGAAATTGAAGAGCGCGTTCTCAGCCTCATCGACCGGAAAAAGTTTTCAGCAGATTATGCCATTTATGAGGCTTTTAATGTATTCATCGAGCTATTGAAAGACAGCGGCTCTGCCATGTTTAAGAGTCGAGTGGTTGACCTTGAAGAAGTGCGCGACCGGCTCATCAATGTTGTATGCAATCGGGTTTCTGAATTTGAGCTGCATAAAGAAGCCATTCTCATTGCTGAAGACATTGGTCCGGTAGACCTCATCAGTATGGCAGGCCGGGGTTTGAAAGGCCTGATTCTGACCAAAGGGGGCATCAACTCCCATGCCTCCATCCTGGCTCAGTCATTCAGTATTCCGATGGTGATCGGTATTAAAAATGCAGGAAGGGATATTCAGGATGGAGATCTGCTGATCATTGATTCCGAGCCGGGCGATGTGTGGGTCAATCCGGATGAAATCATTCAGAATCAGTTTAAGAAAAAAGTATCCCTGATTGAGCGACAGGAGCGCAAACTAAGCCAGATTCTGAAAAAAGCTTCTGAAACGGCCAGTGGTCAAAAGTTTGCCCTTTATGCCAATCTGGAATTCTCCTCTGAACTGAATGCATTCCGAAAATACAAGGCTGAGGGCATCGGTTTGCTTAGAACAGAAGCCCTTTTATTCGAGCGCAGAGACGGGGATCACGAGGAAAAGCAGATCGAATTCTATAAGGAAATCCTTTCAGCAACGAAAGGAATCTGTACCATCCGTTTATTTGACGTAGGCGGAGACAAATTTATGGCCCGGGCGCTGAATGAACCGAACCCCGGGCTGGGCTGGAGAGGGATCAGGGTTTTACTCAGTGAAAAATTTACCCTCAGAAATCAGCTCCGTGCGATTTACAAGGTATCAGCCAAATTCAAAGGTCGCATCCGGCTGTTGGCTCCTATGATTTCCACCATAGAAGAAATCCAGCGTTTACGGGCTGTAATGGCTGAGGTAATCGAGGAAATCAAGGACGAAGGACAAGATCTGGATGAGCAGATCAGTCTGGGAATTATGATCGAAGTCCCCAGTTCCGTGATGATGGCTGAAAGTTTTGCGGAATATGCCAGCTTTTTCAGTGTCGGTACAAATGATCTTACTCAATACACCCTGGCCGTTGATCGAAGCAATGAATTTACGGGTGATTTATACGATCAGCGCGATCCTGCCGTCTGGAGAATGCTCAGTATTCTGATGGAGGCTGCGGAAAAAACCAATACCCCCGTTTCTGTTTGTGGTGAACTAGCCGGTGATCCCAAATCGGCTGCTGTTTTGCTGGGAATGGGGATTTTTGAGCTGAGTATGAATCCCGCAAAGATACCTAAAGTGAAGTCACTGCTGGTTAAAAAAACCATGAGCGAATTACAGGAATTTTCCGATCTTGTTCGCTCCAAAAAAACAGCAAAAGAAATCAAAGAAGTTTTTCGAAAGTGGGATTAATAATGACGGAAGAACACTTTAAAAAGTACGATACAGAGAATATGCGTCAGCTCATGCTGGACTTCCCCAAACAGTGGAAAGAAATTGCCGACGCAACGGACAAGCTTAAACTGAATATTGATAAAAGCCGCATTCAGAATATCTGTTTTGCCGGGATGGGAGGCTCAGCCATAGGAGCCACTATTGCTTCATCCTATGCCGCAAACAACAGTCCATATCCCATGCAGGTGGTTAGGCATTATGATATCCCGAACTGGGTTGGCGAACACACCCTCTTCATTACCTGCAGTTATTCCGGAAACACCGAAGAAACGGTAACCGCGCTGGAACAGGCTATAAAAAGCGGTGCTCAGATTGTCTGCGTTACCTCCGGTGGAAGAGTCAGGGAACTGGCTGAGAAACACCAATTTGATTACATACAGATACCGGGCGGCCTCCCCCCAAGAGCAGCACTTGGATATTCCTTTGTTCCCCTTTTTCGCATTATGACCGTTCTGGGGATCCTTGATGAAGGTGAAGAAGTTCTCGATGAAACCCATGAGCTGCTTAGTCGCAAAGCAGAGCAGTACAGCGATCTCAGCGGTAACCCGGCGATGGAACTGGCCGAGAAACTTAAAGATACCCTCCCGATTGTTTACTCCGACGGCACCCTGCTGGAGGCTGTAAACACACGCTGGCGAGGACAACTGGAAGAAAATGCCAAGGTTCTAGTTTATGGCAATGTATTCCCTGAGATGAATCATAATGAGATCATCGGCTGGGAGTACACGCCACATCTGAAGGATAAACTCGCTGTGATATTTCTTACCGATCGGGATGATAACAGGAGGGTTAATTTCAGAATGGAAGTATTCAGGGAGCTGGTTAAGGAGGATGCGAAAAGCATCACTATTCTGGAAACGGAAGGAGAATCAAAACTCTGCAGAATCTTCTCTTTGGTGCAGCTTGTAGACTGGGTAAGCCTCTATCTGGCCATGCTGAATGGGCAAAATCCTACCAGAATCGAGTATATCGATAGCATGAAAGCCAAATTAGCCCGGTTTAATTAATTGAGCCTACTTTCAGGCTGAGTTTATTTGCTAATCATGAAAGCGTTTACACTTTAAACTAATGTTTTATTGTAATTCTTAAAACCTAAATAAGTTAATTGTTAACAATATCATAATATTAATTCTTATTGCAAAATCATTGAAGAGATTAAATTATAACGGTATATTAGAAATTCACAGAGTAAAATGAGCAAAGCCACTTACCATGATTAAGAAAGAATTCACTCCTAAAAGAACAGTATGTAAGGTGACCTTCAGTGTACCTGCTGAATGGGCTGAAAAGGAAGTGACCCTTGCGGGACAATTCAACGACTGGGATACTTCTGCAACCAGACTTGTAAAGAAAAACGGCAGCTGGACTACTCAGCTTCGCCTCAAGCCAAATACGGAATATGCATTCAAGTACTTTGTTGACGGTGAGCGTTGGGAAAACGATGAATCCGCTGACGAGTATGTTGCCAATGAATTTGGCACTGAAAACTCCGTAGTTAAAATCGGTGACTAAGGTCCGACCGATTGTTTAATCAGGAACAATTTCAAAAAGAATTAGCTGCCTCCTGGCTGGGACGCAGCTTTTTCTTTTTTGAGGAACTCCCCTCCACAAATACAAAGCTGAAAAACTGGCCGGACGAGCATAATTCACATGGTCAGCTGCTCATGTGCGATCGCCAGACTGCCGGAAGGGGGCAGTACAGCCGAAGCTGGATATCCGAACCGGAGGCCAATTTAACTTTTTCCATGCTCTTCAAGCCGGTTCATGCTCATAGCCTTCATGTGCTGACCCTTGCTTTTGCTTTGGCACTTACAGAGTTGATTGAAGATACAACCGGTACCCCGGCACATATAAAATGGCCAAACGATGTTATGGCAGGAGATCAAAAAATAGCCGGGTTTTTGACTGAGAGTATTTATTCCGGATCAACATTGAACAGGTTGATTGTCGGGCTGGGTTTAAATGTAAACCAGCAACATTTTCCGGATGATCTTTCCGGAGCTGCCACATCTCTTCAACAGCTGACAGGGAAAGCATTTAACCGGGAACAATTGCTTGCTGATCTTTGCAATCGGTTTGAATATGCCTATCGCCGGTGGACCCAGCATGAAACGGAACTGATTCTTTCCATCAACAAAAAAATCCTTGGATTCGGGGAAATGGTGAGGATCAGCGTTAATGATGATTGGCTGGATGGGGAATTTAAATTACTTGGAATCGATGAACGCGGACATCTTCGTATCTTGAATAAGCAATTGGAAGTGGATACTTTTTCGCATGAGCAAATCCGCGTTAAACAGCTTTGAGCAATCCCTGAAGCAGCTGTTCGGGGAGCACTTCAGTAAGAACGATCATTTTGTAGCCGGAATCAGCGGTGGACTGGATTCCATGGTACTGATGTATGACCTGCACCGCCTGCAGATCAGTGCTGATATTGTGCATGTGAATTACGGGCTGCGCGGGGAAGAATCTGACCTGGATCAGGAGCTGGTAGAGCAATTAGCATTTGAGTGGGGATTCAGCTGCCAGAGCCTAAGGCTCCGTTATGATGAAGAAGAAAACGGTAACCTGCAGCTTTGGGCCCGCAAAGAACGCTACAGGATATTTGAAGAAATTCGTAGGGAAGTAAGAGGGAGGGCTGTAATCACTGCACATCATCAGGATGACCAGGTGGAAACCATCCTTCAGAAAATATTTCGGGGAAGCGCTCCTGAGACCTGGAAAGGTATGCCGGTTCTCTCTGAAACCGGCATTTTTCGGCCCTTATTGCCATTCTCTCGAAAACAAATCCGGGATTATGCCGAATCCAGAGCGGTTCCTTTTCGGGATGACAGCAGTAACAGGGAATCTAAATATGCGCGCAACTTCATCCGCCTCATTATGGATGAACAGCTTAAGGAACTGTTTCCCGGATGGAAGGAAAATGTTCTGAATCTGCAGGATTTCGGTAAGCAGAATAAAGAACTGCTGTCTTTTGTGCTGGATGAAATCACGGAAGGTACTTCCCGGATAAATAAACGAAAACTGGAGGCATTCAGTGATCATCTGCAGCTGGCGCTGATCAAAAAGCTGGTAGAGAGGGAAGGAGCCCTGAAACTCAGCCGGGGTATGCTTGAAGAGTTATCTAAGTGGAAGGAATTGCAGACCGGAAAATCACTTCAGATTAAAGGAGACATCAAATTAACAGCAGACCGAAATTACCTGACGCTTCAGTCTGAAGCAGATGCATTTCATGTAAAGCTTGCCGAAGGTGGCATAAGCCATGAATACTTTATCGATCATATCATACTCAGCCGAAGCCAGTTCTATCATCAGCCGCCCGCACTTTGCCTGGATTATGATAAACTTTCCTTTCCGCTTGAACTTCGAAATCGTCGTAAGGGTGACCGGTTCAGCCCTCTTGGAATGAAAGGAAGTAAAACCATTGCCGATTTGCTCACTGATCAGAAGATCCCCCCGTCAGAAAAGGAAAAAACTTTGGTTTTGAGCAGTGCAGATGGTACTATCTATGCCGTCATTTTTCCGGAATACTCGGGAAAATCTAAAATCGGGGCCATTGCTGATCACGTTAAAGTGAGCGAACAAACAGAGAACTACCTAGTTATCAAGTCAAAATGAAAGCCGATCTACCAAGCCGTATTCAATGCAAAGATCTCTGGTTTAGTGAATTCATAAACTACGAACAGATTCAGGCCCGCCTGTCACTGATGGGCAAGCAGATCGACAAAGAGATGGAGGGCAAAAAACCGATTTTTATTGGTGTACTGAATGGAGCCTTTATTTTTATGGCCGATTTACTTCGATACATTAGCATACCCTGCGAGGTGGATTTCATGAAGCTGAGCAGTTATGGGGATGAAAAAGTATCCAGTGGTCAGGTAACTGAGCTCAAAGAGATCGATGCCAAGATTGAAGGCCGGCATGTGGTGCTGGTGGAAGATATTGTGGATACCGGCCTTTCCATGAAATACCTGGTCGACAAAGTTTCCAAAAGTAAACCGGAATCAGTGACTGTGGTCACCCTTTTGCACAAAAAAGAAGCCACGGTTCATGATGTGGATCTGCACTATGTGGGGTTTGAAATCCCGAATAAATTTGTGCTGGGCTACGGCCTGGATTATGCCCAGGAAGGAAGAAATCTGCCTCAGATTTATATCGTGGAAGATTAAATCCTTTCAAGATTAAGCATTGCATAGGAAAGAGCATTAACCGTATATTTGCAGTTCTCCAAAAAACGGAGAGATGGCTGAGTGGCTGAAAGCGCTCCCCTGCTAAGGGAGTATACCCCGAAACGGGTATCGAGGGTTCGAATCCCTCTCTCTCCGCAATTGCTGGTTTTATTTATACCCCGAAACGGGTATCGAGGGTTCTACTAAAGGCATCCCTTCGGGAGAATTCCTCTCTCTGCAGAAATATGAATAGCCCTGATTCACTGAATCCGGGGCTTTTTTTATACCAACAATCCCCAAAACTTTCACCCGAATAACGAATAACGAATAACGAATAACGAATCCCCTCCCCGAACGCCACCACAGGCCAAACCGTTAAGCGTACATGGCAACTCAAACCCTCTTACAGCGACTTTTCAACGCCCTTCTTTCTGAAGAAACCAAAGAGAAAAGCGAACGGGTTATCATCGCCATTGCCATTATCGGGTTTATTCTTCACTTACTGGCCATATTTCTTATCGATTTTGACATCATTCAGGTCCAGAATGTATCCCGGCTGCTCACCAATCCCATAGCAGCTATTTATACCCCTTTTTCATTCATTCTGCTGTATGAGGTTTATTTACTGATTTATTTCCTGCCTCAATCCACTACCAGCTACATCGGGAAGCAGTATGAAATCATCATGCTGATTGAAATCCGCAGAATATTCAAGGATCTGGCCAACCTGGAGCTTACCTCCGACTGGTTCAGCCAGAAATATGACCTGCAGTTTACCTACGATGTAGTAGCCACCATCCTGCTCTTTTTCCTGATTTTTCTGTTCTACTGGCTGAATAAACAGCGACCGGCAGACCGAAAGCAACAGCCTCTTTCAAAGGATCTCAAAAATTTCATCAAAATTAAAAAGGGGATGAGCATAGGCCTGGTACCCATATTTCTGTTCATGGCCGGCTACAGTCTGATTCACTGGGTGTATGCCAATTTTATATCTCTCGACCAGCTGCTGGATTCCTTTTCCAACATCAATACCATTTTCTTCGATGAGTTTTTTACCGTGCTGATACTTACCGATGTGCTGATCCTGCTCTTTTCCTTCATTCATACCGATAAATTTCACAAAGTGATCCGGAATTCGGGCTTTGTGATTTCCACCATCCTGGTAAAACTGAGCTTTTCCGCAGACGGCCTTTTGAATGTGGTGCTCATTATCACCTCAGCAGTGTTTGGAGTGCTAATGCTCTACATTCACAACCTCTATGAAAAGTATCTGGAGACGCCTCCGGAGGTTTGATTTAATCTTGCCTTAATATTTTAAAAGCGTCGTTTTCTTTATTCTCTTCTGTCAGAAAATAAACGACTTATGAAACGACAGCTTCTGCCCCTTCTCATTTTTACAACCTTATTTTGCAGCACCATCACAAAAGCCCAGGGTTTACAGCCTCAATTGGTGAATCCATTCGGATATGTAAGTCTGGTTGAAAGCGAGGATCCTCTCAGGTTCTTTGATCCGGCCAATATCGGTTATCCAATCGGAGATGTGAATCAGGACGGCGTTGAGGATTTTCTTCAAACAACCCTCGTACCCGTGAGCTCAGGTGAAAATTTTATCAATCAATGGAAAAGTGTCATCATCAGCTACGATGCTAATATGGCTATTCAAAAATATCGGGTTTTTGATGAGCGTTTTGTTCCGCTGGGTGATCTAAACAATGATGGCATTCAGTTGCTTGGTGCGGTTAGCGATAACCAGACGCTGGTTTTCCTCAACTTTTCGGATACTCCGAATCAGCACTACTTCGATGAAAGACAGTCAACCTCAATCAGCTTCAGCCCGGATTTTGAATATCACGCCCTCGCTGCTGATTTCGATGAGGATAATCTAAAAGATGTTTTCATTTGTACAGGCCCGTTTTCAAAGGACAACTGCCTTGTCATTTATGGTGCACCTGATATAAACAGCGTTTCATACCAGCAATTCATGCTTACCGAATTTGGCTTAAATACATCTCTTGACACAGAGTTTATTATCAATCAAAAGGTCAATGACAGTAATACAGATATCCTGGTTTTCTCGAAAGACGACAACAGCAATCGCCTCATTACCGGTCTGAACATTACTGCAGAAAGGGAAATCGAACAAAGCTGGCAGCAAAGCTATTCCTCTGCTTCATTCACTCCCAGTAATCCGAGGCGCTATTTTCAGCTTGATCTCGATCAGGATGGTGAACTTGAAATCCTGCTATCGGATGACCGTGAACTCGAACTGGAAACCTATGCTGAAAGCTATTCTACCAATCCTGTTTGTGAAATGATTGACCTTGATTATTCAGGACCTTCTGTTGAAGTGGATACCACATACACTCTGGATACCAATTGCCTTATCGAATTTGTGTTTGAAGGTGGCGATGATAATGAAAATAACGGAATTGCAGAATGGGAAGACGGAAAGCTCACTTTGCGTTTCGATTACCGAACGGATCGGGAAGATTTTGTTAAGTCTGAAATGATTCAGGAAGAAACCACCTTTATTCCCCGTCCTTTTTCCGAAATACGAGCCACAAATCAGTCCTTGAGTACCTTTTATGTGCGAGCCGAAGCAGCTTCCCGGGGGCAGAGAGGAAGAGCAGCTCTGAAGGTGCAAACAAACCAAGCGCCGCAATATGAATTCACTTCTGACCTGGAAGATCAGATTAACAAAGTAGCTCAGCTGTACCGTGTTCTGGAAAATCAGGCTCTGGATAACGGTCAATTCATTCCCGACCTCTCGATTTTGATCCATAACGGCGAGCGTCTGATTCGCAGAGACCTGCAACTATCCGAAGGCACCGGTAACCTCCTCAACAGCTTTGCTGATTTCCCTATCCGGCAGATTGACGGTCTGGCTAATCGTATTGATACCGAACGCTCTGAATTCTGGACCTCTCCGGGTAATCGACCAGCCTTTTTGCTGGGTTCTGATAATTTCATCGATTCATTCGGATACGATATAGCTGATGCTTCCGGCACCTGGTGGAATAATCCTTCGGCCAGCAACCCGGATGTTCTGTCGCCTTCCGAAGTGAAGAACTTTTCGGTGCTTGCTGATGTCAGCTCATCAGATACCTTTGGTTTTGAAGTGAACAACATCGGGGATATTGATAAGCAGGATGGGGAGGAATTACTCGTGAGCTATGCCCCGCGGTCTTCCAATGATGATTTTCAGGGATGGATTTATTCACCTGACCAAAGCGGACTGGGAGATCCCGTCGCAATCGTATTCCCAAGAGAGGATTTCCCGATCGGGCTAAGTGAGGTGCTCAATATCGGCAGAAATGCCAAGAGTGTAGGCGATGTGAATGGAGATGGTTTCACCGATTTTGCATTTGGATTGGTTGAATATGATCGCACAGGAGCTACTTCTGGAGCGGTTGCCATTTATGCGGGCCAGGCATTTACGGATGGAGGTGATCCGGATACCCTGCAGTTGATTCAGTTTCTGGGACCGGTATTACAGGATGGGCAGATGCTCAATCAGTTTGGAGATAATTTCAGTGGGGGCGATTTCGACGGGGACGGTTTCAGCGATCTGGCCGTTGTCGGTACCTTTGCTTCCGGTGCTCCCCGACCTCCGGCAATACAGGTGTTTCGGGGTGGTGAAAATATGGATGCGGAGCTTGATTTCGGCTTATATGTGCGCTCTTCTGATGTTAACTCCCAGAACGAGTTCCCATCATTCCTATCCTCTTTCTACGGGGATGCCGTTTTGTCTTTTTTACCCGCAACCGGGAATGAAATTAAGCAGGACCTGTACTTTGCCATGGGGGCCAAGTCAGGTTATCCGGATGCGGTAATCTATGAGGGCGGCACAGAACCGGATTCCCTGCCAGCCTACCAACTGGCTGAACCCGGATTCTATACCACCGGCTCCGGACTCGAAAACCTGGAGGAACCGGTAACCGGTGACTTTAATAATGATGGTATTCTGGACATCGTTGTAGAAAAACAGTACGATAACCGGGATGGGGTAATCAGCTCAAAGTTACTTTTTTATTCTCCCGGATCAGGAATTCAGGTATCCAATGAAGAGACCCAGCAGCCGGGCATCTTCGAGCTCCGGCAGAACTACCCCAATCCATTCAATCCCACCACCAATATTCAGTTTGAATTGCCGGTGGCGTCAAATGTAACCCTGAGGATTTACAATGTTCTGGGACAGGAAGTAGCTACCCTGCTGAATAACGAAAGACTGACCGCAGGTTTACAGACCGTGCCCTTTAACGCTTCGAACCTGGCCAGTGGGGTTTATATCTACCGGTTAGAAGCAGATGGCTTTGTTAAGTCAATGAAAATGCTTCTTATCAAATAATTAAAAATACCGGCCTCATTTGCCTTTTAGGTTCGATCTGAGTTCATTTTAAGGCTGATTTGAACTAACGGAGGGGTATTTATGAGGTACAAAAAACATTTACTGGTTCTATTGATGACCATTTTGGTAATTAATGAGGCCAAAAGTCAGAAACTTCCAATAATTGGCATTGAGCCTGTTCTGCAGCTTTCAACCATACAGAATGAGAGTGATTTACGATTTTTTGATCCTGCAGAACCGGGTTTTCCGGCTGGAGATCTGGATGGAGATGGAAAAATGGACTATGTCATATACTATTCGCCATTTTTTGATTTCAGGTCTGATCTTGAGCAACCAGTCAACAAAACACTGGTCAAGAGCTATAGCAGTTTAGGAGAAATCGATAAATACCGGGTACTTGAAGACCGGTTTTACTCCGCGGGTGATTTAGACGGGGATGGGAGCTCAGAACTCATTTGGATGGGAAATGGATCAGCCAGTTTGTATTCATTTACTTCCAATGGGGAGGCATATGTACCTTCAATGGTTGAACTTCAGACCGCCCCAACTATCACGGAATTTGAAACCATTCGCGCCAACAAAGATCTGGACGGGGATGGAGTGGACGACTTATTGATCTGCAAAAATGAGTTTGGGGATACCGATGATTGCGAAGTTTTATTCGGAAACAGTGCGGATCCAGCATCACCCCAGCTTGTATCTTTTAATCTGGGTGATCTCGGATTGTCTACAGATTCACCCTATCAGGTTACGATAGATCAAAGCCTGACCGGTTCACTTAATTCAATTTATTTCTTTGGCAGAACCAATAACAATCAGCCAAATGTAACTGAAGTGGGTTTTGATCCTGCAGATCGTATGCCCATGGTTAATTTTCAGAGCGACTTCAATTCACTCTCAAATGATTCACC